>VFYV01000005.1 GCA_016871395.1 Actinomycetota bacterium
ATCGGCGGCCGTGACCAATTCGATGGGTGACGTGATCTCGGTGGTCATGGGTACATCTCGCTCTCGGTCACGAGCGCCGCGGTCGATTCGTGGGCGCAGATTTCGGTGAAAGTCGCGACCTCGGCGTTGATTCGTTCGCGATCCCATCCAGCCGCCGGGGCGACCAGTTCGGCCACCGATCGAGCGGCCGCCAGGGTCGCCTCGCGATCGAACAAGAGACAGCGCGTGCGCCGCGAGAGGATGTCGTCCAGAGAGGTGGCCAACTCGTGCGTCACGGCATGGATCGCCTCGGCACGCACGTAGGGAAGTCCGGGCACGAGCGGCTCGCCGAGATCGGGACTCTCGGCGACCAGGTCATGAATCGAACGAGCCTCCGTGCCGAACCGCGATTCGAGGTGGGCCTCGCGCGATCCGTCGTTGCGGGGTTGCATCGCACCGCGCAACTTCAATCGCTTCGTCCGGCAACGTCTGACGCTCGTCGACCCGAGCAGATCGAGGACCGCATCGACCGTGTCCTCGGCCATTTTCCGGTACGTCGTCAATTTTCCGCCGGTCACCGTGATGATGCCCGACTCACCGCGGAGCACGAGGTGGCGACGCGACAGGTCGGCGGTTCGAGCGGCCTTGCCACTCTGACCCGTTCCGTCAGCGGCGTTGATCTGTTTCACCAACGGACGCAACCCGGCCCACACTCCGGTGACGTCGTCGGCGGTTATGCCGGAGGTGACACTGGCGTTCAGAGCCCTCATGACGTAGTCGATGTCGTCCTTCGTGCATTGAGGATCGTCCACCGGGCCCTGGTAATCAGTGTCGGTGGTTCCGACGTAGGTGTGGGTGAAGGTGCCATCGGGTCGGGGTCCCCACGGCACGACGAACAAGCTGCGTTTGTCCTTGGGTACGGGGATCACGATGGCGATGTCGTTGCGAACCTTGTCCCAGGGAACGGTGACGTGAACTCCCTTGGCCGGGCGAATCGTGTCGGGGTCGACGCCGGTTTCCAACCGGCGGATTTCGTCGGTCCAGACACCGGCGGCGTTGACGACGACCCGCGCCGTGACATCGAAGCGTTCGTCGTCGCATTGCACGGACACGCCGTTGGCGCGTCCTGATTCATCTCGTGTGATCGCCGTGACGGCACAGCGATTGACGATCGTCGCTCCGTGATCGGCGGCGGTGAGTGCGATGGACAGGCAGAGTCGGGCGTCATCGGCTTGGGCGTCGAAGTAGATGTATGCCGAAGCCAGTCGTTGCTCGGGCATTGTGGGCATGTGCGCGAGGGCCTTCCTCTTGCGCAAGCGCCGATGAATGCGTCCGATGCGCGCGCCTCCCGTGATGTCGTACATCCAAAGCGCCGACCCGAGGGCACGGGCGATCTTGCGCGACACGAGTCCGTCCTTGGTGAGGATGGGAAGCATGAACGGCAACATCGACACGAGGTGCGGTGCGTTGCGGCGTAGTCGCTGGCGTTCGTACAGTGCCTCGTACACCAGTCGCACCTCACCCTGTTGCAGGTAACGCAGTCCGCCGTGGATCAACTTGGAACTCTTGGACGATGTTCCCGAGGCAAAATCGTCGCGTTCCACGAGGGCGGTTCGTAATCCCCGCGAGGCCGCGTCGAGGGCCACTCCGGCACCCGTGATGCCACCACCGACGACGACCACGTCGAAGTCCCCCTGCTTCAGACGGGAAACCTGGCTCGCGCGCACGATCGGTTCGGGGCGGGCCATTCCCGAGACAGTACCCCTGACCGGCCGATCGGGGAGGGGGAGCAGCGTTGAGACAGATTTCACGTCGTGCTCGTTCGCACAGCCTGCAGATTGACAACGCGTGCACCTAAGATCACGGCCGTGAAGACACCGGCCGAACTCACGGAGACTTTCCGAGTCAACGGACTCAAGGTCACCCCTCAACGACAGTTGTTGTTCGGTTTGATGTACGGAAACACCGTTCATCCCACGGCGGAAGCCTTGTTCGCCGAAGCGAGCGCCCGGATGCCGGGAATCTCTTTGCGCACGGTGTATCAGACCTTGGCCGATCTGGCGTCGATGGGAGAACTCCGTCTGATCGACGTCGGTGCCGGCGCCACACGATTCGATCCCAACACCGACGACCATCACCACGTCGTGTGTTCGTCGTGTGGTGAGGTTCGCGACGTGTACGTCGCCGAATCCGATCGTTTGAAGATCGATGGCCTGAAGGGCTTTCTCGTCGACCAGACCTCAATTTTGTTCAACGGGACGTGCGTCTCATGTGCGTCCAACACGGTTTCCCGGGCCTCGGCTCGGGGATAGGCAAGTACACCCATCAACCCGAAAGAGAGATTGTCATGAGCCTCCACGGCACCAAGACACATGAAAACCTGAAGGAGGCGTTCGCCGGCGAGAGTCAGGCCAACCGCCGTTATCTCTGGTTCGCCCAGAAGGCCGATGTCGAGGGCTACCCCGACGCCGCCGCCCTGTTCCGCTCGGTCGCCGAAGGCGAGACCGGCCACGCCCATGGGCACCTGGAGTACCTCGCCGAGGTCGGTGACCCCGCGTCGGGCGAGCCCATTGGTGACACCGAAGCCAACTTCAAGGCGTCGATCGCCGGCGAGACCTATGAGTACACGCAGATGTATCCGGGCTTCGCCAAGACCGCCCGCGAGGAAGGATTCGCCGAGATCGCCGATTGGTTCGAAACCTTGGCCCGCGCCGAGAAGAGCCACGCCGGCCGCTTTCAGCAAGGCCTCGAGGCTCTGTGAGTGTCGGAGTCGAGGGGCCGGTTCGTGGTGGCCTCGAGGCTCTGTGAGTGTCGGAGTCGAGGGGCCGGTTCGTGGTGGCCTCGAGGCTCTGTGAGTGTCGGACTTCGTCGTCCGACTGATGACGGGGGTGGTCGCCTTCGCGGAGGCGGCCCCCTTCGTCGGCAGTAAGGGATCCTGATGACCATCACGTACGACCCCAAGCACCCGAAGTACCTCGACGAGAAGGACGTGCGCGACGAGCTGACTCGCGTGTACGACCTCTGTCACGGATGTCGTCTGTGTTTCAAGTTCTGCACGTCGTTCCCGACATTGTTCGACTTCATCGACCAGCACGACGATCAGGACGCCGGGCGATTGACCTCGGCCCAGCAGGATCAGGTCATCGACGAGTGCTTCCAGTGCAAGCTGTGTTACGTGAATTGTCCGTACATCCCGGGCCAGAGCGAGTGGGAACTCGATTTCCCGCGACTGATGTTGCGCGCCGACGCGATGCGTCACGCCAACGACCAAGTTTCCATGCGTGATCGCGTCACCACCAACGTGATGGGCCGCACCGATCTCCTGGGCAAGGTGGCCACCAAAGCCGCTCCGGTCGTGAACAAGATGATGGGTGCGAAGCCCGGGTCCCTCGTCCGAAAGGCCATCGAAATCACCGCCGGCGTGTCCAGCGAGCGGGTTTTACCGCCCTTCGCCAAGCAGCGCTTCACGACCTGGTTCAAGCGTCGTCCCAAGTTGCGCATCGGAAAGCGTCAAGGTCGAGTGGCGGTGTTCCCCACCTGTCTCGTGGAGTACCAGGCCCCCGGTATCGGCCACGACCTCGTGAAGGTGTTCGAGCGCAATGGTATCGAGTGCACCTTGGCCGACACCACGCAGTGTTGTGGGGCGCCCTTCTTGCACAGCGGCGACATCGAAAACTTCTCCAAGGTCGCCGAAAAGAACGTGGCGGCGTTGGCGAACTCGGTTCGCAAGGGTAACGACATCGTCGTACCGCAACCCACGTGCGGTTACGTGCTCAAAAAGGACTACCTCGATTACGTCGGAGGCGCCGATGCTCAACTTGTCGCCGAGCACACCTTCGACGCCAGCGAGTACCTCATCAGACTGCACAAGGCCGAGGGCACCTCGCTCGACACCGAGTTCGACGGGGACATTCCCGAGACGATCACGTATCACACGCCGTGCCACCTGCGCGCTCAGAACGTCGGTCTGAAGAGCCGTGACCTCATGAAGTTGACCGGCGCCAAGATCAAGTTGGTGCAGCAATGCTCGGGTATCGACGGCATGTGGGGACTGCGTGCCGAGAACGCCGAGTTGTCCATTCCGATCGGTCGCAAGTTGGCCGACGAAATCATCAAGGCCGGCGGAGACGTCGTCACCGGTGATTGCCATCTGGCCAACGGCGCCATCAACGAGCAGACGGGGCAGATCGCGCTGCATCCACTGCAGGTGGTGGCTCGGGCCTACGGAATTCCCGAAGAATGACCAGAACAGGAACCACGTCATGAGCACCATCACCCCCCGCAAACTCACCCTCGACGACATTGCTGACGTGCGCGCTTACGAACGCGAACGTGAGGCCTTCAAGGCCAAGGTCATCGCCATGAAGCAACGCCGTCGCCTTGCACTCGGACCGTTCGTATCGGTCGTCTTCGAGAACCGTGACACGATCCGTCACCAAATCCAGGAGATGGCTCGTGTCGAGAGACTGGCTACCGACCAGGAGATCCAGACCGAACTCGACATCTACAACCCGATGATTCCCGAGGCCGGTCAGTTGTGCGCGACACTGTTCATCGAACTCACCTCCGACGAGCAGATGCGCGAGTGGCTACCCAAGTTGGTCGGTATCGAGTCGTCGTTGGTTTTTCGCCTTGCCGGGGGTCGCACGGTTCGTGCCATCACCGAACTCCAACACGCCAGCCAACTCACCCGTGAGACGATCACCGCCGCCGTTCACTACGTTCAGTTCGATTTCACTCCGGAGGACGTCAATGCCTTGGATTCGGGCGAGGCGATGTTCGCCTGTGACCACCCGGCGTACCTCGAAGAAATCGTTTTGACCGCCGGAAATCGCGAGGAATTCTTGACGGACTTGCTGCCCTGAGGGGCAGGTCAGGGGCACTTTTTCAGGGACCTCTTCCCAAGGGGACGCCCCCGCCCTATTGTCCGGCGCGGGGAGATGCGCACGGACATGGTGAGCGACGTTATCTGGAGAGATTTGGGGGCCTGTCGGGGTTTGGACCCCGATGTGTTCTTCCCTGAAACCGACGACGAGGCCGAAGTGGCCAAGGGCATCTGCGGCGGTTGTGATGTGCGTGTCGCATGTTTGGAACACGCCTTGGCCAGCCGCGAAAAGGTGGGTGTGTGGGGTGGTACCACCGAACGCGAGCGCCGTCGCATCGTGCGTCAACGGCGGCGCACCGCCTGATATTCACATCGGCTCGTTCGAGCGAGGCTCGCTAGCCTGACTGCCTCATGGCCGAAACCCTCACTCTCGATGCGATCGGCGGATGGCCCTCGCTTTTGTCCTCGTTGCTCGAAGGTCAAGATCTGCCGGCCGGCCACGCGCGAGCGGCCATGACCACGATTCTCGAAGGAGAAGCCACCGCGGCGCAGTTGATTGGTTTCATCGTGGCCCTGCGCGCCAAGGGGGAAACCCCCGAGGAGTTGTCCGGGCTGTTGGACGCGGTGCTCGATGCCGCCTCTCTCGTGCCGCTCGAGGAGACGGTTCGCGAGCGGGCCATCGACATCGTCGGCACCGGCGGTGATCGCAGTCATTCGGTGAACGTCAGCACGATGGCAGCCCTCGTGGTGGCCGCTGCGGGTGTTCCGGTGTGCAAGCACGGGGCCCGAGCCTCGTCGTCGCAATGTGGCACCGCCGACGTCTTGGAGGCTCTCGGGGTGGTGGTCGAGCTTTCCCCCGAGGGGGTCAAGCGTTGTGTCGAGAAGGTGGGAATGGGGTTCTGTCTCGCCGCTCGTTATCACCCGGCTTTTCGATTCGCGGCCCCGGCCCGTCGCGAGATCGGAATTCCCACGGTGTTCAACCTTCTCGGGCCGATGGCGAACCCCGGTCGGGTGAAGCGGCAGCTCATCGGGGTGGCAGATCCGCTGATGGGCGAGCGTATGTTGGCGTCGTTGCGACTTCACGGATCGGTGTCGACGTGGGTGGTACACGGCGGTGGCCTCGACGAGTTGACCACCACCGGAACATCGACCGTGCTCGAGTTGCGCGGGGAGGCAGTCCGAAACTTCGTGGTCGACCCGGTCTCGCTCGGACTGGCACCGGCGATCATCGACGAGTTGGTGGGAGGAAGCCCGCAACACAATGCCGACGTGGTTCGTCGACTCCTCGGTGGAGAGCGGGGTCCCGTGCGCAACATCGTGTTGTTGAACGCCGCCGCCGGATTGGTGGTGGCCGACGTGGTCGACGGCCTGGAGGAGGGTCTCGAGCGAGCCTCCGAGGCGATCGATTCGGGCGCCGCTCGATCGGTGCTCGAGGGACTCGTCTCGGAGTCCCGAGCGGCGTTGGTCGACTGCGGTGCCTGATCGAAGCGGGGCGACCATCGTCGTCCCCGGCTCCTCGGCCAATTTGGGTCCGGGATTCGACGTCCTGGCGATGGCGCTCGACCGACACGTGCGCGTGGCTCTGGGAGGTGATGAACACGAACTGTCCGACAAACACCCGGCGCGAGTTGCATTTCAGGCCGCGGGAGGGCGAGGCGTTTTTTCCTTCGAGAGCACGATTCCCTCGGGTCGTGGGCTCGGTTTCTCCGGAGCGTCGATCGTGGCCGGAACCATCATTGGGCTGATCTCCCGAGAGGGCGTCGAGCCGATCGATGTGAACAGTTTCATCGAGGAGAGTCGTGACGAGATTCTCGAACGAGCCGCCACCATCGAGGGTCACGCCGACAATGTGGCCGCCAGCTTGCACGGGGGAGTCGTGGGCGTCGCGGATCGCACGGTGGTGAACATCCCGGTCGGGTTCGACGCGCGACTCGTGGTGTGGGTGCCCACATCGAGCACCTCGACGTCGAAGAGTCGGGGTGCGTTGGCTGACACGGTGAGCCGACAAGACGCGGTGTTCAACATGAGCCGGGTGGTGATGCTCACGCAGGGACTCCGGATCGGCGATCGACGACTGCTGGCCATTGGCGGGCAGGACCGGCTTCATCAGGACCGGCGATTCGACGCCGAACCACGATCCCGAATGATGTGCGACGCCCTCGCTCGCAACGGAGCCATCGTCTCGTGGTTGTCCGGTTCGGGTCCGAGCGTCGCCGCCTTGACCACCGGCGAGGAGGCCGAGGGTCTCGTGCGCCGAATGCGGTCGATCATGGACGAGCAGGGCGGCCAGATGTTGAACGTGGCGATCGACGTCGCCGGGGCTCGTCAGGCGACCTGACGCAGGATCGCTCCCCCCGGTTCCGGGATCGGACTGCGCGGCGAGAACAGACCTCCTGTGCATTCGACGATGTCGATGGATCGAGCCTGGGCCTCGAGGAATCGGGAAACGCACATCAGTTCGTCGTACAACTCACGGGACAACGGTTCACTTTGTGACGTCGGTGGCGATGCGGGAACGAGCAGCGATTCGATGGCGCAGAGCACGGGACTCGGATTCGCGGTCAGGGGCGTGAACATCTGCTCATTCAGTCGGGTGCCGAGGAGGACTCCATGATCGAGTTCGAAAACCACGTCGTTGTGTCGGATCACCAGTCGTTCGGCACGACGCAATTGTTCGCAACGACGCTGGCGAGAGAGCGCCTGCGACAAGGCCTGCATCCGATCGCGCACGTTGGCGGCTTCTTCGTAGCGCTGGGCCGCGGCAAGCGCACGCATCTTTTCGTCGAGTATGCCGAAGAGTGCGGAGGAGTCGGCGGTGAGGGCCGAGGCGATGAACTGCACCACCTCGGAGTACTTCGCGGCATCGGCGGTACCCGAGCAAGGGCACATGGCGACGCCGAGTTGAGCCGCCGAGCAGACCGGTGCACCCGCGGGAGCGACGTAGGAGCGGCCCATGCGAACCGAGCACCGTCGCAGGGGAACCACCGACTCGAGCGCTTCCACCACCAGTCGCGCGGCGGTGCGACTGGGTAGAGGTCCGATGTGTATGCCCGCCGAGGCTCTCCCGGTGCCGGGGTTCTTGACGATCACGAGACGGGGCCATTCCTCCTCCAGCGTGAGTCGGACGTAGCAGTATTTGTCGCTCGTCGTTCCGGCACGGTTGTACTGAGGTAGCACGCGTTGGATCAGTCGCATCTCGAGAATTTCCGCGGTTACCGGGTCCGGAGTCTCGATGTGATCGACGCGGTGCACGACGCGCAACATCGATCCGACCTTGCGCCGACTCTCGGCGGTGCTGAAATAGCTCCGCACCCGTTGACGCAAATTGGTGGCCTTGCCGACGTAGAGGATGCGCCCGTTCACGTCCGAGAAGATGTACACACCCGGTGCGCGGGGAAGGTCCTCGGTGAGTCGCAACTTGGACGCTTGCGGGTGGGTGTCGAGCCGCGGGAGTCCGATGAGGTCGTCCAGACCGAGCACCCCGAACCCGGCGGCCCGCTCGAGCAGAAAGTGCAACAAATCGGCGGTCGCCAGTGCGTCATCCAGGGCTCGGTGGCTCGGTTGGTGGGCCAGACGCAGTCGTGATGCGAGGGTTCCGAGTTTGCAGTCCGGCACCTCGCTACCCAACAGTCGTCGGGCCAACGGGACCGTGTCCACCACTTTGTTGCCGAGAGGGTCGCGATCATCGTCGATCAACGCGGCATTGAGGAAGCCCATGTCGAATCGGGAGTTGTGCGCGACGAGTACGGCATCACCGATGAAGTGCACGAGGGTCCCCAGCACCGACTCCATGCGCGGTGCCGGGAAGACCATCGATTCGGTGATTCCGGTGAGCATCGTGATGTACGGGGGGATCGGAACACCGGGGTTGACGAGCGTCTGAAAGGTTCCCAGGCATTCGCCGCCGCGGTACTTGACCGCACCGATCTCGGTGATCCGATCGGTCTCGCAGGACCCACCGGTGGTCTCGAAGTCGATGACGCAGAAAGTGACGTCGCTCAGGGGCGTGCCCATGTCGTCGAAAGTGCGCTGAACGACGCGTCGTTCGCGCGACGAGGGAGAGACGATCGAATCAGGCACCCGCCCAGTGTTCCCGAACAAGTGTTCCCCGTCAAGCATCAGGAGGTGTGAACACGGGCAATCTACGATCGGGGCATGATTCCGCGAATGCGCTGCACGTCATGCGGAAACCTCACCCGCTTCGACGTCGTGCGCCGGACCCGGACGTCGGCGTTCCACCATTACAGCACCGCGGGACGACTCGAGATCGAAGACGTCGCGGTTCTGGAGGACGAGATCGAATCCGTCACCTGCCGTTGGTGCGGACCCGCGGGGGAGGTGCAGGAAATCGATCCCGCCGACGAGGCGGTCGAGAACCCAAGCGGCGATTCCTGAGATCGTCGAACATCCACCTCCATGTCGACCACCGTTGCTCGGCTCTACCCGCCGGTCCCGACGTCGTGCAACCGTTCAGGCCGTCGGCGTCGACCGCGGCGGGAGGCGACGCAGGCTCCAACGGACGGCCAGCACCCACCCGACAGCGACGGCGGTGGCGAAGATCAACCATTGGATCGCGTACGACAGGTGTGGCCCGTCGCTGAGTCTCGGCCCCGCCACGGGGGTCAGCACCGGACTCTCGGAGGGATCGGAGTTCTCCAGCGCCAACACGATGTCGAGTAGATCGCCATCGATCTGTTCGTCGAGACGGTCGATGTCGAGTCGCAAGAACTCGTCGAGATCACCACTCGCCTCGGCGGGTTGACCCGTCCGACGCACCTCCGTGGATCTGACCGTGCCGATCAGCCGCACCTCTCCTTCAGGAGCCGGCGGGGCCTGGTCGCTGAGGGCGACGAAACCACGATTCACGAGGATCGTTCGACCGTCCTCGAGGCGAAAAGGCGTCACCACGTTGATACCCGCGCGACCGTTTTGGCTGCGGTTGACGATGGCCACCTGTTCGTCGACCAGGTAAACACCCTTGGCACCCAGCGAACGCCATTCGAGTTCGGCCGGATCCATGTCGGCGGTGTCGAGATCGGCGACGTCGACCAAAGGCAACGACGTCCGAGCACGAACCTCGTCGTTGAAGTCGCTTCGTTCGCCCTTGCGGTCGAATTGCCAGCGCGAGAGGAGCAACATCGCGATGATGCCGGTCAGGCAGAGCAGATGGAAGAAGATCCACTTGGGTCTGAGCAGGAACCGGAGCACGAGAACAAGGTAGCGGTGTGGAACGATGTGGTCATGGGTTCATCGCCGTCGGAGTTGCCGAATTTCCGCATCCCCCATGCCGAGAAAATCGAGTGGATGATCGAGACGAAGGGATGGGCGCTCGAGCCGGTGTCGGCCGAGCCATCCGGTGACCCACCGACGCCGGGGTACTGCTACACGATCGGCTTGCCCGACTTGCACGGCTTTCCCGAGATCGTGGTGTTCGGGCTCACTCCGGTGGCCATCAGTGGATTGCTCGACATGGTCGTCGATCAGTTGGCATCGGGAGTCGTCATCCCTATCGACACCGAACTCGTCGGTTTGTTCGACAACGATCTGCGCTGTATCTTCGCCAGCGTCGACGTCACGACACGAGTCGACATGTTTCGCACCGGAGTGGCCTGGCATCGCAGCGAGTCCTTCGCGATGGTTCAGTTGTTGTGGCCCGATCGAAACGGCTGGTTGCCGAACGAGTCTGGTTTCGACCCCGCGGTACGCCTTGCCCAACCGGTGATCGGACGGGTCGAAGGGGAACACTGATGGCCCATCGTGTCACGGCCCCGGCGATGCAGCGAGCGCAACGACTCCTGACGCAGCGGATCCGGCCGCGGGTGCTGTCGTGTGAGACCGAGATGACGATCGAAGCCATCGACGAAGCATTCGAGGCTCCGCGATACGAGGATGCGGTGCGGGCACCTCGGCGGGTCGTCGCGTCGGGCGCCCCATGGGGGCGTCCTTGGTGCACCACTTGGTTTCGGCTCGCGGGCACCGTCGGCGAAGAGCACGCCGGACGGCGATTGGTGGCCACCATCGACATCGGTTTCAACGGCCGATACGACGGGTTTCAGGCCGAGGCAATCGCCTGGATGGATGGTCGGATCGTTCATGCCATCCAACCCGACCGACGCGCGATCGACCTCGGAGAGCGCGCGATCGGGGATCTCATCGAGATCTGGGTCGAGGCGGCCGCAACGCCGGTCATCGCCGGACACGCGTCCGGATACGGCCCGACGTCGCTCGGAGATCCGCAGACTGCGCCGAATGTGCCTCTCTACGTGATGCGTCGAGCCGGCATCGCGGTTTTCGACCCCGCCGTGGAAGAGTTGGCGTTGCGTCTGCAGGCGGTCATCGATCTCACCCTCGACTCGTCGGAGAGCGAGGCCGGTCGAGCGCGCCTGCTCGACGCCCTCGAACGAGCCGGGGATGCCATCGACGTGAACGACGTGTCGGGCACGGCCGGCGCGGCCATCGACGCGCTGTCATCGGTGTTCGACGGATCCGGGCCCCGGCCCCGCCATCGGGTCGTGGCGAGCGGTCATGCTCATCTCGACACGGCGTGGTTGTGGCCGATCCGCGAGACGCGCCGCAAGGCGGTGCGCACCTTCGCGAACGCGGTGCATTTGTTGCGGCTCAATCCCGATGTGGTGTTCACACACAGCCAGGCCCAGCATTACGACTGGGTGCGCGAAGACGCGCCGCAGGTGTTCGATGAGGTGCGTCGACTGGCGGCCGAGGGTCGATGGGAACCGGTCGGAGGGATGTGGGTCGAAACCGACCTCAATCTGCCTTCGGGGGAGAGCCTGCTGAGGCAGATGGTTCATGGTCAACGGGCCTTCGAATCCTGGTTCGGTCGTCGATGCGATGGCGCGTTCCTGCCCGACGACTTCGGCTACCCCGGTTCGTTGCCCCAGATCATTCGACATGGTGGTGGTCGTTGGTTCTTCACGCAAAAGTTGAGTTGGAACGAAACGAACCGCATGCCGCATCACAGTTTTTGGTGGGAGGGCATCGATGGCTCGAGGCTGTTCACTCACTTCAGTCCGGTGGACACCTACAACGCCAACCTCATGCCCTCCCAACTACGGTTCGCCGAGAGGAACTTCACCGATCATGCGGGCGCGACGATGTCCTTGGCCTTGTTCGGTCACGGTGACGGCGGTGGGGGTCCGACGCAACAGATGATCGATCGCGGACGCATCGTGGGCCGCATGGATTCGGTACCCGCGGTTACGTTCGGGACGGTGGCGGGCTTCTTCGACGATGCCATCGAGGAGTACGGCGCTCGCGCACCGGTTTGGGTGGGCGAGATGTACTTCGAGAAACATCGGGGAACGTACAGCTCTCAGATCGGCACCAAGCAGGGCAATCGCAACTGTGAGCGACTGTTACACGAAATCGAACTATGGTCCTCGTCGACGACGGGAAAAACACTCGCGCTGGAGGTGTGGTGGCGTCGAGTTCTGACGCAACAGTTCCACGACATCATTCCGGGCTCCTCCATCGCCTGGGTACACCGGGATGCCGAGGCCGAGCATGCGGCGGTAGCGCGGGAGATCGAAGAAGCGATCGAGGAGGTGTTGTCGCCCCGTTCCGACGACACCTGCTGGTTGGCGAATCCGGCACCGGTCGATCTGGACGGTGTCGTCGATGTCGGTGGAAGACCCGAGCGAGTGATGGTTCCGGCCATGAGTATCGTCGATCTCGCTCGGGCCCGTCGTCCTCCCTCGAACCCGGTGCGGTTCGAATTCGGTGCCGACGGAAGGTCTCTCGTGGTCGAGAACGGATTGGTCCGTGTCACTTGGGCCGACGACGGAGGAATCGTCTCACTCGTCCACGTCGACAGTGGTCGCGAGTTGGTGCGCCCCGGACTCCGCATCGGTTTGACGATCCGGCGGGACACTCCGGCCGAGTACGACGCGTGGGACATCGACCGGGCCGACGCCGATGCCCCGGCCACCTTCATCGAATCGCAGGGTCTCCCACGCGTCGAATCGGTCGACGAGCGACGAGTGGTCGTGGTCGGTGAGTTCGCCCACGGTTCCTCGCTTTTTCGAGTGCGTTGGTCCGTGGTCGCGGATTCGGCCCGGGTCGATGTGGCTTTGGATGCCGAGTGGCGCGAAGTCGAGAAACGCCTTCAACTGACGGTACCGATCGACGTGATGGCTCGCGAGGCCGTATGTGGCACTCAGTTCGGACATGTGCGTCGCGCTCGACACGGCAACACCTCGTGGGATCTGGCGCGTTTCGAAACCTGCGCGCATCGCTACGTCGTCGTCGGCGAACCCGGAGCCAGCATGGCGATCATTGCCGACGGTCCGCGAGGCTACGACACTCGTGGCGACACCCTGCGACTCACGTTGCTCCGCGCGCCACTCTTTCCCGACCCCGGGGCGGACCGCGGTGGTCGACGTATCGAATGGTCCTATTTCGTGGCCGATCATGATGTGATTGCCGATGGTTCACTCGAGCGTGAGGCGGCGCTGGTGTCGCATCCGATCCGAGTGGTGCGTGGCACCCCCGACATCGCCCCGGTCGGCGTCCGCGTGGACTCCGGGGGTGTGTTGATCAGTTCCGTGAAGGCGGCCGATGACGCCTCGGCTGATCTCGTCATCCGGTTGTGGGAATCCCGGGGAGGACGGACCGCGGGTCGCTTGACCTTCGATCGCCCGGTGGCGACGGTGGTCGAATGCAACGCCCTCGAGGAGCCGTTCGACATCGCACCGATCATGGTGACGGGTGATTCGGTCGAACTGACTCTGCGTCCCTTCGAAATCAGGACCCTGCGCGTCAGGCGGTGACGCCCCGAGATGTCCTGCTTCGAAGTGCAAGGACCGTCGACGGCTGGCACACTGTGGCGGTGAGCACCTCGTCCACCAGCGACGCGATTCCCGTCTTGGTCTACGACGGTGACTGCGCGTTCTGCACCCGTTCGGTGCGCTTCATCGAACGTCGCATTTCGCGACACCCTCGTATCGTGGCCTGGCAGCACGCCGATCTCGAACCACTGGGTCTCACCGCCGAGATGTGTGAGACCGCAGTGCAGTGGGTCGGCACCGACGGTTCCGTGGCGTCGGGACATCGAGCCGTGGCGCGTACCTTGATCCATGGTGGTGGACTTTGGTGGGTGATGGGGCGCATCATCCTGCTCCCCGGCATCAGTTCGGTCTCGGCGTTGGTGTACCGCTGGGTGGCCAGGAATCGTCATCGGATGCCCGGAGGAACCGCAGAGTGCGTCCTTCCGCAGGCCGAGCGAACCCCCAAGACCGGAGGCGGCGACGGCTCGGGTGGAGCATCGCCTTGATTCCCCGACACAATGGAGGCGTGAACTCCCCCCGACAACAGTGGCAAAAGGCCTTCGACGAATCTCGGCTTCGCGAAGGTCCTTTCCAGACGTTGTCGGGCATCCCGCTGGAACCCGTGTACGGCCCCGATGACGGCGAGTACCCCGGGCAGTACCCCTACGCCCGGGGTCCGTACGCGTCGATGTACCGCAGCAAGCTCTGGACGATGCGCATGTTCGCCGGCTTCGGAACCGCTATCGACACCAACCGACGTTTCAAGGAGATCATCAAAGCCGGAGGTGACGGATTGTCGACCGCGTTCGACATGCCGACCTTGTTGGGTCTCGACTCCGACGACCCAATGGCTCTGGGCGAGGTGGGTCGATGCGGCGTGGCCATCGACACCTTGGCCGACATGCGCGACCTTTTCGCCGACATCGATCTCGGACGAATCACCACGTCCATGACGATCAACTCGCCGGCTGCGGTGATGCTGGCCATGTTCGTGGCCCAAGCCGAGACCGCCGGCGTCCCCCGGGCCAACCTGGGTGGCACGCTACAGAACGACATTTTGAAGGAGTATCAGGCGCAGAAAGAATTCGTCTTCCCGCCCCGCCAGTCGATGCGACTCGTGCGCGACACCGTGGCGTTCACCGCGGCCGAGATGCCACGTTGGCACTCCATCTCCATCTCCGGGTATCACATCCGCGAGGCTGGCTCCACCGCGGCCGAGGAACTGGCATTCACGTTGGCCAACGGATTCGCCTATGTGGAACTGGCGAGACAGGCCGGTCTGCCGGTGGACTCCTTCGCTCCGCGTTTGTCGTTCTTCTTCAACGCCCACATCGACTTCTTCGAGGAGATCGCGAAGTATCGAGCCGCGCGTCGGATCTGGGCCCGCTGGTTGAAAGATCGCTACGGCGCCACCAGCGAGCGTTCGATGCAGTTGCGCTTCCACACCCAGACCGCTGGCGTGTCACTCACTGCCCAGCAGCCCGAGGTCAACATCGTCCGTACCGCGATCGAGGCCTTGGCCGGAGTGCTCGGCGGTACGCAGTCCCTGCACACCAACTCGATGGACGAGGCGCTCGCGTTGCCCACCGAGAAGGCTGCCCGCATCGCGTTACGGACGCAGCAGGTGATCGCGTACGAAACGAACGTGGCTCATGTGGCCGACCCCCTCGGAGGTTCGCATTTCGTCGAGGCGCTCACCGACGAAATGGAACGTCGAGCCGAGGAGATCTTCGCCAAAATCGACGAAATGGGTCGAGGCTCGATCCTCGAGGGTTGCATCACCGGCATCGAGGAGAACTGGTTCCAAGGTCGTATCGCCGACAGCGCATACGAATTGGAGCAGAACTTCAATCGGGGCGAGCGCATCGTGGTCGGAGTGAATCGCTTCTTGGAAGGCAACGACGACGACGACCTGGCGATCCTGAAGATCACGAACGAGGACGAGGCCAAGCAGAAGCAGAGATTGTCGAAAGTGCGGAGCGATCGAAACGATGCCGCGGTTCGAGACGCGCTCGATCGCCTGGCCAAGGACGCCGTGGACTCCGAGGTTAATTTGATGCCCGCATTGATCGACGCCTCGCTGGCGTACGTGACGGTGGGCGAGATGATGAACACCATGGCCGGCGTGTTCGGTCGTCACGTCGAAGTGCCGACGATCTGAGAGTGAGCGGGGAGGGCCCATGACTCGGGACTCGACGCCGGGTTCGTTGCGGGTGTTGGTGGCCAAGGTCGGCCTCGATGGTCATGATCGAGGAGTGAAGGTGGTCGCCCGTTTGTTACGCGACGCTGGCATCGAAGTGATCTACACCGGATTGTTCCAGACTCCCGAGACCGTGGCCGCCGCCGCCGTGGACGAGGACGTCGATGTCGTCGGCCTGTCGATGTTGTCGGGGGCGCACATGACGCTGGCACCCCTGGTGGTCAAGGCCATTCGTGATCGGGGTTCGGACATTCCCGTCGTTCTGGGTGGGATCGTTCCCAGTCAGGACGTCGAAGAACTCGCCGCCGGGGGAATCGCGGCAGTGTTGGGGCCGGGCGCACCGGCGGATCAGGTGGTCGAGGTCGTTCGCAAGGTCGCCGCTTCTCGAAGCTGACTGTCACTGCAGTCCGCGTAACGCCCCACCGTCGAGAGGGATCGACGCGCCGGTCATGAAGCGTGCGTGCTCGGAACAGACGAAAGCGACCACGCGGCCGAAGTCGTCGGGGTCGCCCAGCCGCCCGGCGGGGATGGTCGTGGCCAGGGTCTGAGGGTCGGGGTACAACGCCGAGAGGCGATCCGTCAGGTGAAGACCCGGTTGAAGCGTGTTCACCGTGATGCCGTCTCCGGCGATCTCGCGGGCCAAGGTTTTGAGGAATCCGGTCACTCCTGCACGCGCGGTGTTGGACAAGATGAGGTGTTCGATGGGTTCGCGCACCGAGGTGGAGGTGATGGCGACGATTCGACCCCACCCGTTCTCCTTCATGGTGGGAACCGCCGCTCGGCACATGGCGACCGTCGACAGCAGGTTCAGTCGGAGCGCCGTTTCGTAAGCGTCGAACGACGTCGAAGAAAAGGTTCCCGGCGGAGGTCCACCGGCGTTGGCCACCAAGATGTCGAGACCACCCAGGATCGTGCTCGCCCGATCGACCATGGTGGTCACTTGGTCCGGGTCGCTGACGTCGGCCACCAAAACCTCGACCATGGAGTCATCGGGGAAGTCGGATTTCGCCCGTGCCAGCCGCTCCGCATCGCGAGACACGATGACGACGCGAACCCCCTCGGCGGCCAAAGCTTTGGCGCTGGCCAAACCAAGTCCACTGGAGGCTCCGGTGACGATGGCGCGTCGTCCGACGATTCCGAGTTGCATCGATGATCCTCTCTCAGCGGGGAGTCGACAAGAGTGCGCGTAGCCGACCGTCGGGTGAAGGTCGCGCCCCGACGTGTTCGATCACCCAGGCCGAGACTCGAGTGGCGAAGCGAGCGGCATCGACGGGGGAGTTCGAGGCGAGGTGGTGGGCGAGGAATGCGCCCGCGAAGGAGTCTCCGGCGCCGGTGGCATCGACCAGATTGTTCGTCGCCGGCGGAATGTGGGTGCTGGTTCGACCGTCGTGCACGAGAGCACCGTCGGCGTCGAGTTTCAACACGATGAGGGCGTCGGGGAAGATCTTGGTGAGACCCTCGACGATGCCCTCGGAGGAGGTCTCGCCCGTGAGCACTTGACCCTCCTCCTTGTTGGGAAGGACGATGTCGAACTCGAGGTCGGCGCACGTCGCCAAGAAGGCCGGCACTCCCATTTCCATGATCATCTGAAACGAGCCGGGATCGAAAGACACCGTCGCCCCGCGCGAGCGGGCGATTCGGGCCGCCGTGCGCGCGGCCGAGCGCGGTGGGTCGGTGAAGAACGACCAGGCGGTGAGATGGAGGTGACGGGTCGATGAGATGGCCTCGATAGGCAACTCCGACGGCATCAGGTAGAAGTCGGCGCCGTGTCCGGACACCATCGAGCGCTGCCCCGTATGGTCCACGAACACCGCGACCGATCCGGTGGAGTGTGCCTCCGTCTCCACGAGGTGCGTCACGACGCGCTCGCTTTCCAGATCTTCCTGCGCCAATTGTCCGAAACGATCGTGACCGATCTTGCCGACGAATCGAGTCGGTGTTCCGCAACGACTGGCCCACACGGCGACGTTGGCCGCGCTTCCTCCGGGGGTCAGCATCACCTCCCCGAAGGTGTCACCCCCACGCAACAACTCCTTGTTGGTGCGAATGAGCACGTCCCACGCGAAGTCGCCCAGGACGCTCAGAACCGGGTTCGGGACGCTGAGGTCGGACACGTCGGTCACGGTATCGGCGAGGATTGTCGGACCGACATGGTCCCCGGCGAGAAAGCCCGCGTCTGCTTCCCGTTCGATTGGAAAGCCCCTGTCGTTGCTGACCGTCGCGAGGTGTCCGGCACGTTCGGGGCGTTCGCGGCTCTCATCATGTTCCCGATCTCCGACGGGAGCGACCCACGGGGGTCGAGTTGCGCCGACGTGGATCCACTGATCGCGGTTCTGTCGGGGGTCGTCCTCGCCGACGGGAGCGCGTCGACCAACGTGGACGTGGCTTTCTGGCGATTCGGGCCGGCGTGGCCGTCGTCACCGAGGCCTCCCACCCTCCCAACGCGACGGTGCCCCCGGGCGCGTCTAGCCTTCGGCCATGGATCGTCGAAGTTTGCGCCTACTGGTGGCGATCATGGCGATCGTCGCGGCCTGTGGGAGTGACACGGCCGACACCTCCGGTCCGGCCGGCACTGCGGGCGCGCCGGGCACCACGGGCTTGGTGGCTGGTCCTGACACCGCAGTGCCGACGGGTGACTCGCTCCTGATCGACCCGACCACCGACGTCGTGTCGTCGGGGCGACCGGTGGTTCTGTGGTTCTGGGCCCCCGGTTGAACGCAGTGCAACATGGAAGCCCCCTCGGTCGAGGAGGCCCACCTCACCTACGGCGAGTCGGTGGACTTTTACGGCGTCGCGTGGAATGGTTCGACGGAGTACATGCTCGAATTCATCGATCGGCACGGGATCACTTTCCCGAGTCTCCTCGATGTTGCCGGTGACGTGTTCGCTCGCTACGAGGTTCCGTACCAACCGGCCTGGGTGTTCATCGACGCCGGTGGAGCGGTGACCAAGGTGCAAGGCAGCCTGGACCGAGATTCTCTCGAGCCGCTGATCGCGGATTTGATCGCCAACTCCTGATCAGGCGAACCTCGGTTCGATGGAGCCGATGGCCCTCAGCGTCTCGCGAAAGCGAGAATCGAGCGCGGGATCTTCGGGAGGTTGGAGCAGCAGTCCGTCGACCAGACCGCCGTACCAGGCCTCGAGGATGTCGGGAAGTTGGTCCCAGGTCCCCGTGGGCAGAACGGTGTCGAGTACCTCGTCGGTCATGAGTGCGCCGAGCGATGTCCAATCGCCGTCACGGGTCATGTTTCGAAGTCGCGGTCCCAGGTCGGGCCAACCGAACAAATCGAGCGATCGTTGGTACGCGGGAGTGGAATAGAGGAACGCCAGCACTCCGCGTTGCGCCTGGCGACTTCGGTCCACCTCGTCGCTCGAGGGACCGGTGATGAGCGGCGAGGCAGTGATGATGAGGGGGACGTCGGACCGCTGGGCCTGGGCGGCTCCGTCGTCGAGAGCCGGCATCGCCAACTCGCGCACGAAGCGCGGATGCGAATTGGTCGGGTGAGTCACGAACCAGTCGGCGCAGCGCCCGGCCAACTCGATCGCACCGCGATTCACGCCGCCGAGAAGAATCCTCGGTGGATCATGCGTCAGTGGACCGGGATTGAAGAACGGTTGCAGTCGGTCGAGGGTGTAGGACGCGGTGTTCACCTTCAGTGGCGATCTCTCGGAGAACGACCTCCAAATGGCGCGCACGACCGTCACGTAGTCCTCCATCCGGCGCAACGGATCGCTCCAAGGGACGCCGAATCGACCCTCGATGTTTTGTCGGATCTGAGTGGCCAGCCCCAGATCGAAACGACCCGCACCGACGGACGACGCGTCCCACGCTTGGAGTGCCAACAGCATCGGGCTACGGGGAAAGGCCAACGTGAGGCTGGTCTGGACCCGCAGCCGATCGGTGGCCATCAATGCCAACGATGACACCGTCATGGAGTCGTGGATGGTCTCGGGAACGTGCAGGATGTCGAACCCCAACGCTTCGACTCGTTGGGCGTACGCACCCACGCTCGACAAGGGAATGCGGTCGCTCATCCCCGAGACCAAAAGCATGGTGCAAGTCTGACCGATGCCATCCGCTAGACAAGCACCAGGTGTAGGAGGTGGCCGTTGAGCGATCAGAAAATCGACCCCGCTGGCCGATCCCCCGTACACGTTCCGTCGAGAGGATCCCTCCCCGCTCGCATCGGTGGCGACGTGCCGAGCCTTCCCGAGTTCGGGCCGAGCGTGATGGACGCCAACGTGTACCGCGACCAGGTTCGCTACGAGTTGGAGCGTGAGCGGGTGCTGGGCCGTCATTGGATGATCGGTGGTCGCACGGAGCAGGTGGCCAATGCGGGGGACTGGATCTCCTATGAAGGTCACGACGAGACCATCGTGATGGTGCGTCAGGCCGACGGAACCGTGGCCGGCTTCCACAACGTGTGCAGTCACCGAGGGCCTTCGTTCGTCACCGCGAAGTCCGGTTGTGGGGCCCGCCGGTTCACGTGCCCGTACCACGGGTGGGTGTACGACACCCGAGGTCGCTTGGTGGGTGTACCCGAGCGCGAGGATTTCGACGCTGTGGTTTTGGCGTCGGCGCACTCGCCGGCGGTTGCCGTCGAGGAGTGGGGCGGTTGGGTCTGGTTCAACCTCGCCGGACCCGATCGAGCGATTCCCTTGGCCGACTCCATCGGCCCCGAGATCTGCGACGATCTCGGCGCATATCGCATGCAGAACATGGCCGTGCACGAAGTCCTGGAATGGGACGTACCCGTCAACTACAAGGCCATCATCGACGGATTCAACGAGGTGTACCACGTCACCGAGCTTCACCATGTGCCCGCCGAATTCACCAAGGCCGCCCGTTGCTCCGCGTTCCACGTTGTCGGTGACAACTTCATGTGCTTCGTACCCCGACCAACCCACCTCGACCAGTTGTCCGATGACGATTTCGACCACCACCGCAACGCGATTTGCCACTATGTGGTCTTCCCGAACACCGTCTTCAATTGCAATCCCGAGCACATTCAGGTGTTCCAGCCCATCCCTTTGGGAGTCGACCGCACTCGCTTCCTGTGCTGGGAAATCGTCTATACGGGTGATCGATCCGACCCGGCCTATGCCGAGTATTGGTCGCGCACCATGGCCCACTGGGAGGAACTCAAGCGAGTGGTGGGTGAGGACATCAGGATCTACGAACAGATGGCGCGGTCCAAGAAGTCGAGTGCCTTCTCGCGTCAGATTCTCTCCGAGCGAGAGTTCAAAATCGCCTTGTATCACCAGAGCATGGATCGCAAGATTCGCCTTTGACCGAGCTCCGATCACGCGAAAACAACGTGGTCACGGGCTGAAAACGTCGTCCCACGCGGATTTTCCGTAAAGGTGCGAAGACCAGGGGACGATACCGGTCTGCGTGAAACGAAGGATGTCCAACCTCGCACGCACGGCCCTGATGTCGCTGTCGGCCGCGATCACACTTGGTGTCGTTGGTGTGCCCGGTGCTCTCGCCCAGGGTGAGAAGGTGTCGTCCTCGTCTTCGTCGTCAGCCACCTCCTCACTCGGTCTCACCTACGTCGTGGTGAAAAACGACTCGTTGAGCCGCATCGCTTCGCGCGTCAACGTTCCGATGTCCGACCTCCTGGTGGTCAACGGCTTCGTTCGCACCAGCGTCATCGTCCCCGGACAGGTCATCAAACTTCCCGACACCGCCTCGATGGGTGGCGTACCGACGCGGGCGCCGTCGATCATTCCGACCCCGGGCGCGGCGACATTGTCAGGATCGACCTACGTCGTGCAACGCAATGACTCGTTGTCCCTGATCGCATCGCGGTCGAAGGTCGCCTTGGCTGCTCTTCTGTCCGCCAACAATTTCACTCGCACCAGTGTCATCGTTCCCGGGCAATTGATCGTGTTGCCCTCCGGCGCGGTGACGCCCACGAACTCGGTTTCTTCCTCCGCGCCAGAGCCGGTGGTAAACGAAGGGCCCACCAAGTTGCAGATTGTTCTGGACTTCGCTCACGCCCAGGTGGGCAAGTCGTACAAGTTCGCCACGGCTGGGCCGACCACCTACGACTGCTCGGGACTCACGAGGGCCAGCTACGCGATGGTGGGCGTGAAGTTGCCCCACCAAAGCCTCCTCCAGTCCGAACTTGGCGTCGTCGTCGACTGGAAGTCGACAAAGATTCAGGCCGGCGATCTGGTCTTCACCTACTCGCGTAACAGCCCGACGCAGATCAGTCATGTGGGAATCGCCATCAGTTCCACTCATTGGATCGAGGCGCCCAACACCGGCTCGGTCGTGCGAATCGCCAAGCTGCCGTCGGCCAGCCAGATCCAAGCGGTTCGTCGACTCCTCTGATCGCCTCGGGCGAGGGTTTCGAACGAGTTCCACCTCCGGTCGTGTTCTCGAATGGCGACTCGGCGGTGAGCGCCACGTGGAACTTCCGATGTCGGCAGGCCCCTGATGACGTATCGGTCGGAGAGACGGTAATAGGGTCGGGAAGGCGGTTCGGGGAACCGCCTAGCGGGGGGAAACCATGCTCGATTACGTGATCACCGGTGGAACCAGCGTCGATGGCACAGGATCACCACCCCACCGCCGTGATGTCGCGGTGCGCGATGGACTGATTGCCGTGTCGGGTGACGTGGACCAACCGGCTCTCCGCAAGATCGATGCGGACACCGGCGCACGATCAGGAACCTCGCCCCGTCCGGGGAGATCGTGATGGAGCCCGAGATCACGCCGACGGTCGACGAGTTCGTCATTCGATTTTTGTCGGGCATCGTCGGCCACGAGACGAGCGTCGAGCGATTCGTCGACGCGGCGAGCGGACTGAACGAGTCCGAGATGCTGGCGGCGTTGGGGCATCCTTCGCTCGGGCGCTCGGGTATCCAGATGATGGCCGACTTCATGCATCCCACGAATTCGCGTTATTTCGACGCCATCTACGGATCGTTCTTCGGGCAAAGGAACATCCGTCATTGGTTGGTGCCGACCATGGCTCAGATCGAGTTCATCGACTTCGTACCCACCCAACCGTCGGCGATCCTCGACGATGGAGAGGGCGTCACCTCGGTCGACGAGTGGCAGATGTTCGCGAACCTGGCCGCGATCGGGGCCGGCGAGGGGACGGTGCCCATGTCGAAAGGTGTGAGTGTGCGCCGCTATCGCGACGGCTGGATCACCTGGGCTTGCGACGTGTACGACACGAGTTCGTTCCGCACGCCGACGCCCGACGGTTCCGAGGTGGCACCGATTCCGAATTCACCGTCGCCTGCCGAATGGGATCGTCACGCGGCGACCCCGGTCACCGTTTGTGCGGAGGTCGATTTCGAAGCCGATTGCCACCAATTCCATCCCCACGACTCGGTGTACATCGATCCGATCTTCGGTGAGTTCCACGGCCGCGAAGAGATCACGGCGTGGATCATGGACATCATGCCGCGGGTGGGCAACATCGAATTCGTGCCCGTGGGTCCCGAATTGAACGATGGCTCGGTGTACCTGCAGGAGTGGGTTCAGGTCGCAGTCACCTCCGCGGGGGAGCGGGTGCCGATGACGCGAGGCACGAGTGTTCGTCGCTATCGCGACGGTTCGACGGTGTACGCCGCCGACTACTTCGACATCGCGACGTTGACCCGACCGGAGGTGCTGGCCGCCAGCAAGGATTGCGGGTCGACGATCACGACCGACGACATCATGCGTTATCGTCTGCGAGGTCTCTGATCACGGGAGTTCGCGGATGCGCACCGACAAGCAGGTGACACAGCCTTCGAGCTTGATGAACTCACTGATGTCCACCTCGATGGTGCGATAGCCACGTGCGCGATAATTCGTAGCGACGCGGGGAGCATCAGCGGCCATCAGTATCAGGTCGGGTTCGAGCAACACGACGTGCGCCCCTGATTCCTGAGAGACCGCCTCGAAACGGGGAAAGGCGTCGGTCGAGTCGAGCCCGGGTTCCCAGCCGACGATGGTGCCGTCGGTCAGCGCGGTGGCGGCGGACTTCAGGTGCAGGACCTTGGTGAGCGGAACGCCGACCACCTTGGCGCCCAGCGGCTGGACGATGGCAGCGAATTGGCACAGACCCTCGGCATTGGTGCGAGCCCCGAGACCGACGAAAATCGTGTCGCCGTCGGGAAGAGGAACCTTCAACACGTCACCGCCGTCCATGGTTCCCGGGGCCACGATGCGCTCGACCCGGCAACCGAGCTCGGCCACGACCGGCTCCACCGCGGTGGTTTCGGGCTTGCGCGCGTCGTCGCCGGGTCGGGTGATGATGGCCGTGCCCCGGTAGAGAACCACGGCGTCCTCGATGAACACGGCGTCGGGACAGTCATCGGCCGGAGGCACCTCGACGACTTTCCAGCCGGCGTCGCGCACAGCGTCCACGTAGTTGGTCCATTGCTTCATCGCGAGGTGGAGGTCGATCGGTGAACGTCCGATGTGAGTGACGATGCCGTCACTGAGTCGTGGACCGGGACGACGGACGAGAGCGATGCGAGTCGAACGGGACACGAACAAAGAATAGGGGAGGGTTGGTGCGGGCCATTGTCTCGCCATGATTTTGTCGAGCGGTGGGTCGAATTGTTCGCCGATCTCGGCTCTCCTGTCGATGATGATGAGTATCCCGGCGCCGAACGTCGCCCAGCCGACTTCTTGTCGGAGCAGGCAGTGGTGGCGGAGTCGCTGACCCTGTCCGTCTCGTGCAAGTAGGCTCACCACGTGATCGAGTGGGCGACGGATGTCATCGACGCCATCGGGCTCGTCGGAGTCGCTGTTCTGGTGGCGCTCGAGAGCATCTTCCCGCCCATCCCGTCCGAACTCATTTTGCTGCTCGCCGGCTTCAACGTGAGCGAAGGGCGCTTCGGTTTCCTTGGTGGGGTGGTCGCTTCGACTGTCGGTTCGGTCGTCGGCGCCTACGTCCTCTACGGGATCGGTCGCCTCGTGAGCGACGAGCGTCTGGAGCGATTCCTCGCCGGCATCGGGCGCTTCGTCGGTCTCAAGGAGGCCGACGTGCACAAGGGCTTCGCGTGGTTCGAACGGCACGGCACCACGGTCGTCTTGTTCGGTCGCCTCGTCCCCGTGGTGCGCTCCGTCGTCTCCATCCCCGCAGGCTCGGACAAGATGCCGCTTGCGCGGTTCACCTTGTTGACCGCAGCGGGCTCGCTCGCCTGGAACACGGCGTGGATCGCGATCGGATGGGGTCTGGGCGACCAATGGGAAAAGGCCGGCGAGTGGGGGGACTACCTGCAGTATGCGGTGGTGGCGGCCGCGGTGCTCGGCTCCGGCTGGCTTGTATACCGTTCTCGCCGATCTCGCTAGCACATCCGCGCAGGCGTCGCTCGAGGTCGAGGGTTCCAGCCTTGCGAGAGAGACAGTCTCACCAAAAACCAGAATCAACATTGGCTATCTGGTACTACTTTTTCCCCGAGTGTCCCTGACTTCGTGTACTCACGAATCCTCGGGTCGGAACGTCGGGTCCCACTTTCCAACACCGACAGGTCGTGTGCGCTTTTGGACGGGCTGGAATGCCGAACTCACCATGACCGGCTGCAGGCAACCCGATTCCGATACCTGCTGACTCCCGGAGCTGAGTCCGACTGAGCGAGCCAACAGTGCCTGACCCGCCACAACATCGGTGGCACGAGATGAAACATCGGTAGCATGAGTGCTCGTCCCGTTGGCCGGGGTTCTTCACACACGCGGGTGTAGCTCAATGGTTAGAGTTCCAGCCTTCCAAGCTGGCTATGCGGGTTCGATTCCCGTCACCCGCTCCAGATCTCTCGTCACGTACGTCTCGAGACACGGACGTCGTGATTCGACTGTTCACTTGGCGACGAAAGAAATCGAGCGCAAACGCAGCACGAATTCGCCGACCTGTTTGTCCACCAGATAGATCGACGTTTGGCGCACCGCTTCGGACATCAACGGGGGTCGGTCGGGTATCGGACTCAGTCGCCAATCAGTGGCGACGAAGTCGGTGAGTTTTAAGATGGTCTCCGACATGGTTTCGGTGGGGGTGAATCGCTGGATGTAACTGTCGGTCGCGGTCCTGATTTGCATCAGATACGTCCGGCCGTCACCCAGCGCAACGACCGAAACAGCGTCCAACCCGGGGGCGGGGCTGGAAGACATCTCCGGTCCTCGCATCGAAGTGAAACCACCGTTGTTGTCGGTGGAAAGGTTCCCCGAGAAGACCAACTCACCCTCACTCCACGACAGCTCGCTGCTCGATACACCACCCATCACCGTGTCGTTCTGCACGTACCAGGCGTTCAAGGAGTCGGCAGAGCCAAACTCGGCCAGAACGAGATCGGGATCGACGGGGGCGACCGTAGTGGTGGTTTCGGCCGGCACAGTGTCCTCGACAATCGGGGGCGACGTCGACGTCACCACCGTGAGGCTCGACCCGGACGAATCGTCGGACGAGTCGCCGCAGGCGACCGAGATCAGAAGGACGGTCATCGGCAGAAGAAATCGACGCATGGCGACTTCTATCACCAAATCGGTCGGATGCTCCAAGCCGGCACACCAGTACGTGTTATATTTTTTTCGATGTGGGGGTTGTGAGCGACGCCCCGGATTCGAAAGGGGTGCTTCGACGTGAAAATGTCGGTGAGGACTCGGTTCGGTGCCGTGGTGGTGGCGGTGGTGTCGATGGGCATCGTGGCATGTGGTGGCGACGACGGTGGCTCGACAGGTTCGCAGGAAGAGGCGTACTCCAAGGCCTTGGGGGTGTCCTTGGCCAGGCAAGCCGATTGGCCCTTCGGCGAAGAGGAAAACGTGTGCATCGCTGAACGAGTCCTCGACCTGTTGGGCGTCCAGATGTTCATCGACGCCGGATTATCCGCGGAGGACGTCGCCACGGTCGAGGAGTTCGACTTTCCCGAGCTCACCGAGGAGCAAGAGGCTGACTTCGTCGAGATCTTCCTCGACGGCGACTGCATCGACCTTGGAGCCTTCATCGCCGACGACCTGATCGAGTCGTCAGGGGGTGCTCTCTCCGAGGATCAAGCGGCCTGCATCGGAGACGGCGTGGCCGAGTCCGACGTCTACAAAGATGTGCTCGTCACCAGCGTCTTGGGTCAGGAAGACGCCGATTTGGATAATGCTGTCGAGTCCGAGATTCTCCGGCTGTTCACCGACTGCGATATTCCGCTCGACGTGTTGGGTTGATCACGCCCTCTGCTCCTTCGGTCTTGGTTGCATGGTGCGCACCGCGTCGGAATTCTTGATCCTGGTCCAACTCCACAGGGCTCCGAGCACGTAGATGATCGACGCGGCGACGAAGCCCCAGTGATAGCCACTGGACAGCGCCTCAGCGGGTTCGCGCCCGGCTCGAAGACCATGATTGGTTCGACTGACGAACACCGTGGCCAGAACGGCCACGCCGAGAGCGGCCGACGTCTGGCGTTGGGTGGAGAAGATCGCCGCGGCGCGCCCGGTGTCCGGGGCGTCGATGTTGGCGTAAGTGGCGGTTTGAATCGGCATGAAGCAGAAGGCCATGAAACAGCCGCGTAGGAACATCAGCAATGCGACGATTCCCAGCGACGTGTTCTGGTCGAGGAGGGCGAAGGGCAAGGTGGCCAGGGCCGCCATGAGCATCCCGAACGTGACCAATCGTCGGGGCCCGACGGTGTGGTACCAGCGACCGACGAACTGGCTCATCGCGATGACCCCGATTGCCTGGGGAAAGGTCGCGAGTCCCGACTCGAAAGCCGAAGCATCGAGTGGTCCTTGGATGAACTGGGGCAGCAAGAAGATGAATCCGATGAAACTCCCGTAGGAAAGGGTCCCGGCGATGTTGCCGTTGCGGAATATCCGGTCTCGGTACAGACGCAACGCCAGCATCGGCTCGGCGACGGTGGTCTCGACCTTCACCATGAGGGCCAACAGGACGAGTCCCCCGAGTCCGGTCACCAGCACGGTGCCCGAAAGCCAGCCGTGAGTGGGCGCGTACGACAGTGCATACAGAAGTCCGGCCAGTCCGGCGCCCGACAGAACGAACCCGGTTCCGTCGAAGCGCGCCGATCGCATTTCGCAATGCTCTTTCAGGAACGTCGCGGCGAACAGGATGCCGAAGATACCTACGGGGATGTTCACGTAGAAGATCCAGCGCCACGAGAAGTGGGTGACGATGAATCCACCCACCAGAGGTCCAAGGGCGGGGGCGATCACCGTGGGGACGATGAGCACGGCCGACGCGCGAGCACGCTCCTCCGGAGGAAAGGCGCGGTAGAGCATGGCGGTACCGATCGGGGTCAGCATTCCGCCGCCGACGCCCTGCAGCAGACGGAATCCGATCAACTGTTCCAGCGACTGAGCGAAACCGCACAGCACCGAGGCGCCGGTGAACATCGTGAGGGCGAACAAGAACGTCTTCTTGGTCCCGAAGCGGTCACCAATCCATCCCGACGCGGGGATGAAGACCGCCAAAGCCAATAGGTACCCCAGAATGACCCACTCGATTCCGGCCGGGGAGGCGTCGAACTCTTCGGTGAGCGAGGGGATGGCGGTGTTGATGATCGTGGTGTCGAGGATCTCCATGAACAGGCCGGTGACGAAGCAGATCGCCACCAACCACTTGTATTCGATGCGTCCGTGGAGTCGTTTCACCGAGAGCACATTTCTTCGTCGAGGAGGGCTGAGGGGCCACGGCATGGTAGACGGATAGGCGTGGAACGATGGGTGATCGAGAAGAAACTGAACGTCGACCGGGCTTGGTTGCTCGAAACCTATTCGGGACTGTCGCAGGCGCAACTGTTCGATGACCTGACACCCAGTGAGCACGATCCCGCCAACTACTGGTCGGCCTTGGACCATCTGGCGCATTTAGCCTTGATCGAGCACAACTTCGCGGCCATGATCCGTCGTCACCTCGCGGGTCATCCGAATCCGGTGGGTCTGCGCCGGGACGATGAGGGTCGGTCACGCACCGTGGAGCAGATCATGGCCTCGGTGCACACCATGACCGAGGAATGGCAACGAGCACATCACGGCAAGTCGTTCGACGAAGTCGTGGCCTTGGGGGCCGCCGCCCGCGCCGAGACACTGCAGTTGCTGGCGGAGTTGACCGACGAACAGTTGAACGAAACCCTTCCCGGTGCGCCCTGGGCCGATGGCACCATCGGGGGAGTGCTGGCGGCCAACGCCGACCACGGTCGCATGCATTGGAAATGGGTCAAAGACGCCGGTGTCTCGGAGTTGTGACGTTCAGTCCCCGAGATCGGGAGCCCATGCGGAGCCGTTGATATGGCTTCCACCATCGACGAACAAGGTGTTGCCGGTCATGTACCGACAGTCGTCACCGGCCAAGAACGAAACCACCGGCGCAATGTCGGTGTACGGATCACCGATACGACCCATCGGGTTGCTGGCGTCGGCGGCGGCAACCAACTCGGGATGGGCGCCCATGACTTTGTGGAAGGCCGCACTCTTGGCCGCCGGACACACCGCGTTCACCACCACCCCAGTGGGAGCCCACTCCCGAGCCGCAGTGCGGGTGAGGGCACGCAACGACTCCTTGGCCACGTTGTACTCCAGCGTGCCCATGTGGGCGTTCACTCCATTGAGCGAACACATGTTGATCACCCGCCCCCAACCACGGGACTTCATGTCGGGGAAGACCTCGCGCATGGCCCAAAAAGCTCCGTAGAAGGCGACGTCGAGTCCGTGCTGCAGAAGGTCGTTGGTCTTGCGCTCGACGCGTCCCATGCCGCCGCCACCCCACGCGTTGTTCACGAGAACGTCGACCGGGCCGAAGGTCGCCCGAGCCCGAGCGATCATGTCCATCACGTCGGCCTCGCGGGAGACGTCGGCGCGCACGAACGTCGCGCGATTTCCGTACTCGATGATCGACCGTGGACCGCGCTCCTCGTCGATGTCGGTCGCCACCACGCGTAATCCGTCTTCGATCAAACGTCGTACGATGCCGGCCCCGATTCCGTCGGCGGCGCCAGTGACGAGGGCGATCCGTGATTCTCCCACGGCTCTTATCTTCAAGCGTCGAGGAACTTCTCGATGGTGGCCACCAGTTTGGCGTCATCAGGGGCAACCATGGGACTGAAGCGCACGATGGTCCCTCCACCGTCGGCCACCACGAACTTCTCGAAGTTCCAACGAATGTCGCCACTGGTGCCGTCGGCGTCGGCCACCGCGGTCAATTCGTCGTAGATCGCATGTCGACCCGCGCCGTTCACGTCGATCTTCTCCATCAAGGGGAAGGTGACTCCGTACTTGGTGGAACAGAAATGGGCGATCTCCTCCGGGGAGCCCGGCTCTTGTGCGCCGAATTGATTGCACGGGAAACCCACCACCGAGAGGCCACGTGGGGCGTACTTCTCGTGCAGTTGCTCGAGCCCGGTGTACTGCGGGGTCAGACCGCACTTGCTGGCGACGTTCACGACCAAGATGACCTTGGCCGAAATGTCGGCCAAGGTGGTCGGCTGGCCGGACAACGTGTTGATGGACAACTGGAAAATGCTCATGCTCCAGCCTGTCACATTCGCAGGCCCCGCAGGAAAGCGATGAGTCCGAGATGCCCACCGACGACTTGGTCGGGGAGGGGAGATTTGAACTCCCGACCTCCTGCACCCAAAGCAGGAACGCTACCGCTGCGCCACTCCCCGGTTTTGGAAGCAGTCTACCGAGACCGACCCGCGAGTCCCTCGCGACATCCGGCATGGGCGAGTTTCGCGGGCGTACGATTTGGCATCGCCACATCCTCGGACTCCGAACTGGTCGTCGAAACGGGGACGACCGACGCCTCTCGCCCCGAGTTTCGGTCGCGACTCCCCGCCTTGGTCGCTTGGTTCGTGGTCGCAGCCGGCGCGGGTCTCACCGCCGCGCTGGAATTCGACGCCCGCCCGGCGTTGGCGGTGGTCGTCGCGGCCCGGGTGTTACGCGGGGTTCCTGTCGGAGCCGCCTGCCTGGTGTCGGCGGGTGTCGTCACCTTCGTCGTGAGTGGCCACGTGGGTTCTTCCGAGCCGGACGTGCCGACGGCGGTCGTGGTCACGCTCGTGTTCATGATCGAGGCGGTCGCTCTGTCGCATCTCGTGCTGGTGCTCATGAATCGACTCGACCGGAGGGAGAATCCGTTACGTCGATTCGCCGTTTTCTCGGTCGTGGTGGTCGTGGTATCACTCGTTCTGGCGGCGATCGAATCGGTGTTGGTGGGTGTGGCCATCGACGAATCGGTGACATCGTTCGGGGAGCGCGGAGCGGCCGTGACGGTTGGTTCGTTGCTCGGTTTGTGTGCGGTGATTCTCGTTCGCGGCCGCTGGTGGCGCTACCAAGGACTGTTCGCTCAAGTCGACGAGTTGTTCGCCCCCCTGATGGCACTCGCGATCATGGTGTTGGCCCTGCAAGTCACCGGCGAGAATTGGCGCTCCCCGGTGAAGGAGGTCCGGGTGACGACCGCCATCGATGGCACGGTCGAGGAGACGAACGAAGAACCGGAAGTTGGCTTCGGCATGAACGGGCGACGGACCGCACTCGTCCTGACGTTCGAGGTTCTGCTCGGCGCGGCCGTCATCGCGGTCTTGTTGCTGGGAGCATCGGCGCAGGTGCGGGTGGAACTCGAACGTCGCCGTCGCGAGTCCTTGCTCGAGGCGGCCCTCGACGCGACACCCGGTTTGTCGGTGGTGTTCGATCAGAACATGAGGGTGTTGGCGGGCAACCGAGTCGTTCGCGACGCTCATGCAGATCGGATTCCGGGCATCCCGGTCATCGAGGTTCTCGGCTTCGGTCCCGAAACCGTGCGGGCCCGGATCGTCGCTGAACTGCTCGCCAAGGTTCTCGGTGGTGAGGGCGGTCACGCCGAGGTTTCCGGGGGCCAAGGTGAGGAAATGCGCATCTCCGAGCTCGAGGCGTATCCGGTGTCGGTGCCCGGCGACGAGCGCATCGGTTTCCTGCACGTCTCAGATACCACCGAACGTCGCAGCGTGGCCATGCGCACCGCCCAGTCGGAGCGGATGGAATCCCTGGGCGCCTTGGCGGGAGGACTGGCGCACGACTTCAACAACCTGCTTTTCGTCACCTTGGGCAATTTGCAGTTGATGGCGATGAACGAGACCATCACCAAAGACGAAAAGTTGGCCAAGTTCCTGTCACGATCGATGGCCGCCGTCGAGCGTGGTGCGGAGATCACCAAATCGTTGCTGGCAGTGGCACGCAGTCAACCGCTGGAGGAAACCGCGGTGTCGCTGGCCGATCTCATCAAAGGTCTGCTGCCCTTGGTGAAGCAAGCGGTCGGGGCCGGTCGGACCGTGGAAGTGGACATCCCCGATCCGAATCTGCACCTCATGGTCGACGCCGGGCGTCTGCAGAGTTGCATCCTGAACCTGGCGTTCAACTCCCGCGACGCGATGGGGCCCAACGGTCGGGTGCGTATTTCGGCGCGTCGTCGCGAGGACATGATCGAGTTGTCGGTGGCCGACGATGGCGCGGGTATGCCCGCCGAGGTGGTGTCCCGGGCCTTCGAGCCCTTTTTCACGACGAAAAAGGCCGGTTCTGGGACCGGCCTCGGTTTGGCGACGGTGTACGCCTTCGCCCAACAGAGCGGTGGCACGGCGACGCTCGAAAGCCGTCCCGGGGTCGGCACCACGGTCACGCTCGTGTTGCCACTCCATGTTCCCGGTGTCAAGTCTGAGCGAGTCGTTTCCACTCGCCGCGCAGGTCGACGCGTGGTGGTGGCCGACGACGAGCAGGCTTTGGCGGAGATGGTCGCGGCCTGGTTGATCGACGTCGGCATCGATGCTCGCTTCGCTCTGTCCCCGCGCGAGGCCCTGGAATTGATCTCGGAGTTCCGTCCCGACGTGTTGGTGTCGGACGCCAACTTCGGATTGGAGCAGGACGGACTCGATCTGGCGCGACTGGCGACGGCCGACCAACCCGATCTTGCCGTGATCTTCATGACGGGTTACTCGTCGAGTATGAGGCAACTGCAGGAATTGGGGGAGCGAACGCTCGCCAAACCCTTCTCCCGGGAGGACCTGTACGTCGCGGTGCTTCCATTGGTGGCCAACGACGGGGCCGCGGCGAATCACGCGCTCGATCGTTCCGAACGAGGTGAGGGACATGGCTGACGCCGCGCGTGTTTTGGTGATCGACGACGAGGAAGCCATCTGTGAACTCATCGAGGCGGTCGCGGAGTCCGCGGGTTTCAGCGCGCACTCGGCCAGCACACCCACCGACATCGAGCGTGCCATCGAGGGTCGCTTCGACTTGGTGGTACTGGATCTCTCCCTCGGAGATCTCGACGGCATCGAGGTGATGGGTCGATTGGGATCACTGCATCGAGGGATGCCGATCATTCTCGTGAGCGGGGCCGATCGATCATTGCTCGACACCGCTGGACGCATCGCCGCGATGCACAAGTTGCGGGTCATCGGCACGTTCGCCAAACCATTTTCCTTGGATGTTCTGCGCTCGGCGATGCTGGCGTGGGCGCAAGTGTCGGATCAGGCCCACGACCCCACCGGTCCCAAGATCCTGGTCGGACCCGACCAGTTGCTCGACCCCGAGTGCCTCCACCTCGTCTACCAACCAAAGGTGTCCACCACCTCGGGCGAGGTCACCGGCGTCGAGGCTCTCGTGCGTTGGCGACACCCCTCCCACGGCGACGTGTCGCCCTCGGTGTTCGTCGCCCTCATCGAGGGGGCCGGGCGGACGTCGGAGTTGCTCGACGCGGTGATGAACATGGCGGCCCGTGATCGAACACGCCACCGAGCGTTGAAGTCCATGCCTGACGTGAGTGTCAACATCTCCGTGCTGGATCTGATCGACGAGGAGTTGCCGCGACGCGCGCAGCGTACGCTCACCGAAGCCGCCCCGGCCGAGCAGTGGACCTTCGAGGTGACCGAGACCGCTCCCATCACCGATGCCGCTCCGGCGTTGTCGATTCTGACGCGACTGCGCCTCGTCGGCTTCCGTTTGGCTGTGGACGACTTCGGGACCGGCACCAGCAACTATGAACGGGTACTTGCGGCTCCCTTCACCGAGTTGAAGATCGATCGAGCCATGGTGAGCCGTCTCGACATCGAGGCGTCCGAGCCCGATCCGATCGTGAAGTCCGGAGTCGAAGTGGGACACTCGCTCGGCCTCCACGTGGTGGCCGAGGGAGTGGAGACCCCCGACCAGTTTCGTATGGTTCGGGAGATCGGTTGCGACGCGGCGCAGGGTTACCTGATCTCGGCGCCCGTGGCACCCACGCAGATTGACACGGCCCTCGACGAGTGGCGTCGCCGATTCGAATTTCTCGGGTGAGGGTGAACCGGGTTGTCGAACCCGGTCGGCAAAAGGAGTCTCGTCAGGTCAGTGCGAGACGTAGGGCCGTCGACAGAGTGTGGCGAGTACGGCTGCGCGACAGCCCCATGCTCGAGCGTAGGTAGTCGATGTTCTCGATACTCAAGGTGTAGTCGACGATGTGTGCCACGGCATCGGATCGAGAGTGGGCCGCGATCTCGGGAGCGAACTGTCCGACGGACTGAGCACGCAGGATCGATCGGCGCTGATTCATGGCGGTGGCCACCGTGGCTGACCGCACCGACATGACCACGCAGGCTCGGCCGACGCCGCTGACCCGGTCGAAAAGTCGCAGCCGGTGATCGATCATCTTCTTGAGACGTTCATCGAAATCGCCGGAGCCATCGAGGCCTTCGTAAAACTGTCGGACTCGCTCCCATTGGATGACGATGGCATGGGCGGCCAAATCCTCCATGTCGTCGAAATAGCGGAACACCGAGCGCTCCGAGACGCCGGCAACCTCGGCGACGCGCGCGGCCGACGGTTGAATCTCGCCCGCTTCGTAAAGCTGGAGGAGTGCCTCGATGACCGCGGCTTTGTTGCGCGCCCCACGCTCTCGGCGTCCGTCAGGGGAGGCGGTGACGTGAAGGGACTTTGCGCTGGGGGACACCTCGGCGATTGTACGGCTTGCCCTGTGCGTTCAGATCGCAGGGTCGCGCGACAACGACCGGTTCGAACGTCAGGTCCTTTTCGCCCTCTTGGCCAAGCGCTTGGCCGTGCGACCGATCGGGGACAGGTGGCGGTGATCGAGGTCGCCCAACTCGACTCCGTTCGTGAACAGGACGCGGTATCGCTGCCAGTTGAAACCGTTGGCGAGGATGACCTTGCCCTCGGTGCCGGCGGCCACATCGGCCAGTTCGACCGTGGAAACCACCTTGTCGCCGAGACGGAGGTCGAGTTGTTCGGGATGCGGTTTAGCGAGGGCGTGCGGTTTCCACGTGACCATCCATCAATCATGCCTCACCGTGGGGCCACCACGCGACACCGCCGGTACACTTCGGCGGCTGTGAAGACGACATCTGAAATCCTCGAGGGCAATCGCGTCAAGCTCTCCGTCGAAGTGGACGAGGCCGACTTTGCCCGTGACATCGACGCCGCTTTCTCCAAAATCGCGCGAGAAGTGCGCCTACCCGGCTTCCGCGCCGGCAAGGCCCCTCGCAAAGTGCTGGAGGCTCGTATCGGACTCGCCGCGGCCCGCGAGCAGGCCTTGCGGGACGGGGTTCCGCGTCACCTGGCTTCGGCCGTACGCGAGCTGAACGTGGACATCATCGCCACTCCGGAAATCGAGATCACCGGCGGTCAGGAGGCCGGTCCGGTGTGCTTCGACGCGACTTGCGAAGTGCGCCCCGTGATCACCGTTCCTGGCTATGGCGGACTGCGCGTCGAGGTGCAGTCCATCGAAGTGACCGAGGCCGAGGTCGACGACGTGGTCGACGTCGAACGCCGACGTCTCGGCAAGCTCACCACCGTCGACCGCGCGGCCGTCGAGGGTGACTTCGTGGTGGTGGACCTCATCGGTCGTCGCGATGGCGAGCCGGTCGCCGGTTTGGCCGTCGACGAGTGGTCCTACGAGATCGGCAAGAAATGGGTGGCCCCGTCGTTCGACGATCAACTCGTCGGATCCTCCGCGGGCGTCGAACTCACCTTCACCGACGTCCCCTCGGGAACCGACATCCCGGCCGACTTCGAAGTGAAGGTCACCGCGGTGCAGGAGCTGGTGATCGCCGAGGCCACCGATACTTGGGTCGCGGAGAACGTCGACGGACACGACACGGTGGAGTCCTGGCGCGACTCGGTGCGCACCCGTCTTTCGAACAACCGTGTGAACCAGGTTCGCAACAGTGTCGTGGAACGGGTGACCGATGCCCTGGTGGCCTTGGTCGAGATCGACGCACCAGAGTCGATGGTGGCGGCCGATCTGCAACGCCGCGTCGAGAACACCGTCCGACAGTTCCAGATGCAGGGCATCGACATCGAACAATGGTTGCAGGCCACCGGCCAGGACTCCGCCTCGTTCGTCGAGGGCATCCGCCCTCAGAGCATCAAGGCCTGCAAGGTCGATTTGGCGCTACGCGCAGTGGTGTTGGCCGAGGGACTCGGGGCCACCGAGGACGACATCGAACGCGAGTTCGAGAGCATGGCCGATCGCAGTAACGAGGCCGCCATTCGTCGAGCCGATCAGCAAGGAGGCGGAAAGAAGAAGAGGCCTCGCCTCTATTCGGTCGAGCAAGTGCGGGCCGCCTACCAAGCCAACGATGCCATCGTCGACCTGGCCGCCGAGATCGCCAAGTCGAAGGCTCTCGATTGGTTGATCCACCATGTCGAGTACGTCGACCCCGCAGGTACCGTGCTCGATCGAGGTATCGTGCTCGGTCTCACCGAGGCCGATGAGGCGGCCCACGATGACGACTCTGACGACCAGGTCGGGCATGATCGAGAGTCGTCTGATCTTGACGCACGCGACTGATAGGAATGACATGAAACTCAACGCCTCCAACTACTACGTGCCCACGGTGGTCGAGCAAACCAATCGAGGCGAACGTGCCTACGACCTGTACAGCCGTCTGCTCAAGGAGAACATCCTCTTCCTCGGGACGCCCATCGACGACACCATCGCGAACCTGGTGTGCGCACAGTTGATCCATCTCGAGAGCGAGAATCCCGACAAGGACATCAACGTCTACATCAACAGCCCGGGTGGTGACATCACTGCATTGTTCGCGATCTACGACACGATGCAGTTCATCAAGAACGACATCGCCACGATTTGTCTCGGTCAGGCGGCTTCTGCCGCAGCGGTGCTGTTGGCCGCTGGCACCAAGGGCAAACGTTTGGCGTTGCCCCACAGTCGCGTGTTGTTGCACCAGCCCTACGGTCAGGTCGGTTACGGACAGGTGACCGACCTCGAGATCGCCGCCAAGGAGATATTCCGCATGCGGGACATCCTCGAGGAGATCCTCGCGCATCACACCGGCCAGCCCATCGAGCGAATCCATGCCGATACCGATCGTGATTTCGTGATGGAGGCCAGTGAGGCGTTGGCCTACGGAATCATCGATGACGTCATCTCGTCGCGAACGGTCGTGGACCGAACCGGTCCCATCCGCTGACCAGCGGTTTCTCGACTGTCCGGGATTTCTCAAGTCACGTCGGTATCCAACCGAAGATCGGTCATGATGTGTAAGGCTTACGACCTGAAGGGAGGGCGATCATGGCGAAGTTCGGCGACTCGGGGGAAATCCTGAAATGTTCGTTCTGCGGAAAGTCGCAAAAACAGGTCAAGAAACTGATCGCCGGTCCAGGTGTCTACATCTGCGACGAATGCATCGACCTCTGCAATGAGATCATCGAGGAAGAGGTCGGCGAGGCCGCCGATCTTCGGCTCGAGGAGTTGCCCAAGCCACGCGAGATTTGCTCGTTCCTCGACGAGTACGTGGTCGGACAGGGACAAGCCAAGAAGGTTCTGGCTGTCGCGGTCTACAACCACTATCGCCGTCTCCAGTACCAAAAGGAAAGCGGAGCCTCCCGTCGAGATGAAGTGGAGTTGACCAAGAGCAACATCCTTCTGCTCGGTCCGACCGGTTGTGGCAAGACGCACCTTGCCCAGACGTTGGCGCGAATGCTGAACGTGCCCTTCGCCATCGCCGACGCCACCGCCCTCACCGAGGCCGGCTACGTGGGCGAGGACGTGGAAAACATCCTCCTCAAGTTGATACAGGCCGCTGATTTCGACGTGAAGAAGGCCGAGACCGGCATCATCTACATCGACGAGATCGACAAGATCGCCCGCAAGAGCGAGAACCCGTCCATCACTCGTGACGTCTCCGGAGAGGGGGTGCAGCAGGCACTGCTCAAGATTCTCGAGGGCACCGTGGCCTCGGTTCCCCCTCAAGGCGGTCGAAAGCACCCGCACCAAGAGTTCATCCAGATCGACACCACCAATGTGTTGTTCATCTGTGGTGGCGCCTTCGCCGGTCTCGACAAGATCATCGAACAGCGCATTGGCCACAAGGGGGTGGGTTTCCACGCCAATGTTCGGAGCAAGGCCGAGAAGAACCCCGGGGATCTCTTCGCGCAGGTCCTCCCCGAGGACTTGTTGGCCTTTGGTCTCATTCCCGAGTTCGTGGGTCGACTGCCCATGGTCGGTGCGGTGCACAGCCTCGACAAGGAGGCTCTCGTGCAAATCCTCGTCGAGCCGAAGAACGCCTTGGTGAAGCAGTACCAGAAGTTCTTCGAGTTCGAGAACGTCGAATTGGAGCTCCTGCCCGCCGCTCTCGATGTCATTGCGGAGCAAGCTCTCGATCGCGGAACAGGCGCTCGCGGTCTTCGTGCCATCCTCGAGGAGACTCTTCTCAACGTCATGTTCGATCTTCCCGGTCGCTCCGACGTCGCCAAGATCGTCATCGACGAGGGCACGGTTCGCCACAAATCGGCGCCTGAAGCAGTGTTGCGTTCGGCGACTCGTGCGTCGCGACCGCGCCGTGCGGCCAGCTGACCCCCCGAGTTCGCCTCGATGTCGTACGAGCAGGCGCTGAGCTATCTCGACGATCGGGCGTCGTATCAGAAGACTGGTCGTATCGAGTCTCCGTCACTCGACGTGATCACTCGTTTGTGCGAGTTGATGGGCGACCCGCAGCACTGTGCTCCCGTCGTGCACATCACCGGCACCAACGGCAAGGGTTCGACGGCCCAGATGATCACCCGTTTGCTCATGGCTAGTGGCCTGCGCGTGGGCACGTACACCAGCCCGCATCTCGAGCGAGTGAATGAGCGCTTCACCATCGATTGTTCGCCGATCTCCGACGACACGTTCGCCGAGCAGATCGCTGCAGTTTCGGATCTCGAGATGCTGGCGGGCATACGACCGGGCTACTTCGACATCTGCACCGCCGCGGCCTTTCGTTGGTTCGCCGACGAGGCGGTGGATGTCATGGTGATCGAGGTTGGGCTACTGGGTCGATGGGACGCGACGAACGTGGTGAATGCGCAGGTCGCGGTGATCACCAACATCGGACTCGATCACACCGAGTTCGCCGGGCCGACCAAGGCCGACATCGCTCGCGAGAAGGCCGGCATCATCAAGCCTCAGAGTGCGGTGGTCTGTGGGGAGACCGACCCCGAGCTGGTGTCGATCTTCGCCCGCGCTGGGGGGGCCTCGTTACTGGTGCGAGGGACCGACTTCGACGTGGATACGAACCAGTTGGCCCTCGGTGGGCGACTGGTCTCGGTGCGCACCCCGACGACCGTTTACTCCGACGTCGTCGTTCCCCTCCACGGTCATCACCAAGCCGACAACGCCGTGGTGGCCATCACCGTGGTGGAGACCTTCTTTGCTCGGCCGCTCTCTCAGGACGTGATCGACGAGGGAATGATGGCAGTCACCATGCCCGGACGCTTCGAAGTGATGGGGTATCAACCGCTGGTGATCATCGACGGCGCGCACAACCCGGCCGGTGCCGACGTCTGTGCTTCGGTCTTCTTCGAGGACTTCGATCCGGCCGGTCGACGCGTGCTGTTGGTCGGCTGCCTGAAAGGGCGCGACCCGGACGACATGTTGTCGGCGTTGCGGGCCGACGAGTTCGATCTGGTGATCTGTTGTCCGGCGCCCTCACCGCGAGGGATGCCGGCCAGAGATCTGGTGGAGGCCGCCCGACGTCTGGGTTGCGACAACGTCGAGTCGGCGACATCGGTCGAGCGAGCCATCGATCGAGCATTGAGCGATGCCGGACCCGATGACGCGATCCTGGTGACCGGATCGCTGTACGTGGTGGGTGCCGCTCGTGCCCACGCGGCCCGCCGTTTGCCGTGAGGACGCGTCGACACCCGCCGGTAACCTGCAGTCATGGCTGACCGCACCCTCGTCCTTCTCAAACCCGACACCGTCGAGCGAGGCCTCATTGGTTCGGTTCTGTCCCGTTTCGAGTCCAAGGGACTCACGATCGTGGCCCTGGAATTGCGCCACCTCGACGCCGACACACTGGCCCGTCACTACGAAGAGCACGTGGGCAAGGGCTTCTACGCCGATTTGGTGGCCTTCATGTCGCGCGGCCCGGTGGTGGCTCTCGTGCTCGAGGGACCGGAAAACACCTGGGAGGTCGTGCGCACGATGATGGGTGCCACGAACCCTCGTTCGGCCGCCCCCGGCACCATTCGGGGCGATTTGGGCATTCTTTTCACCGAAAACCTGGTGCACGGTAGCGATTCGTCGGAGTCAGCGGCCCGGGAGATCGGCATTTTCTTCCCCAATCTGTAACATTTCGGAACAGCCGGCTCGCCGGTGCCGGTCCGGCGCCGACTACCGAGCCGGTCTCGACTTCGTAGGAGGCTCTGGCCATGGCCCGCAGTAACCCGCTGGCCCTCGGGCGCGACATTGCGATCGACCTCGGGACGGCCAACACCCTGATTTACGTGCGAGGACAGGGCGTGGTGCTGAACGAACCCTCCGTGGTGGCCCTCGACGTGGCCGACGGTCGCCCGGTCGCGGTGGGTGAGGAAGCCAAGCGCATGATGGGCCGCACTCCGGGGCACATTCGCGCGGTGCGTCCTCTGAAAGACGGTGTCATCGCCGACTTCGAGGTGTGCGAGAAGATGCTGCGGTACTTCATTCAGCGCGTGCACAGCAGTCGGTGGAGTAAGCCGCGCATGGTGATCTGCGTGCCGTCGGGAATCACCGGCGTCGAGCAGCGCGCGGTGCAGGATGCGGCCGAGTACGCCGGTGCCCGCAAGCCGGTTCACATCATCGAAGAGCCCATGGCGGCCGCCATCGGCGCGGATCTGCCGGTGCACGAACCCAGCGGCAACATGATCGTCGACATCGGGGGAGGTACCACGGAAGTGGCGGTCATCTCCCTCGGGGGAATCGTCACCGCGCAGTCGTTGCGAGTGGCCGGCGACGAACTCGACGAGGCGGTGGTGGCCTTCTTGAAAAAGGAGTTCTCGTTGGCCGTCGGAGAACGTACCGCCGAGGACATCAAGATCCAGATGGGGTCGGCCTGGCCTTTCGCCGAAGAGATGAAGGCCGACATCCGCGGACGCGATCTGATCAGCGGTTTGCCCCGAACCATCACTCTGTCCACGGATCAGGTTCGCGAGGCGATCGCCGAGCCGGTGGCCGCCATCGTCGACGCGGTACGCGCGACGCTCGACAAGACACCGCCCGAATTGGCCGCCGACATCATGCACCAGGGAATCACGATCACCGGTGGTGGCGCCTTGCTGGCCGGCATCGATCGGCGGTTGGCCCACGAGACGGGCATGCCCATCAACGTTGCGCCCGATCCCCTGTATTCGGTGGTCATCGGATCGGGACGTGCGCTCGAGAACATCGAGATGATGGGTGGATTCCTCTCCCAGAGCGGCGACTAGGAGAAAACGAACCGATGCCGATCTACTCGGTCAGTCGTCGCCGAGCCGTATCCCTGCTCGCTTTGACGTCGATTCTCTTGATCACGCTCGATCAACAGGGAAACGGACTCGTCGGGAGAGCGCGCGACGGCTTCGGCTTCGTCTTCCACCCGGTGGAGGAGGCCACGCGGGTCGTCACCCGTCCGATCCAGAACGCGTGGCGCGGTGTCACCAACTACGGTGAACTGGAATCCGAGAACGAACGTCTCCGGGACCGACTCGATCAACAAGAGGGAGCGTTCATTGCGGCCTTGGCAATCGTGCGCGATGCGCAGGAATTGCTGGCTCTCAACGGAATCGACAACCTCGCCGATGTCTCGTCGGTGACCGCGCAGGTCATCGGCGCGTCGCCGTCCAACTTCTCGCAGACGGTGGAAATCAACCAAGGATCGGATCGGGGACTGCGGGTGGGCATGGCCGTGGTCAATGCAGCCGGATTGGTCGGCAAGGTAACCCAGGTGTTCGCGAACCGCTCGGTAGTGATGCTCACGAGCGACGTTCAATATGCCATCCCGGTGCAGATCGTGAATCAGATCGAGAATCCCGAAACGACGACCACGAGCACGACCACCACCACGTCGACGACGCTGTCGCCGACCACGAACGCGTCGGCACCTGCGGAGTCGGCGCCGGGGTCGCCCAGCACCACCACCCCGGGCGTCGACCAGGGCGGACTCGAGGTCGGCCCACCCACACCGACCTCGGTGGCGGTGTCCACCATCGCGCCGGCAACGTCCGCCGAGGCCCCCACCACCACGATCGACATCAACAACCTTCCCTCGGTGGAGACCGGCATCTTCCGTGGTCGCGGACCCGACAAGGCGCCAGTGGTGGAGTTCATCGATCAGAACGCGCGCTTTGGCGAGGTGCGCGTGGGCGCTCTGGTCGTCACCTCGGGGGGATCGAGCAGCTTGGCGCCCCGCGGAATCGTCGTCGGTCGGGTGATCAAGATCGTGGAGCGGACCGGCACCTCGGGAGCCGTTCTCGAGGTCCGTCTCACCGCTCGTCTCAGCACGTTGAATTTCGTGCGCGTGCTGCTCTACCAGCCGGTGGTGTCGGGCCGATGATCGATCTCGTCAATCGACCCTTGGTCCGGCTGCTGATGGTGGGCCTACCCGCCTTGGCACTGCAGACCACCCTGCTGTCGGAACTCACTCCTTTCGGAATCGTCATTCAGATGATGTTGTGCATGTCGATCGGTGCCGGGGTCGCCGCCGGACCCGAAGGCGGCGCGCTAGCGGGCTTCGTTCTCGGATTGATGTTCGACTTCGTTCTCACGTCACCGTTGGGCTTGTCGGCACTGGTGTACGGACTGTGCGGCTTCGCCGGTGGATTCGCTTTCTCCACTTCCTTGGCCAACCCCCGGTGGCTGAATGCGGTCACCTGCGCCGGTCTGAGCGCGACGGCCATGTTCGTTCAACCGGTGGCGGCGAACTGGATCGGGGTGGAGGGCTGGATTTCGGCCCGTCTCGTGAAGGTGATGATCGTGGTCGCGATCTTCAACGGGATCGCGAGTTACGTGGTGGTGCCGACGATGCGCTGGTGTCTCGCTGTGCGACGACTGCAACGACTGGCCCCACCATCAGAGGTGTTCCTGTGATTGGGCGTCGGGTGAACGCCACGCCGGTGAAGACGATGGCAGGCTGTGGTCGTGGCAACTGATCGACGGTCATCGCGCTTGGTGGCGTTGGGGGTGGTTGCGACGGTCATTTTTTCGGCCCTCGTCATGCGCATGTGGTTCTTGCAGGTCGTCGACTCCTCGGCTCTCGAATTGAAGGTTCGGTCGAACAAGACGCGAACGGTGAAGTTGCTGCCCGAGCGTGGTCGTATCTTCGATCGCGAAGGTCGGATCATGGCCGACAATGAACGTATCGTCACGGTGACCGTGGCGTGGGAGTCGATGCGCAAGGACGATGATCGTTCGGAACTTTTCTCGCGTTTGGCTCCCGTCCTCGACATGGACGTCGAGGACATGGAGACTCGCTATGCCGGGCCGGTGGGTGTCACGGGTGAGCGGACCGGATCCCGGTACAGTCCGTTGTTGCCGATGCCGATTTCCGAGGGCGTCAGCGAGCAGACCGTCGCCTATTTGCTCGAGCGATCCGAGGACTTCCCCGGCGTGGACGTCACGATCCAATGGAAACGCGAGTATCCCTACGCCCCGTTGGCCGCGCACGTCGTCGGTTACCTCGGTGCCATCACCAAGGGTGACGCGGCCCAGTACAAGGACCTCGGTTACGACCTGAACGAACGAGTCGGTCAATTCGGGGTGGAGAAGATCTTCGAGCCGTATCTGAGAGGGACACCGGGTTTCGTTCGCTACGAGGTCGATTCGCGGGGAGCGATTCTGCGCGTTGTCGAGCGCGTCGAGCCCGTCTCGGGAAACGACCTGCAACTCGCCATCGACCTCGATTATCAACAATTCGCCGAGCAGGCCCTCGAAACCCAACTTCGGCTGAATCGATTCATCGTCGCCTGTCAGGCCAAGGACGACAAGAAGCAATTGATCAAACCACAGTTCCCGGAATGCGCCAACCTGAAGGCTCCGGCCGGTTCGGTGGTCATGATGGACTATTCCAACGGAGAGGTTCTGGCGCTGGCGAGTTATCCCACCTTCGACAATCGGTGGTTCAACTCGGGCATCTCCGGGGACAAGTTCGCTCAGATTTTTCCGAACACCAAGGATCCGGACCAGTCGTTGCTCGTGAACCGTGCCATCTCCGGCCAGTACAACCTGGGATCCAGTTTCAAGCCCTTCGTGGCTTACGCCGCGTTGGCCAGTGGCCAACTACCCGGTGGGGCGAGTTACCGATACGTCGACCGCGGCTCGTACACCCTCGTCAGTATCGACCGCGAAACGTGTCAGATCGTGAAGTGCATCTATCGAAACGCGCTCTGTGGCGGTGGAAACTATGCCTGTCGATACGGCGTGGTCACGGTCGAGGATGCACTCGCGGTGTCGACCGACACGTTTTTCTACAAGATCGGCGAAGAAATCTTCTCCGAACGCGGTGGGCAGCCGATTCTGCAGGAGGAGGTTCGCAACTTCGGTTTCGGCTCCCGTACCGGCATCGACCTGCCCTACGAATCGGCGGGTCGGATTCCCGACAGAGAGAGCAAGCGACAACTCGTCGAGGACGGCGTGTTGATGGAGGGGGAGAGTCCGAACTATCTCGTCGGGGACAACGTTCAGTTGTCGGTGGGACAGGGTCTGCTCGCGGCATCACCTCTGCAAGTGGCGCAGGCATACGGGGCCTTGGGTAACGGTGGTGACGTCAATCGTCCACTGATCGCCTTGGCACTGTTGTCGCCCGGGACGCCCAACTCACAACAAGTCGGCGTTGCGGATCTATCACAATCGACGGTGGTGCTGAACCTCGGATTGAAGAACACGATTCGCTCGTTGAACATTCCGCCCGACGTTCTCGACCCGATCGTGAGAGGCCTCACGCGGGTGATCACCGGTCCGGGAACCGACAATGGCACGTACCACGCCACCACCGGTGAGAGACTGTTCAGAAGTTATCCGTACGAGGATCTTCCGATCGCTGGCAAGACCGGGACGGCGCAAGGTGCGGCCAGTCTGCCGTGGAACGACTCGTCGGCCTTTGGCGCTTTCAGCCTCGACCCGACGCGCCCGATCGTGGTGTCGGCGTATCTGGAGAAGGCCGGTTACGGAGCCAAGGCTGCCGCTCCCGTGGTGAAGTGCATCTTCATGGCCATCGCGGGGGCTGCTTCGATGGGTCCGGTTGTTCCATCGAACCCGCTGAATACCGAATCTCTGGTGGCTGCTCCCGAGCGCCGACTACCGAGTACCCGCTGCCTGGGTGGCGCGGCCTACGGCGGACGCGACTGATGGCGCTTCCGGTCGTGAGACGTCGACCCAACAGCGGGTTGGGCAACATCCGTTCCAGTTTGGGCTCCCCCCGACGAAACATCGACTGGGTGTTGATCTCGACCGTGGTGATTCTGGCCGTCGTGGGGGCCTTTTCGATCTACAGCGCCACCTTCTGGAAGATCGACAACGACCCCTATTGGTTCGCCACGCGGCAGGTCGTCTTCCTCATCGTGTCCGCGGTGGCGCTGGTGGTCGTCATGTCCTTCGACTACACGCTGTTGAACGATCGTGCCTATTTCTTGTACGGCACCGCGATCATCGCCTTGCTTCTCGTTCTTTCCGCCGGTGCTTTGCGTGGGGGTGCACGACTGTCGTTCGATCTGGGACCCGTCTCGTTCCAGCCCGCCGAATTCGCCAAACCGGCGGTGCTCGTCGCCTTGGCCGCCTTTTACAGCGAGTCGAGAGAGTCGGTCATGGGTTATTCGCAGTTCATCAGAGGCCTGATGTTGGTCGGCGTACCTGTGGCTCTCATCATCGTGCAGCCCGACCTGGGTTCGGCCTTCGTGATGATCGTGAGTGCCATCTGTGTCATGGTCATGGCTGGAGCGAAACTCCGGTATCTGGCGCTGATTTCGATGCTCACGTTGGCGACGATCGCGGCCGCGATCGTCGCTGGCATCGTCGACCGTTACCAGTTGCGCCGCATCGAGGCCTTCATCAACCAGAACTCCTCGGAGGAGAGTCTGCAGCAATACGTGTTCCAGGTGCGCTACGCCAAGCGAGCGGTGGCCACCGGAGGATGGTTCGGGAAGGGTTACCTACAAGGGCCGTTGACGAACGGCAAGTTCATTCCGGTGCAGCAGAGTGACTTCATCTTCTCGGCCGTGGCCGAGCAGTTCGGGATGCTCGGCGGGGGACTGGTATTGGGCTTGTTCGGACTGATGTTGTTCCGAATCTGGCGCGTCGCCAATCTGGCTCGGGACACCTTCGGTTCGTACCTTTGCGCGGGGGTCTTCGGTCTCATCCTCTGGCACGTCTTTCAGAACATCGGCATGACGATGGGCATCATGCCGGTGACCGGGGTGCCCTTGCCCTTCGTCAGTTACGGGGGGTCTTCCCTCATCGCCTTCGCCGTCATGATCGGCCTGGTCGAAAGCGTGCACATGCGGCGGCTTCGATAACCGGTTATCCACAGGTCAGAGGTCCGGCCGTCCACTGTCGCCGGTACACTTCGAAGGTCATGTCATCGCTTTGGTCGCGGCTCGAACCGCTCCTCGCGAGGGTGCGCAAACCAGCCCGCTACATCGGCTGCGAGGATGGGGCGGCGTCGCCCCAGCACGGTCACGGCAAGGTGGCCTGGCTTCTCGCTTACCCCGATGTGTACGAGGTCGGTCTGCCCAACCAGGGCCTGCAGATCCTCTACGAGATCCTGAACGAGCGCGCCGACGCCGTCGCCGAGCGCACGTACGCGCCGTGGGTGGACCTGGAGGCGCTGATGCGCGAGCGAGACATTCCGTTGTTCTCGGTCGACACGCATCGCTCCGCCGACGAGTTCGACATACTGGCGTTCAATCTGTCGGCCGAACTCGTGTACACGAACGTGCTGAACATGATCGATCTGGCCGGAAGTCCGGTGCGGACCACGGATCGTCGCCCCAGTGATCCGCTCGTGATCATCGGCGGCCACGCCGCGTTCAACCCCGAGCCCATGGCGGACTTCATCGACTGCGCCGTTCTCGGAGAGGGTGAAGAGGTCGTCGGTGAGATCACCGAAATCGTGCGCGAGTGGAAAGCGGCGGGGCGCACCGAGGGTTCGCGACGTGCCGTGCTGCGCGAATTGTCCAAGATTCGCGGCGTGTACGTGCCCTCGATGTACGACGTGGCCTACGAGGGCGATCGGGTGGTCGGCATCACCCCGATGTTCGTCGACGTGCCCGAGTTGGTGACCAAGCGCACCGTCCACGATCTTGGCCAGTGGCAGTATCCCAAGAGCCCGTTGGTGCCGCTCACCGAGGTGGTTCACGATCGTCTCGCCGTGGAGGTGTTCCGAGGGTGCACCCGCGGATGTCGTTTCTGCCAAGCCGGCATGATCACCCGCCCCGTTCGCGAGCGCCCGGCCGAACAGGTACGCACCATGATCTCCGAGGGTCTGAGGCGTACCGGCTACAACGAGGTGAGTTTGACATCGTTGTCCACCGCCGACTTCAGTGGGATCGAGTCGGTGGTCACCTCGATCGTGCCGGATCCGACGGCCTGCGGTTCTCCCACGGTGAGTCTGCCGTCGTTGCGGGTCGACGCATTCACGGTCGGCTTGGCAGCCAAAGTGGCCAGCGGACGACGCAGTGGCCTGACCTTCGCGCCCGAGGCTGGCACGTGGCGCCTGCGCACGGTGATCAACAAGCTCATCACCGAAGAGGATCTCTACGGAGCGGTCGAATCGGCGTTCTCGTCGGGTTGGTCGCGCATGAAGTTGTACTTCCTCACCGGGCTTCCCACCGAGACCGACATCGACACCGCGGGCATCGTCGATTTGGCCGCGGGTTGCGTGTCGATCGGCAAGAAGTACACGAGCCGTGCCAGCGTGACGGTGAGCGTGGGTGGTTTCGTGCCCAAGGCGCACACTCCGTTCCAGTGGTTCGGTCAGAACGGGGTCCCGGAACTGCGACGCAAGATCGGCCTGGTGCGAGAGGCGGCCGGCCGGACCCGCGGTGTCCACGTGAAATGGCACGACCCGGCAGCGACACTGGCCGAGGGCATCGCCAGTCGTGGCGACCGTCGTGTCGGTGCGGTCGTCGAACGTGTGTGGCGTGAGGGTGGCGTGTTCCAGGAGTGGTCCGAGTTCTTCGTGCTCGACCGTTGGCTCGACGCCATGGCCGCCGAAGGACTCTCGCCCGACTGGTTCGTCACGCGGCATCGTGACGAGGACGAGGTTTTCCCGTGGCATCATCTGTCCGCCGGTCTGCATCGTGATTTCCTCTGGCAGGACTGGCGCGCAGCGCTGGCCGAAGCCGGCCTCGAGGATTGTCGATGGACTCCGTGTTACGACTGTGGCGTGTGCACCGGTGACGGCCTGGAGCACATCGTCGCCTCGCCGGTCGCCCCCGCAGGTGGCAGTCAGGGCACGGGCCAGAATTTGGCCTGGGGTGGCTCGGTGCCCGTCAGTCTGGGATCGAAGCCGATGGTGACGTCGTGAAGGTCCGCCTCAGTTACTCCAAGTTGGGCAAGATCCGTTTCACGGGTCATCGAGACGTGGCGCGCATCTGGGAACGCAGCCTTCGCAAAGCGGCGATTCCGGTCGCCGTATCGACCGGGTTCACACCGCGACTCAGGGTGGCCTTCGGCCTCGGCCTACCCACCGGAGCCGAGTCACTGGTGGAGTTGCTGGACATCACGCTGGCGGACGATTCAGACGTGGGATCCATCGAACTCGACGAGATCGCCCGGCGTCTCGACACGACTCTTCCCGTCGGCATGGCGGTCACCGGAATTCGTGAGTGCGCTCTGTCGGAGGCGTCAGCGCAGGAGGATGTGGTGGCCACGACCTGGGTGATGGGTGTCGAGGCCCCGGGTATCGTCGACCAGATAGATCGAATCAACCAGTCGACCGAGGTCTGGGTCGAACGCGAACGCAAGGGCGAAAAACGACGCGACGACATTCGCGCCGGTATCTTGCACCTCGGGCTCATCGCACCGGAGCAGTCCGAAGTTCTTCCGTCATGGTGGCTGGGTGAGTCCCGTGGCGTGGTCATCGAAGCAGTTCTCACCACCGCTGGCCGCGGAATCAGGCCGACCGAGTTAGTTCAAGCCTTGGTGCCCGGATGTGAGCCCTGGAATCACCTCACCCGAGTGCTCCGAATCAACCAATGGATCGAGCGGGACGGAGAGCGCGTCGACGTGCTCTCGGCCCGCCCCGCGCACTCTCAGGTGTGCCCATGAGAGAGGAACGACAACATGTCCAACGTCCCCGAGACCCCCGACACCCCTGACTCGCACGACTCGCCCGACGCGTCCGAGCCGGCCGATTCGCCGGTGAGGCAGAGCGGTGGTGCCTCCGACGGCGCCACCGAGGCCCGGTCGGCGGCGGCGCGCAAGAAGCGACGTCGCGGTTCGCGGGGAGGGCGCAATCGTCCTCGCTCGTCCGGAGAGTCGTCTCCGGGCGACCCCGTCGATGAACATGACGTCGACAGTGGTCATGACGCCGACCGTGACACCTCCACCCCTTCGGGCGGGGAGGTTCCCGGAGTGGGTGCCAACCCGTCGGAGTTGCCCGAGCGCCTGAGCGAGGGCCGTCCCTCGCCCGAGGTCGCCGCCCGTGCCGTGGTTCAACGGCCCAAGATCGGCGACACCCGCCCCGCTCCGACCACGGGTCCCTCGGTCACCATGCCCGGGGGGACCCGCGTTGGGGCCCCGAACCCCGGCCGCGGCAAGAGCGCGAAGGGTTCCAAGTCCGCGCCGACCAATGCGACGAACCCGGCGTCAGGCGACTCGGCGGGCTCGAGTGTCGGTGGGCGCAAGAAGCGTCGTCGTACCGGACGTGGCCGGGTGAGCGGATCCGACGATCGTGGTGCCACCCGTTCGACTGATGCCGACGTCGTGGAGCGACGTCGGGGTCGCGAGCGCAACGGACGTCCTGTCGGTCGTCACTTCATGTGCGTCCAGGTGCGGCCCAACCTCACGCAAGTGGCGGTGTTGGAAGGGCGCAGCCTGATCGAGCACTACGTCAGTCGACCCGCCGATGACGTGGCACAGATTCACGGGAACATTTACGTGGGCAAGGTGCAAAACGTGTTGCCGGGCATGGAGGCGGCCTTCGTCGACATCGGAACGCCGAAGAACGCGGTTCTGTATCGCGGTGACGTGCAATACGACCAAGAAGACATCGTCGACAGCCAGCCCCGCATCGAGCAGATTCTCAAGGGTAAGCAACTGATCGTGTGTCAAGTCACCAAGAACCCCATCGGGGTGAAGGGAGCGCGTCTGACCCAGGAAGTTTCCTTGCCCGGCCGGTTCGTGGTGTTGATCCCGAACTCCCGAACCTACGGAATTTCCAAGCGCTTGCCCGATGCCGAGCGCAAACGGCTGCGCGGCATCCTCGATCGGGTGAAGCCGGCCGAACACGGCTTGATCGTTCGTACCGCCGCGGAGACGGCCACCGAGCACGAATTGCTCGCGGACATGACCCGCCTGGTCGAACAATGGAACGCCATCGAGGCCAAGGCCCGCAAGGCGAACGGTCCGACGTTGCTCTATCGCGAACCTCTGCTGGCGGTGCGCGTCATCCGCGAAGAATTCAACAACGACTACCGCGGTGTCGTCATCGACGACCGGCAGTTGTTCGAGGACGTGCGTGATTACGTGCAGGCCTTCAATCCCGAGTTGGCTGATCGCGTCGAGTACTACGACACCTCCACGGAGGGTCTACCGATCTTCGAGAAACATCATGTCCACGAGCAGATCCACAAGGCCCTGGATCGCAAGGTGTGGCTACCCTCAGGAGGCTCCTTGATCATCGAGCACACCGAGGCCCTCACGGTCATCGACGTCAACACGGGTCGCAACGTGGGCACCTCGAACCTCGAAGCCACCGTCTTCCAGAACAATCTGGAGGCTGCCGAAGAGGTGGCTCACCAGTTGCGTCTTCGCGACATCGGAGGAATCATCGTGATCGACTTCATCGACATGGAGATCAAAGAGAACCGCCGAAAAGTGTTGGAGGCCTTCCGCACGGCCTTGGCCCGGGACAAGACCCGTACCCAGGTGTTCGACATCTCCGAATTGGGGTTGGTCGAGATGACGCGAAAGCGGATCGGGGAGGGACTCCTGACCAGCTTCGCCGAACAATGCTCGAATTGCCAAGGGCGTGGTGTGCTGGTGAATCACGACCTGTTGCTCTGATCGGGCGAGAGATCGCAAGCGGGCGTTGGATGCCCGTAAAGCGCCAGGTAGCGTCGGGGTTCGCTATGTACGCAGTGATCGCAACCGGTGGCAAGCAGGTTCGGGTGACCGAGGGCCAGCAAGTGCACGTCGAACTTCTCGGCGCCGAACAGGGTGCCGTGGTGAACTTCACGCCCGTTCTGGTCGTCGATGGTGACACGGTTCTGGCCACTCCATCCCAACTCGCGGGCTCGAGCGTCTCGGGACGTATCGTCGGGGCGGCCACCGGACCCAAGATCGACGGCTTCACCTACAAGCGACGCACCAACCAACGTCGCCGGTACGGTCATCGCCAGCACTACCAGGTGGTCGAGATCACCTCCATCGCGAAAGGCTGAGACATGTCCAAGACGAAGGGTGGCGGCTCGACCCGAAACGGCCGCGATTCAAACGCCCAGCGCCTCGGTGTGAAGACCTTCGCCGGCACTCTCATCACCGCGGGCACCATCGTGGTTCGCCAACGCGGCACCAAGTTCCACCCCGGTAAGAACGTCGGTCGCGGTGGCGACGACACCCTTTTCGCCTTGGTCGATGGTGTCGTGAAGTTCGGTGAGCGCAAGGGACGTCGCATCGTCGACGTCATCCCTGCTGACTGACGACGTTTGGCGGGCTCAGACGTCGATTCCGCGCGGAAGGCGGTCGGCGTCCCAGCCGAGCACTGCCGTTGCTTGACGACAAGCAAACCGGTCGGTCATCCCCGCGACGTAACTGACGGCGGCGAAGCGCGCGGCATCGGACCCGGCGTCCATGTGTTGGCCCGCTGGTAGCAACCTCGGTGCGGTGATGTAACACTCGACCAGGGCCCGCAGGAGGTCGATGACGGCGCGGGCTTGGGCTTTGCTCGCCGGTCGCAAGTAGACCTGCTCGTAGTTGAAACGGCGGAAGACCGCCAGGGCCTCGGCGATGGCGGGTTCCATTCCGATCCGGCCGGTGTTCATGGCGGCACGGATCATCGAGGTGATGAAGGTGCTCAGTTGGGAGCCGCGCGTCGCGCCGCATCGTGAACTGACGAGGGCGGGCAGGTGCTCCGTGCTGACGATGCCAGTGGCGACGGCGTCCTCGAAGTCGTGGCACACGTAGGCGATGCGGTCTGCCCAACTGACGACCTCGCCCTCGGGGGTGCCCGGAGCGGGTCGACTCCATGAGTGATTGCGAATGCCGTCCAGAGTTTGGCGACACAGATTGAGGTGACTCAACGTGACGTCGGCACCCCAGACCGCATGATCGAAACCGTTGGCAACGTACGGAGCCAAAGCATCCTCGGACGCGTGACCCCCCGGGCCGTGTCCGCAATCGTGACCGAGTGCGATGGCCTCGGTGAGAGCCACGTTCAACCCCAAAGGCCGCGCGACCGCCACGGCTACCTGAGCGACTTCGAGAGCGTGCGTCAGGCGCGTGCGTTGGTGATCGTCGGGAAACACGAACACCTGGGTTTTGCCGGCCAAGCGCCGAAACGCCGGTGCGTGCAGGATGCGATCGCGGTCACGTTCGAAACACGTTCGGAAGGGATCGGCCTCCTCGGCTCGCTCGCGGTCACCTGCACCCAACGATCGGGTGGCGAGGCGACTGAGAACGGAGTCCTCGGTGTGTTCGCGAACCTCGCGGGGCAGTGTGGAGGTTTCCCCGGTTCCCGCCCACGAGTCGGCGTGAGCGAGGGTGATGCCGTCGGCCGAAATGGAGCCCGACATCGTCCCGGCCCAGCGCTCGGCCCGCTCCTGCATGTCACGATCGATGTCGGGGGAACTCACGGTGACACGATACGACACCGTTGTGGCATCGGTACGGCGTCGGGACTCACCGGCAAACATCGTTTCGGATAGATAGCGTTGGGTGTGAGGTCGTCCCATGAGTCAGTTCGTCGATGAGTGCCAGTTGAACGTGAAGGCCGGCGATGGTGGGGCCGGGTGTGTCTCGTTCCGTCGCGAGGGACCGGTGGCAATGGGGGGTCCCAACGGTGGCGATGGTGGGCGGGGAGGCGACATCTGGATGGTCGCGGACCGCAACGTGGCCTCGCTGCTGGCCTTCCGAGACCACCCGCACCGAATCGGAGGCAACGGCGTGCACGGGATGGGCAAGGACCAACACGGCAAGCGCGGAGAGACCCTCGAGGTGAAGGTGCCCGAGGGAACGGTCGTGCGCGACATGTACTCAGGTGAGGTGTTGGCCGATCTCCTCGATCACGGCGACAAGTGGCTCGCGGCCCACGGCGGTCGGGGTGGCCGCGGCAATGCTCGCTTCCTCACCAACCGGCGTCGCGCACCGTCGTTCGCCGAGCAAGGCGAGCACGGCGAGGAGCGGTGGCTGAAACTGGAATTGAAGTTGATGGCCGATGTGGCCCTGGTCGGGTTCCCCAATGCCGGAAAGAGCACCTTGATCTCGGTCATCTCGGCGGCCAAGCCCAAGATCGCCGCCTACCCTTTCACCACCCTCGAGCCCCACCTGGGCGTGGTGCGACTCGACGGCGACACCGAGTTCGTGGTGGCCGATATCCCCGGCCTCATCAAGGGAGCCGCCGAGGGCAAGGGTTTGGGCCATCGATTCCTGCGTCACATCGAGCGGGCCCGGGCGCTGTGCGTACTGATCGACCTGGCCCCCGTCGACGCCACCTCGCCTTCGGAACAACTGGAGACCCTGTTGAGCGAGTTGGAGTCGTACGACTCATCGTTGTTGGAGCGCCCGAGGGTGATCGTGGGCACGAAAACGGACTCCGCGACCGCGGAAATGATCGCCTCGTGGGACGGCATGATGATTTCGGCGGTGACCAATCAGGGAGTGCGCGAACTGGTCGGTCGCCTGGCCCGTTTGGTGCACGAGGTCCGCCAAGAGCAGCCGGTCACCGAGGGGCGGGTCATCGTGAGGCCCGAGTCCGACGGCGCGTGGGTCGAACGCCTCGCCACCGGTGGCTTTCGGGTTCATGGTCGAAAGGCCGAGCGGGCGGTGCATCTGAACGATGTGACGACCCCCGAGGCGATGACCTACATCGAGGAGCGCCTGAAGAAATTGGGTGTGCCGCGTTTGTTGGCGCGTGCGGGAGCGCGCCAAGGTGACGTGGTCTGGATCGCCGACTTCTCATTCGACTATTCGCCTGACAACTGATCGGCCCAACCGGTACCGTCCTCGTCATGCGCATCGTGGCCAAGATCGGAAGTTCGTCGCTCACCGACGACATGGGGGTCATCGACCGTGCGATCATCGCCGACGTCTGTCGCCAGATCGCTCGATTGCGCTCGCACGGTCACGAAGTAGTCCTGGTCACCTCTGGTGCGGTCGCGGCCGGAGTGTCGGCTCTGGGTCTCTCCGAACGACCGAGCGACATGCGCACGCTGCAAGCCCTGGCGGCGGCGGGACAGAGTCGTCTGATGGAGGTGTACAACTCCGAGTTCGCCGGCCACTCGTTGGTGGCCGCGCAGGTGTTGCTGGTTCCCCACGACTTCATCGATCGAACCCAATACCTGCACGCTCGAAGCACGCTCGAGCGACTGCTGGAGTTGGGTTGTGTGCCGGTGGTGAACGAAAATGACGCCATCGCGAACGACGAGATCCGTTTCGGTGACAACGACCACATCTCGGCTCTGTTGTCGCACCTGTTGAACGCAGATCTTCTGATACTTCTCACCGACACCGAGGGGCTCTTCACGAGCGACCCTCGGGTCGATTCTTCTGCCACCCTCATCACCGATGTTCACGAGAGCGACCCCTTGATGAGCGTCTCGGCCGGCGCCGGCGGGTCGAATCGCGGAAGCGGCGGCATGGCCTCCAAGCTCTCGGCGGCGCGTATCGCCTCGTGGTCCGGAATTCGTGCGGTCATCGCCCGCGCCACCATCGCCGATGTACTCGAGGTGGTCACGGCCGCGGCGGTCTCGGGTTCGACGGGAGTCGGAACCACCTTTCACGGGTCCGATCGGGCCTTGTCGGCTCGTCAGCTGTGGGTGGCGTTCGCCAGCGAGGTGCGCGGGGCCGTGATCATCGACGATGGGGCGGCGGGGGCGTTGCTCAAAGGGACGGTCTCGCTGTTACCGGCGGGCGTGGTGGAGGTGGAGGGTTCCTTCGAGCCCCGCGAGACCGTCGACATCCGCCGCACCGATGGCCGGGTTCTGGCTCGAGGACTCGCCATGATGTCGGCGGCGCAGGCTCGTGCGGCCCGCGGTCGACGAAGCTCCGACCTCGACGATGATTCGCCGACGGTTGTCGTTCACCACGACGAGTTGGTGCTACTGCCCCGTTGAACCGGCGCGGAGCAACCGCACGCGGTCGCGCAGGACACGCAAGTGTTCGACCTCAGGTGCTCGTAACACGGTGAGCGCCCCGATGTAACTGAGCGAGCCGACTGCCGAGCCCACCATCACCTTGACGACGGCACCGACACCGGCGTTCGCGCCGATGGGTCGAACCACGACCCACATCACGAAGCCCATGCTCGCCGCGGCCACCACCAGGCGGGCTATTCCCCTCAGAAGGTCGACGGCTGAGAACCCTCGGACCTTGATGTTCAGAACGTACAGGGCGGCGATGGCGGCGACGACGTACGAGATGGAGAAGGCGATTCCCAGTCCGAGAACGTCGTAGGCGGGGGACAGGGCAAAGGCGAGAGCGACGTTGAGAACGTTCTGGAAGCAGTTGATGACGAACGGGGTGCGGGTGTCCTGGTGCGCGTAAAAGCCTCGAAGAGCGAAGAGATAAACGGAGTACCCGATCAGCCCCAAAGCCAAGCCGGCCAGCGCACGAGCGGTGTTGTCGGCGGCCGTGCTGTCGAACTCACCGTGCTGGAGCAACAGGCCGATAATGGGGCGAGCGAGCACGAGGAAGGCGAAGGCGGCTGGGAACGTGAGCAAGCCCACCAGTCGGATCCCGAGGTTGGTGCGTTCGATGAAGGCGGCCTTGTCGCGCCGCGACACCGCCCGCGCCATTTCGGGGATGAAGGTGGTGGCGATACTCATCGCCAGCAAACCATGAGGAAAGTAGAAGAACACCGAGGCCTTGGCGAAGGCGTCTTGCCCCCCCGACCCCGGCTCGGCCAAGTTCTTCACCACGATGATGGTCAGCTGATTGGCCATCACGTATCCGAAGGTCCAACCGGACAATTCGACGAGCCGTTTCACCGCCGGGTGTCGAGGTTGGAATCGAAATCGCAAGTTCAACCCGGCGCGATGGATCGCCGGGAGGAGAACGAGGGCCTGCAACGCGATGCCTCCGGTGGCACCGAGTCCGAGGAGCCAGCGGAAAGATGGACTATTGAGCACCTCGGCCAGCGGAATACGGTCATCGGGGTGATGGAGGAGAATCGGCACGTAGAGCAACGTGGAAATGATCACGATGTTGGACAACACCGGTGACCAAGCCGCAGCGAAGAAACGTCGCTGCGCGTTGAGCAACGAGCCGAGCAACGCCGACACTCCGTAGAAGAAGATCTGCAACAAGAAGATTCGGGTGAGGGCCGTGCCGACGGTACGGAACTGGTCGACATCGAGACCCTCGGCCGGATTCAGCGAGAAAACGCGGAAGACCCATGGTGCGAAGAAGGTGGCGATGGCGGTGAGTATCGCCAGAGCGATGATGGCAGTGCCGACGACCGCCTCGGCGGACTCATGGTCGTCCTCTTCGAGCATCCGACTGAACATGGGAACGAGCGCCGCCGAGAGCACGCCCCCGAGGAGAAGTTCGTAGACGGCGTTGGGGGAGTTGTTCGCCCCGTCGTAGGCGTCGGCCAAAGCGGTCTGGCCGATGACGACGCCGAAAACGATCACCCGCAGCATGCCCGTCAAGCGCGACAGGCCGGTGCCGAGAGCCACGATGGCGTTGTTGCGCAGGATGTGACTCATTCCGTCTTGCTCGTCAGATCCGGTCACCCCGCTGTCCGACCCGGTGGTCGTTACGGGGTCATCGTCACCGTCAGGTGCGACGATGTTGGTGGCTTCTGACTCGGTCTCCCCCACGCCCGTCAGATTAGGTCGTCCGGCGAGTGCCCGGCTCGGCGTTGCGCGCCCTCGAAATGGAGGCCGGTTCGAGAGGGGCAGTAGAGTCATGAGAATGGTTCCTCGATTCACGTCGGTTCAACAGGTTCGCGATGGTTTGCGGGGGGTCAACTATCTCGCTGATGACGGCATTGCCGGGGTCGCGTTCCTCGCGGATCGCCTCGCCAAGCCGATCTTGGTCGAGGGTCCGGCGGGAACCGGGAAGACCCAATTGGCCAAAAGCATCGCCGACATGACCGGGGCCCGACTGATCCGTCTGCAGTGCTACGAGGGTCTCGACGAATCCAAGGCCCTGTACGAGTGGAACTACAAGAAGCAGCTTCTTCGAATTCAGGCCGACAAGAAGAGCGATGGGTGGAGCGAAATCCACGACGACATCTTCAGTCGTGAGTTCCTCCTCACGCGGCCGCTCCTCGAGGCCATCAGTGCCCCCGATCCGGTGGTGTTGCTGATCGACGAGGTGGACCGCGTCGAGGTGGAGACCGAGGCTCTCCTGTTGGAAATCTTGTCGGAGTATCAGATCTCCATCCCCGAATTGGGGACCGTCACGGCGACCCAGATCCCGATGGTGCTGCTGACGTCCAACAACACCCGTGAGCTCTCCGAGGCCCTGAAGCGACGCTGTCTCTACTTGCACGTCGATTACCCGTCGATGGAACGCGAGAAGGAGATCGTGCTCACCAAGGTCGAGGGCATCACCGAGAACCTGGCCGATCAGGTTGCTCGTATCGTGCGCAGTATCCGACAGCTCGACCTCAAGAAGGCTCCGAGCGTGAGTGAGACCCTCGACTGGGCCCGCACCATCATGTTGTTGAACATCGAGACCATCGACGCTCAAGTGGCCAAGGATTCCTTGCACGTTCTGCTGAAGTATCAGACGGACATCGCCAAGGCCGCCAAGGAACTGTCCGTCGACCTCGTCTGAGGCCGGGACTGCCAACGTGCTCGATCTTCTCGCCGGTTTCGTCGTCGAGCTCCGCAACGCCGGACTCCCCGTGTCGCTGACCGAGAATCTCGACGCCATGCAAGCCGTTCAGCACATTCCCATCGAGGACCGCGAGGCATTCAAGTACGCGTTGGGGGCGACGTTGGTCAAGAACAGTTCGCACTGGCGTTCGTTCGAGACCGTTTTCGAGGTCTACTTCTCGATGCGGGGTCCGGAGTACAAGTTGGTCGAGGGTTCCGAGGACGAGCTCGAGCGAATGTGGCGCGAGATGCAAGAGCAGATGAAAGAGGGTGACGGCCGAGGCTCGTCCGGCGGTATGGACGCCCTCACACCCGAAGAGATCGCCCAAATGTTGCTGCAGGCTCTCCTGAACGGTGACCAGGCCCTCATGCGCGCCCTAGCCAAACAATCGGTGCAACGTTTCGCCGGAATGGAGCCGGGGCGCCCGGTAGGTGGCACGTATTACCTGTACCGAACCCTGCGGAACCTCGATCTCGAGGGGATGCTGCAAAAGTTGATGGAAGCCAGTCGCCAGGAGGTGGGTGGTGAACTGACCGCCCTCGAGGAACGTCTGGAAAAGGACGAGTACGAGAGTCGCATCGACCAGTTCAAGAAGGAGATCGAGGCCGAGATCCGTCGACGTCTGGTCGCCGACCGTGGCGCCGAGGCGATGGCCAAGACCTTGCGCAAGCCACTACCGGAGGACGTCGAGTTCATGCACGCCAGTCGGGACGAGATGCAGGCCCTGAAGAAATCGCTGTATCCGCTCACCCGCAAGTTGGCCGCCCGTCTGGCCCGCAAACGGCGCCACGGACGCAAGGGACCGCTCGATTTTCGCAACACGGTGCGCCACTCTCTGTCGTACGGTGGTACGCCGGCGGAGCCCAAATTCAAGTATCCCCGTCCGGCCAAACCCGAACTCATGGTGGTAGCCGACATCTCCGGCAGTGTGGCGGCCTTCGCCCGCTTCACCTTGATGCTGGTCTATGCGATCCAGAACCAATTCTCCAAGGTTCGCTCGTTCGTCTTCATCGACGGGATCGACGAGGTGACCGACTTCTTCAAGGGCACCGAGGACATCAGCGAGGCCATCCATCGTGTCAACACCGAAGCCGATGTGGTGTGGGTCGACGGGCACAGCGACTACGGCCATGCGTTCGAGGTTTTCTGGGAGAAGTACGGCAAGGATGTGGGTCCCAAGACCACGGTGCTGTTCCTGGGCGATGCGCGCAACAACTACCACGCGTCGCAGGCTTGGGTCATCAAGGAGATCCGGCAGAAGGCTCGTCAGGTGTACTGGCTGAATCCCGAACCTCGCTCGTACTGGAACACCGGTGACTCCATCGTCGGCGAGTACGGCACGCACACCGACGGCACCTACGAATGCCGCAACTTGCGGCAGTTGGAAGCCTTCGTCGAGAAGTTGGTCTGATGACGCGGGTGATTCTCGTGCGACACGGCGAGTCGCAGGTGTCGGTGGGGCGCTTGGTCGGGGGTCCGCGCAGTTGCGTCGGCTTGTCCGATCTCGGTCGCCTACAAGCCGAGCGTCTGCGCGACCGGTGGTCGAAGCACCCCGAGATGGAAGCCGACGTCGTCTACGCGAGTCAGTATCCGCGCGCGAGGGAGACCGGTGACATCGTGTTGCCGGCGCTGGGACATTCGGAGATGGTGATCGACGCTAATTTCGGCGAGCACGACCCAGGTCCGATCTGCGATGGTCTGACCTACGACGAATTCGAACGACGATTCGGTGATCCGGACTGGGAGAACGACCCTCACGGCGAGACCTTCCCCGGCGGTGAGACCATCGCGGCATTCCAGTTGCGGGTGGGTGGCGCCGTGCGCGGGTTGATCGAACGCCATGGTGGTGGTCGCGTCGTGGTCTTCTGCCATGGTGGCGTCATCGACACCGTCTTGCGTCAATCGTTGCGCACGTCGGGTACGGGTATCTTCGAGGTATGGACCAAGAACGCCTCGATCACCGAGGTCGAACTGGTGAGACCAGGCCGGTGGAGACTCGTTCGTTACAACGATGCGGCGCATTTGGCCGGTTTACCGGCATCCACGAACTCGCCGTGAGTCCACGGCGTCGCCCATCGATCCCGGAGCGCACCCGATGATCGACGTCGTGGTGGTGGGGGCCGGTTCGGCCGGTTGTGTTCTCGCTGACCGGTTGTCGGCCAAGGGTCTCTCGGTGTGCGTCGTGGAGGCCGGTCCCGACCTGCGCCCGGATTCCACGCCCGAATCGATCAGAGGCGACTCGTTTTACGATGCTCTGGCCGAGCCCGGGCGTACGCACGGTGATCTTCTGGCGCGTCGGGTGGCGGGCCAGACCCCTCGCGGGTACGCCCGTGGCCGGGGAGTCGGGGGCTCGTCGGCGGTGAACGCCATGCTCGCGTTATGGGGTGAGATGGATGACTACGACGCGTGGGAGCGTGATCACGGGTGTGTCGGATGGGGTTGGTCGTCCGTCGAACGATATTTCCGGCGTCTCGAGGTTCCCCTTCATCGCGCCTCACCCGAGGGACCCGAATCAGTGTCGGGGGCGCTGGTGGACGCCTGCATGATGGATGGCTGGTCGCTGCACCGAGGGCCGTATCCGCTGTCGGGCGTCCCCGCCGACGCCGGACCGGCGATGCTGACCCGGGACGCGAACGCGCGACGGGTCACGGTCGCCGACGTTCACCTCGAGCGGGCCCGTGGTCGCGACAACGTGGAAGTGCGAACCCACGGTGTGGTCGATCGCGTGATGATCGAAAAGGGCCGGGCGATGGGCGTGGTGTTGGTGGATGGAACCGAGATCGGCGCGCGGGAGGTCGTCGTGGCCGCCGGGGCCATCCACTCGCCGACGATCCTGTTGCGCAGTGGCATCGAGCGCCCCGGGATCGGCGCGGGTCTGCAGGACCATCCCTCGGCGCCGATCACGGTGGCGTTGAAGAATCCACGGGACCCCCACTCGTTGGCGGTGTCGGCTGTGGCTCGTTTCAGCAGTGGACGTCACGTCGCCGACCTGCAGTTCTTGCCCATCAACCACCTCGGCCCTGATGCCGTGGGATACGGGTCGATCAACGTGGCCCTGATGAAGGTGTCATCACGGGGAACGGTGAAACTGAATGCGGGCGATCCCATGGGTGCACCGATCGTCGACTTCGATCTGCTGTCGAACGACGAGGATCTGGAATCGCTGACGGTCGGAGTCGGCGTGTTGTTGGATCTGCTGGATTCGCCCGCGGTGTCGGCCATGGCCAGCGGGTTCTACGTCGACGATCGTGGAACTCCGTTGGCCGAGGTCGCTGGTTCGTCGGATTCGGTGCGCGAGTGGTTGAGGGTGTCCGCGGGGGACTACGTCCATGCCGCCGGCACCTGTGCGATGGGCGACCCCCGGTCGCCGGAGACCGTCGTGGATCCCCGTGCCCGCGTGGTCGGGGTCGCCGGGCTGCGGGTGTGCGACGCCTCGATCTTTCCCTGTCTGCCCCGAGCCAACACCCACCTCCCGGTGATGATGGCGGCTGAATTGGTCGCCGACTGCTGGTAGTCGAATTCCCGGCACACCCCTGTGGCACGGTGAGTTCATGAGCAGTTTCCCGCGCCACCTTCCCGTCCGATCGGGCGACCCCGTCCACGAGGTCGAACCCGCCGATGCGCTCGTGATCGATTGCGACACCTGCGTCATGCAGGAATCCGACGCCTGCTCCGACTGTGTCATGTCGTTCCTCTTGGATCATGAACCACCCTCGTCGACGGTGGTCATCCTCGACTTGAACGAGATTCGTGCTCTGAGGGCACTCGGTGACGCGGGTTTGGTGCCTACGCTTCGTCACCGTGCCTCGGGATGATCAGAACCCTCGTTCGGAACCGGTGTCGGCCGAGTATGCCGAATCCATCGTCGAGATGGCGCGGGAGTTGGGTCTCGACCGCGTGGGTTTCACCGACGCAGCGGTTCTCGAGCGGGCCCGAGTCGCTCTTCATGACCGCGTCGACCGCGGGCTGTCCGACACCATGGGCTTCACGTTTCGTAATCCGGAACGTTCCACCGATCCGCGGCGTGCGGTCGAGGGAGCACGCTCAGTCATCGTGGCTGCGCGCAGTTACAACGTGCCCGACGAGGAACGTCCCACCCACCTGAGCGCCACCGTTGCCCGCTACGCCCGCATCGATCAGTACACGCCCCTACGCCAGGCACTGCAAAGGATCGCGCTTCGGCTTCGTGCCGACGGGCACCGTGCGGTGGTATTCGCCGACGAGAACGACCTCGTCGATCGCGAGTTGGCCCATCGCGCGGGCCTCGGTTGGTTTGGCAAGAACGCGAACCTGTTGCTGCCCGGTAGGGGCAGTTTTTTCAGCCTCGGTTCGATCGTGACCACCGCCGTGTTCGCGCCGGCGACTCAACCGGCACCCGACGGGTGCGGTTCTTGTCGCATCTGTGTCGATGCCTGTCCCACCGCGGCCATCGTCGACAACGGAGTGGTCGACGCCCGTCGTTGTCTGGCCTGGTTGGTGCAAAAGCCGGGAGTCTTCCCCGCCGAGTTCCGCGCGGCGTTGGGAGATCGCATCTACGGCTGCGACGACTGCCAGAGCACGTGTCCGCCCAACGTTCGATTGGCCCCGCGCCATCGCCCCCGGGACGCCACCGAACTGCCGGTCGCCATCGGACCGGGCCAACACGTGGATCTGCTCGAGATCCTGCGCGTCGACGACGACCGTTTGATCGAGATGTACGGACGCTGGTACCTCGCTGACCGCGATCCGATGTGGTTGCGACGCAACGCGCTCATCATCTTGGGCAACGTGGCACCCGTCCCCGTGGATGACTCGGTTCGTTCGCTTCTGCGCCACTACCTTGACAACTATGAGCCGATTTTGCGCGCCCACGCACTGTGGGCGGCGAGGCGGCTCGGCCTCGAGGACATGGCCGCATCGTTGCGAGACGATGCCGACGTCGTCGTTCGGGCCGAGTGGACCACAGCGGTGAGCCCGAGGTGAGCGACGCGTGAAGCATCTGTTGGTCACCAACGATTTCCCGCCCAAAATCGGGGGGATCCAATCGTTGTTGTGGGAGTGGTGGCGCCGTTTGCCTCCCGCGTCCTTCGCCGTATTGACCAGTCCTCATGACGGGGCGGCCGCGTTCGACGACGCCCAGCCGTTCCACATCGAGCGCACCCGAGAACCGGTGCTGTTGCCTCAGCCGTTCATGGTGCGGCGGATCAACGAGATGGCCGAACGGGTCGGAGCCGAGCGGGTCGTGCTCGACCCGGCGATCCCGCTCGGTCTGGTCGGCCCGTGGATCGAGCGCCCCTACGACGTGGTGTTGCACGGGGCCGAGGTGACGGTCCCGGGACGCTTGCCGGGTTCCAAGCAACTACTCGGACGGGTGTTGCGCGGAGCACGCCACGTGATCGCGGCCGGTGGCTATCCGGCGAGCGAGGCCGTGCGTGCCGCGGGACGGGATCTGCCGATGACGGTGGTGCCTCCCGGCGTCGACGTCGAGCGGTTCCATCCGCTGACCGAGGTCGAACGACTCGCCGCGCGGGAACGCTTCGGATTCGACGCCGACGCCGAGATCGTCGTGGGCATCAGTCGCCTCGTTCCCCGCAAGGGCTTCGACACGATCATCCGAGCGGTGGCAGCACTGTCACCGGTGCGCCCCCGTTTGGTGCTGGTCATCGCCGGCGAGGGCCGTGACCGCGAGCGTCTCGAGAAACTCGCTCGCTCGCTGTCGGCCCCCGTACGTTTCATGGGTCGGGTGTCCCATGACGATCTGCCTCTTGTATACGGATGCGCCGATGTGTCGTCGATGATGTGCCGGAACCGTTGGGGCGGCCTCGAGCAGGAGGGCTTCGGCATCGTCTTCGTCGAGGCCGCCGCCTGTGGAGTGCCCCAGATCGCCGGAAAGAGTGGTGGAGCGGCCGAGGCCGTGGCCCATGGAGAGACGGGGTTCGTCATCGACGACCCCAACGATGTGGGTGAGGTCGTGCGTCGCCTCACTCGGCTCCTCGACGACCCCGATCTGCGCTCGGCGATGAGTCGTGCGTCCCGGGAGCGCGCGATCGCCGAGTTTTCCTACGACGCGTTGGCCCTGCGTCTCGGTGGTGCTCTGGGGGTGAGCGAGTGAGTGGATCGGGGCACTTGTCGAGTCGTCGCATCGTGCGACTCGATGTCGTCGGCACCGCCCTCTTCTCGGTGTCGGCTGTGCTCGCGGCGGTCGTCTTCGATGGCCCGGCCAAGGTGCAAGGTGTCGTGGTCGACCTGGCATTGTTCACGGTAGGCGTGGCCGCGTTCTTGTGGGGCTATTGGGTGGCGGTTCAGCGCAGTCGACAAGACGAGTTGTCGGTCGCCGAACTCTATTTCTTGCTGGGGGCCGCCGTCCCTCGTGATGTCAAAAGGACCATGAATCTGTGTTTGGTAGCGCAATCCTTGGTCGCGGTGGGCACCGCCGTGTCGCGGTTGAGCACCCCGTCGTCGACCGCGACATCGGGTTCATCGCCCGGCTCGTCATTGGCGTTCGGGGTTCTCGTCCCGATGTTCGGGTTGGGTCTCAACGGACTGTGGGCCGCGATCCACGGAACCTTTGCCCCCCGGCGAAGGCGCCCCGGCGACGAAGAAATCGGCTAGAACAGGGTCATGGCCGACACGGCATCATTGACGATCTCCATCGATGCGCCCCTCGAAACCTGTTGGACGATAGCGACGGACTACGAGCGTTACCCGGAGTGGACCGACGTCAAGTTGGCCGCGGTGCTGACCCGTGACGATCAGGGTCGCGCCACGGAGGTGGAGTATCGCACCTCCGCGCTCGGTCGCAGCACGCATTACACGCTGGAGTACGACTACAGCGCCGCCCCGCACCGTCTGTCCTGGCGACTGATCAAGGGTGACATCATGCGCGGTGTCGATGGCGCGTATATGTTCGCTCCGGAAACCAGCGGTGGGGTGATTCTGACCTACAACCTGTCGATCGAGTTGGTCATCCCCCTGCCGGGTTTCGTGAAGCGCCGCGCCGAAGTGCGCATCCTCAACACCGTCAAGGAGTTGAAGGTACGGGCTGAAGCCCGACGATGAACTCGGGCGCGTCCATCGGTATCGATGTCGGTGGCACAAAATGCCTCGGGGTGATTCTCGAGGGCGACCATGTGGTCACCGAGGTACGACGTCCGACCCCCGCATCACCCGTGGCCATCATCGACACCTTGGAGGAGATCGTGCACGAACTGGGTGACCTGCCCACCGTCGGGGTGGGGGTACCGGGTCTGGTGACCCGACAGGGGGTGATTCGCGCCTCGCCGAATCTCACCGCTGTGGCCGACTTCGATGTTGCGGGGATGTTGGCCGCCCGACTCGGCCACTCGGTGGTCGTGGACAATGATGCAACGTGTGCCGCGGTGGCTGAGTGGCGAGCGGGGGCGGCCCGCGGGCATCGCGATGCCGTGGTGGTCACGTTGGGGACCGGAATCGGTGGCGGACTGATCGTCGACGATCGCGTCGTGCGGGGCACCAACGGTTTCGCCGGTGAGGTGGGGCACATGGTGATCGACCCGAACGGCCCCGTGTGTCCGTGTGGCCGACGAGGTTGTTGGGAACGATTCGCCTCCGGCTCGGCATTGGGTGCCATGGCGAGAGCCGTCGTGCGGGCCGGGGGCTTGAGCGCCATCACGACTCTGGTCGACGACGGCAGTGACGTTCGTGGGGAACAGGTGTGCGAGTTGGCCGCTCGCGGTGACGTCGAGGCCCTCGATGTGGTGAATGAATTCGCCTATTGGGTGGCTCTCGGTCTCGTGAGCTTGACCAACATGACCGACCCCTCGTGCATCGTCATCGGAGGGGGACTCGCGGCGTCGGGTGACGTTTTCATGGATCCGGTGCGCCATCATTTCGCCCGCCTGCTCTACTCGCCGAATCTGCGTCCGCATCCACGACTCGAGATCGCGCGGTTCGGCGAGCTGGCCGGAGCGGTGGGGGCCGCCTCGCTGGCCACGCTGTCGCGGTCGGCCTAAATCAGCGACGCCACCGAAGTGGTGGTGGTTAGCCTCTCACCGTGTCCACGGTGGTGATGCGTCTTTGGCTTCCGGACTTGCCGGGAACATTGGGCCGAGTGGCCGCAGCGATCGGGCGGGCGAACGGTGACGTCATCGGTATCGAGATCCTCGAGCGCGGTGCCGGAATGGCGATCGACGAACTGACCGTCGAACTTCCGGTCGATGTCGAGCATGACGCGCTGATATCCGAGGTGTCCCAAGTGGAAGGCGTGGCGATCGAGGACGTTCACACCGTGACGACGGATCGCACGAATCAGGGAGTGCTGGCTCTCGAGGTGGCCGCCCGGATCATCGAATCGGATGCGGGCGAGGGTCCGCGCGAGGCGTGCGCGGCGATTCGCGAGATGCTCGAATCCGATTGGTGCGTCGTCATCGAGGACGGACGGGACACCCCCATGGCATCCAGCGGAGAGGTGCCCGATCTGGTGTGGTTGGCCGCCTTCATCGAGGGTGCCTCTCATCTCTCGGCCGATGTCGTGCACGAGAACACGCCGGGCGACATCGCCTGGGCCCCGTTGCGTGACACCGGGGCGACGCTCGTGAGCGGTCGCGCCAAGGGGGCGTTCCGGCGTCGTGAACGACAACACCTGTCGTTGATCGCCCGTATCGTCGCCGACACCCTGACGAGAGGCCGGGTCACGGATCAGTGATCGGCCCAATCGCGGGATCGCTCGACGGCTCGTAACCATTGGGTGTGCAGGGCGTCGGCGGCCAATCGCTGTGGTGAGCCAGGAAGATGGGGCTCGACCACGGTGTCGGTGAGCCACCGGTGGGCGATGGCATCCAACGAGGGCCACACTCCCTCGGCCAAACCGGCGAGGTACGCGGCACCCAAGGCAGTGGTCTCCTGATCCACCGGACGTCGAACGGTGATTCCGAGTTGATCGGCTTGGAGTCGCAAGAGAAGATCCATCACCGAGGCTCCACCATCGACACGAAGATCCTCGATAGGCCGTCCGCAAGCGGACTCCATCGCGGTGATCGCGTCGCGGGTCTGCAGCGCCATGGCCTCGACGACGGCGCGCGCGATGTGGGCGCGAGTCGAGCCGCGGGTGATGCCGATGATGCTGCCCCGCGCGTACGGATCCCACCATGGGCTACCGAGGCCGGTGAAGGCCGGGACAACGAAGACTCCCGCGCTGTCTTCGACCGTCGATGCCAACGGACCGATGTCCGACGACGCCCCGATGATCCCCAGACCGTCGCGAAGCCACTGCACAGCCGCACCGGTGACGAAAATCGAGCCTTCGAGAGCGTAGGAAGTCTCGACCACGCCGTTCGAGTCGGCGATGGACCACGCCACTGTCGTCAGCAATCCGGGTGAGGGGTCGGGGCACCGGTCGCCCACGTTCATCAGAACGAAACTCCCGGTGCCGTAGGTGTTCTTGGCCATGCCCGGACGGAAACACGCTTGACCGAAGAGTGCGGCCTGTTGGTCTCCCGCGATGCCCGACACCGGAACCCCGATGGGCAACCCGTCGGCCCGGGTGACCCCGAAGCGACCGCTCGAAGGTCGAACCTCGGGCAGATTGGAGATCGGCACGCCTAGAAGATCTCCGAGGGTGTCGCTCCACTGCAGGGATCGAATGTCGAACAACATCGTGCGGCTGGCGTTCGACGGGTCGGTGGCCAACACCTCGCCACCGGTCAGGTTCCAGAGAATCCAGCTGTCGATCGTTCCGAAAACAACGTCGGGACCCCGGGGGACTCCGTGGGCGAGCATCCAGGCGATCTTGGTCCCCGAGAAATAGGGATCGAGGACGAGCCCGCAGAGGGAGCGGACCGTCTCGAGCGCACCGGCGTTCACGAGTCGCTCGCAGTGATCGGTGGTTCGGCGGTCCTGCCACACGATGGCTCGACCGTGAACCTCGCCGGTCGCGCGGTTCCAGGCCACCACGGTCTCGCGTTGGTTCGTGATGCCGATGGCCACCGGTGTCCCTTGGTGGGCCACGATCTCGGCGAAGGTGGCCCGCACCGCGTTCCAGATCTCGATCGCGTCGTGCTCGACCCACCCGGGTTCGGGGAAGTACTGGGTGAACTCGCGATACGACGACACGCTCGGTCGACCGTCGGCGTAGACGCAGCGACAACGCACACCGGTCGTCCCGGCGTCGATGGCCAACACGTAGGGGTCGCTCATCACCGCTTGCGCTTGTCTTTCGGACGATGTTGCGATGGTCCGGTGGAGGTGCGACTGGTGCGAGCCGGCTTGGATCGGGTGGCCGGCGAGGTCGAGGACGACGCCGTCGGTGTCAGGCGGGCCTCGGATCTCAAGTCCCGCAACGACTTGCGTCGATAGCCGAACTTCGCCAGGACGAATCCGGCCACGAGGTACATGGGTAGCGATGCCAGTAGTCCGACCACCGAACCTACGGTCACCGTGTCGCGCAGGAAGAGAACGAACACCACCGCCATCACGGCCACGTACACCAGCCACTCCCGCACGAGTCGTCCCCACGGGACCGTACGGGAAGCGTCCCAAGCCATGAGAACATCTTTCCACGCGTCGACCATGTCCGGCACAACGGTCATCGTGAGGTGGCCCGATGTTGCGGTCATCGTGAGGTTTAGGCTCGGGGCATGCGAATCGGTGTGCTGACCGGAGGAGGCGACTGCCCGGGCCTCAACGCCGTCATCCGCGCCATCGTTCGCGCCGGTGAGGTGGGTCACAACGACGAGGTGAGGGGGTTCCTGGATTCCTGGGATGGTGTGATGGATCAGCGATTCGTGCACCTCGACGTGGCCAGTGTGCGCGGTCTGCTTCCCCGGGGTGGAACGATCATCGGCACCCGCCGTGGAAGTCCCTACGACCGGCCTGACGGAGTGGAGCGGGTTCGGGCCTGCTTCGCCGAGCAGCTCTTGGACGCATTGGTCGTGATCGGCGGCAACGGATCACTCGCCGTGGCGGCGAGGTTGGTGGCCGAGACCGGCTTACCCATCGTCGGAGTACCCAAGACGATCGACAACGACGTGACGGGTACCGACATCACGTTCGGCTTCCACACCGCAGTGCAAATCGCCACCGATGCGATCGATCGTCTGCACACGACAGCCGAAAGTCATGATCGGGTGATGGTGGTGGAGGTGATGGGGCGCGACACCGGCTGGATCGCGACCTACGCCGGCATGGCCGGCGGTGCGACCGTGATCCTGATTCCCGAGGTTCCCTTCGACATCGCCCGAGTCTCAGAAGTGGTGGCGGCCCGTCACCGACGAGGACGATACGCGTCCATCGTCGTGGTCGCGGAAGGAGCGCACCCGATCCCCGGCACCATGCCCGTGCCGGCCTACGAGGTCGACCACATCGGGCGTCCCCGGCTCGGGGGAGTGAGCGTGGAGATCGCCCGGGAGATCGAGGAGCGAACGGGCTTCGAGGCCCGCGTGGTTCAAATCGGTCACGTGCAGCGGGGTGGAACACCTTCGGCATACGACCGAGTGTTGTCGACACGATTCGGGGTGGCGGCAGTCGACGCCATTCATCGTGGTGAGTTCGGGTCAATGGTGGCACTGAGGAATTCGAAGGTCGTCACCGCTCCTCTCGCCGACGTCGACGGTCGTGCTCGCACGGTCGATCTCGACGTTTACCATGACGTTGCCAGCATCTTCTTCGGCTGACGGCGTCTTCGTCGACACCCCCGTTTGGGTTCAGCGCTCGATGTCGACGATGGCGGGGTAATCGGGCTGAGAGCTGAGGGCGCGACCGGGAAAGTCGAACTTGGTCAACGGTCGCGACGTCAGTGTTCCGTCGCCGCGGGGCCACTCGGTGGTCTCGCCGTCGACAACGAGTGAGACGCGGTCGATTCCCTCGATGTCGACGAGTGTGAGTACGATCTGGGCCACGGCACCCACCAGATCATCGCCGGTGACCGAGAAGATCGACGAGGTGATGTCGACCTGCACGGTTCCCGAAGCCACGAACCTGGTCGAGAGCAGCCGAGTGTCACGGGGGATCGCGGTACGTAATCCGGAATCTTGTTCGTCGTTGGCCGGACCCTCGAGAAGTACGCGCATTGCCGCGGTCGGGTCCAGGTTGAGGTCGCGTTGGACCGCGACGAGGAGGGATGTTCCCGTTGCGTCGGAGCGTTGCAGGAAGACACGACCGACCCCGGTCGTTCGACTGTCGGTACCCGGACCCTCCGTGCCGACGCGCAGCGGATCCTGCGCGATCGGCCTCGGAGTCGACTCGGCATCGAGCGAGCACCCCCCGAGTGTGGCGACGGCGCAACCGACGGCCAACAGGCGATTCACCGCGCCCTTCATCGAGATCTCTCCGCCGGTAATTCGATGACGAAGCGCGCCCCATCGAGTCCGTCGGGACGATCGTCCACCCACACTCGCCCGCCATGCAGGCGGATGTGCTCGTCGACGAGAGCCAGACCGAGTCCGGCTCCCTCGGAACCACTTCGTCGTCCGGCGACTCCACCACGGGCGAAACGTTCGAAGATGCGTTCGCGTTCGTTGGGATCGACACCGGGCCCGCGATCCTCCACCGTGATCCAGATTTGGGTGATCGGTTCGCCGTCCTTCTCGTCAGGGTCGAACACCGTCACTTCCATCTCGCCGCCGCCGTACGAGCGACCGTTGTCGATGAGGTTCGCGATGACGCGAGCCAATCGACGTCGATCCCCGTTGATGATCACGTCCGCGGCGCTACGGGCCACGTTCACGGGTGTCTCGGCGGCACTACTGATGCCCACGGCTTGTCGCACGAACTCTCCGACCAACAGCTCCTCGACCATGAGTTTCACAGCCCCGGCGTCGAGTCGGGAAATCTCCAGCAGGTCCTCGACCAATCCCTGAAAACGGGCCACGTCGGCGACCATCAAATCGAGAGCCGCTTGGGTCCGCTCGGGTAGTTCGTCGCGACGAGCCTGCATCACCTCGACCGAAGCCTTGAGGGTCTGCAGTGGTGATCGAAGTTCGTGGCTCACATCCGAAGTGAAGCGGGCGTCGCGTTCGACGCGTTGTTCGAGGGCTGAGGCCATGGCGTTGAACGAGGTGGTGAGAGCGGCGAGATCTGGGTCGTTGGTTTCGACGAGGCGCGTGTCCAGTCGACCTCCGGCGATGGCTTGGGCCGCCTGACTGGCGGCCACGAGGGGGCGCACGGCGCGCGAGGCGGCGATGGCTCCGAGCACGATGCCGACGAGGGTGGTGATCGCGGCGGCGAGGATCATCGCCAGCCCGACGCTGTGGAGCGTCGATCGGATGTCGTCGATGGTGGGGAACTCGAAGTAGGCACCGTCGACGTCGGTGAGCGGGACACCGATCAGGATCACGAGCTCTCCGTCGACCTCGGTGCGCATCACCGAGGGTCGTCGCTCGTCCAGCACGACGGCGAGCATCGATGCGGGAATCGCAGAGGAGGAGAATCGCGCGTCGTCGCCCGTCCACGTGCCTCGGAAGTAGAGGAGAGGTCGCTCGGCCCCGAGTCGCTCGATGGCGGCCTGCACCTTGGTGGGGTTGGAGGTCAGGTCGGACTGCAGTCGCGTGGCGTCTCGATACACCTTGGAGATGGCGGTCGATTCCCTCTCGTCCACCAGATTCGACCGTGTGAAGTTGAAGGTGGAAAGCGCGAGAAAAGTGGACAGCACCAAACTTCCGAGACCGAAGGTGGCCAGGATGCGGGTGCGCAGTCCGAGGGATCGTCGCCCCCGACGGAGCGCTCGTCGTCTCGGACGGCGGTTGCGTTCAGCCGGGGCATCGACGGCCTTCACGGTCGTCAGGCCTGCAATCGGTAACCGAGACCGCGCACCGTCACGACATGGCGGGGATTCGCCGGATCGAGCTCGACCTTCGTTCGCAGTCGTCGGACATGGACGTCGACAAGACGTCCGTCTCCGAAGTACCCGTATCCCCACACGTGGTCCAGCAATTGTTCACGACTGAATACCTTGCCGGGGCTCTGCGCCAACTCGCACAACAGTCGAAACTCGGTCTTGGTGAGATGGATTTCGGTGCCACCACGCACCACTTTGCCCTCATCGGGTGTCACCTCGAGATCTCCGAACACCAACTTGGGATGCGCGGGGTGAGCCGGACGAGCCCGTCGCAACAACGCACGAATACGGGCCGAGAGTTCTTTGGGGGCGAAGGGTTTCGTCAGATAATCGTCGGCACCCGCCTCGAGTCCGGCCACCACATCGTGCGTGTCGGCGCGGGCGGTGACGATCACGATGGGCACGTCGCTCGAACGCCGAATGGTCCGACACAACTCGAATCCGTCGATGCCGGGCAACATGATGTCGATCAACACCACGTCGGCGGGTTCGCGCAGGAAGATGACGACGGCTTCCTCGCCACTCGCGGCTTCGTCGACGATCCAGCCCTCGTCTTCGAGGGCTAGTTTGACGGCAGCGCGAATTCGCCCGTCGTCTTCGACCGCCAGGATTCGGGTTCCCACTCCTTCATCTTGCCCGATGGCGGGGGTCGTCGGGCGACTCGACCCCTCAGACCGTTCGTTGCAGCCGTTCGAGAAGAGCCGAATGAATTCCCGGTGCACACACGACCGTCTCGCTCGGCCTCACCACGCCGCCGGCGAAATCGGATGCGCGGGCTCCGGCCTCGGTGGCGATCAACAGGCCGGCGGCGAGATCCCAGGAGTGAAGATGCTCCTCGAAGTACGCGTCGACCCGTCCACACGCGACGTGGCAAAGATCGATCGCCGCCGCCCCGAGGCGACGAATGTCTCGCACATGGGGGAGCATCGCACCGACGCGGGCCCCCTGAGCGCGTCGGTACTCGGAGTCGTACGAGAATCCGGTGGCCACCAATGCGGTGGCGAGTGTCGTGATGGTCGAGCAGGAGATGGGAGTCGAACCGAGGAAGGCCCCCCGACCACGAGCGGCAGTGAAAAGTTCACGCGATGCCGGCACGAAGACGGCTCCGGCCACTGGGCCGGTCGAATCGGCGGCCGCAACAGAGACCGCGTAGTCGCCCAATCCGTAGAGAAAGTTGGTCGTACCATCGATCGGGTCGATGTACCAATCGATGCCCGAGGTGCCGAGGACCCGCGCGCCCTCCTCCCCGACGATGCCATCGCCGGGTCGGACGGTTCGAAGGGCGTCGACGATGAGGGATTCGGATGCCGAGTCCCAGCGGGTCACCATGTCGGTAGCGGTGGACTTCGTCCGAGTACCGAGGTCTCCGGAGCGTCGTCCCGTCGCCACCAGGTCTCCGGCCTCGCGAGCCAATCGAACGGCGAGGTTGACGAGATCCGTGGGTTCGACGTCTGCGCTCATCGAACGCTCATCGGTCCGGGCGGTCGGCGATGGTGCGCCATTCCCCGAGCGCTCGCAAGACGAGAATGGCGACGATCGCGGTGCCCCCGGCGGTGACGATCGCGCCGACCAGCAAACCGACCCCGAGGATGATGTCGCTGGCGTTCTCGGCTTGTATGTCGACGAGGGCGTATCCAATCAGCGCACCGGCGAGTCCGCCCACGAGTATGGCCACGAATGCGAGACCGCGAGCCAGTGGCGAGGGGAGTGCGGAGAGCGGTCGTTCGGCCACCATGGCGACATCGTAGGCTCGTCGTCGTGGAATCGAACGGTTGCCAGGCGGTGGTGGTGATTCCCACCTACAACGAGGCCGGGAACATCGAACGGCTCCTCGCGGGCATTCGTGCCGTCGTCGACGTCGGGATTCTCGTGGTGGACGATGCCAGCCCCGACGGGACGGCGGACGTCGTCGAGAGGTTTGCTCAGCGGTGCGGGGGAGACATCTCGGTGTTGCGTCGTCCGCACAAGGCCGGACTCGGAACGGCGTATCGAGCCGGATTCGCGCTCGTCCTTCGCCAGGCGGATCGGATCTGCGTACAGATGGATGCCGACCTCTCGCATGATCCGTCCTATCTTCCGGCTCTGATCTCCGCGGTCGAATTCGGCGCTGACGCGTCGATAGGGAGTCGGTACGTGCCCGGCGGCCGCATCGAGAATTGGCCCCGACTGCGTCGGTTCTTGTCGCGTTGGGGCAATCGATACGCCGCCGGAATGCTCGGACTGGCGGTAAACGATGCCACCAGTGGATTTCGGGCGTATTCCCCGCACTTGCTGCGGCGAATAGACGTGGGCTCGGTGACGGCCGAGGGGTACGGATTCCAGATCGAGATGACCCATCGTGCGGTCCGTAGTGGTGCTCGCATCGTGGAGGTACCGATCAGCTTCGTCGATCGGGTGATGGGTGAGAGCAAGTTGAGTCACCACATCATCAACGAGGCCTTTGGTTTGGTGAACCGTCTGTGGTTCAGGGATCGACTGCTCGGGCGACTTCGATCCGGTCAGGGTCGAAACGCTCGGCGTCGATGAACGACATGTCGTCTGTGACGCCTCGAAGCATCCTGCACGTCGACATGGACGCTTTCTACGTGTCGGTGGAGATGCGCCGACATCCCGAACTGGTCGGTCGGCCGGTGGTGGTCGGGGGATCCGGCGCGCGCGGGGTGGTGGCGGCGGCGAACTACGAGGCTCGTCGTTTCGGGGTCTTCTCGGCCATGTCGTCATCCAAGGCTCGACGACTGTGCCCCGAGGCGGTGTTCCTCTCGGGTGATCACCCGCTGTACGCCGAGGTGAGTCGCCAGGTGCTCGACATCTTCGCGGACTTCACCCCTCACATCGAGCCGATCGCTCTCGACGAGGCCTTTCTCGACGTGTCTGGTTCGCGGAATCTGTTCGGAGACGGGGCGAGCATCGGGCATCTCATCAGGAACCGCATCACCGACGAACTCGACCTGCCGAGCAGCGTGGGGGTGGCCACCTCCAAGTTCATCGCGAAGCTGGCGTCGAAGCGGGCCAAGCCCATCGTCACCGTGACGGGCGTTCGGCCGGGTCCCGGTGTTCTCGAGGTCGCTCCCGGTACCGAGTTGGAGTTCTTGCACCCTCTTCCGATCCAAGCGCTCTGGGGTGTCGGCCCGGTCACGTTCACGAAGCTGGAGCGCATCGGGGTACGTCGAGTGGGGGATCTGGTGGACCTGGGTCGCGCCGCGCTGGAGGTGGCGGTCGGCCGTTCCGTCGGTCGACATCTGTTCGACCTTGCCAACGGAATCGATCACCGAACGGTGGAGTCGACTCGGGACGTGAAGTCCATCAGCCACGAGGAGACGTTCGCACATGACATCACCGACCGCGAGTCGATGCGAATCGAGGTTGTCCGTCTCGCCGACGCCGTGGCCTCTCGATTGCGCCGACACGGTTCGGCGGCGCGCACCATCCACCTGAAAGTGCGCTTCGCCAACTTCGAGAGCATCACCCGATCGATCACCCCGGGCCCTCCGGTGTCCTCGGCGCCGGCTTTGGTGAGGGCTCTCGACGAGATACTCGATGTCATCGACCCATCCCCGGGGATTCGACTGGTGGGGGTTGGGGTATCTGGATTCGTGGAGCCGGTCGAACAGATGTCGCTTCTCGATCTGACCGACGAGGATGGTCGGCGCTCCACCGCCGACACCGACCGCGAGTGGTCACCAGCCAGTTCCGCGGTCGATCGAATCCGAGATCGTTTCGGGCACGACGCGATCAACCCGGCCAGTGTGTTACGGGACCGGGGGCCAAGTCCGGGATCTCGACCCTGGGGGCCCGATGAGACCGCCGAGTCGGCAGACCCCGAGGCGGTGTGACATACCTCCGTGTCGTGCGTTGCCAAGCGCCACTCGTTCTGGGACAATGAGGGTGAGGAGGTAAGTCGTGGCCCTGTCAGAAGACGAACAGCGCATCTTGCGCCAGATCGAAGCCGAGTTGCAGAACGACGAGCGATTCGCTCAGGCGGTCTCTCCGTCGGGTTTGTACACCCATTCGGTTCGCACCGTCCGCTGGGCCGTCGTAGGCCTGGTGGCCAGCATGGCTTTGCTGGTGGTGGGCCTACGGTTCCACTATTTGGTCGCCTTCGTCCTCTTTGTCGTGATGTTGGCTCTCCTCGGCGTGATCGAGCGCAACGCGCGGGCCATGGGCAAAGCCGGACTCCGTGACGTCGCGGGGGCGATTCGCAAGGTCCGCGCTAGCGGGCCGCGTCGTTGATCCGCGCTAGCGGGCCGCGTCGTTGATCCGCGCTCGCGGGCCGCGTCGTTGATCCGCGCTAGCGGGTCGTGTCGTTGATCCGCGCTGGCGTCGTGGTTCAACGTCGCCCGGCCAAGCGCAACGCGACTTTTGGTGAGAGGTACCGGGCCCAACGATGGCGTGGGGGACGAAGCGACGCGATCCAACGCTCGACCGCCTCGTTCAGTTCGGAGAGTTCTTCGGGAGACGGTGACCGCTCGGCGAAGAGAAGTTTGTCGATGGCCCGCGCGAGCCGTCGGGCGACGTCGACGTCATCGGGGTCGTCGAATGCCCTGATCGTCGAGGAACTCAGACGTTCAGCGATTTCGGTCGGGGTGAGATCGGGTCCGCTCGCAAAACCCTCCTCGGCGAGCAGGCGACGCCACAGCACGATGAGATCGGCCGTGGGGTCGACGCGGGCGACCCGCGAGACGATCTGGCGCACCACGAGGGGCCAACTCAGGACCATCAGAACCAGGACGATGAGGATCACCGCCGTAGCGTTAGGTCCCGAACCCGACGAAACTCGTGAGGGGTCGACGTCGGTCGGTTCGGTTGTTGGCGGCGGCGACTCCGGGGTTGGCGGTACCGTGGAAGCGGGGTTGGAGGTCGTCGTCTGAGCCGGGGCGGTCTCGGTCGGAGGGGTGTCGTCTTGTTGAGGCTCAACTCCGGTGTAATCGCGATCCGGTGCACCTCGTCCGGGTGTCGGCTCGAACATCAACCATCCCACCCCATCGAACCAAACCTCGGGCCACGCATGAGCGTGCTGACCACGCACGGTGAACGTGCCGCCTCCGTCGGTCGCACCAGGTGTGAAGCCGACCGCCACCCGAGCAGGCAGGCCGATAGCCCTGGCCATAGCCGCGAAGGTCGAGGAGAATTGCTCGCAATATCCCGATCGGCGTTCGATGAATTCGACGTGGGATCGTTCGCCGCCGAGCCGGGGGGCGTCGAGCGAATATTGGAAGTTGTCCCGAAAGTAGTTCTGAAGGTCGATGGCGGCCTGAAAACCGGAATCCGCACCGATCACAATGTCCCGGGCCAAATCGCCCAACTCTTTCATTTCCTCGTTGTCGGGGATCTCGAGGTACTTTGCCGACGGCGGAGACAACGAAGGGAGTCGCTCGAGTTGGGGAGCGGCCGGATCACTCACCTCCGAGTCGATGACGTACGAGTCCGAGGGACTGAGCCCTCGCTCGTCGACCAAAAGTGTTCCCGACTCGGGGGAGTAATACAGACTTCGTGACGCGGCTCGCAACTGCGTGGTCTCGTACGCGGCCGGCGCCATCACTCCGCTCAAAGCGCCGATCACGAAAGACTGGGTGACAGTCCATGATTCTGCGTCGTAGCCATTTCCGAGTCGGCCTCCCGCTGCGTTCAATTCCCTCTCGGTGACTCCCCAGGTCGAGCCGTCGAACTCGGCGAGCGAGGTGAGCTTCCAATACGAAGGCCGATCAGCGGTGACGGTGAACAGCACGACGTCCGAGCGATCCGCGAGTCGGCGTCGAATGTCGACCAGCGGCTCGATGATCTGCGCAGAGTCCGTGTCGCTTCCGATCAACGGTTCAGAGTTGGCACCGGGAATCCGAGGTCCGACCCACGCGGCGACTAGTGCGACGACTGCCGCCGTGGCAGCAGTCGTCGCCGTTGTTCGACTGTGTTTTCTGTCCGAGGCGCGGACCGACGCCGGGTTGACGCGTCGCAGGTGGGTGAGCGCGACAAGTGTCGTGAACAGGAAGATCGTGGTGACGAGCAATCGGTGGCGGTCCTCGCCGACGATGGAGACTGCGGCGAAGACCACCGCTGACGGGACCAGCGCCTCGCCCCGGCCCGCGGCACGAAACGCGAATGCATCGGCCAGGATTGCCGCCATCCCGACGGAGAAGCCAGCCACTAGTCCGAATCCGGTGGCGAACTCGAGGGGCGGTGTCACGTCACCAAGCAACTCGTCCGAGACACTTATGCGAGTGGAGATCTCGGTCAATGTTCGACCGAGAGGAATGCCGTACCAGAGAGTCTCGTGAACGTGTATCCAGGCATTGAGGGTGTAGACGAGCGAGACCTGCGCCAGAATCGAGACGAGAATCGCTTGTCGGCGCATCAGGAAAGCACTCAGATGGGCGAGTACCGCCACGCTCACCAATGGCGTCAGGTAGTCCCAAAGCTCGAAGACACGCGAGAACGAGACCGCGGTAGCAACCGTGGTGGCGCCCACCAGAACGGTGGCGAGTGGACGATTCGAGGTCATGTCAGTTCAGGCGACCCGTCGAGCGGACGAAGGTGGACCAAGACCGCTCGAAGTCCCCGAGGCTGGGGCACGACACCGACAACCAGCCTCGGGGAACCGCTCCCTCGACCGGCTCGATGGCGATGACGACACCCGCTCCCGACGCGGGAGTGAGTGATTCGAGAATCGACGGGAGCGATCCGTCCACCCGTCCGGTCACGACGACGCGCGCGAGCACTGCCGCAGGATCGGGTGAATCAGGTGGTTGCAACGTGGCATGGTCGAGGGGAGCGGCCAGCGCCAACGCGTCGAGAGCCGCCAGCGGATCGCCAAACTTGGTGGCCAAATCTCCGATGCACAACATCATTCGAACGTCCGAAGTCGGGAGGGCGCCGATCAACGAGGCGGCGATGCGCATGGCCACCTCGAAGGACTGGCCCCGGTGACGTTCGACGTGAACGTCGACGATCACCTGGAGCACCACGTTGCAGTCGGACTCGTACTCGTTCACCAGGAGCGAGTCACGCTTGGCGCTGGCTTTCCAATTCACGCGCCGAACGTCGTCGCCACGTTGGTATTCGCGCACTCCTCGAAAGTCGCGGTCGGTCGGAGCGATGCGTCGCGCCCGCCGCAACGCATCGATCAAGAGTCCCTCGGTCGAACGGAGTGAGGGAGCGAAGGTGGGAACCCGACGGGGATGCACCAAGACCCGGTGTCGGATGTCGACCGACATCGCTCGTCGCGCCAAAGACAAGGGGTCCTCGAATGCGAATGTGGTCGGACCGACGACCATCGCGCCGCGCTCGCGGGCGTCGAGATCGATCTTCAGTCGGTACTGCGAGCCAGCCGCCATTGCGGGAACGGGCGCGCGCGCCACCACTCGCCCGTCCACGTGGTGGCTGAGGAGATAGACCGGTGATCGACGGGGAGACTCCACCTCGAGGTCGATGTGGATACGGTCGCCCTCGCTGGGTTGGTGCGGGAAGACGGACGATCGGACGTCGGGTCGAGCCACGGGTCGTCGTACGATCGCCGTGGCGACGACCGTCGACACGATCATTCCGGCTCCGAGAGTGAACAATTCGGGCGGACCGAACAATCGGGCGGCGAGCAACCCGAGGCCGCCGAAGAGCAAGGACGTCCAAGCCGCGCGGGTCGGCATGCTCAGCGACCCGAGGGCGCCGCGATCGAGCCAAGAATCTCGCCGATGATGTCGGCAGCACCGAATCCACGAGTCACCGCCTCGTGTCGAATCATCACGCGATGAGCCAACACCGGTACCGCCAGCTCCTTCACGTCGTCGGGAGTGACGTAGTCCCGGCCTCGAGTGGCGGCCAAGGCCCTCACAGCACGGGCCAACTGGACCGAAGCCCTCGGAGACAACCCCAGCTCGAGTCCGGGGTGGCGGCGACTCGCGTGCGCCAGATCCACGATGTATCCGCGAACTGAATCCACCATGCGGACCTTTTCGGTGGCCTCGATCATCCTGAGGATCTGCTCGGCATCGGTCACCGGCTCGAGTCGGGCCTCACTCACTGAATCTCGATCGAGAATCTCGACTTCTGATCGGCGGTCGGGATACCCGATGTCGACCCGCATGATGAAGCGATCGAGTTGGCTCTCGGGGAGTTGGTACGTTCCCTCGTGTTCGACCGGATTCTGGGTGGCGATCACGAAGAAGGGTCGTGGAAGCATCCGAGTGGTTCCATCGGATGTCACTTGGCGCTCCTCCATGGCCTCGAGGAGCGCCGATTGGGTTTTGGGCGAGGCCCGGTTGATCTCGTCGGCCAGAACGATGTTGGCGAAAATTGGTCCCGGTTGGAAGTCGAAGCGTTCGCGCTCACGACTCCAAATGGAAGCTCCGACCACATCGGAGGGCAATAGGTCGGGGGTGAACTGGATGCGCTGCCAGCTGCAGTCCACCGACGTCGCCAGAGCCTTGGCGAGGCTGGTCTTTCCTACTCCGGGAACGTCTTCGATCAGGAGATGTCCATCGGCCAACAAGCCCACCAGGGCAAGTTCGATCACCGACCGTTTCCCCCGCAAAACGGTGGATACGTTGTCCACGATCGAGTCGAAAATTCCGGCGAAAGACGGGGGACGTTGTGTGGTCACATTCCCCACGCTAGACCCTGCGGCCGAGTGACCCCGAATGTGCCAGTCCCCGAATACTGTGACCCCATGGCGGAGAACATCGGGGTGCTCGCCGTCGATATCGGTGGTACGAAACTAGCCACGGCCGTGGTGACACGAGACGGCACGATCGTGCGGCGTGACCGGATTTCCACTCCTCAGCGCGATCCTTGGAGTGCTCTGGCGGCGCTGATGCGCCGAATGCAAGCGGCCACGACCGAGTTCGAACTTCTCGCCTGCGGTGTGGCCTGTGGGGGGCCGATGAGTGCGCGCGGCGAGTCCGCGTCACCGCTGCACATTCCGGAGTGGAGGAATTTCCCGTTGCGTCGTTTGATCGCCGAGACCACGAATCTCGAGACGTACGTGGACAACGACGCCAAGGCATTGGCGTTGGCTGAGGGTTGGCTGGGGGCGGCGCGCGACCAATCGGATTTCTTGGCGGTGGTCGTTGGAACGGGTGTTGGTGCCGGTCTGGTGTCGGCGGGTCGACTCGTCGATGGTAAATCCGCAAACGCGGGTCACATCGGGCACATCGTCGTCGGGAGCGAGGGCCGTCCATGTCGGTGCGCCGGACGTGATTGTCTCGAGGCGTTCATCTCGGGCACGGCGGTCGAACGAGAAACTGGTCGTTCTCCGGTCCACGCGCCGGCGGGTTTGATCGAGCGCAATGGTCGCTTGCTCGGTCAGGCGGTGGCCTCGGTGGCGGCGATGTGTGACATCCGTCGGGTGGTGGTGGGTGGAAGCGTGGCACTCGGATGGGGGGCACCCTTTTTCGAGGCAGCGAATCGTGAGTTCGAGGCCCGCTCGCGCATCGGCTTCACGCGGGGCCTCGAGATCGTGCCGATTGGTCTTGGCGATCGGTCCGCGCTCATCGGCGCCGCCGCAGTGGCGTGGCGAGTTTTGGTCTAGTTTCACATTGTGCAGCCGGTGTACGGGCCCGAGGTCGAAGACTTCCGCGTCAAGGTGAGGTCGTTCCTGGCCTCGAATCTCTCCTCCGATTGGCGCGGTATCGCACACCTGGCCGCCGATGAGACGCGGGCGTGGGTGACGAACTGGCGCGTGACGTTGTACCGCGAGGGATATCTCGCCCCCGGATGGCCCGCTGAGTATGGCGGTGGGGGAATGTCGGCCCTCGAGCAGGTGATTTTGGCCGAGGAGTTCGCTCGTGCCGGTGTCCCGACCGGAGGTCCGAACGACGGATTCGGCATCACGATGCTCGGCAACACGTTGTTGCGATGGGGTACCGAGGAGCAGAAGAGGTACTACCTGCCGCGGATCCTCGCCAACGACGATGTTTGGTGTCAGGGGTACAGCGAACCCAACGCTGGGAGCGACCTCGGCAATCTCGGATTGAAGGGCGTCCTCGACGGTGATCAGTGGGTGTTGAACGGTCAGAAAATCTGGACGTCGGCGGGTCATCTCGCTGACCACATCTTCACGTTGGTCCGCACCGACCCCGACGCGCCCAAACACAAAGGCATCTCGTTTCTCTTGGTCGACATGCGGCAGCCGGGAATCGAGGTTCGACCGATCAAGATGATCAGTGGTGAAAGCGAATTCAACGAGGTCTTCTACACCGATGCCGTCTGCCCCAAGGAGAACGTGGTCGGCGGGGTGAACAACGGTTGGGCCGTCGCCATGACCTTGCTCGGATACGAGCGTGGTGAAGGGGCGGCGACCGTACCGGTGCGTTTCCAAGCCGAACTCGACCGGCTGCTGCTGTTGGCCAAGGAGTGTGGCGCCGATCGAGATCCTCGAATTCGCCAACGTTTGGCCTGGGCTCACTCGAAGGTTCAGATCATGCGATATCTCGGATTGCGCACGCTCACCAAGTTCCTGGCCGGACATCATCCCGGACCCGATGGGGGCATCTTCAAGCGTTACTGGAGCGAGTATCACAAAGAGGTCACCGAGTTGTCGCTGGAGATACTGGGTGCCGCGTCGATGGTGGTCGAGGGACGTCCTCCGATGAACTCGTTCCAGCCCGACGACCGATCGGCTCCGAATTCGTCGGCCAGTTGGGTCGGCTCGTTCTTGAATGCACGAGCCGGGACCATTTACGCGGGCTCGTCGCAGATTCAGTCCAACATCATCGGTGAGATGGTGCTCGGTCTACCCAAGGAGCCCCGACCATCATGACTCGACCGGCATGACCGTTGTGGCGCGAACTTTGGCATACGCGCGCGTGGTGGTCGCGGTGGCGCTTCGGCCGTCCTACTGGCCAGTGTCCTTCACGGTGATTCGCCGCTTTGCTCCGCGAGGCTGGTGGTCCCGCCCTCCTTTCTTGCCCGTGCCAAGTTCCTCCTACGCACGATTCCGAATGGAGACCCAATACGGTGAGAAGACGTCGGCTCCGACGGTGTCCGATGTGCTGAAATATCTGCAATGGGTACGTCGATGGGATGCAGGACGATGAATCACCGTCGAAGGGTCTGGTGACGACGTCATGCGAAGCGCGCTCGTATTGAACGCGTCGTACGAGCCGTTGAGCGTCGTGCCCGCTCGCCGAGCCGCATGCCTCGTTCTCGACGACAAAGCCGAGGTCGTCGAACACGACGGAACCCTCATTCGCTCCGAGAGTTTGGCGGTCCCGAATCCCCTCGTGATTCGGTTGCGTTACATGGTGAAGGTTCCCTATCACCGGCGAACGGCACTGTCGCGCCGGGCGATCTTCGCCCGCGACAACCATCGCTGCCAGTATTGCGGGGCCGAGGCCGACTCGATCGATCACGTGATGCCACGATCTCGCGGGGGCCAGCACATCTGGGAGAACGTGGCGGCGGCTTGTCGCCGGTGCAATCTTTACAAGCGCGACCGCACGCCCGATGAAGCGGGCATGAGGTTGACCCGATTTCCGCATGCGCCTCGTGAACTGGCCTGGGTCACCGTGGCGGTGACCCGGGTTCCGGAGGCTTGGAAGCCGTATTTGGCGCGGGCATCCTGAGCGGGATGCTGCGAATCGAACGACCGGTCGCGGCGTCGGCGGCCGACTTCCATGCCCGCGAGGTGCCCGACGGTGACGATGTCCGGGTGTGGTGGTTCGAACCGATCTCACCGGCGCTGATTCTCGGCTCGACCCAGTCCGAGGACCTGTTGAATCTCGATCGTTGTCGTCAGCGCGACGTGGAAGTAGTCAAGCGGCGCAGCGGCGGGGGACTGGTGTTCGTGTCCTCGCGCCACACTCTCTGGGTCGACGTGATCGTGCCGCGCAACCACCCGGCGTGGAGAGTCGACGTGGGCCGTGCGTCGGAGTGGATCGGCGAGGTGTGGCTCGCGGCGCTGACGCGGCTGTCTTTCGACTTTGGTGGTCGTCCACCGTCGATTCATCGTGGAGCGCAGGAGACGACGACGTGGTCGAAGCTGATCTGTTTTGCGGGCCGGGGGCCCGGAGAGATTTTCGACCACCGTGGTCGAAAAGTGGTGGGCATCAGTCAACGTCGCACTCGTTCATGGGCTCGGTTCCAATGCGCACTGTCGCTTCGCTGGGAGCCTTCGGTTTTCGTCGACCTGATCTCGGGCGGACCAGAGGTCGCCGACATCGAGCACATGGGATTCGACGCCGGGGCCGATCTCGACGTCGAGCGCTTGCGAGATTCGTTCTCCGAAGCATTGGAGCACGCACTGTCGATGGGGGTGCCGTCGGACCCGCCCGATGGGGACTCCTGACCGAGGAGTTGTCGGGTCACATGGTCGCGGTGGTCGGCGCGTTCGACCCGCCGTCTGCGACGGTGGTAGCGGGTGCGACCGTCGTCGGTGGGGTAGTCGAGCGACATCCGTCGACGGCCTTCACGATGGGGAAGGGGTTGACCGCGGCTCCACCGCCGGGGTGGTACTCGAAATGCAGGTGGGGGGCCGAGGAACTCCCCGTGTTGCCCACGTACCCCACGACCTGACCGGCGACGACCGTGGAACCGAGGCCGATGCCCTCGGCGAAAGCCGAGAGATGAGCGTAATGGAAGTAGGTGCCGTCGGTTGCGGCGAGGCGCAGGGCGTTGCCACCCAACGAACCGGGACGATCGAAGAACTGTCGCGTGATCGTTCCATCGATCACGGCATACAACGGCTGTCCGGTGCGAGCGATGATGTCCACTCCCTCGTGACGACGTCCACCGGCTCGCGGTGACATCCACGTGTCGGAGAACCAGCACGGACCGAGAACCGGGAAGACCGTGATGGAGGTGGTGGTGACGGGTACGGAACTCGACGGGGTCGACGTGACCGGCGTGGGCGCAACCGGTGCCGGGGCGACCGGCTCATTCGTGACCAAACCGGGAATGACGCCGAGATGTAGCGCGGTGCGCAGATCGACCGCTCCGGTCACGGGAATCTTACGGGCGGTTTGGAAAGCGCGAAGAGACACCCGAGTGGCCACGCCGAACACTCCATCGGCCCCACCTTTCAAGGTGATACCCGCCGAGATCAGTCGATCCTGAACGTCGGCGACCCGGGGCCCGCGGTCGCCGAACACGGGCAAGACCGGTGCGGCGACGAGGCCGAGGAACTGAGCGGTCAGGGTGTCCACCTGTCCGGTGACCCCGATGGATACCGCGCGCTGGTAGGTGCCGATGGCGTGAGTGGTGACCGCGCCGAATACCCCGTCGGCGCCACCGCGCACCGTCACGCCGGCGGCGATGAGGGCCCGTTGTAGACGCATCACGGCCTCACCCTTCTCACCCACCGATATCACGAGCGGTGGCGCGGGTGTCGAAGGTACCGGCCCGCTGCTGGTCGGTGCGGTTGTTTGGGGAAGGGCCGGATTCGTCGACGGTGCGGCGGTCGCGCTGGCCGGGGCGATGCCCAATGCGATGGCAGTGGTGAGTTCGATCGTGCCAGAGGCGGTGAGGCCCCGCGCCGACTGAAAGGCCGCGATCGCGTCGGACGTGGCTGAACCAAAGACACCGTCAGCTCCACCGCGCATGGTGTGGCCGGCACGGATGAGAGCCCCCTGCAGGGTTGTCACGGCGTCGCCGCGATCACCACGTTTGGGCAACGTCGGCATCGGGCCGAGTCCCAACAGGAAGGCACTGGAGGCGTCGATCGAGCCACTGGCCACCAAACCCTTGGAGGCTTGAAAGGATCGAAGAGCGGTCGCCGTGCCCTGACCGAAGATGCCATCGGCTCCGCCCGGAACGTTGACTCCAGCGGCGATCAAAGCTCGCTGGAGGGCGCGAACCGACTCGCCTCGGTCGCCCTGGCGAGGCATCGAGGGGGAGAGAGCGATGTTTCCCGAGGTCGCGGTGGCCGAAACCGAGGTCACCCCCAAGGTGGAGACGCCGAGCGACACCAGAACGGCCAGCGCGAGGCGGGCTCGACGCCGGCGCAGGGCGCTCGGCGAGGTGGTCCAGAGCGTGATCACGGCGAGGTATCGGCCCGATTGGGCCTCGAACTTGAGGATTCGGTGACCCCAATGGCGGTTTGCCCCCTCCAAACCACGCCCCAGGAGCCACCTTTCGGGCCAGGGGTGGGGAAAAAGGGGGATTAATGGTTGACGTAGGGGCTCTTTGGGGCCTTTAATGGAGCCTGGTGGGGAGAGGTGGGGCAGAAACCACTTCTCGCACCAGGCGAGAACACGGTGAGGGGCAGGTCAGTGGAAGGTTTTGTCGGTCGTTTCGAGCGCCAACTCGACCCCAAGGGTCGTGTCGCGTTGCCACCGACCTTTCGCAACCGCTTGGAGCCCCGCTGCTTCTTGGTCATCGGTCAGGACAAGTGCGTCGTGGTGGTGACGGCGACCGTGGCGGCCGCTCGCGGAGAGGAGATCCTCCAAGCGGTCAAGCGGGGGGAGAAGTCCATGGGCGAGTTGCGCGCTCTGGCGGTGAGCATGACCGAGGTGACGGTCGACGGGCAGGGACGCATCACGATCGACGACAACCTGCGCACCTACGCCGGCCTCCTACCGGGGGCCAGGGTCGTGGTGTCGGGCGCCTTCGACAGTGTGGAGATCTGGGAGCCAGGCCGGTTCGAGCGGATGTTGTCGGCCGGCACTGAAGCCATTGCCGGTGACGAGTCATGAGCGACGGCATCGAGTTCGCGCACCTTCCGGTGATGGTCGACGAGATCGTGGGCGCCTTCGTCGGAATACCCGTCGGCGTGGTCCTCGATGGGACCCTCGGTGGAGGGGGACACTCCGAGGCTCTCCTCGATGCCGATGAGCGCATCTCCATTCTCGGCGTCGACCGTGATGCCGCCGCGTTGACCGCGGCGAGCCAGCGTTTGTCTCGTTTTGCCGGGCGCTTTCGGGCCTCACACCGACGCTTCGACGACGTCGACGGCGCCATGGCCGACGCATCGGTCACCGAACTTTCGGGCGCTCTGTTCGACTTGGGGGTGTCGTCACATCAATTCGACGCCGTCGAGCGGGGTTTTTCGTATCGAGCCGCAGCTCCCCTCGACATGCGTATGGACGTGCGTGATGCGGGGACGGCGCACGAATTGGTCAATGAGGCCGATGAGTCCGAGTTGGTACGCATCCTGAGGGATTACGCCGACGAACGCTTCGCCGTGCGAATCGCTCGCGCCATCGTTGCCGCTCGACCCATCCACGACACTGCCCGCCTAGCCGACGTCGTCGCATCGGCGATTCCCGCTCCCGCTCGTCGTCGTGGTGGTCATCCCGCGAAACGGACGTTTCAGGCGTTGCGCATCGCGGTGAACGAGGAACTCGACGTTTTGCCGGTCGCCCTCGATCGAGCGATCAGTCGCACGGTCAAGGGCGGTCGTATCGCCGTTCTGTCGTATCATTCCGGTGAGGACCGCATCGTCAAGGAGCGCTTCCGTTTTCACAGCACCGGTGGTTGCCAGTGCCCCCGCCTCCTCCCCTGCGGTTGCGGCGCTCAACGAACGCTGAAACTCCTCCGCGCCGCATCGAAGCCGTCGGCGACCGAGATGGAGCGAAATCCCCGCAGCACTTCGGCACGGTTGCGTTTGGCGGAGGTCATCTGATGGCCAAGGCGGTTTCCACCATTCCGCGCTCGCGACCGGCGGCCAAGCCGGTGAATCGTCCGGCCTCGCGAACCGTCAAACCCCGTACCGCTGAGAGTCGGCGGGCCGCCAAATCCCCGGTGGCTCGGGTCGTCACTCGGCGCGATGCCACGAGCGGGGTGCGCCGGGTCATCATTCTCTCGGCAACCATCGCGGTGTTGGCGATCCTGGTCATGTTCCTGGTCGTGGCCTTTCAGACCCGTATCGCCGAGACCCAGATGAAGATCGACAAGATCGACACCCAAATCCAAACCGAACGCGATCGTTACAACGCGCTGCGTCTGGAGCGTTCGGCGTTGCGTGATCCGGCTCGGTTGGTCGTCGAGGCCACCGCCATGGGGATGATTCCGGGTAGTGGCACGGATTTCACCACTGTGGAAAGTTCCAGCGTGGCCGCAGTTCTGGTGTCGACCGGCGGTATCGACCCCGAGTACATGTCCGGCGCCGAGGATCCCCTCGACAACTACGGCGCCGTCAAGGCGCTGATCGGGACCCGGCCGTGAGCGACAAGCGTCGAAACTCCGGCGTGAGCGGGGTTCCCAAGTCCCGTCGCAAGGTGGATACCGCGCGCCGTGCATCCCCGGTGACCAAGCGGGTCGCAGCGAAATCGTCATCGGCGATCCGCGCCAAATCGTCATCGCGAACTCGGGTGAGGTCGACTCGTTCGAGTGATGAATCCGTTGTCGAGACCGGGACCAAATCCCGATTCGGGACGCGTTCGAAGCCGGCCAAGGTGTCCGCGAAGCGCCGACCTCGGCCGGGTCTTAATCTGCTGTTCGGCGGAGGGAACGACACCGAGGTCCCGAAAACCACGACCCGACATCGATCGACCGCGGGTTTGCGCCGCACCCGGTTCCATCTGCTGGTGTGTTTGTCTCTTGTCTGCATGGGGGTCTTGGTCGTCCGGAGTTTCTGGGTGCAGGTGGCCAGGGGTGCCGGCCTTCGCGAGGACGGAGTCCAGCAACGTCAGCGTTTCACCTTGATTCCGGCGGCGCGGGGCACGATCTTCGATCGCGACGGGAACGAGATGGCCATCACCGTGCCGTCCACGTCCATTTACGCCAACCCACAATCGATCATCGATCCGGCCGCCACGGCCCATGTTCTGGCCCAGTTGTTGGGCATCGACTCGTTATCCGAAGCCGACCTGGTCACCAAGCTCGCGGACCAGAGCACGACGTTCGTGTACGTGGAGCGATTCGTCGACGAAAACGTCGCCGAGGCCGTGTTGTCGTTGAACCTGGCGGGAATCTTCGGTCTCGTCGAGCCCGAACGCATCGAGGTGGCCGGGGGCCTGGCGCGCAACGTCGTCGGACGTACCGATCCTTTCGGTGTCGGCACCAGCGGCGTCGAGTTGCAGTACGACAAGATGCTTCGTGGACACGATGGTGAAATGGTGAGCGAGGCCTCCAAAGGGCGCAGCCTTCCGGGCACCACCAAGATCGTGGACGATCCGCGACCGGGAATGGACCTCGTACTCACCATCGATCGCTCGTTGCAATACCAAGTAGAGCGAATCCTCTTGGCTCGTGTCGAAGAGCTCGTGGCCAAGGGCGGCAACGCCATCGTGATGGACACCTCGACCGGTGAGATCCTGGCCATCGTCAGTGTTCGACGTAACGCCGAGGGGATCGCCGAAATCACCGCCGGCAACATGGCGGTGGTCGAAGCGCACGAGCCTGGCTCGGTGGCCAAGGTTTTCAGTGTGGCTGCCACTCTCGACTCGGGCGTGGCGACGACTGATCGCGTCTATGACGTGCCCGACGTGTACGTCTTCGACGAGGGACAAGAGTTCGAAAAGACGATCAAGGATGCGTTCCCCCACGATCTCGAGTTGATGTCACTGCGCGACATCTTCGTCCGCTCCTCGAACATCGGAACCCTGATGGCCGCGGGAGAGGTGGGATCACCTCGTCTGCACGAATACTTGGAGAGCTTCGGCTTCGGCAAGCAGTCGAGCCTTCGGTTCCCCGGTGAGACCGCCGGCATGCTGAAGCAACCAGAGAACTGGCGGGGCTCGGAAAACGCCACGATCACCTACGGATACGGATTTTCGTCGTCGGCGCTGCAGTTGATTTCGGCGGTGAACGCCATCGCGAACGATGGCGTGTACGTGTCGCCTCGTATGGTGCGCGCGACGATCGATGAGAAGGGTTCGCTCTGGGAGTCACCAGCGGGAAACTCGCACCGCGTCGTCTCGGAGGCCACCGCCACCACGATGCAGGCCCTCATGGCCTCGGTGGTGTGTGAGGGAACGGGAACCCGGGCCCGAGTCGACGGAATCTCGGTGGCTGGTAAGACCGGAACGGGATACAAGGTCCAAGAGAACGGTACCTACGAGAAAGAGGACGGATCCCGTGCGTATTTCGCCACCTTCGTGGGATTCCTCCCGGCGAACGATCCGCGCGTCTCCATCCTGGTTTCCATCGACGAACCGAACCCGTCGAGTCGCGACCGATTCGGTGGAACCGCGGCTGCCCCCGTCTTCGCCAAGATCGCCACCGTGGCCATCCATGAGCGTTCGATCGAGCCGCCGACAAACGATGCCGGTTGCCCGGCGGTGGGGGGGTGACCATGACGTTGGGGACGTATCGACGGAGCGTGAGCGACCTGCTGCGCGATGTCGACTCCTCGAGCGCCGTGTTGGTCGCAGGTTCGGGTGATGCCGTCGTGAACGCCATCACTCATGATTCGCGCCGGGTCGAGCGAGGCTCGATGTTCTGTTGCGTGCGCGGGGTGCAGCGTGACGGGCACGACTTCGCCTCTGCCGCCATCGAGCGGGGCGCGAGCGCACTCTTGGTCGATCATCGCCTCGACGGTGTCGGTGAGGTGGCTCAGATCGTGGTCGGGAACGTCCGTTCGGAGATCGGACCCCTGGCCAGCGCGTTGTTCGGCCACCCGTCGCGAAAGCTTTCGGTGGTCGGGATCACGGGTACCAACGGCAAGACGACCACGGCCCAACTCTTGGGATCGATCCTGCGGGCGTCGGGAACGTCGACCGACATCTTGGGCACTCTCACGGGAGCGCTCACCACGCCCGAGCCGGCCGATCTGCAGCGAACCCTGGCGGAGCGTCATGCGAACTACGTTCGTTCGGTGGTCATGGAGGTTTCGTCCCACGCCCTGTCCCTCGATCGAGTCCGTGGAACCTCGTTTGCTCTGGCGATCTTCACGAATCTGGGCCGTGATCACCTCGACTTCCACGGGACGCAGGAGGCGTACTTCGAGGCCAAGGCGCGACTGTTCGAGCCGGATCTCTCCCGGATCGCGGTCGTGAACATCGACGACCAGTTTGGTCGACGCCTTCTCGATCGTGCGTCGACCCCGATAGTCCCGTTCTCGATGGACGACGTGTCGGACGCCGAGGTGTCGGCGATCGCGCACTCTTACGCGTGGCGAGGAGTCACAGTGAAGGTGGCGATAGGCGGTTCGGTGAACGTCATGAATTCGCTGGCGGCTGCCACCGCGGCACGAGAGTTGGGGGTCGACGTCGACGCGATCGTCGAGGGCTTGCGCGTCGCACCGGTCGTGCCGGGTCGATTCGAACACGTCGATGCCGGACAGGACTTCGTGGTGTTGGTGGACTTCGCCCATACTCCCGAAGGTCTCGGAGAAATGTTGCGCTCGGTACGCCAGGCGACCACCAACGGCCGCGTGATCGTCGTTTTCGGATGCGGCGGTGACCGCGACAAGATGAAGCGACCGATCATGGGTGAGACCGCGGCCTTGCTGGCCGATGCGGTCATCGTCACGTCCGACAATCCACGCTCCGAGGACCCCGAGGCCATCATCGCGTCGGTCGTGGCCGGGGTGCCGGACCACTTGCGCCATCGTTTGTTCGGAACCGAGCCGGATCGTCGCGCCGCGATTTCGTTGGCCTTTCGACACGCGCGCCGGGGTGACGTGGTGGTCATCGCCGGAAAGGGGCACGAGCACTCCCAGAGCATCGGCTCGGAGATCATCGACTTCGATGATCGTGTCGTCGCTCGTGACCTGTTGGAAGGGCGCCGATGATCGCCGTCATGATCGCCGGGGTGACCTCGATGGTCTTGTCCTTGGTTGGAACGCGCTTCCTCATCTCCTTTTTCCGTGATCGGGGCAAGGGTCAGCCGATTCTCGGTAAGGAGGATCTCGGCCCCTCCCATCACGAGAAGAAGTCGGGTACTCCGACCATGGGTGGGCTCAGCATCCTCGGTGCGGCTGTCCTCGGCTGGGTCATCGCCCATGTCCGTGATGGACTGGCGTTTTCGAACCAGGCGATGATCATCATCGTCGGCATCCTCGTCATGGCTGTGATGGGCCTGCTGGACGATGTGCTCAAGGTGACCAGAGGCCACAATCGCGGCATCTTCTGGAAGAAGAAAGGCCTCATCACTTTCGGGTTGGCGGGCGCGATCACCTGGTGGTTGGTGGCCGCGACCGACATTTCCGAGACGGTGTCGTTCACCCGCTTCGATTGGCCCGGTTGGGAGATCCCATCGTGGCTCTGGGTTCTGTGGACTGCCGCGATGATGTGGGCCACGACCAACGCAGTCAATGTCACCGACGGTCTCGACGGTCTCGCGGGCGGATCGGCACTGCTCGGATTTCTCGCCTACACCATCATCGGCTACTGGTCGTTCCGTAACCCCGAGGTGTACGGCGTCCTCGCCGGTGGAACCGTGAACCCCCTCGATCTAGCCGTGTTGTCCTCGGCGTTCGCGGGGGCCTGTGGTGGATTCCTCTGGTGGAATGCCGCGCCCGCACGCATCTTCATGGGTGACGTCGGTGCCTTGGGCATCGGTGCGGCTCTCGGTCTGTTGGCCGTGGCGACCAACACCCATTTCCTACTTCCGCTCATTTGCGGCATCAACGTGTTGGAAGCGGGTTCGGTGGCCATTCAAATGACGATCTTCAAGGCATCGGGCCGAACCCGTCGATTCTTCCGGATGACCCCGATTCATCACCACTTCGAGTTGGTCGGCTGGCCCGAAACCACCGTGATCATCCGGTTTTGGATCATCGGCGGAATCTGCGTGGCGGGTTCGTTGGCCCTGTTCATCGCCGACTTCACTCGCATCAGCGATGTCGCAATGAAGGCACTTCCGTGAGCGAGCGGGTTCTCGTCTACGGCGTCGGCGTCACCGGCGTGGCCACCGCGAGAGCCCTGGTCGCCCGGGGGTATTCGGTCGTGGCCGCCGACGACCACGTGACCGCCGCCAAAAGTTCGTTCATGAGCGAACTCGGAGTCGAACTGGTCGAATCCCCTGATGATCGTCGACTCATCGACCTTCTCGACGGAGTCGACTCGGTCGCCCCGGCTCCCGGGGTTCCCGAGGGTCATGCGGTCCTTCGTTTCGCCGCCGCCAAGCGCAAGGCGGTGTACGGGGAATTGGACTTGGCCTACGAGTGGGAGCAGTCGCGTCCCGGGGGTGCCCGTCCGATGGTCGCGGTCACCGGCACCGATGGCAAGACGACGACCGTGACCATGGTCGAAGCGATGATCACCGCCTCGGGTCGTCGCGCCGTGGCCTGCGGCAACACCGACGTTCCCCTCGTCGAAGCCCTCGGAATGGACGTGGACGTCTTCGTGGTCGAAGCAACCAGTTTTCGACTGGCCTTCGTCGAAACGTTTCGCGCCCAGTCCTCGGCGTGGCTGAATCTGGCCCCCGACCACCTCGATTGGCACACGTCGATGGAGACGTACGAGGCGGCCAAGGCTCGGATCTGGCGCAACGTTGTCCCGGGTGACGTGGCGGTGGGCGTCGTGACCGACCCCGTCGTGGCGCGTCATCTGGACTCTTTGCGTTGTCGACGTGTCGAGGTCGGCGGGGATCGAGCGACCTATGGCGTGCGAGGCGGAGTGCTCGAGTGTCCCTCCGGAGAAATCATCGCCACGACGAACATGCGACGATCCTTTCCACACGACATCTCCAACGCCCTCGTGGCATCGGCGTTGTGCATCGAACCGCGATTGACCTCGGTGGAGGCGGTCGCGGAGGCTCTTGGCACCTACGAAGCCCCCCACCACCGAATCGAATTGGTTGCCGAGGCCGGTGGAGTGCGCTGGTTCGACGACTCCAAGGCCACGACGCCCCACGCCGCTCTCACTGCCATCGCCGGTTTCGAGAATGTGATCCTGATCGCTGGTGGTCGAAACAAGGGTCTCGACCTCGGTGTTCTCGCTGCCGCAACCGATCGCATCAAGGGCGTTGTCGCTATCGGTGAGTCGGCCGATGAGATCGAGCGAACCTTTGTCGCGCATCGTACGGTCCGACGCGCATGCGACATGGCCGAGGCGGTGGCCCAGGCCGCCTCTCTGGCCAACTCCGGGGACACCGTGCTGCTCTCACCGGCGTGCGCCAGTTTCGATTGGTACGGCGGGTATCAGGAACGAGGCGAAGACTTCTCTCGTTGTGTCACGGCTCTCATTGCGAGCGCCAGGGGTTCGAAGTCGAAGAAGTCCTCGCCGAACAAGACAGGAGCACGAAAGTGACGATCGCTATCGGTCAAAAGTCCCGCGGTAGGTCCAGGGGTCGCTCCGCCGACAACCTCGCCGATCGTCGTCAGGCGGCCTATGAACGCGCCCAAAGGATTCGCACGGGTGAGGGGGGCCTACGGTCTCGTTACCAGGACGCCACGTCTCGCGATCCCAAGCCGGTGGGCTACTACGTCATCGCCGCGGTTTCGATCGTCCTCGTTTTGTTCGGTCTCGTGATGGTCATGTCGTCGTCGTCCATTTTCTCGTTCAATCGTGGTGACTCGGCGTGGAAGTACTTCCGCCGACAGGCTTTCTACGCGGGAATCGGTGCCGTGGGCATGACCTTCGCCTACAAGTTGAAACTCGAGATACTCCACAAGTTCGCCCGTATCGCCCCGTGGTGTGGTCTGGCCTTGATGTCGTTGTCGTGGTTTCCCGGACTCGGCAAGGAGATAAACGGTGCCCGCGCGTGGATCGAATTGTTCGATCAACGATTCCAGCCGTCGGAGTTCATGAAGTTGTTCATCATCATTCACGGAGCCGACCTCTTGTCGCGACGAATGGATCGGATGCACGATTGGCGGGTCACCATGAAGCCGTTCGGCTTCGTCGTAGTGTTGGGGGCAGTGATGTCGCTGGCCCAGAGCGACTTCGGCTCGTGTGCGGTCATGGTCGGCATCGGTTTCGTCGTTCTCTTTCTCGCCGGTGCCCCCTTTCTCCCCCTGTTGACCGTGGCCGGGGCCGGTTCGGCCCTCGGTGCGTTGATCATCATGCTGCGTCCCGACAAGTTCGTCCGCATAACGTCCTTTTTCGATTTTCATGAAAACCGCGAGCACTTGACCTATCAGGCGTACCAATCGTTGATCAGCCTGTCGAATGGCGGGGTGACGGGAATAGGAATCGGTGCCGGAACGGGGAAATGGGGTTACGTCCCATTGGCCCACAGTGACTTCATCTTCTCGACGCTCGCCGAGGAGATGGGCTTCCTCGGGGTGATCGGCCTCCTGACCTTGTTCACGTTCCTCATCTACTTCGGCTTTCAGGCGGCCCTGTCTTGTCGCACGAGTTTCGGGCGACTGTTGGCCGGAGGTATCTCCGGCTGGTTCCTCATTCAGATCTGCATCAACATCGGGGGTGTGGTCGCCATCATTCCCGTCACCGGGTTGACCCTTCCCTTCATCTCGTTCGGCGGTTCGTCGTTGATCGTGTCGATGGTGGCCGCCGGTCTCTTGATGAACGTGGCTCGCCGACCTCGATGACCCGATTCGCGGTGATCGCGGGTGGGGGCACCGCCGGACATGTTTTGCCGGCGCTGGCGATCGTCGAAGGTCTGGTCGACCACGGTCATCCCATCGGGGAGATCACCTACATGGGTGCCGAGCGGGGCATCGAAACTCGATTGGTTCCTCCCTCGGGAGTCGAGCACCATTTTTTCGACGTCGTCGGTCTGCAACGAGGGTTTTCGGCGCGTTCGATCGTTCGGAATCTCTCGTTCGTGCCCAAACTCGTGCGAGCTCGCCGGTTGGCGCTGCGCGTGATGCGAAACGATCGACCGCGGGTGGTGGTGAGCGTGGGCGGTTACGCGAGCCTGCCGGCGGTGTTGGCGGCCCGCAAACTTCGAATTCCGGTGGTGGTCGTCTCCTATGACCGGACTCCCGGTCGTGCGAGTCGCCTGACCGCGCGTTTCGCGGTCGCCACGGCCACGGCGTTCCCGGGATCCGATCTGGTACGTGCGCGATGGACCGGTGCCCCGGTTCGACGCGCGATCCGTGTGGTGGATCGTGTGGGCGATCGTCGACTCGCGCGAGAGCGCCTCGGAGTCCCGGCCGATCGATTCCTCGTGGCCGTCTTCGGTGGTTCACTCGGTTCTCGGGTCCTGAACCGATCGGTTCTGGCACTCGTGCGAGAATTCTCGGGTGATCAGACTCTGGCGGTGTACCACGTGGTCGGTGATCGCTTCATCGACGAACATCGACGCGACGGTGGCATCGAACGCGACGGCTCCGACGGCATCTGGTATCGCGTGATGGGTTACGAGGAGCGGATCTCCGACGTTTACGGAGCATGTGACGTGCTGATCGGTCGGGGCGGCGCGGGCACGGTGGCCGATGTCGCGACGGTGGGTTTACCGGCCGTCCTCGTTCCCTGGTCGGGCGCAACCCCCAAAGATCATCAACGCGCCAACGTGGCCTGGTTGAGCGACGCCGATGCCGCAATCCTGTTGGACGAGGATGACGTGTCGTCCCGGTTGACGATGATCCTCGGCGAGTTGCGGGGTGATTCGGCGGCCCGGCGGCGCCTCGAGACGAACGCTCGGGCGCTCGGCGAACCAAATCGTGGAGGCGCCATCACCGATCTGATCGAAGAGGTCGCCGGAGTTCGGTCGTGACATCGGCTCCCCTCGACCTGTCTGGTCGACGTCGGGTCCACGTGGTGGGCATCGGTGGTCCGGGAATGAACGCCATCGCGACCTGCTTGGTGCAGATGGGTCACGACGTCTCGGGGAGCGACATACGCGAATCGGACGTGGTGGAGAGAATGAGGTCGCTCGGTATTCGCGTCAACATCGGCCACGACGCATCGGCCGTCACGGGTTGCGACGCGGTTACCTCATCGACCGCCATTCCGACGTCGAACATCGAACGGGCACGGGCCCGTGAATCGGGTGTTCCCGATCTCTCACGAGCCGACATGTTGGCGGCCTTGTGCACACGTCGTCGCTCGATTGCCGTGGCTGGTACCCACGGCAAGACGACCACCGCGTCCTTGCTCGTGCAATCCCTGAAAGCCGCCGGACTCGACCCCTCGTTCGTCGTGGGGGCGGATCTGTTGGAGGAGGGTACCGGGGCACGCTGGACCGACGGCGACCTCATGGTCGTGGAAGCGGACGAGAGCGACGGGACTCATCTACGCCTTCCTTTGTTCGGAACGATCCTGACCAACATCGACCACGACCATCTCGACCTCTACGGCGATTTCCACGGTCTGGTCCGGGCCTTCGAGGAGTATCTGAGTGGCGTGCCCGGTCCGCGAGTCGTCTGTATCGACGACCCGTCGATCACGAGCATCGTGGCTCGTCGTCGTGACACCGAGTGGATCACGTACGGATCGTCCGCACACGCCGACTTCCGTTGGTCGGCAGTGGGCACATCCAAAGGTGTCACGACCTTCGCGGTGCGCACCCCGTCGGGAGAGTCGCTCCTCGTCGAGAGCCCTTTGCGGGGAACCCACAACGTGGCCAACGCCACCGCGGTGATCGCCATGATCTCGACCCTCGGAGTCGACCCGGCGGTGGCGGTGGAGGCCGTGGCACTGTTCGGCGGGGTCGACCGGCGTTTTCAGATCATCGGTTCGATCGACGGAGCCACCTACGTCGACGACTACGCGCATTTACCCCGCGAGATCGACGCGGTTTTGACGGCGGCGCGTACGAGCGGGGATGGGTGGTCACGGATCGTGGCGGTTTTTCAGCCGAACCGATTCAACCGCATGGCGGTGATGTCGAACGAGTACGGCTCGGCGTTCACCTCGGCCGATGTGGTCGTGGTGGCCGACATCTACGCCTCGGGAACGACCCCGATCCCCGGGGTCACCGGCCAGCTGGTCGTCGATGCGGTTCGAGCGGCGCGCCCCGATCTCGACGTCGTGTACGAGCCCGATCGCTCACGCTTGCCAACCACGGTGTCGGCGCTCGTGCGATCAGGCGACGTGTGCATCTCCATGGGCTGTGGCGACATCGAAACACTGCCGAACGAGATCCTCGCACTGCGTGGTGCGCGGTGAACGTCGACGCGCAGAGCGTTCGTCGTCTCCTCGGGGACAACGCCACGGTCGATCATCCGTTGGCGGCGCTGACGACCTATCGAGTCGGTGGTCCGGCCGCGGTGTTCGTGCGCGCCGACGAGGAGGAACAGTTGTCGCGGGTGGCCGAGTTTGCCGCTCTTCATTCGTTGCCGGTGCTCGTGATCGGGCGGGGAAGCAACATGCTCGTCAGCGACCGCGGGTTCGCCGGCATTGTCGTTCAACTCGGGGACTTCGCGTCGAACGTGGAGGTTGTGGTCGACGAGGCGTTGGTGGTCACGGGGGCGGCGGTCCTCTTGCCGGTATTGGCCCGTCGGACTGCGGCCGCCGGCCTGACCGGATTCGAGTGGGCCGTCGGTGTGCCGGGAACGATCGGAGGGGCCGTGCGAATGAACGCCGGGGGGCACGGGTCGGACATGAAGGCATCGTTGACCGGGGCCCGACTTTTCGATTGGCGCGATGGATCGCTTCGTGAGGTTGCCGTCGCCGATCTCGAACTGCGCTTTCGGGGTTCGGCGATCGGCGACGACAGAGTCGTGCTCGGCGCACGTCTCGGCCTGGCCACCGGAGATCGGGATACATGTGAAGCCACGATCGAGGAGATCGTACGCTGGCGACGGGAAAACCAGCCCGGTGGGCAGAACGCCGGGTCGGTGTTCGTCAATCCGGTTCCCGGCGAGGTGACCGCGGGTCGGTTGATCGACGAGTGCGGTCTGCGAGGTCTGCGAATCGGCACGGCGTCGGTCTCGACCAAGCACGCGAACTTCATTCAAGCCGACGAGGGGGGACGCTCCGAGGACGTCGTTGCGGTGATGTCCCACGTTCGACGGGTGGTCGCCGACAAGACTGGCCATGTGATGCGCACCGAAGTCCGACTGGTTGGTTTCTCCGATACCCATGACTTCGACGATGCGCGCTCGGTACCTTTTGCCGACGGAGGAGACGATGCCCGCTGACCGTCCCGTGGATCCGACGGGGGAGATCATCACCGACCTCGACGATGCCATTTCCGACGAGGTGCGAGCCGAACTCTCGGCGGTCTTCTCCGACGAGGCCGACACCGCGACTCCCGCGGACGCCCGAGCGGCGAGGGGAGGCCGCGCGTTGCGCACCGGGGATCGTTCCCCACGATTCAGCGGGCGCCGTTGGCTCGGTCGGGTTCGATCCACGGACGTGATCGACGACGGGGTCGAGGGCGCGAGAGTCATCAATGACCCGACCCGGTCGAAGTCGCCGCCGGTCAAAACACCGCCGGTCAAAATGCCGCCGGTGAAAGCGCCGCCGGTGAAAGCGACTCCGGCCGCCAAGAAGCGAGTCGTCATCTCCGACGACGACTCCGGCCCCATCCCGGCCCGATCTGCGCCGGGTGCGTTGCAATTTCGAAAACGCCGCATCGCCATTCGACGAGCCGCGGGACGGCGTCGGTTGCGCTGGTTCTCCATCGTGGGAATCGCCGTCACCGTGGTGTTGGTGATCCTGCTCCTGCTGACCTCTCCGATCTTGTCGATACGCAACGTTCAGATCGAGGGCAACGTGTACGCCGATCCCCTCGTGGTTGGCGAGGTGATCTCGGGCTTGAAAGGTGAGCCCATCTTGACCGCCGACCTTCGCGGGGCCGAGAGGCGACTCGAGGCGATCCCGTGGGTTCGCGAAGCGTCAGTGTCCTCCCACTTGCCCTCGAGGGTCCTCATCCAGATCGTCGAGCGTGACCCGATCGGCTTCTATCGTGCGGTCGACGGGTTCAATCGGGTGATCGATCGTGAGGGGCGCGTGTTGGACGTCATCGAGGGTGATCCGACGGATTACGTCCCGATTCGGGGGACCGGCCCCAACCTGTCGGCGGGCGATTCGGTGGCCCAACCGTTCCTCGGGGCGGCGCAATTGGTCAACGCCCTACCAAGCGAGCTGCGAGCGCGCCTGGTCTCCTTGGCGGTTTCAGCCCAAGGAGAGGTGTCGATGACACTGACCGACGAGGTGGAGGTCCTTTTCGGCCCGCCGAGCGATTTTCAAAACAAGTTGGTCGGAGTCGTGAACGAGATCAAAAGGCTGGGCTCGAACAGGTACGCCATCATCGACGTCTCCAGTGGAGCGCCGAGTGTGCGCTGAGTTGGTCAAGTCGTCCCTCCCAGTGCTCCTAGCAGGACTTTGTCCGAGCGCGGTGGTCGAGCATCCCCCCTTCGCCGACCTGAAAGTGGGAGACTTGACGCGCGAACAGGACCGGACAGGTCGTCCGGTCGGATGGACGTAGTTTTAGAGCGATCGAAAAGCGTGACCGAGACAGCAACAACAGGTCGTCGGCTACCCCGGTAGCCCAAAAGCGGAGGAGTCACCCAGCATGGTTGGTGGACAGAACAACTACATCTGCCAAGTCAAGGTGGTCGGCGTCGGCGGAGGCGGTGTGAATGCGGTGAACCGCATGATCGAGCGCAACCTGCGCGGAGTCGAGTTCATCGCGATCAACACCGACATCCAGGCGTTGATGACCAGCGACGCCGAACTCAAACTCGACATCGGACGGGAATTGACGCGCGGTCTGGGCGCGGGAAGCGACCCCGAAGTCGGTCGTCAGGCCGCCGAAGCGCACCGGGACGAGATCGAGGATGCTCTCAAGGGTGCCGACATGGTCTTCATCGCCGCCGGCGAGGGCGGCGGGACCGGAACCGGAGCCGCCCCGGTGGTGGCCGAAGTGGGAAAGAGCATCGGTGCCCTCACGATCGGCATCGTGACTCGTCCGTTCTCGTTCGAGGGGCGTCGACGCGCCGTGCAGGCCGATTCGGGTATCGCCAAACTCAAGGAGAAGGTCGACACTCTCATTGTCGTCCCGAACGATCGTCTCTTGTCCGTGGTCGACGCCCGCGACACCGTGATCGAGGCTTTCAGCCGCGCCGATGAAGTGCTCTACTCCGGGGTATCCGGTATCTCGGATCTCATCACGAATCCCGGCCTGATCAACACCGACTTCGCCGACGTCAAGATGACTCTGCAAAACGCTGGTTCGGCCCTCATGGGAATCGGCGTCGCCAGTGGTGACAGTCGAGCTCGTGACGCCGCGCTGAAGGCGTTGTCCAGCAACCTGCTCGAAGCGTCCATCGAAGGTGCGCGAGGGGTCCTGTTGAACGTCACTGGTCCGTCCTCCATGACCCTCATGGAGATGAACGAAGCCGCGGAGATCATCCGTGGCATCGCCCATCAAGACGCCAACATCATCTTCGGAACGGTGATCAACGACGACATGGGTGACGAGTTGAAGGTCACCGTGATCGCCGCTGGTTTCGATCGATGGGATAGCGCACCCGCGGCTCGTCCCACCGGACGTCCGACCGGACGTGGTGCCGCCGCGTCCCGAGAGAGCCGTCCGACCCCGGCCCCGGCGCCCAAGGACATCTTCGCCAGTGACTCGGACGTCCCGACCGACGATGGTGACGACGACTTCGACGTCCCGTCGTTCTTGAAGTGACGCGGCGGGCGACGTGCCCGCGTTCATCAACGTGGTCGATCGCCCCGGAGTTCGGATCATCCACTCCATGCGTCGCGACGGTGACTTTCACCCTGGCTCACCCAATCTTGCGAATCGACGGGCATTCTCGCCACGTCCGAGGACCCAACTGACCCGAGACCAGGGAATCGTCGCGCGCGAGGCGACGCGCGACGTCAGGTGCGGGAAGAGTGGAGGCAGGCGCCATGACCGGTGAGCCCGACGCGTCTGCGATCGCGGTCCGGTACCGGGGGTTGGCCGACGAGGTGAGGGCTCGGGGCGGAGAGCGGGTGCGAATCGTGGCCGTCACCAAAACCTTCCCGCCCGAGGCGATCGCGGCGGTGGCGAATGCCGGATGCGCCTGCATCGGCGAGAACTACGCCCAGGAATTGGTCGACAAATGGGATCGTTTCCGAGCCAACGTCCACGAGGGCCCGCTTCCCGAGGTGCACTTCATCGGCGGACTCCAATCGAACAAGGTGCGCTTGCTGGCTCCGATCGTGGACCTGTGGCAGTCCGTCGACCGCGAATCGGTGGTGACCGAACTCGCGCGTCGGTGCCCTGGCACCCGGATCCTGGTGCAGGTGAACGCCGTCGGCGAAGCGGACAAGGGTGGGTGTGACCCCGCCGACACCGAGTCCTTGGTCCTCGCGGCGACACGGGGCGGTCTCGTCGTCGACGGCCTGATGACGGTCGGGCCCACCGACGGTGACCCCCAGCGCACTCGCTCGGCCTTCCGGTTGGTGGCATCGATGACCTCGAATTTGGGCTTGTCCGAGGTGTCGATGGGGATGTCCGGGGATTGGCGCCTGGCGGTGGACGAAGGATCGACACTGATACGCGTGGGCTCGGCGATCTTCGGTGAGCGTCCACCCCGAACCCTCTGACTCGGACTACTCTGTCGTCGATGTCCTTCTTCAGAAAAGCCATGGATTACCTCGGTTTGGGTGAGGACGACGCGTACGACGATTACGACGATCAAGACGCTCCGGATCGTGCGGGTGGGGTGTCGCGTAGCGATCCTCGTCGTGGCGACTTCGACGACACCGGCTCGCGTCCGGTCGCGCGTCAAGTGACGCCTCGCGACACGGACCCGATTCCGCCCCGCCGTGTCGGTGTCGATGATTCGTCCATCCTTCCTCGTCCGGTGTCGGGTCGTCCCTCGTCGACGGTGCGAACCATCGGTGGAAGCGTGCAGGGTGAGCCGCACACGGTGAAGGCCATCCGCTTCAACGACATCCAGGAAGTGGCCAATCGCTATCGCGACGGACAGCCCGTGATCCTCAACACCGAGGGCTGCGACGACGAGGTGGCCCGTCGTATGATCGATTTCTCGAGCGGTCTCTGTTACGCCCTACACGGCAAGATCGAAAAGGTTGCTCGCGGGGTTTACCTGTTGAAGCCGGCTCCGCGCTCGAGCGCTGATTACTGATCCGTGGGCGGTTTACTCGCAACGCTCATCTACTTCTTCACCTTGGTGATCCTTGCGCGCGTCATTTTGTCGTGGTTCCCTTCGCGAGGGGGTCCCCTCGACGTCGTGCGCGAGTGGGCAACTCGAATCACCGAGCCGGTGTTGGGTCCGGTTCGGCGCGTGTTGCCGTCGATGGGCGGTCTCGACTTGTCGCCGCTTTTGGTGATGATCGTTCTGAATGTCGTCAGCGCCAGTCTTCGCTGAGGCCTTCCCGGTAGCCTGATCATGGCAGTACGACCCTTTTCGCCATGACCTCACGTCCGTACCCCTCCATCGACGCTCAGCCGAACTTCCCGGAAATCGAAGCCGCCACCCTGGCTCGTTGGGCGTCGGAGCGGGCCTTTGCAGCCTCGGTGCGGAATCGCACGGCCGGCGACGGTGGTGACAATGAATTCGTTTTCTACGACGGCCCGCCGTTCGCCAATGGTCTCCCGCATTACGGCCACTTGCTCACCGGTTTCGTGAAAGACGCCGTGCCGCGTTATCGCACCATGCGGGGGCAGAAGGTGGAACGACGCTTCGGTTGGGACTGTCACGGTCTTCCCGCCGAAGTGGAAGCCGAGAAACAACTGGGTATCTCCGGTCATCGTGAGGTCACCGCGTTCGGCGTCGAGAAGTTCAACGACTATTGCCGCACCTCGGTACTCCGGTACACCAGCGAGTGGGAGCGCTACGTCATGCGTCAGGCGCGTTGGGTCGACTTCGAGAACGATTACAAGACGCTCGATCTCCCCTACATGGAGAGCGTCATGTGGGCGTTCAAGACCCTCCACGACAAGGGTTTGATCTACGAGGGCAATCGCGTGCTCGCGTATTGCTGGCGTTGCGAAACACCCCTCAGCAACACCGAGACCCGTATGGACGACGTGTATCGCGACCGCCAGGATCCGGCCTTGACGGTGCGCTTCGTGTTGGAGTCGGGGGAGAACCTGCTCGCTTGGACCACGACGCCATGGACCCTGCCCTCGAATCTCGCGTTGGCAGTGAACCCCGACGTGGACTACGCGATCGTCGAGTCGAACGGGGAGAGATCGATCCTGGCCGAGGCGCGCTTGGGGGCGTACGTCGGTGAACTGGGCGGCGCCGTGCGGGTGGGCACCGTGCGCGGCGCGGACCTGGTGGGGCGTTCGTACCGTCCGCTGTTCGATTATTTCGCACACGTGGAGAACGCCTTTCGGGTGTTGGCGGGCGACTTCGTCACCACTGAGGACGGCACCGGTGTGGTGCACCTGGCCCCCGGCTTCGGTGAGGACGACCAGTTGGCCTGTCAGGCCGTCGGCATCGAGACGGTGTGTCCGATGGACGGTCACGGTTGTTACACCGCCGAGGTCACCGATTGGGCGGGTCAACACGTGTTCGAGGCCAACCCGTCGGTCATCAAGTACTTGAAGTCCTCCGGTGTCGTGGTGAAACACGACACGTATTCGCACTCGTACCCGCACTGCTGGCGTTGCGCGGAACCTCTGGTGTACCGCGCCATCTCCTCGTGGTTCGTCGAGGTCACGGCCATCAAGGACCGTATGGTCGAATTGAACAAGCAGATCACCTGGGTGCCCGAGCACTTGAAGGAGGGCTCCTTCGGCAAGTGGATCGCCAACGCCCGCGATTGGTCGATCAGCCGCAATCGATTCTGGGGTTCGCCCATCCCGGTGTGGAAGAGCGACGATCCCGCGTATCCCCGACTCGACGTGTACGGAAGCCTCGCCGACCTGCAGCGTGATTTTGGTACCACCGTCACCGACTTGCACCGACCCACCGTCGACGACCTCGTGCGTCCCAATCCCGACGACCCGACCGGCAAGTCGATGATGCGGCGTGTGCCCGAGGTGTTGGACTGCTGGTTCGAGAGCGGCTCAATGCCCTTCGCCCAGGTGCACTATCCGTTCGAGAACACCGAGTGGTTCGAGCAGCACTATCCCGGCGACTTCATCGTCGAATACATCGGTCAGACCCGCGGCTGGTTTTACACGTTGCACGTTCTGGCCACCGCCCTGTTCGACCGTCCGGCGTTTTCCACCTGCGTCAGTCACGGCATCGTTCTCGGCGATGACGGGCAGAAGATGTCCAAAAGCTTGCGCAACTATCCGGATCCGATGCTGGTCTTCGACACCTACGGCGCCGACGCCATGCGTTGGTATCTGCTGTCGTCGGCGATTTTGCGCGGAGCCGACTTCTCGGTCACCGAGGCCGGCATTCGCGAGACCGTTCGCCAAGTGCTGTTGCCGCTGTGGAATTCGTGGTACTTCCTCGGTCTCTACGCCAACGCCGAAGGCCTGAGCGGCAAGGTGCGGACCGACTCCGGTCACGTCCTCGATCGGTACATTCTCGCCAAGACGTCCGATCTCGTCGCCTCGGTCACCCGCGACCTCGACGCCTACGATCTTTTCTCGGCCGGTGCCAACATCCGCGATTTCCTCGACGTGCTCACCAACTGGTTCATCCGACGTTCGCGCGATCGCTTTTGGGCTGGTGATGCCGACGCGGTGGACACGCTGCACACGGTGCTGGAGACCTTGTGTCGGGTGGCCGCGCCGTTGTTGCCCTTGATCAGCGACACCGTGTACCGGGGGCTCTGCCCCGGACCCAGTGTGCACCTGACCGATTGGCCGCGGGCCAGCGACCTTCCCGGGGACCCCGAACTCGTGACGGCGATGGATCGGGTGCGCGAGGTGTGCTCGTCGGCGCTGTCGGTACGCAAGGCCCACTCTCGTCGGGTGCGCTTGCCCCTGGCCGAGTTGAAGGTCTCGCACCCCGATGCCGAAACCCTGCGACCTTTCGTCGACATCATCGCCGACGAGGTGAACGTCAAAAGGGTCGTGTTGTCGGTCCAACAAGAGTCGGGGGCCACCGCCGTTCTGCAGGTGATTCCGGGTGCTCTCGGTCCACGATTGGGTGGGCGCACCCAAGAGGTCATCAGGGCCGTCAAGACCGGCGACTGGTCCCTCGACGACGGTGTCGTCGTGGCCGGTGGTATCGAGTTGGTCGAGGGTGAGTACACCATCAAGATGGCCGTGGCCGCCGGCTCAGCCGGAGCGACGTTGGCTGATGGTTTGGGCATGGTGGGTCTCGACATCGAGGTCACGCCCGAACTCGCCGCGGAAGGCACCGCCCGCGATCTCATTCGCCTCGTGCAACAGGCCCGTCGCGACGCCGACCTCGAGGTGAGCGATCGCATCGTTTTGACGCTCGGGGTGCCCGAGTCGATTCGTCGCCAAGTGGTCCCGTTCGTGGACATGATCGCGAGTGAAACCTTGGCGGCGTCGGTGGGCTGGAGTGAGGGGGCGCCCAACGCCGAATTGGATGATGAACCGGTGTACGTCGGAGTGGTTCGTTCGTCTCACGGCGGAGTGCCGACGGGACTATCCTCGCCGTAAACATCGACCAAGGACGTTCACATGGCCAGCAAATCGGTCAAGAAGCCCGTCAAGAAGGCGGTCGCGAAAAAGCCCGTCAAGAAGGCGGTCGCGAAAAAGCCCGTCAAGAAGGCGGTCGCGAAGAAG
>VFYV01000006.1 GCA_016871395.1 Actinomycetota bacterium
CTCGCGGCAACAACGCACTCCCCCACACCAGCCCCTTGTACAGCGCACCCGGCACACTGATAGCCCGGCCCTTAGCGCAGTCCGCCAATCCGTCGGCCGCCACCTTCTCGGCGGTCAACCAGGCGAACACCGGGAACCCGCGCTGTAACCCCTCGGTGTTGCTCACACTCTGGAACTCGGTGCGCGTCAACCCCGGACACAACGCGGTCACGTGCACGCCGGCCCGTTTGGCCTCTTCGTGGACCGCCTCACTGAAGCTGGTGACGAAGGCCTTGGTGGCCGCGTACACCGCCAACCGCGGTCCGGCCTGAAAACCCGCCACGCTCGACACGTTCAGAATCCACCCGCGCCGTTGCTCCACCATCACACTCATGGCCGCGTGCGACAACCGGACTAGCGCCCTCACATTGAGCGAAATCTCGTCATCAAGTCGGGTCGGGTCGATCTGCTCGAAGTACCCCGACGAACCGAACCCGGCATTGTTCACCACCAGATCGATAGGTCGGGCCACATCGGTGATGCGCGCGCTCACCGCCTCCAATCCCTCGCGGGTGGTCAGGTCGGCGGCCAGCACCTCGAAGCCCGGATACAGACGGGCCAACTCGGCCAAGCGATCACCACGACGCGCCACCAACACGGTGGGCACACCAGCACGCCCCAAACAGTGGGCCATGGCCTCGCCGATACCCGACGAGGCTCCGGTGATCAGCGCGGACCGAAACGGGAAGGTGGTCACGCGTGAATCAGTGCGCGGCGGCGGAGGTGCCCGACCCGCCACCGGCGGCGGCCAGTCGTGCATGGGCCTTGCCCAACTCGGCGGCACCCTTGGCGTCGTGCTCGTGGCGCAACTGCTCTTCCAAGCGCGCCACTTCGGCCGCGGCGTGAGCCTTGTCGATCTCGCTGCCCAGTTCGGCGTCGTCGGTGAGGATCGACACCTTGCCGTTGCTCACTTCCACGAACCCACCGTGCACCGCGATGTCGAGCACCGAACCATCCACCAGGTACACGCGGGTGTGGTTGGGAATGACCGCGGCCAGGAACGGCGCATGGCCGGCCAGGAACGCCACCTCACCACCACCGAGGGTGCGGGTGATCACCTGGGTCGCCTCGCCGGAGAACAACACCCGCTCCGGCGACACGACCTCCACGCGCATGGCGGCCGAGTCGGCCATCAGACGTTCTCCTGCAGTGCCTTGGCCTTGGCGAGCACCTGCTCGATGCCACCGACGTTCAAGAACGCCTGCTCGGGCACGTTGTCCAGATCTCCGTTGAGGATGGCCTCGAACGAGTTCACGGTCTCCTCCACCGGCACGAACTCGCCCTCGATGCTGGTGAACACCTTGGCCACGAAGAACGGCTGCGACAAGAAGCGCTGAATCTTGCGGGCCCGCGACACGGTGAGACGGTCCTCTTCGGAGAGCTCGTCGAGACCGAGAATGGCGATGATGTCCTGCAGTTCTTTGTAGCGCTGCAGGTTCTCCTGCACACGACGAGCCACGTTGTAGTGACGCTCACCGACCACCTCAGGGGTGAGGATGGTGGAAGTGGACGCCAACGGGTCCACGGCCGGGTAGATACCGAGCGCGGCCACTTGACGCGACAACTCGGTGGTGGCGTCGAGGTGGGTGAACGTGGTGAATGGCGCCGGGTCGGTGTAGTCGTCGGCGGGCACGTACACGGCCTGCAACGAGGTGATCGAGCGACCACGGGTGGAGGTGATGCGCTCTTGCAGCTGACCCATCTCGTCGGCCAACGTGGGCTGGTAACCCACGGCCGACGGCATACGGCCCAACAGAGTGGACACTTCTGATCCGGCCTGCACGAAACGGAAGATGTTGTCGACGAACAACAACACGTCCTGGTTCTGCACGTCACGGAAGTACTCGGCCATGGTGAGCGCCGACAGAGCCACCCGCAGACGAACTCCCGGCGGTTCGTCCATCTGACCGAAGACCAAGGCGGCCTTCTCGAACACGCCCGACTCTTCCATTTCCATACGCAGGTCGGTGCCCTCGCGGGTGCGCTCGCCCACGCCGGCGAACACCGACACACCACCGTGCTGCGAGGCCACGCGGTTGATCATCTCGGTGATGAGAACGGTCTTGCCCACGCCGGCTCCACCGAACAGACCGATCTTTCCACCGGCCAGGTACGGGGTGAGAAGGTCGATCACTTTCACACCAGTAACGAACATGCGCTTTTGCGGCTCGAGCGACGCGAAATCGGGAGCCGGTCGGTGTATGTCCCAACGCTCCATGTCGGCGAACTTGGCGTTGTCGTCGTCGAGAACCTCGCCCCACACGTTCCACACGTGACCGAGCACGCGGTCGCCGACGGGGACCTGGATGCCGTGGCCGGTGTTGCGTACGGCGGTGCCGCGGCGCAGACCGTCGGTGGGCTTCATGCACACGGCTCGCACGCGGCTATCACCCAGTTGCTGGGCGACTTCGGCCAGCACCTTCACGTCCTTGCCTTCGATCTGCACCGTGAACTCGAGCGCGCTGTTCAACTCGGGGAGCGATCCCCGCGGGAACTCGACGTCGATCACGGGGCCGGCGATACCGACGACCCGTCCGTCTTTCAGTTGATTCTCTGTCATGGTCATGGCTGGTTGTCTCCTGCTCAGAGTGATGCGCCGGTGGAAAGGTTGGACATGTCGCGCGCCGCGCCGACATCGATGAGGCGGACGTGCTTGGTGCTGTCGCCGGACAGGGCCTCGGCACCACCGACGATCTCCATGATCTCGGTGGTGATGGCGTCCTGACGGGCGCGGTTCATGATGCGCGAGAGACTCTTGATGAGTTCCTCGGCGTTGTCGGTGGCGCTCTTCATGGCGCGCTGACGGAACGCGTGCTCGCTGGCGGCCGCGTTCAGCAGGGCCGCGTACACACGGGCTTCGATGTAGCGAGGGATGAGGGTTTCCAGGATCGTGCTGGGGTCCGGCTCGAACTCGTAGTCGGCGCTGAGGCCGTCCTCGCCGGGCTTGCCGTCGCCACCACTGACGACGTCGCGTTCGAGGGGCACCAGTGGGCGCAACACGACCTCTTGCGAACCAGCCGAGATGAAACGGGTGTACACCAGCACGACCTTGTCGACCGCACCGCTGGCGTACAGCGACACCACGTGCTCGCCGATCTGCTTGGCGGCGGCGTACGACGGCTGGTCCGAGAAACCATTGAACGCCTGGTCGAGCTGGTAGCCGCGGAAACGGAAGTAACTCTCGCTCTTGCGACCCACCGGCACGATCACGTAATCGCGCCCGCTGGTGACGTCGGCTTTGATCTCGGCCTCGGTGGCCCGCAACACGCCGGCGTTGTAACCACCGCACAGACCCCGGTCGGCGCTGACGGGCACGTAACACACCGTGACGATCTTGTCTCGAGTGGCCAGCAGCGGACTGTCGGTCGAACCGCCGGCGGCCGCCAGATCGCGCACGACCTCGGTGATCTGCTCGCTGTACGGAACGGCGGCCTGGACGCGCTGCTGGGCCTTGACGATACGCGACGCCGCGATGAGTTCCATCGCCCGCGTGATCTTCTTGGTCGCCTGGACGCTGCGAATGCGTCCGCGCAGAATGCGTTCCTGTCCACCGGCCATGGATTACTCCGTCGCCAACGTCTTGTTCGACTGGGCCTCGCCCACCTGCTCGGCATCGCTGGCGGCCTCGTTGGCCTTACGGGCCGCGATGGCCGCCACGAAACCGTCCTTGAACGACTGCACGATTCCGGCCAGGTCGTCGCCGACCTTCTTGGTGCGCAGATCGCTCAACACCGACCCGTGCCGAGTGCGCATGAAGTCGAGCAACTCGTTCTCGAAACGACGCACGTCGGAGACCGCGATGTCGTCGAGGTAACCCTTGGTGCCGGCGAAGATGGAGACCACCTGCTCCTCGACGGGCATCGGGCTGTTCAGCGGCTGCTTCAGCAGTTCCACCAAGCGGTAACCGCGCTCCAACTGAGCCTTGGAGATGGCGTCCAGTTCGGAACCGAAGGTGGCGAAGGCCTCGAGCTCACGGAACTGTGCGAGGTCGAGCTTCAGCGTTCCGGCCACGCCCTTCATCGACGGTACCTGCGCCGCGCCACCCACGCGCGACACCGAGATGCCCACGTCGACGGCCGGACGCACGCCCGACTTGAAGAGGTTGTCCTGCAGGTACACCTGACCGTCGGTGATGGAGATCACGTTGGTGGGGATGTACGCCGACACGTCGCCGGCCTTGGTCTCGATCACGGGCAGAGCGGTGAGCGATCCGGCGCCGTTGGCGTCGGACAACTTGGCCGCCCGCTCGAGCAGACGGCTGTGCAAGTAGAACACGTCACCGGGGTACGCCTCGCGACCCGGGGGACGACGCAGCAACAGCGACATCTGACGGTAGGCCTCGGCTTGCTTCGACAAGTCGTCGTACACCACCAGAGCGTGCTGACCGGTCTCCATCCAATGCTGACCCATGGCGCAACCGGCGTAGGGCGCGAGGTACTTGAACGGTGCCGAATCCGAGGCGGGTGCCACCACGACGACCGTGTACTCCATCGCACCGGCCTGACGCAGAACCTCCACGGTCTGAGCGACGGTGGAGCCCTTCTGTCCGATGGCGACATAGATGCACTTCACACCCTGACCCTTCTGGTTCAAGATGGTGTCGATGGCCACGGTGGTCTTGCCGGTCTTGCGGTCACCGATGATGAGTTCGCGCTGACCACGACCGATCGGGGTCATGGCATCGATGGCCTTGATACCGGTCTGCATCGGCTCGTGCACGGGCTTGCGACCCATGATGCCGGGGGCCTGGATCTCCATACGGCGGGGCTGCACGCCCACCAGCGGACCCTTGCCGTCGATGGGTTCACCAAGTGCGTTCACCACGCGACCCAACACGCCCTCGCCGACGGGCACCGAGAGAATCTGGCCGGTGGCCTTGACAGTCTGGCCTTCCTCGATGCGGTCGGAATCACCGAGCACCACGGCGCCGATGGCTTCCTCTTCCAGGTTGAGGGCCAGACCCTTGGTGCCGTCCTCGAACTCGAGCAACTCGTTCACGGCGCAGTCAGGCAGACCCGAGATGCGAGCGATTCCGTCACCGACTTCGACGACGCGACCCACGGTGCGAGCCTCGAGCGAGGGCGTGAATCCCTCGAGATTCTTTTTGATCGCCGACGCAATATCGGCGGCGGACAGTGTCAGTTCGGCCATGTCGTTTCTCGTTTCGTTCTTTCAGGCGGCTCTCAGAGCCGACCCTTCACATTGTCCAACCGGGTACGGATGCTTCCGTCGATCACGGTGTCGCCCACCGTGGCCACGATGCCACCGAGCACCGAGGGGTCGACGATCACTTTCAGGTTCACCTGCTTGCCGGTGGCGTTGGCCAAGGCTGCGGCGAGCCGCGTCTGCTGATCGGCGGTGAGAGCCACCGCACTGCGAACTTCGGCGACTTCGAGTTTCTTCTCGCGCGAGGCTCGCTGAACCAACTTGTCGATGATGGCGGGAAGATCGCGGCCGCGACCGCCACCGACCACCATGGACACCAACTGCGTGGTGGTGACCGTGGCCTTGCCACCCAACAAATCCTCGACGATGCCCTGACGGCGGGCCGCCGGGATTTTCTCGTCGGTCAAAGCGTTGCGCAGCGCGTCGCTGGACTCCAGCGTGCGCGCCAGACGGAACAGTTCGTCCTCGACCTCGTCGATGGTGCCTTCGGCACGGGCGATCTCGAACAGCGCGCGCGCGTACCCTTCGATGCGACTGTCACTCATCGTGAGGCCCCCACTTTCGAGATGAAGTTCTCGACCAACGCCTGCTGGGTCGCCTCGTCGAGGACGCTGGGCAACACCTTGTCGAGCGCCGACGACGACACGCGACCGATCTCGGTGCGCAGTTCGTCGCCTCGACGCGCCGCGGCGGCCGAGATGTCGGCGTCGGCCTTGGCCTCGAGTTCGGCGACCTCAGCGGTCAGACGCGCTCGACCGTCGCGCAACAACGCTTCGGCCTGCGCGTTGGCGTCGGCCAACAAGCGAGCGCGCTCGGCATCGATGTCACCCAGTGCGGTGCGAATGCCGGCGGCGTCGGATTGCGCCGAGGCCAGGTCGTTGGCCGAGGCGTCGAGTTCTTTCTGGATGCGCTCGGTGCGCGCGGCCATCGACTTCTTCACCATCGGACCAGCGAACTTGACCAGTCCACCGATCACCAGGACCGAGGCGATACCGCCGTAGATGATCTCGGCCGTCTCGGGAAGCAACCAGTGGTGCGTCTCGGAGGGATCGGCGGCCAGCAAGGACAACAGACTCATCGCGACACCCCCGCGCTCATGGTGTCGGCAACGGCGCGGGAGACCACCGCACCGTCGGGACGCCGACCGGTGGCTGCTTCGGCGGCGCTCGTCACCACATCGGCCACCGCGGCCTCGATCTGACCGCGAGCCGACGCGCGAGCGGCGTCGGCGTCGGCCAGAGCCGCATCACGCTTGGCCGAAATGCGGGCGTTCGCCGCGTCGATCTGCGCCTGACGCTCGGATTCGAGCGTGGCGCGGGCCGCGTCGACAACCTTGGCCGCGTCAGCCTTGGCCGCGGCGACCGCAGCCTCGTACTGGGCGACCTCGGAGCGGGCCGAGGCTCGCGCCGCGTCGGCCGCTTCGTGCCCGACGCGGATGGAGTTGTACCTCGCATCCATGCCCTTGCGCAGACGCGGGTACAGGAAGATCCGCATGAGCAACGCGAAGACGATGAACGATCCGGCACCCCACGCGAGTTCCTTCATCTCGGGGATGATGGGACCCGGGCCGGGACCGCATTCGTTGGGCGTGGATGTCTCGGGCTCGAAGGCACAGTCTTCCGGGTCGAACTCTTTACCTTCTTCGCTTTCGGCGGAGACGAGTTCGACTCGGAGTGCCCCACCCGTGACGGTGACGACGGCTGTTCGCACGTCTACTCCTTGCTGGTAGTTGTGAACGATCAGAGACCGATGAGGATGAAGACCACGAAGCCGATGAGGGCCAAGGCTTCGGTGAAGGCGATACCGAGGAACATGGTGGTACGCACCATGCCGGCGGCCTCCGGCTGACGTGCCATGGCTTCGACGGACTTACCGACGAGGTAACCGATGCCGATACCGGGTCCGATGGCGGCCAGGCCGTAGGCGAAACCGGCCGAGCTGGCGGCCGCGGCGGCTTTCTCCTCGTCACCGGTGAGTTCGGCAACCAGTGCTGATAGTGCTTCCATTGTTTTGGTCTCCTGTTGTGTTGTGGGTTCGAAGAATTGCCGGTCGGGATACGAATCGAGGTCAGTGTTCGGGGTGCGCGGCGCCGCCGATGTACACGGCGGTCAAGATGGTGAAGATGTAGGCCTGCAGGAACGCCACCAGCACCTCGAAACCGGTGAGGAAGATGAGCATGAAGAGCGGTAGCACGCCCACCGGGATGAGTCCGGGGTTGCCCTTGGCCTGGAACAGTGCTTCGGACAAAAGGGCGAAGGTGACGAGCAGGATGTGACCGGCCAACATGTTGGCGAACAGTCGTACCGTCAGCGAGAACGGACGCACCAAGAACGTCGAGATGAATTCGATCGGTGTCACCAATATGTACAGCGCTTTGGGCACACCGGGCGGAAAGAGCGAGCTCTTCAAGTAGCCGATGCCTTGGTGCTTGAACCCGGTACCGATGAAGACCACCCACACCAACAACGACAAGAACATGGGGATCGCGATGCGCGCCGTGGCCGGCATCTGCAGGAACGGGATGATCCCGGGTACGTTGCAGAGATAGATGAACATGAAAATGCTCATCAGGAACGGGGTCCAGCCGAGACCGTCGCGACCCATGGTCTGCATGACGATGCCGTTCTCGATGAACTCGACGATGGTCTCGGCGAGGTTGCGAACGCCCTTGGGCGCCTTCATCGGGTCCTTGCTTCCGGCGAGTAGGAAAACGATGGTGCCGATGAGCGCGGCGGCCACGGCGATGAGGGCGATCTTGTTGAACGACGGGAAGAGATCCTTCCAGCGGAGGATCTCGTTGATCGGCGGGAACTCGAGTGCGATCACGTTCTGTTGGTCCTTTGTGCGGGCGTTGGTGGGCAGGCGGAAGGGTCGGGGGCTTTACTGAGGACGGGGTTTCAACCCCGGGTATGCGAGTGATGCCGCCACATAGCGCATCTCCCACACGAGGAGTCCTAGATGCGTCACAATAATGGTCAATCCGAGGGCGGTGAGAGAAATCCAGGACGCGTCCCGCACCAGAATCACCGCCAGGAAGATCAGGCCGAGTCGGGCGATGTAGCCGAACAGCACGGCTCCCATCATGAGGCCCAGGCTGATGCGCGCGGTAACCGCCACCAGACCGGCGGCGCAGAAGAAGTTCACCAGCACCAAGACCATGCCGTAAAGGGCCGAGAACACCCCGTCGAGGCCGGCGAAGACCGCACACACCGCCACGATCACCGGCGAGGCGTAGGCCCCCCGTTTCAAGATGTCGAAGGAAACCTGGATTTCGGGGGCTTCACCGTCGAGTCGCGTCGTGATCGGTGACGGGTTGTCGGTCACGGTCATTGATCCGATCCGCCCGACTCGGGTTCTCGCTGGTGGGCCTGGGCCCCGCGACGACGCACGGTTTCGAGGGCTCGCATGCGGGCGTCGTACACGAACCACATCTTCACGAATTGACCCACCACGGAGAACACCACCAAGGCGATCATGAACACCGGTCGGGTGTCGACGGCCGAGTCCACGAGCCAGCCGAGTCCGAGGAAAACCGCCACCGTGATGGCCATTTCCATGCCCTGTCCGAGGCCCTGATCGACGCTGTTGGAGCCGTTGGGACGACCCAGAGCGGTCGTCACACGCTGGGCGATGGCCGTCGAACGGCGGGATTTGGCGGCAGCGGCGGAGTCGGTCATCAGGGCGGTGGGTTCAGGGGCGAGCCGGGGCGGGATCACTCGTGAAAGATTGCACAATTTACCCACTCGTCGGGGGTCGGGGCAATTCTGCGGTGGCCGACCCCGTGGGTTGGTCGTCGACCGTGGCCCCCTCCTGACGGGCGTCCTTGCGCTGGCGGCGCACCTCGGGGTGCAACACCGTGTACAGGCTGAGCGCGATGGCGGCCGTTCCAATCGGGATGAGGGCGGTGCGGGCCTTGGTGAAGATCGGGTACAGCACGAATCCCGACAAGATCGCGGTCCACAGCCACAGGATCAACACGCTTCGGCGCTGACCATGTCCGAGGTTCATCAAGCGGTGGTGAAGGTGGCCCTTGTCGGCGGTGGCGACGCCTTGACGCTTGGCGGCGCGACGAATGACGGCGAACAAGGTGTCGAAGATGGGCACGCCCAAGATGAACAAGGGAATGAACAGCGGTGCGAGGAAGAAATAGGTCTGGCCCGGGGTGTAGGTGGAGCTGTCCGGATCGGCGCGACCTCCCACCACGCTGGTGGATACCGCCATCAACAGGCCGAGAAACAGAGCTCCACTGTCACCCATGAAAATGCGCGCCGAATTGAAGTTGTGGGGCAGGAATCCCACGCACACCCCCGCGGCGATGATGGCGATCAGCGGACCCACGTTGGGTTGCACCAACACGCCCAGATCGTCGAGTCGACGACTGTACAAGAAGAACGCGGCGGCGGCGATGGCCACGATCCCGGCGGCCAGACCGTCCAATCCGTCGATCAAGTTGACCGCCTGGCTCATACCCATCAACCACAAGATGGTGATGACGGGCACCCAGTCGTTCGACAACACGAAGACATCGAGGAATGGAACGCGGAAGTAGAACATGGTCGCGCCGAACCACACCAGCACCAGACCGGCTAGTACCGTGCCGGTGACCTTGGCCGGACTGGAGATCTCGCGGACGTCATCCACGAGACCGGTTCCGAAGATCACGAAAGCGGCCAACAACACGCCGAGGGGTTCTGAGTTGTTGTCGAACACCGGTGCGAATCGACCCATGCGCCACGCCAAACCGAGCGCCACCACGAAGCCGGCGAACATCGCGATGCCACCGACGGCCGGGGTGGGAACCTTGTGCACGCGACGCTCGTCGGGTTGAACCACCCAGCCGACCCGGTGTGCCAGGCGAGTGACGACGGGCGTGACGAAGAAGGTGACGACGGCGGCGACGGCTCCGATGAAGAGGTAACCGGCGGTGTCGGGCACGCCCCGAGACTATTCCGCGGCGGTTTGCCGCCGGTCAGACGGGATAGGCGGGAAAAGCGGCGCAGAGTTCGGCTACTTCGACCTTGACCCGGGCCACCTTGTCCGGGTCGTGCCGATCACGCAGGGCCCGGGCGATGAGGTGGGCGATGGAGTCCATCTGCGGTTCGGTCATGCCCTGGGTGGTCACCGACGGGGTGCCGACGCGCACGCCCGAGGTGACGAAGGGACTTCGCGGATCGTCGGGGATGGTGTTCTTGTTGAGCGTGATTCCGGCCCGGTCCAGCACCGCCTGAGCCTCTTTGCCGGTGAGATCAGCGTCGAACGGTCGCAGGTCGACCACCATCAGATGACAGTCGGTGCCACCAGAGACCAGGCGGAAACCGTTCTGGGCCAGGGCGTTGGCCAAGGCCGAGGCGTTGGCCACCACCTGGTGGGCGTAGGCCTTGAAGGCGTCGGACGACGCCTCGCGGAAGGCCACGGCCTTGCCGGCGATGACGTGCTCCAACGGCCCGCCCTGCCAACCGGGGAACACGGCTTTGTCCATGGCCGCGGCGTGCTCGGCCTTGGACAAGATGCAACCCCCGCGCGGACCGCGCAGGGTCTTGTGGGTGGTGAAGGTGACCACGTCGGCGTACGGAACCGGGTTCGGATAAGCGCCTCCGGCGATGAGACCAGCCAAATGGGCCGCGTCGTACATGTAGTAGGCACCCACCTCATCGGCGATGGCGCGAAACGGGGCGGGGTCGATGCGACGCGGATAACTGGTGGTGCCGGCCACGATCATGCGAGGGCGATGTTTCAGCGCCAGATCGCGCACTTGGTCCATGTCTATTCGCTCGTCGCCGGGGGTGACCTTGTAGGGGATGAAGTTGTACAACTTCCCGCTGGCGTTCACGGGCGATCCGTGAGTGAGGTGGCCACCGTGATCGAGGCTGAGCCCCAGCACCGTGTCGCCCGCATTCAACAACGCTTGGTACGCGCACATGTTCGCGTTGGCACCCGAGTGCGGTTGCACGTTGGCGTGATCGGCGCCGAACAGGGCCTTCACACGTTCGATGGCGATGGCTTCGATGTCGTCCACCACCTGATTGCCACCGTAGTAGCGCTTGCCCGGGTAACCCTCGCTGTACTTGTTGGTGAGAACACTCCCGACGGCGTTCATGACCGCCGGCGAGGTGAAGTTCTCACTGGCGATCAACTGCAGACCGGTGGTTTGGCGCGTGAACTCGTCGGTGAGGAGTCGCTCGATCTCGAGATCGGGGTCGGTGTCGGAGGGGAAAGGCATGGGGCTCTCTGCTGGTCAGAACTCGTTCTCGATGTCTGCCAATTGTGCCACCCGACGGGCGTGACGACCCCCCTCGAAGGCGGTGGAAAGAAACGTTGTGACGATTTCCTCAGCGAGACCGACACCGACCACGCGCGCGCCGATGGACAGCACGTTGGCATCGTTGTGCGCCCGAGCCATGCGCGCGGTGTACAGGTCGTTGCACAACGCGGCCCGCACGCCGCGCACCTTGTTGGCGGCCACCTGCTCGCCCTGGCCACTGCCACCCATGACGATGCCGAAGTCGGCCACCCCGTCGCGCACGATGCGACCCACTCCGGCGCAAATCGGTGGGTAGTCACAACTCTCGGTGGAGTGCGTGCCCCGATCGTCGACCGCGTGACCGGCCGCGGTGAGGAAAGCCACGAGATGTTGCTTCAGGTCGTACCCCGCATGGTCGGAGCCGATGGCGATACGCAGTGATGGTGCGGACATGACCGCACCCTAATCCCGGGGGTCACCACGTTCGTGCCCTCGTTCGCGTCCGACAACCTCGGGTAAGTTGCCCCGGTGGCTCTCGACCCCCGCACCCCCGTGATCGTCGGCGTCGGACAACAACTGCAGCGAATCGACGACCCGCTGGCGGCCCTCGCGCCCGCTCCCTTCATCGCCGAGGCGGTCCGTGCCGCGGCCCGCGACGCCGGCTTGAGTGCGGTCCCGAACGTGGACTCCGTTCGCGTGGTGAGTTTCCTGTCGTGGCGCTATCGCGATCCGGCGCGATTCATCGCCGGGGAGTTGGGTATCGACCCGCGCGAGACCGTCGCCACCACCATGGGAGGCAACAGCACCCAGTCGCTCATCAACACCACGTCGCTCGACATCCAGAACGGCGACGTCGATCTCGTGATCCTGTGCGGCGGCGAAACCTCGCGCACACGCAAGCGGGCTCGCTCGGCGAACATCGATCTGCCGTGGCCGGTGGTGCCCGAGGACGTGACACCGTCGCGTGTCGTGGGGACCGACCTCGTGATGAACCACGAGTACGAGTTGTCGCGTCGCATCGTGGCACCGATTCAGGTGTACCCCCTGTTCGAGACAGCGTTGCGCGCGGCCGCCGATCGCGGTATCGACGAGCACAATGCCCATCTGGGCCGACTGTGGTCGGACTTCAGCCGGGTGGCAGCGGGTAACCCGTACGCCTGGACCCGCAAGGAGATGTCGCCGGCGGAGGTCGTCACCACCGGTCCGCGCAATCGCATGATCGGTTTTCCCTACACGAAAGTGATGAACTCCAACAACGACGTCGATCAATCGGCCGCCCTCATCATGTGTTCGGCGGCCGCCGCCGAGCGACTGGGGGTGTCCCGCGACAAGTGGGTGTTCCCGGTAGCCGGCACCGACTGTCACGAGCACAAGTACATCAGTGAGCGCATGACCTTCGCCGAGACGCCGGCCGTGAAGTTGGGCGGACGCCTGGCCCTGGAGTTGGGTGGGACATCCATCGATGAGATCGACATCGTGGACTTGTATTCGTGCTTCCCCTCGGCGGTTCAGTTGGGTGCGATGTCGCTGGGCCTCGGAATGGACCGTCAACTGACGCGCACCGGCGGACTCTCGTTCGCCGGCGGACCGTGGAACAACTACGTGATGCACGCGGTGGCCACGGTGGTGGGTGAACTACGTTCTCGCACGAACGAAAAGGCCCTGGTGTGGGGTAACGGTGGTTACGCCACCAAACACTCCTTCGGCGTGTACTCCACCACTCCCCCGACGAATGGTTTTCGACACGCACATCCGCAAGCAGCGATCGACGCGATGCCGCGTCGAACGGTGGTGGACGTGGGCGCCTCAGCCGGTGCGGGCACCATCGAGGCCTACACCGTCATGCACGATCGTGACGGCAACCCGGAGCGCTCCATCGCGTCGTGCTTGCGTGGCGACGGAACGCGCGCGTGGGGCATCAGCGAGGATCGTGACACCGCCTCGGCGATGTGCGACGGCGAATGGGTCGGCCGCGCAGTTCGCCTGGACGAGACCGGCACTTTGCTCATCTGATGAAGGCTGACACCAAGGAAGAAACATGACGACGCCCGCAATCATCCTCGACTGCGATCCCGGACACGACGATGCGCTGGCCATCATCGTGGCGGCGCGTCACACGAACATCCTCGGCATCACCACGGTGTCGGGCAACGCGCCCATCGAGTCCACCACTCACAACACGTTGGTGATGAAGGACCTGCTCGGTCTGGAAGTGCCGGTGCACCAGGGAGCGGTGCGTCCCATCGTCGCTGCGCCGCAGTACGCCACGTACGTGCACGGCGAGAGCGGGCTGGACGGCGCCGACCTTCCCGCGCCGACCAGCAAAGTCGACGGTACCGACGCGGTGGGCTTCATCATCGACACCGTGCGCGCGAACGAGGGTGTGTGGTTGGTGCCCACCGGACCGCTCACCAACATCGCGATGGCGATGCGAATGGCGCCCGACATCGCCACCCGCATCGCGGGGGTCTCGCTGATGGGTGGAGGAACCTTCGGCAATCGCACCACGGCCGCCGAGTTCAACATCTGGGTCGATCCCGAAGCGGCCGACGTCGTCTATCGCTACGGCGGACCGCTCATCATGGCCGGCCTGCACGTGACCCACCAGTTTCGCGCCACCCAGGCCCGCATCGACAAGGTGAAGGCCATGCCCGGCCGATTGGCCAACGTGATGGGCGACCTCATGCAGTTCTTCACCAACATGTACATGAGCCGTCACCACGGAATGGATGGTGGTGCGGTGCACGACCCGCTGGCCGTGATGGTGCTGACGCATCCGGAACTGTTCACCCGCAAGAGCGCACACGTGGTGATCGAACTGAACGGCACGCACACACGGGGCATGACCCTCATCGACGAGCGCGATCTGCGCGAAGTCAAAGCCGGCAACTGCGACGTCTTGATGACCGTCGACGCCGAGGCGGCTTTCGAGGTGATGAGCGAGGCCATCGCCCACTTCAGCCACTGATCCCCATCGGCGCGTGGGATCGGCTTTCGGGTGCCGAACGTCCGACAGCCGGCCCGGAAGCACGGTGCAAGTAGGGTTCGCGCATGCGCGCTGCCATCATGCGAGATTGGTCCCTGCGAGTCGACGACATCCCCGAGCCCGTGCCCGGAGGAGGCCAAGTTCTCACTCGCGTGCTGGCCTGCGGCATCTGCGGCAGTGACCTGCACCTGCTCGTTCACGGCGAGGAGAGTCGCCGTCTGAACCAGGAACTGACCGACGGCGCCGAACCGAGTCCGGGATCGCCGATCATGTTCGAACCGCACCTCGACACCGTGATGGGTCATGAATATTGCTGCGAGGTGCTCGACGTGGGTCCGGGCGTCAACAACCTGAAGGCCGGCGACATCATCGTCAGCTTTCCCGTCACCTTCGACGAACAAGGTGTTCACGGTGTCGGCTTCAGCAACAAGTACCCGGGGGGTTACGCCGAGCGCATCGTGGCCAACGAGATGATGAGCATCAAGGTGCCCAACGGGCTCTCCCCCGAACTGGCCGCCATGACCGAGCCGCTCGCCGTCGGCGTGCACGCCGTGGAAAAGAGTCGCATCGCACCGGGTGATGCGGCCCTCATCCTCGGTCTGGGTCCCGTCGGACTGGCCTGCGTCGCCGAACTCAAGATGCGGGGTATCGGTCCCATCGTCGGGGCCGACTTCTCCCCACGCCGTCGCGCCCTCGCCGAACATCTGGGTGCCGACGCGGTGGTCGATCCCCGTGACACTCCGGCCATTGCGGCCTGGCGCAAGATCGACGGCAAGAAGCCCCTCGTCATCTTCGAGGCGGTGGGTGTTCCCGGCATGATCGAACAAGCCATGCGCATGGCGCCCAAGGACGCGCGCATCCTCATCGTGGGTGCATGCATGCAGGAGGACCGCCTGCATCCGATGCTCGGCATCGGCAAGGAACTCAGCCTGCACTTCGTGTTGGGCTACAGCCCCATCGAGTTCGGCAACGCGTTGAACTCCATCGCCGAGGGAAGGGTGGATCTCTCGCCGCTCATCACCGGTCGGGTAGGTATCGACGACGTCCCACAAGCCTTCCGCGATCTGGGCAACCCCGAGGCGCACGCGAAGATCCTCGTCATGCCGACGTGACGCCCGTGGCCGCGGACACCTTCCCTCGCCAGTACGCGCGCACCCAACGCCTCACGTTGGGCGAACCGAGAAACGTCACGGTGTCGAGAGACGGACGCAAAGTGCTGTTCCTACGCAGCGGCGCCGGCGACGATCCGGTGAACGCCTTGTGGTCGCTCGACGTGGAATCGGGCCACGAGACACTGGTGGCCCACCCTCACGCCATGTTGGGTGCCGACGACGCCCAGGACCTGCCACCCGAGGAACGAGCGCGTCGCGAGAGACTGCGCGAGGGAGCCGGTGGCATCACCGGCTACTCCACCGACGAGGCCAGCACTCGCTTCGTGTGCACACTGTCGGGACGATTGTTCATGGGCGACCTGCACCAGATGAACGTGCGCGAGATTCACTGTGCCGGACCGGTGTTCGATCCGCGATTGTCGCCCAACGGCGAACAAGTGGCGTACGTGAGCGGTCGGGCGTTGCGCGTGGTCGCAACCGCGGGAGATGACGAACACGGCTTCGAAGTGGCCGGACCGGCCTTGTTCGGCGAACCCGACACCGTGGGTTGGGGATCGGCCGAATTCGTGGCGGCCGAGGAGATGAGTCGTCACCGCGGCTTCTGGTGGTCTGCCGACTCACGGCACGTGGCGGTGTGTCGCGTGGACGAGGCTCCGGTGCCGGTGTGGCACATCGCCGACCCGGCGCACCCCGAGCGACCGGCCAGCACGGTGCGTTATCCCGCCGCCGGCACCGACGACGCCATCGTGTCGTTGTACGTGTTCGACACGGTGGAGGGCACACGGGTGAACGTGACGTGGGACGCCGTTGCGTTCCCCTACCTGATCGACGTCGATTGGATCGACGTCGACGCTCTGGTGCTCACCGTGTGTTCGCGAGATCAACGAACCATGGTCACCCTGCGCGCCGACCGCGTCGAGGGAGCGATCAAGGAGACCGCCCGATGCACCAGTGACACCTGGGTCGACATCGTGCCCGGTGTCCCTGCTCACCTCGATGACGGTTCGTTGGTGCTCGTCGATGATCGTGACGGCTGGAAGCGCCTGATCGTCGACGGCGTCGCGGTGACACCGGTGGGAATGCAGGTGCGGGCGGTCTCCAAGGTGGGTCACGACGACGTGGTGTTCCTCGCCAACACGGCCGATCATCCCGAGTGTCAGAGCGCCCATCGCTGGACAGCGGCCGGCATCACCGACCTCACGCCACGCGACGGGATCAACACGGTTTCGTCGGGCGGCGCCACCACCGTCGTGCGACGGTCATCGGTGAATCAGTCGCGGGCCACCACCACGGTGATCACGGGCGAACGACGTCACGAGATCGTCAGCCACGCCGAGACGGCCTTGGTCGATCCCCGACCGGTGTTCATGCGCGTCGGCACGCGACGCATACCCGCTGCGCTGCTGATGCCCAGCGATCACGTACCCGGGACCAAGTTGCCCGTGCTGCTGAACCCCTACGGAGGTCCGCACGCACAGATGGTCGTGGATTCGTACGCCGCGCATTGCACCTCGCAGTGGTTCGCCGATCAAGGATTCGCGGTGTTGGTGGTGGACGGTCGTGGCACTCCCGGTCTCGGAACTGCCTGGGAGCGCGCGGTTCATCGGGACTTGGCCTCACCCGTATTGGAGGACCAAGTGGACGCGTTGCGGGCCGTGGCCGCCGAGAACGCCGATCTCGATCTGACGCGGGTGGGTATTCGCGGTTGGAGTTTCGGTGGCTACCTCGCCGCGCTCGCGGTGCTGCGTCGCCCCGACGTGTTCCATTGCGCGGTGGCCGGAGCTCCGGTTACCGAGTGGCGCCTGTACGACACCTTCTACACCGAGCGCTATCTCGGACACCCGAGTAGCGATCCGACTCCGTACGACCGCACGTCGTTGTTGAACGATGCCCATCGACTGGAGCGTCCGCTGCTGATCGTCCACGGTCTCGCCGACGACAACGTGGTGGCCGCCCACTCGCTGCAGATGTCCTCGGCGTTGCTGGCCGCCGGCAAACCCCACGAGGTGTTGCCGTTGTCAGGCGTGACCCACATGACCCCACAGGCAGTGGTGGCCGAGAATCTGCTGCATCACCAACTGGATTTCCTGCGTCGCTCGCTTTGTTGACCGCACGGGGTCACCAGACGTCGTCGGTGTTGGGGCGTTCACCATCGGCTGGGCTACCGTTCTCAGCGTGGCGTCGACCCCCTCACCCAACCTGATTCTCGAGCCCCTGTCCCTGGAAGCCAAAGGCTTTCCCGCGCGCCCGCTCAGCGAATGGCTGACCACCTTCCACCTGGCCTCGGTGGTGCTCGACCCCTACCGGAACGAAAGCTCTTGGATCTTGAAGACCGCGACCCGCGTGTTGCGGGCCTTCTCCGGTGCCGCGGTTCGCACCAACCTCATCGTCACGGCCTCCGCTGACGACACCCGAACGTTCCTTGGTCCCTTGGTCAAGGAGTTCCTGGTGTTCACCGACCCCGATCGCGCCGCCGTGAAGGCCTTCGGACTGTCCACGCTTCCCGCATTGGTGTTCGTTCGCTCCGACGGAACCATCCCGGCGGCGACCGAAGGCTGGAACCCCGGCGAATGGCGGGCCGTGACCAAGACCATTGCCGACGTCACCTCCTGGACCGCGCCGACCATTCCCGCTCCCGGTGACCCCACGGCGTTCACGGGCACTCCGGCCCTCGGCTGATTCTGACTCCGCTCACCGACCTCCCCGTCGAGGACGTCGTCGACGACCTACGGACCGCACTGATCGATCACTCGTGCGCCGTGTTGGTGGCACCACCGGGCGCGGGCAAGACCACTCTCGTGCCGTTGCGGTTGATCGACCAACCATGGATCGGTGATGGTCGTATCGTGATGTTGGAGCCACGTCGATTGGCGGCTCGCGCAGCGGCGCGACGACTGGCGACCCTCATCGGCGAAGAGCCGGGCGGGCTGGTGGGCTACCAGACGCGCGACGAACGTCGCATCGGCGCGAACACGCGCATCGAAGTGGTCACCGAGGGCATTCTCACCCGACGCCTCCAGAACGATCCGGGCCTGAGCGGAACCGCGCTGGTGATCTTCGACGAGGTGCACGAACGTAACTTGCCCACCGATCTCGGATTGGCATTGGCTCTCGACTCACGCCGCTCGTTGCGACCCGACTTGCGCCTGCTGGCCATGTCGGCCACCGCCGACACCAAGGGTCTGGTGCGTGTTCTGGGCGACGACACTCCGGTGATCACCAGCGACGGTCGACAGTTCCCGGTGGACGTGCGATGGGCACCCACGGGTAAGCAGCAACGTCTCGAAGACGCGGTGGTCGACGTGGTCAGTCGCGCTTTGCGCGACGACGAGGGAGACGTATTGGTGTTCATGCCCGGCATCGCCGAGATCAATCGCGTGGTTCAAGGTCTGGAAAGACGCGTGCCCGAGAACGTGGACGTGCTGGCGTTGGCGGGCGCGTTGTCACTGGCCGATCAGGATCGCGCGCTCGCACCATCGCCTCCGAGTCGACGTCGCGTGGTGGTGAGCACCGACATCGCCGAGACCAGCCTGACCGTCGACGGGGTGAGCATCGTGGTGGACGCCGGTCAGGCGCGGGTGCCTCGCTTCGACCAGCGCACGGGCATGAGCCGTCTCACCACCATCGCCACCTCTCGCGCCTCGGCCGACCAACGCGCCGGTCGCGCCGGACGACTGGGCCCCGGCGTGGCGTATCGACTGTGGAGCAAGATCGAGCACGGCAGCCGACGGGCGCATCTGGACGCCGAAATCACCCAGGTGGACCTGTCGGGACTGGTGTTGGAACTCACCGCCTGGGGAACGGCGATCGACGAACTGGTCTTCATCGACGCACCACCGAGCGGTGCGGTGAAGCAGGCCACCGAGTTGCTCACCATGCTCGGGGCCCTCGATCGCGACGGTCGTCTCACCGAGGTCGGACGGCGAATGCTGAACGTTCCGGTGCATCCCCGGTTGGCACGCATGATCGGAGATTCGCAAACGGACGACCACGGGCTGGCCTGCGTCATGGCCGCACTCTTGGACGATCGCGACGTGATGCGCGGACGACCCGACGAACTCCCCGTCGACATGGCGCTTCGGGTGCGCGTGGTCACCGGCGAGGTCAACGACGATCGGGCCGACCGACGTGGCACCGCGCGAGTGCGCGATCGCGCCGAGGATCTGGCCCGTCGCGTCGGATCCCGACTCTCATGGGGTGATGTCGACGCCGAGCATTGCGGGCGCGTGCTGTTGCTGGCCTACCCCGATCGTCTCGCCGTACGACGTCAACCCGGCCAGTATCAATTGCGCACGGGTTCGGCGGCCTGGTTCCGTCCCACCGACTCGCTCGCTCACGAGACGTTCGTGGTGGCGGCGGACCTGGACGGTGATCGTAAGAACGCGCGCATTCGATCATGTGCCACCGTGGATCAGGAGGTGATCTCCCGCGTGTTGCGCGACGACGTGGTGGACGAGCGCAGCGTGGTGTGGGACAAGGAGCGTCGCGACGTCGTGGAGCGGGTGGTGGTACGCCTGGACAAGATGCGCCTCAGTGAAACGACGCGGCGACCCTCCCCCGGAGACGCCGCGGTCGAAGGGTTGTTGGAACGGATCGCGGTCACGCGCTTGACCGAGTTGCCGTGGAGCAACGCCACCAGCGAGCTACGCGCCCGCGTGAACTTCTTGCGACGCGAGATGGGTGAGTCGTGGCCCGATTGGAGCGACAAGTCACTGCTCGCGACCATCGACGAGTGGTTGCGTCCGTACCTGGTCGGCATGACCTCGGTAACCGAACTGAAGTCGCTCGATCTGGCCACGCTCCTGCGTTCGCAGTTGCCGTGGCCCGGGGGCGCACGTTTGGACGAGTTGGCCCCGACGCGCATCGCACTGGCTTCGGGTCGCGCGTTGGCGCTCGACTACGCCACCGCCGTGGCTGAGGGCACGGCGCCCGTCGTGCGCGTACGCGTGCAGGATCTGTTCGGCACCAAGGTGCATCCCACCATCGCCGACGGTCGCGTGGCCTTGGTGTTGCATCTGCTGTCACCCGCCGATCGTCCGGTGCAGATCACCGCTGATCTGCCGGGCTTCTGGGCCGGCAGTTGGGCCGACGTGCGACGGGACATGGCCGGTCGCTATCCGAAGCACCAATGGCCCGAGGACCCGGCCAACGCCGATCCCAAACGAATGAAAGACCTCTGATGATCGGATTCGAGATCGCCGGATTGTCGTGGCCGATGGTGGTGTTGTGCACGATGTTGGCGGTGATTGGCTCGAGCGTTCAGGGCTCGTTGGGTTTCGGTTTGGGCATGCTCACCTCTCCGTTGTTCGCCATGATCGATCCGTCGTTCATCCCGGTGGCGATGATGCTGGCCGTCGTGCCGTTGACGTTCGGCGTGGCCCTCCGCGATCGCGCCCACATCGACGCTTCCGGATTCAAGTGGGCGATCCTCGGACGCTTCCCGGGGGTGTTCGTCGGTCTCGTGGCTCTGCGCGCGATGGACGAGGACCTGTTGGCCTACGCCGTCGCCGCGTCGGTGGCCGTTGCCGTGTTCATCTCGGTGGTCACCTCGCGACGCGGACAGGTGGTGTCAGCGAACGCCACCACCCTCACCGCCGCCGGTTTCGCCAGTGGGTTCATGGGCACGGTCACCTCCATCGGGGGACCACCGATGGCGTTGGTGTACAAAGACGGCGATCCCCGCTCGGTGCGCGCCACCATCGCGGCCTTTTTCAGTATCGGCGTGGTCATCACCGTGACCGGCTTCGTGTTGTCGGGCGAGATCGGTCGTCACGAGTTGGCGTTGACGGCGATGATCCTGCCGGGCGTGGTGGCCGGGTTGCCGTTGTCGAGCGTGCTGGCGCGCCACATGTCGACCGCGGTGATGCGCCCGCTCATCCTGGTGATGTGCGCGACCTCGGCGTTGCTGTTGGTCCTGCAGACGGCGCTCTGAAGGGCTGGTTATCGGCACACCGGCGGGCGTAGCGTGACGGCATGCCCGAGTTCGAGTTCACCGAGATCCTGCCGCTGGGCGAGGACGACACCCCGTACCGCTTGGTCACCACCGAGGGTGTGTCCTCGTTCGACACCCCCGAGGGAACGTTCCTGCGGGTGAGCCCCGAGGCGCTGACCCGCATCACCCGTGAGGCCATGCGCGACATCGCCCACTTCCTGCGTTCCGGTCACCTGCAGCAGTTGCGAGACATCCTCGACGATCCCGAGGCCAGCGACAACGACCGCTTCGTGGCTCTCGACCTGCTGAAGAACGCGGCCATCGCGGCCAGCGGCGTGTTGCCCATGTGTCAGGACACCGGAACCGCCATCGTGAAGGCGAAGAAGGGCCAGTTCGTGTTCACCGGCGGTGGCGACGAGAAGGCCATCGCGCGCGGGGTGTTCGACACCTACCTCACGAGCAACCTTCGTTACAGCCAGATGGCGCCGCTCACGATGTACGACGAGGTGAACACCGGTAACAACCTGCCGGCCGAGATCAAGATCAACGCCGTCGACGGTGACGCCTACAAGTTCCTCTTCGTGGCCAAGGGCGGCGGCAGTGCGAACAAGAGTTACCTCTTCCAGGAGACCAAGGCGTTGCTCAACGACAAGTCGTTGTTCCCGTGGTTGTTCGAGAAGATGAAGTCGCTGGGTACCGCCGCCTGCCCGCCGTATCACTTGGCCGTGGTCATCGGCGGCACGTCGGCCGAGCACGCCGTGGAGACCGCGAAGCTCGCCAGTACCCGCTACCTGGACTCGTTGCCCACCGAAGGCTCCAAGCTGGGCCACGGGTTCCGCGACCTCGACATGGAGCAGCGCATCCTGAAGTTGTCCCAAGAGACCGGCATCGGTGCGCAGTTCGGTGGCAAGTACTTCTGCCACGACGTTCGCGTGATTCGACTGCCACGTCACGGCGCGTCGTGTCCCGTGGCCATGGCGGTCTCCTGCTCGGCCGACCGGCAGATGTTGGGCAAGATCACCGCCGACGGAATCTTCCTCGAGCAACTCGAGACCGATCCGGCGCGCTTCCTGCCCGACGTGACCCACGACGACCTGCCGGATTCGCCCGTGGTGCAGATCGACCTCAATCGCCCCATGGACGAGATCCGCGCCGAGTTGAGCAAGCACCCGGTGAAGACCCGCGTGATGCTCACCGGACCGCTGGTCGTGGCCCGCGACATCGCCCACGCCACGTTGAAGGAGCGCCTCGACGCCGGTCAGGGTTTGCCCGACTACATGAAGAACATGGCCGTGTACTACGCGGGACCGGCCAAGACTCCCGAGGGAATGGCGTCGGGTTCGTTCGGACCCACCACGGCGGGACGCATGGACAGTTACGTCGACGAGTTCCAGGCCAACGGGGGCAGCTTCGTGATGCTCGCCAAGGGCAACCGTTCGCGTGCGGTGACCGACGCCTGCCAGAGGCACGGTGGTTTCTACCTGGGTTCCATCGGTGGGCCGGCCGCGCGTCTGGCCCAGGACTGCATCACCAAGGTCGAGGTGCTCGAGTATCCCGAGTTGGGCATGGAAGCGGTCTGGAAGATCGAGGTGAAGGACTTTCCGGCGTTCATCGTGGTCGACGACAAGGGCAACGACTTCTTCGATCTGGTGAACAAGCCCTTCGGCGGCACCCCGGTCTCATTGAAGTAGCCGACCGCGAACCACGAGGGAGTCAGTCGAAGAGGGCTCCGAGGCGCAGTTCGCCCTCGCGGGTTTGGCCACCCTCGGCCAGGAACTTCAGCATCGCCTCGCGCGTTCCTTCGCCGCCCAAACAACGGGCGAAGGCGTTCCATTCGGCGATGAGATCGGCTTGCACGTCCTTCTCGGCGCGCAACACCGATGCCTTGGCTTCGGCCACCGCATGCGCGGGGAACGACGCGATACGCCGGGCCAACCGGTCGACGAAGGGCCACAATTCGTCTCGGGGCAAGGCGCGATTGATCCAGCCCCACGATTCGGCGGTGCGAGCATCGATGTCGTCGCACCCGAGCACCACCTCCAATGCCCGCGAACGACCCAACAGACGCGACAGTCGTTGGGTGCCGCTTCCGCCGGGGATGATTCCAAGAGCCACCTCGGGCTGATTGAACACCGCTCCGGGATGATCGCCATGCGGCAGGCTGGCGAAGCGCATGTCGCAACTGGCGGCCAACTCACTACCGCCGCCACCCACGCGACCCTCGATGACCGCAATGGTGACCTTGGGCATGGTGCGCAACGTCTCGCACATACGGTGGTACGGACCCAACTCGGTCGTGGGGGGTTGATCGGGCGGGAACGTCAGGATCGCCTCGACGTCGAAGTGCGCGATGAAGAAGTCCGGGTTGTCCGAGGACAGCACCACCGCCCGCACTGCATCGTCCACCCCCAACTCCTCGACGATGCGCGCGGTCTCGAGGAACTGCTCGAACGTGAACAGATTGATGGGCGGGTCATCGAACACCACGCGTGCGATTCCTCCGCCAACCGAGACCTTCACCCCTGCACTCATGACTCCCCCAGTCGTCGACTGTCCTCGCGCGACTTACTTCAACAGACTCTTGACCACGTTGCGCGTGTCGTTGATCTCGTCGGGAGTGGCTCCGAACTCGACCGCGGCAAAATCGGTGACGCCGATGTCGGCCAGTGACGCGATGCGCTCGGCCACCTCGGCCTCGCTGCCGATGATGGCGATGTCGGCGGGTCCGGCCACACCCTCCTTGTCGAGCATGGCGCGGTAGCTGGGCAGTTGGCCGTACACCACGAAGACCTTGGCGGCTCGCTCCAACGCGGCGGCACGATCCTTCGTGACGCACACGGGCAACGCGGCGATCACGCGGGTCGCGTCGCGACCGGACTTCTCGGCGGCGGCGCGCAACGTGGGAACCGTGTGGTTCTTCAGGGTCTGCGGACCGGTGCACCACGTGAGCGTGCCGTCGGCGAGAGCCGCGGTGACCTTCAACATCTGCTCACCGAGCGCGGCGACCACCACGCTCGGCCGGGAGCCCCCGGGCACCGCCACTCCACCGTTCACGCGGAACTCCTCACCAGCGTGCGACACCGGCTTGCCCTCGAGCAACGGCATCATCACCTCGAGGTACTCGCGCATGTGACGTACCGGCTTGTCGAAACTCATGCCCCACATCGACTCCACCACTACCTTGTGACTGAGGCCGATTCCCAGACAAAGACGACCATTCGACGCCGCGTTCACGGTCAGGGCCTGCTGGGCCATCATCATCGGGTGACGGGGATAGGTGGGGACGACGCTGGTGCCCAACTCGATACGGGGCACCTCGCGACCGATCACGGCCAGAGCCGTCAGCGCATCGTGTCCGAAGATCTGCGGGGCCCAATAACTGGCGAAGCCGGCGACCTCGGCCGCCCGTGCCTCGGCCGCCAAGGCGTCGATCGTTCCGTCGTTCGCTGCTCCACCGAAGATTCCAATACGCATGGGTACACCGTAACCGCGCGAGCCAGCCCCGTCGGCACGGACCTCAGGCGAGGCTGACGACCTCCAGCCAGTCCGGGCCGAAGTAATCCAACTGGCCGTCGGGCATCAGCAACACCTTGGTCGGCGACAGACGTTCGACGAACTCGGTGTCGTGACTGACGAAGATGATCGCGCCCTTCCATCCCGACAGGGCATCGGCCACCGCCTCTCGACTGGGCGGGTCGAGGTTGTTGGTGGGTTCGTCGAGCAACAACAAGTTGTTGCGTCCGACCATCAGCATGGCCAAGGCCAACTTCGTCTTCTCACCTCCGCTGAGCGTGCCCGACTTCTGGAACACCTTCTCGCCTGACAGACCGAACATGCCCAACAGTCCCCGCAACTGAGTCTCGGTCAACTGCACCCCGGGGGGTACCTGGCGGCGGATGTTGTCGAGCAACGAGGCGTTGGTGTCGAGATTGTCGTGCTCCTGCGCGTAGTAGCCCCACGAGACCTGGTGACCGAAGCCGAAACGGCCAGAATCGGCCTTGGTCTCACCCGCGAGGATGCGCAAAAGGCTGGTCTTGCCCGCCCCGTTGAGACCCAACACCAAGAGACGCTCGCCCCGACCCAAGTCGAACGAGACGTTCTCGAACACCGGCGGCCCGCCGTATCCCTTGGCCAGCCTTTCAGCATCGATGACGGTGGTACCGCACGACGGCGGATCAGGAAACTTCACCTGGATTCGTCGAGTCGCATCGGGGGCACTCACCCTCTCACCCTGTAGACGATCGATGCGCTTCTCGATGCTGTGCGCCATCGCGGCCTTGGTGGCTTTGGCACCGAATCGATCCACCACGGCCTGCAGTCGGACGATCTCCTTGGCCTGCAACGCGGCCCTCTTGGCCAGTCGTTCCTCGTCCTCGGCACGCGCCCGTTGGTATTGGCTGTAGGTACCCCGGTACTCCACGATGTGCCCGGTGGCGTCCTCGGCCCCGCGATCGAGATGCAGAACACGGGTGATCGCCTCATCGAGCAGATCGAGGTCGTGACTGATCACCAACAAAGCGCCTCGGTATTGACGAAGAAAACCGAGCAACCATGTCTTGGCATCCATGTCGAGATGGTTCGTCGGTTCGTCCAGCAACAGTGCATCACTTCCGGAGAAGAGAATGCGTGACAACTCCACACGACGTCGCTCGCCACCCGACAACACGCCCACCGGCAGATCCAAACGTTCGCCGCTCATGCCGAGACCGGCCGCGATGCTACGAGCCTCGCTCTCGGCGGCGTAACCACCCTTCAGAGCGAACTCCTCCTCGGCGCGGCTGAAACGCCGCACGTTGTGATCGCTCGCATCTTCCTCCATGGTGATACGCAACTTCTCGATGCGCATCAGCTCGTCGTCGATGTTGCGGCCGGCGAGGATGTGCGAGATGGCCGAACGTCCGTCGTAAATTCCCGCGATTCGGGGGTCCTGAGGTAGATAGCCAAAGGCGCCCCGACGGGCGATCCTGCCGGCGATGGGTTCCGCCTCGCCGCCGAGCACCTTGAGAAGACTGGTCTTGCCGGCTCCATTCCGGCCCACCAAGCCGACCTTGTCTTTGGGCATCACGGTGAAAGAGGCCTCGGCAACGACGACGCGACCTCCCACTTCGACGGAGAGCGACTGGACTTGAAGCACCTCTCAAGTGTGTGCCGTCGAGGTCCCCGTCACAACCGGGCACGTCACAACCGGGCGATCTGAGTCGCCGATCAATTCGAAACGAGAGTCGTGCTGGTGGTCGACGGAGAGATCGTCGTGGTCGTCGCACCCGGCACCGTCGGTGAAACCGTCGTGGTGGTCACGGTCGGGTCCAGCGTCGTGGTGGTGGCGTTGGGATCGGTCGTCGTGGGGGCCGCGGGCGGCAGATTGGCCAACGGCGCGTCATCGGTGAACTCCGATGGCAGACACTTCCCATCGGCAGGAGCGGGAGCCATCCCGAGCATTTCGATGATGCGACGCATCATCAGTTCGTTGCCGGCCGGGACCGGGTGAATACCGTCTTTCCACAAAAGCCCGGGGCTTCGAGAGATGATTCGCCAGTCCAGTAACCACAGATTGTCGCGGGCCGCCGCCTCGTCGATGATCACTTCGTTCACCTCGGCGATGTACGGCTTGAATTCGGTGGCGGTGAGGATGATCACGGGCCGGGGCGCGAGGGTATCGAGGATCTCGCGCAACATTTCGCGGTACTTGGCTTGGTCGCGTCCGTAGTTGGTGCCCAGGAACAACACCGCGGCGTCGAAACCCTGTGGCAACTTCTTGTCGATGATGTCCAGTCCCAGATCGATGGGTTTGCCCCGTTCACCCTCGATCGACACCCGCCAACCCAAGGGAACCAACAGATCGCACCCCGGGCCGTCGAATCGTCGAGACAAGGCGGCGAAGATCGAATCTCCGATGAAGAGCACCTTGTTGCCATCGGCCACCTCACCCACGGTCACCTGACGACCCGACGCGACCGTCGTGACACCACTGGTGCCGCCGAGCACGTCCGATCCGGAGGGATCGGGCACGACGCCGACTCCGGCGACCGTCCCGAGGGGCCCCGACGGTCGAGGTGCGGCGGTGTCACCACCGCAGGCGGCGCTGCCGATCATCGATACGACCAACGGCACCAACGTCCATCGTCGACGACGACGAGAAAAAGTCATTTCGTCTCGTTCTGCTCGCGGATGAGTCTCAACTCGTCGAGGATGGAGCTCAACAACACCATCTCCGACGGGGGAGCCTCGGCTGGTGTGCCAGTGGCCTTGTTGTAGGCCTTCAACATCAAGAACAACACAAAAGCGATGGACACGAAGGTCACCGCCACGGTGAGAAACGATCCGAAACGGATCTCGGCGTCGTTCAGATGCAAGATGAGGAGGTCGTCGAATTTCGGCTCACCGAAAGGAACCGCCACCAACGGCATGATGACGTTCTCCACGAGAGCCGTCACCAGGTTGGAGAAGGCCCCGCCGACGACGAAACCGATGGCGATCGCCAACAGGTTGCCCTTGTTGATGAAGGTCTTGAATTCCAACATCAGCTTCTTCATCGTGTCGCCTCCGAGGCGCAAACCCTACCGACGTCGAAGCGGTAACAGGGCTCGCACTACCCTGACGTCATGGTCGAGAACTCTGCCGATGACCGCGATGGCACACCGCTCACGCAGGTTCCCGAGCTGTTGCTGGATCAAATCGATTCGCTGCGGGTCCTGCGTGCCGACTCCGACGAGGAAAAAGGTGCCCTCCTCGAGCAGATCGGTGGCAAGGGCGTTGTCGAGCAGGAGATGGTCACCCAAATGGCCGCCATTCGACCGCTCCAGTTTCCCGACCGATTCGAGGAGGCCCATCGAATGGTGATGCGCGCGATCGAGGTACTCGATCGCAATGGTCAACGCTCCGCCGTGTTGCCCCGACTCGGGCCTCTGCGACCAGTGGCGACGTGGTTGGTGCAATTGGTGACGCGCTGGATCGTTCGTAATCACGTTTCGCGATTACTGGGACGAATCTGCGGTTTGTACGAACGCCGCGAGGCCAACAGCAATTGGTCGTCGCGCGAGCATTCCATGTTGCGCCGAGCGCGTCTGGACGCACGACGAGTACAAACGGGAATGAACGGCAAGGCGCTCGGTCTGCCCACATTCCTGTTGGGGGGAGCGTTCCTCGGGTCGATCGCCAGTGCGCTGCAGAGCGTGGCCCGGGCCGCCCTCGACTCGCGAGCCGGAGTGATCGTACTCAGCGTCATCGTGATGGCTGTGTTGGCCGCGTTGTCGTGGGTCGCTCTTTACAGCGCGGGGGTCGCTCGACGTCGCATCAGGCTCTCGACGGATCAACCCGTCAAGGCGCTGTGGGAGACCATCGGGGTGGCGGGCAAGCCGCCGCGCGACGAGAGTTTCAACTTCGCGGCGTATGCGATCGCCTTGCTCTTGCTGTCGTGGATCGTCATTCCTCTCGCTGTGTGGTTGGCGATCACCGCCTGATACCACCGCTACGCGTCAGCGCCGAACATCGGGAACTTCCAAATCCTCGAATCGATCCACCCGCCGCAGGGACGGGAATGACACCGAGTACAGCGCCACGATCCCCACGGTGGCCACGCCACCACCGATGACCGCGGCCTGGGTACCGAACGCTTGAGCCGCTACCCCACTCTCGAACGCACCCAGCTCGTTGCTCGCACCGATGAACACGTTCTCGACCGCCATCACGCGACCGCGTTTGTCGTCGGGGGTGACCAACGGAACCAAGGTGCCGCGAATGTAGACACTCACCATGTCCGCGCCGGCGAGGATCACCAGCGACGCGAAAGCGAGAACGTAGCTGGTGGTGACACCCAGAACGATGGTGGCCAAGCCGAACAAGGTCACGACGAAAAGCAACTTCGGACCAACGCGACGCGTCACCGGTCGCGAGGCCAACACGAGCGCCATGAGCGCCGCACCGATTCCCGGTGCGGCCCGCAACCAACCGTACGCAACGTCACCCACTCCGAGCCGCTCCTCGGCGATAGCCGGCAACAGGGCCACCGCACCTCCGAACAACACCGCGAACAAGTCGAGCGAGATCGCCGCCAACAAAATGGGCGTGCGACGAATGAATCGAAGGCCCTCGAGAGCCGAGTGCAACGTGACCCGCTTCGACTCCTCGAGCGGCTCGCCACCAGGAGGGCGATTCACGAAGCGAATGGCGAGCAGGAACGTCATCCCACCGCCCACCATGAGGGCCGACACTCCGTAGGCCAACGCCGGTTCGACCGCGTAGAGGAAGCCACCAATTGCCGGGCCGACGATGGCCGCCGAGGTCCAGGTAGCCGAGTACAAAGCGATGGTGCGCGGCAACGCTCCCTCGGGTGCGACCATCGGCGGGATCGAACGCACCGACGGGGCGGCGAAGGCACGCGAGACTCCGAATAAAACGGCGATGAGGAAAAGGGGCCACACCGCGGTCGGATCGGACAATGCGTACAACATCAAAGCCAGCGAACACAACGCCTCGCCGCCCACGGCTAACGCACCGATGACCTTGCGATCGAACCGGTCGGCCACGGAGCCGGTGACCAGAACGAGCAACGCCGCCGGAAGGAACTCGGCCAGACCGAGCAAGCCGATGTCCAGTTCGCGCCCGGTTATGTCGTACACCTGTTTGCCCAGAACGGTCGCCTGCAACATGACTCCGCTGGAGGTGAGGATGCTCGACAGCATGAGGTTGCGAACCGGAGCCACCCGCAACAAAGCCCGGGTGCTGATGGTGGAAGCCATCGCATCATTCTTCGCATCGATCGCCGTGGACTCGTCAGACATCGATCGTTCACCATAGTGACACCTGCTAATAATTCAGGGATGGGTTCGCTCGCCGACGAGACACGATGGCTGGACGCGACCGCGCAAGCCGAGTTGGTCGCGCGCGGAGACGTGAAGCCGGTCGAGCTGGTGGAGGCCGCCATCGAGCGGATCGAGAGGTACGACCCCCGACTGAATGCCCTCACCTACCGGTGGTTCGACGACGCGCGGGCCTTGGCAGCCGACAACAACCTTCCGCTCGGGCCGTACCGCGGTGTGCCTTACTTGTTGAAGGATCTGTTCGCCGCCGAGGCCGGCAAGCCGCTGAGCAACGGCAACAAAGCGCACAAGGCCGCCAACTTCGTCTCGGACGCCGACACCACGTTGGTGGCGCGCTACAAGGCGGCCGGCCTCATCAGCCTCGGTCGAACCAACAGCCCCGAACTGGGAAGTGTCCCGGTGACCGAGCCCGAAGCATGGGGACCGACTCGCAACCCGTGGGACACCACGCGCACGGCGGGAGGCTCGAGTGGCGGGTCGGCCGCTGCGGTGGCCGCGGGCATGGTGCCCATCGCTCACGCCAGCGACGGCGGTGGGTCCATCCGTATCCCCGCGGCATGTTGCGGACTCGTCGGATTGAAGGTCTCCCAAGGCCGCATCACGATGGGACCGTTGCGCGACGAGAGCAACCTGGGTGTCGAGCATTGCGTCAGTCGCACCGTGCGCGACTCGGCGCGGCTGTTAGACGCGACGCACGGGCGTGGCGTCGGTGACGTGGTCATCGCGCCCGTTCCCATTCGACCCTTCGCCGACGAGGTCGGCGCCGACCCCGGTCGACTGCGTATCGGCTTGCTCGATCACAGCCCGCGCGGATTCGTCACTGACCCCGAGTGCGTCACCGGCGTTCACAACGTCGCCCGGTTGTTGGCGTCGCTCGGCCACCACGTGGAACCGGCGTGGCCCGAGGTGCTGGGTGACAACGAGACGGGGCGTACGTTCAGCCAAATGTGGAGCACGAACATGGGCATGTCCTTGCGACGCTTCACCGCGGCCTTGGGTCGCGAAATGACGGTGGACGATGTCGAGTCGATGAACTGGGCTCAGGCACAGTTCGCCAACAGCATCAGTGGCGTCGACTACTCGGCCTCGTTGGCCGCCGCGGTGACGTTCCGTCGTGCAGTTCAGTCGTGGTGGTCGCAGGGCTGGGATCTGCTCTTGACCCCCACGCTGGCGGCACCGCCCTTGCCGGTGGGCTCGATGCTGAACGACCCGGAACACCCGATGAAGCCCCTCGTCACTGCGGGTCAATGGGTCACGTTCACCGGACAATTCAACATGAGCGGACAGCCGGCCATCAGCCTTCCGTTGCATCGCACCCCCGCCGGACTACCGGTGGGCATCCAGTTGGTCGCCGCCTACGGACGCGAGGACATTCTCATTCGGGTGGCGTCACAGTTGGAGCAAGCCGCTCCGTGGGCACACCTGACACCCGATCTCTGAGCGGCGCACGATCCAGCGCGCGCTCGGCCGTGATCGCGATGAGATCGATCGGACCATAGATGTGCGGGAACTCGTCGGGCGCGTCTCCGAGACGTTCGACGACGACCGGTGAAGCGAGGAGGGTCTCGTCGATCTCGAGTAACACGAGTTGGTCATCACGCAGGTCACCGTAGAAGCGTTGTCGGACGCCACGCCACTGATGCTCGAAGCTGCAGTGCGTGTAACCCTCCTGCTCCACCGTAACCCCCCGCGTCGACCACCGATAGGAGCCCTCACGCTTGGCGACCTCCCAGTCGGTTCGTACCGCCAGATGAAGGATCATCGCGCGGTCCAGCCTCCGTCCACCACGACCTCTTGGCCGGTCATGTAGGTGGAGGCGTCGGACGCCAGCAACAACAGGGCGCCGTCCAATTCGGACAGTTCACCCATGCGCGGTATCGGCGAGTTCTGACGCAGGAAGTCCATGCTGGCTTCCTCGTTCATGGCCTCGGTCATCTCGGAGGGAAACCAGCCGGGGCAGAGCGAGTTGACGCGGATGTTGCGACGAGCCCACTGCAAACCTAGTTCGCGGGTCAGGTTCAACACCGCGCCCTTCGACGCGCAGTAGTGGGCCTGCTTCACCGGCGACGCGCCGACGATGCCGTACATGGACGCGACGTTCACGATGCTTCCACCGCCCGCCTCACGCATGAGGGGGGCGCACAGTTTGGACAGGTGCCAAATGGCCGTGACGTTCACTTCCATCGCGGTACGGAAAGTCTCGAGGTCCTCATGCTCGACCGCCACCTTGTGACCCACGCCGGCGTTGTTCACCAAAACACGCGGCAGGCCCACGCGTTCGACGGTCTCTTTCACCAGGTGCTCGCGATCAGCCGGCACTTGCAGATCGGTGGCGATGGCGATGGAGCCGGGCAACTCGTCCACCAACGACTGCAGACGATCGGCGCGACGGGCGGCCAACACCACGGTGGCGCCCACGGCGTGGAGAACGCGAGCGAAGTGAACGCCCAAACCGGAGGAGGCACCGGTGACGATGGCCACCCGACCATCGAGGCGGAAGATCGACAAGGGATCGTACGAGGGCGACGTCGAGGACATGGTGCAAGGCTAGGGCGAGCGACCTGTTCGTGTGCCACGATGACCCCATGAGCGCGAAGCAGGTGGTGTTGGTTCATGGGGCTTGGCACGGGGCCTGGTGTTGGTCGGCCTTGCAGGCCGAACTCGATCGACGTGGCGTTCCCAGTATCGCCGTCGATCTCCCGGGTCATGGAGCATCGACGGCGCCGTTGACCGACCTGCACGGTGACGCCCGATGCGTGGCCGACACTTTGAACGTACTGCGCGGTCGTGGTGTCACGAATCCGGTCCTCGTCGGTCATTCGTACGGTGGTGCGGTCATCTCGCACGCCGCGTCCCTCCATCCGGAGGTTGCGCATCTCGTCTACGTCGCGGCGTTCGCTCTGAACGACGGGGAAAGCGTGATCGGTGCCTTGATGTCGTTCCCGCCCGCCTCGGTCGGCTTGCAAGCCGCGATGGTCGATCGCGACGACGGCACATCGGTGTTGAACCCCGATCTCGCCGGGGCTGTGCTCTACGGAAACTGCCAGCCGGTCGCCGCAGAGGCGGCAATCGCCCGACTGTCGCCCCAACCCACGGCCACCATCACTCAAGCGGCCCAGGGTTCGCCACGCGACACGATCCCCTCCACCTTCGTGGTGTGCGACCGCGACGACGCCGTGCATCCCGCGCACCAGAGGCTGATGGCCGAGCGGTGCACCAACACCGTCGTTCTCGACACCGACCACTCACCCTTCCTGTCGATGGTTTCGGAGACCGCCGACATCTTGGAAGCGATCGCTCGCTCGTGAAGGTGCGCGTCGGTTACGGCTTTGGTGTTCGCACCACCTTGAACGACGAGGGCTTCGCCCGCGTGGTCGACGCCCTCGAAAATCTGCGCTTCGACAGTTTGTGGTTGAGCGAACGCATCGGAGGCGAAGCACCCGATCCGCTGGTCGGCATGGCCTTCGCCGCCGGACGCACGACGCGACTGAAGTTCGGCATGAGCGTGATGGTGTTGCCCGGGCGCAATCCGGTGGTGTTGGCCAAAGAACTGGCCACGTTGGATCGACTCTCCGGCGGTCGCTTGTTGCCGGCGTTCGGACTCGGCGTGGCCGATCCCCACGAACAGCAAGCCTTCGGCGTGGCCCGTGAGGAGCGCGCGAAGCGTTTCAACGAGGCCCTGACCGTCATCCGCAAGTGCTGGACCGAGTCCACCGTCACCCATCACGGTGACTTCTTCCACTACGACGACCTACGTGTGCTTCCCAAGCCGAGACAAACACCGCCCGACATCTGGTTGGGTGGAATCGCACCGAGTGAATTGAAGCGCGTCGGTCGCCTGGCCGATGGTTGGCTACCGAGTTTCGTCACCCCGGCCGACGTGGAGACGGGACGCATCGAAATCGAGCGGGTGGCCCGTGAACACGATCGAGAAATCGAAGCCGAGCACTTCGGCGCGTTGATCCCCTACGCGCACGGCCCGTTGCCCGACGCGTTGTTGGCGGGACTGAAACAGCGCCGACCCGACCTCGAGGATGTGTCCGAACTGGTGCCTCGAGGATGGGTCGCATTGCAGCAAATGATCCGACGCTTCGTCGACGTGGGTTTCTCGAAATTCGTCGTACTTCCCATCGTCGAGCCCGAGTCCGCCGACGAATGGGTCGATCACCTCGGCGTGGCCGCCGGCGAACTTCTGCCACTGCAGACCTGACTCGATCGGAGGTCTGAAATCAGACCAGTGGCGTGAGCCAGGCGTGCGTGTTACGGCCGATGGCTTCGATGTCGTAGCCGCCCTCCTGCAAGACCACAGTGGGAAGCCCGAGTTGCTTCACGACCTCACCGCAACGGCGATACCCGTCGGTGGTGAGCGCCAAATCGCTGATGGGATCGTTCCAATAGGTGTCGAGGCCCAGGGATACGACGAGCAGGGAGGGCCCGAACGCGGCGATGCTCTCGCAGGCGATGCCCAGGCGATCGACGTACTCGTCATCTTCGGTCTCGGCTTCGAACACCACGTTCAGGTTGGTACCTCGACCCTTGCCCTCACCCGTTTCATCTTCGTGGCCCACGAACCACGGGTAGGCGCGATTCGGATTGCCGTGCAACGACACGAATTGCACGTCGTCACGATCGTAGAAGATCTGTTGGGTTCCGTTGCCGTGGTGGTAGTCCACGTCGAGAACGGTGACCTTGGTTCCGGTGCTCGACGCCACGTGGTGCGCGACCACCGCGGCGTTGTTGAAATAGCAGAATCCACCGAATACACGACGCGCGGCGTGGTGCCCGGGCGGGCGACACAACCCGTACGAACTGGGCGCACCGGCCAACACCTTGTCGGCGGCCGTGAGAGCCACGTCCACGGACGCGCGTGCGGCCAGATACGTGCCTTCGACCATCGGAGTGGCGGTCTCATAACACCAGTATCCGAAGGCCGCCGCTGCTCCGCAGGGCGGACGAGCCACACTCATCCCCTCGCGAAGTCCGACGTGCAACATCGCTTCGGGGGTGAACTCATCGCGACCGGTCGAACGACTGATCTCGGGCCAAGCGGTTTCGAGGAAATCGATGAGTCCACGATCGTGAACCGCTTCGATGGGGGCCCGTCCATGTTCCTCGAGTCCGACGAAACGAAAGCGCGAGTCCGTCTCCAACTGGCGTCGAATGGTTTCAGCGCGTTCGGCGCGCTCGAAGGTGGGAATCGGCTGTCCGAGGTTGATCTCGAGCTTCGGGTTCTGACGACGGTGAAGGTCGGTCCAGACGACGTGCATGGCGTCGGATTGAACGTCTCGATCCAAAGTGAGGGGGCGCATTCAACGACCGGTGTCCCGGAACGGAGTGTCGAGGAACGGAGGCCAGTCCCCTCCACCGTGAACTTCGATGGTGGCGCCACTGACGTATGACGCCAGTGGCGAGGACAGGTACACGCACGCGTCGCCGATCTCCTCGGGACGTGCCAGCCGACCGATGGGAATCTGGGCGCCGGTGCGACGCACGCCATCCTCGTCGCCGTAGTGAAGATGGGCCGACTCGGTGCGCACCATGCCCACCGTCACCAGGTTCACCCGGACCTTGGGCAACCATTCCTGGCCGGTGGTGCGCGTGTAATTCGCGAGACCGGCCTTGGCCGCGCCGTACGCGGCGACCGTGGGTGCCGGACGTTCGGCCGACACGCTGCCGATGTTCACGATCGAGCCACCCTCGGTCTGATTCTGCATGTGGCGATTGGCGGCCTGGCTGCACCACATCGCCGAAAAGAGATTGACGGCCACGATCTTCTGGGCGAGGTTGGCCGACGCGGTGGAGGTGTCCGACGGCGGGCTGCCACCGGCATTGTTCACCAACATGTCGAGACGACCGAAACGACCGACGACCGCGTCGATCATCGACGCGGCCTCACCCGGCTCGCGCAAGTCGACCGCGAAAGCCGTCCAATCGTTTGGCAAGTCGTCGGGCAGATTGCGCGCACACACCACGACGGTGGCTCCGGCGTCGGCGAATCGACGTGCGATACCCCGACCGACACCCTTGGTGCCGCCGGTCACGAGAGCCACGCGCCCCGAGAAATCGATGGTCAATGCCACGACCTGCACCCTAGTGCCGGATCTCCTTTCGTATCTGACGCTTCGTCAGATGGCGAGTACGCTCGACTCCGTGGGAATCACCTCGATGATCGACGACCGAGGCATCGCCGAAGTCGTCATGGACTGTCCACCCGTCAACGCGCTCACCGTGGCCCAATGGTTCGGCTTGGCCGACACCATCAGCGCGCTTGGTCGCAACCCTGCCGTCCGGGTGGTGGTCCTGCGCGCCGAGGGACGCGGCTTCAATGCCGGCGTCGACATCAAAGAGATGCAAAACACCGAGGGGTTCGACGCCCTCATCGGTGCCAACAAGGGTTGCTTCGCCGCCTTCGCCGCGATCTACGACTGCCCCGTACCCGTCATCGCGGCGGTGGCCGGCTTCTGTGTGGGAGGTGGCATCGGATTGGTCGGTAACAGCGACATCATCATCGCCAGTGACGACGCGTTCTTCGGGTTGCCCGAGGTGGATCGCGGCGCTCTCGGAGCGGCCACGCACCTGGCCCGACTGGTGCCGCAACACAAGATGCGCGCCATGGTGTACACGGCGGCGACGGCCACCGCCGCCGAATTGCACGCTTTCGGAAGTGTGCTGCACGTGGTGCCCCGCGCCGAGTTGCGTGACGCGGCCATGGCCCTCGCGTCCCGCATCGCCGACAAGCACCCCACCGTGATTCGCGCCGCCAAAGAAAGCCTCAACGGGATCGATCTCTGGGACGTGAAGCGCAGCTACCGCTTCGAGCAGGGTTTCACTTTCGAACTGAACCTCACGGGTGTCGGCGACGAATTGCGCGACGACTTCGCCGGGACCGACAAGAAGAACGAGAAGAAACCCTGACCCATGAGCCAGATGCGCAGCAAGGTGATCACCGATGACGAGGCGATCGCCACCATCGAGAGCGCCATGACCATCGGCATCGGCGGTTGGGGTAGTCGCCGCAAACCTATGAGCCTCGTGCGCGCCTTGCTGCGCTCGAAGGTCACCGATCTCACCATCGTCTCCTACGGCGGACCCGACGTCGGCCTGCTGTGCGCGGCCGGCAAGGTTCGTCGACTCGTTTACGGATTCGTGTCCCTGGATTCCATCGCACTCGAGCCGCACTTTCGTGCGGCGCGTCAGGCCGGCACCATCGCCGAACCCGTGGAGTACGACGAGGGCATGTTGCAGTGGGGCTTGTACGCCGGGTCGTTGCGCCTCCCGTTCCTTCCCACCCGTGCTGGTCTCGGTAGTGGTGTGATGGACGTGAACCCGTCCTTGAGAACCGTGCGCTCCCCCTACGCCGACGGAGAGGAGTTGTTGGCCGTACCGGCCATCCGCCTCGACGCCGCCTTCGTCCACATGAACCGCGCCGACGCGCGGGGCAACGCGCAATACCTCGGACCTGATCCTTACTTCGACGACCTTTTCCTCGGTGCCTGCGAGCCCGGTCGTCGGTTCGTCTCGGCCGAAAAGATCATCGCGACCGAGGATCTTCTCACCGAGGGCACCTTCCACACCTTGCGCATCAATCGCTCCATGGTCGACGGGGTGATCCACGCCCCGAATGGTGCTCATTTCACCACGTGCGAACCCGACTACGGACGTGACGAGGCCTTTCAGAAGGCCTACGTCGATGCCGCGCGCGACGCCGACAGTTGGAAGGCGTTCTCCGACCGTTTCCTGAGTGGTGACGAGAATTCGTACCAGACCGCGGTCTCTTCGTGGCGAGCCGACGTCGGGACGGCGAAGGGGGCGTCGACGTGAGCGAGTCACCCGCATTGGCCGACGTCGTCGCGGTCGCCTGTGCCGAAGCGTGGCGCGGCGACGGCGAGATCTTCGCCTCCGGTATGGGCGTCATGCAGATGCTCGGCGCGCGCCTGGCCCGCGCCACGTTCGAACCCGATCTGATGGTGTCCGACGGTGAGGCCTTTTTCGTGGCCGGCGATCTACCTATCGGTGGCACCAACAAGACCGTCGAGGGGTGGATTCCCTTCCGCAGCGTCTTCGACACCTTGACCGGAGGTCGTCGTCACGTGATGATGGGAGCCAGTCAGATCGACAAGTACGGCAACTCCAACATCGCCAACATCGGGCCGTGGGCCAAACCGAAGGCCCAACTGCTCGGCGTACGCGGAGGACCGGGAAACACCGTGAACAATGCCACCAGTTTTTTCATCCCCAAGCATCAGCCGTCGGTGTTCGTCCCGGTCGTCGACATGGTCAGTGGAGTTGGCTACGACCGCGCGAGAAAGATCGGAGGCTTCATCGCCAAGCGCCACGATCTGCGTCGCGTCGTCACCAACCTCGCGGTGCTCGACTTCGCCACACCCGACAACTCGATGCGCCTCGTCAGCGTGCATCCCGGCGTCCACGTGAGCGACGTGGTGGCCAACACCGGCTTCGAATTGACGATTCCGGCCGAGGTTCCGATCAGTCGGGCACCGGTGGCCGAAGAGATGGACGCCATCGGACGCATCGACCCCCGGGGACTGCGTCATCGGGAGATGCCCTCGTGACCGTGGTCCCCCACGCCCGATTGCGAACCCCCTTGTGTGATCTAGTGGGCGTGCAGTACCCGATCGTGCAAACCGGCATGGGCTGGGTTGCCGGTCCCCGGTTGGTGAGCGCCAGCGCGAACGCTGGTGCTTTGGGCATCATCGCCAGCGCCACCATGGACCTCGATCAACTGAAGCAGTCCATCAGCGAGGTCAAAGGGCGCACCACCAAGCCGTTCGGTGTGAACCTGCGCGCCGACTCCGCCGACGTGAAGGATCGCATCGCCCTGATGATCGACGAGGGTGTCAAGGTGGCCAGCTTCGCGCAGGCTCCCAAGCCGGATCTGATCGCGCGTTTGAAGGATGCCGGAGTGGTGGTCATTCCCTCCATCGGGGCGAAACGACACGCCGAGAAGGTGCTCGAGTGGGGTGTCGATGCGGTGCTGGTGCAAGGAGGCGAGGGTGGTGGTCACACCGGATCGGTGCCCACCACGGTGCTTCTGCCCCAAGTGGTGGACGCCGTCGCCGGTCGCGTGCCCGTGATCGCCGCCGGCGGTTTCTTCGACGGCCGAGGATTGGTGGCCGCTCTCTCCTACGGTGCCTCCGGCGTCGCCATGGGAACGCGCTTCCTGCTCACCAGTGATTCGTCGGTACCGCAGTCGGTGAAGGATTACTACATCGAAAAGGGTGTGCTCGACACCGTGGTTTCGGTGCAAGTGGACGGCGTTCCCCACCGCGTGCTGCGCACCGAGTTGGTCGACCAACTGGAGTCCGGCAGCGGCAAGGTGTTGGCCATCCCGCGTGCGGGCATCAACGCACTGCGTTTCCGCAAGATGACCGGCGCCAAGTTGTCCGAGATGATGCGCGAGGGTCTGGCCATGAAAAAGTCGATGGATCTGACGTGGACCCAGATGGTGATGGCGGCCAATACGCCGATGTTGCTGAAGTTGTCCCTCGTGGACGGACGCACCGAGAGCGGCGTGATGGCCAGCGGTCAGGTGGTCGGAGTCATCGACGATCTGCCCTCGTGCACCGAACTCGTCGATCGCATCATCGCGCAGGCGAACTCCATTCTGTCGGACCTCACCGGCCCCTGACCCCGAAAGACACGACATGGCCACCACCGTTCTCGACGGACCCGACGACGTGCGTGCCCACCTCGGTCGACATCTGGGTCACAGCGAGTGGATCGAGATCGACCAGGACCGTGTGAATCTGTTCGCCGACGCCACTGGTGACCACCAGTGGATTCACGTGGATCCGGCGCGAGCCAACCAAGGCCCCTTCGGCGCACCGATCGCCCACGGATACCTCACGTTGTCTGTTTCCAATCTCTTTCTGCCCCAGATCGTGGAGGTGAGGGGCTTCTCTGCTGGCGTCAACTACGGCGTCGACAAGGTTCGCTTTCCGAGCCCGGTCAAGGTGGGTGCGCGCATTCGCGCCGGCGCCGAACTGAGCGCCGTCTCGGAGGTCAACGGAGGTCTGCAGACCACCATCATCATCACCATCGATGTCGAAGGTGGATCCAAGCCCGCCTGCGTGATCGAATCCCTCAGTCGCTGGTTGTACTGATCATCTCGTCGGCCGACCCCGACCACGTATCCGTAGGAGAACAATGAGCGTTCGCGAACTCTTCGACTTGACCGGCAAGGTCGCCCTGTTGGCCGGCGCCGGGCGTGGTATCGGAGCCGCCAGTGCCATGGCGTTGGCCGAGGCCGGAGCCGACATCGCCGTCACCGCACGCAGCGTCGACCAGATCGAGGCCGTCGCGGCCCGTGCGCGCGAGTTGGGTCGTCGTGCCATCGCCATCGCAACCGACGCCAACGATGCTGAGGCCGTGAAGACCGCGGTGGCGCGAACCGTGGCCGAGTTCGGTCGTATCGACACCGTGGTGAGTGTCGTGGGTGGCGCGATGCCCCAACCCTTCATGAGCACCTCCGACAAGGATCTGCGGAACTCGTTCGAGAACAACGTGGTGAACGGTCTGCGCTTGGTGCGCGAGTGCGTGCCGCACCTGTTGATCGCCGCCGGTGATCGACCCGGTGGGGCATCGGTGGTGATGGTGTCGAGCGCCATCGGCCACATCGTCGGACGCGGGTACGTGTCGTACGGCTCGGCCAAGGCCGCCCTCGATCATGCCGTGGAACTAATGGCCGCCGATTTGAGCCCCCGCATCCGGGTGAACGCGGTGGCGCCCGGCGCGATCCTGACCGAGGCCCTCGAGGTGGTGGCCGCCAACCCCGAATTGAAAGCCTCCATCGAGAGCCGGACGCCGTTGCGGCGACTGGGTGAACCCGACGACATCGCGGCCGCGGTCCTGTATCTGGCATCGAACGCCTCGAGTTACGTGACCGGTCAGATCCTCGCCGTCGATGGTGGCATCGTCACCACCAACTTCAACTTCCCCATCGCCGACTTGTGAACGACGCAAGAAGAAAGAGTTCGCTGGGCGCCTTGCGCCACCGCGACTTCGCATTGTTCTGGGTGGCAGCCGCCATCTCGAACGGTGGGAGTTGGATGCAGATGGTCGCCGTCCCGGCATTGCTCTACGACCTGACCGGTAGTTCCACGTGGCTCGGAGTGTCATCCATGGCTTCTTTGTTTCCGGCCGTGTTCCTGACCCTCCACGCCGGGGTGCTGGCCGACCGCATGAGCCGACGTTCGATTCTGTTGGTCACCCAGACGGTGCAGATGTCGTGCGCTTTCGGACTGTGGGGCTTTTATCTCGCCGACGCGATTCGTCCGGGCCTCATCGTGATCATCGGCCTCGTTGGTGGAATCGCCACCGGCTTCCAAACCTCGGCGTGGCAGAGTTTCGTGCCTCTGTTGGTGCCCGAGGAGGAGTTGTTGGATGCCGTGAAGTTGAACTCGGTGCAGTTCACCCTGGCGCGAGCCATCGGCCCGGGTCTGGCCGGAGTGGTGATCACCACCATGGGAACCGGAGCGGCCATTCTCATCAACGCGATGACCTATTTCCTGGTGATCGGAGTGTTGTTCATCTGCAATCCTCGACAGAGCATCGTGGCGCCGAACGGAGCGACGGTGTCCGAGGTCCTGCGCGATGGAGGGCGTTTCGTGTGGCGCAATCGACCACTGCGCCTGGCGGTCTTTCTCGCTTTCGTCACGTCCTTGTGTGGTCAGGCCCTGCAACACGTGGCACCGGCCATCGCCGACCGCATCTTCGCACGACCGTCCACCGACAACGCCGGATTGCTGGTGGCGCTCGGCCTGGGTGCGCTGGCGTCATCCATTCTGTCGGTGGCCATCGGCGACAAGTTGAGGCCATCCACTCGGGTGATGGTGGCTCTCGTTCTGTTCACCGGGAGCACCGCACTGATCGCGCTCACCTCCAATTACAACGTAGGTCTCATGGCGTATTTCATCGGTGGGTTGGCACACCTGCAATCGGCGGTGGCGTTGAACACCCTCATCCAAGGGACGGTTCCCGACCACTTGCGAGGTCGCACCATGAGTTTCTATGTGCTCGGAATCTTGGCCGGCATCCCGCTCGGCGCATTCGCTCTGGGCCGACTGGGCGACATCTTCACCATGCGGGTGGCGGTGTACATCGATGCAGCTGTCTTCTTGTCCCTCATCGTGCTCTTGATCGGTCGGGGTTGGTTGACGGACCTCGACGTGACAAAGATTGAGGACGTGACCGACACGCCGCCCATTGACACGGGTGAAGCACGATGAACCACCCCGAGGGGGATGATCCCACCTATGACGCGGCCCGCGTGGAGTTGGGTCGCACGGCTCGACGCCTCAACCACGCGATCGTGGCCCGCGACGTGGAGATCGAACAACTGCTCGACGCCACGGCATCGATGACCCGGCTGGCCGAGGAATTCGAGCGCTCGGATCGTCGCGAGCGCAGCCTCACCAACTTCAAGAACAGCAAGCGCGTCCTTTTCGCCGACGGTGCCCGGATGACCAGCCACATCTGCCGGCCCGGTTCGGGACCCGGTAGCCCCCACGGCCTCGAGATGGAGGTCGTGCGTCGGGGCGAGGTGGCCGAGGCGCGATTCATCATCGGTGACTCCTACGAAGGCGCCCCCGGTCGTGGTCACGGTGGCGTCGTGGCGCTGGCCTTCGACGACACGATGGGTTTCGTGTTGAACATCATCCACACCGTGGCCTACACGGGCGAGATCACGGTTCGCTACGAGGCGCCGGCACCACTGAACAGGCCGCTCGTGATCCGGGCTCGGATGGACCGACGCGACGGACGCAAACTGCATCTGGTGGCCGACCTGCGCGAGGATCGACCCGACGCACCCCTCATCGCCACGTCCCACGCACTGTTCGTCGCGATCGAGAGTTACGATTCGACTTCAGACACTTTGTGATTGGCGAGAACGAGGGGGCCGAGGGGAAAAATGACCGCTGTCGACGATGATCGCATGCAGACCGTCCGCTTTCCGCGCGAATTGGTGCGGCGCCTGGTGGACAACTATCGCCACAAGACGTTGGATCATTGTGAGGCCGCCATCACCGAGCCGGCATCGGTGTTCACCGATCCGGTGCGCTTCCAACGCGAACTGGACGTTCTGTTCCGCCATGGCGCCCACATCGTCGGCTGGACCGGCGAACTTCCCCACCCGGGTACCTTCGTCACCAAGGACGTGGCCGGGCATCCGGTACTGATCACTCGCGCCGAGGACGGCGAGCTGCGCGCATTCCGTAACGCCTGCACCCATCGAGGCTCTCAGGTGGCTCACGGCTGTGGTGAGGCGCGTCGACTGACCTGCCCGTACCACGCGTGGTCCTTCGAACTGAACGGCAACCTGGCCGGTCAACCGCAGTCCTACGCCTTCGATGCCATCGACCGGTCGACGCTGGGTCTCGAACCCTTACCGGTGGCCAGCGTGGCCGGATTGATCGCCGTCGGTCTGAGCGAGGACGTCGACCCCACGGCCGCCTTCGCCGACATCGAACCCGAGTTGCGGTGGTGCGGATACGAGAATCACGAGACCGTGTGCCAGCACACGTTCCACCTGAAAGCCAACTGGAAGATCGCCTTCGACGTGAACCTCGAGACGTACCACGTCGACTATCTCCATCGCGAGACGCTGTCGAACCTGGTGAAGCACAACCCGATCTACGACACCTTCGGTCGCCACGCTCGTTGGGGCTTCCCCACCACCGGCGTCGAGCATTTGGTGGACCTGCCCGAGGATCAATGGCCAGCCGTCGCACCGGCCAGCATCATCCACACCTTGTTCCCGAGCGTGGTGCTGCTGGAAACCCCGGTCAGTTGCCAGATGTTCCGCGTTTATCCGGGTCGCACCGTGGGTGAGTGCACGGTGGACCTCACCGAGGCCGCCTTGACGCCGCTGACCAACGACGAGGATCGGGCCGCGCGTCAGCGAGGCGCCGACTTCGCCGCGTTGGTGGTGGGCAAGGAAGATTTCCCGGCCGCCGAGCAATGTCAGCGCGGTGCCGAGATGGGTTTGAGGAACTTCGTCTTTGGCGCGAACGAACCCATGTTGCAACACTGGCATCGAACCTGGAACGAAGCCTTGGCCTGATTCCGCACCATTCTGGGATATGCCCCTACCTCCGAAACCCGCGCAGAAAGCACGAATCCGATGAACACTCCGAACGTCGTCTCCATCATGAAGGCTCTGACCGACAAGGCCGCCACCGATCCGGCGCGCTCGGCCATCACTTGCGGCGACGAGACCGTCACCCGCGGCGAGTTGGAGTCACGCACGAATCGTCTGGCGCGCGCCTACGCCGAGCGCGGTGTGACGCACGGACGCTTCGTCACCGTGGCACTTGCGAACTCGGTCGAGTTCTACGAGGCCTGCATCGCCGCGTGGAAGTTGGGAGCCACGCCCCAACCCGTGAGCTACCGCCTACCTGACCGTGAGCGTCAGGCCATCGTGGAGTTGGCCGATTCGGCGCTGGTGGTGGGAGTCGAGCCGTCGGCACACCCGGGGCGCAACACCGTGACCGCGCGTTTCGACGCGTCGGCGTACGACGACTCGCCATTGCCCGACGTGACCGCCCCGGCGATGAAGGCGCCCACCTCGGGTGGCTCGACGGGCCGACCCAAGTTGATCGTGGCCGGAGATCCCGGTGTCGTGCAGGTGGGTGCGCCCGGTATGGGACAAAAGGTGGACGGTGTGGTGTGCGTTCCCGGACCGCTCTATCACAACGCACCGTTCTCGTTCGGTGCTGGTTCGCTGTTCCACGGCAATCACTTGGTGTTGTTGCCGCAGTTCGACGCCGAGGCCACCTTGGCCGCCGTCGACAGACACCGGGCCGACTGGATCTTGTTCGTGCCCACGATGATGTCGCGCATCTCGCGTCTGCCCGACGACGTGAAGAACCGCTACGACCTGTCCTCGCTCACGACCGTCTGGCACATGGCCGCACCGTGCCCGCCGTGGCTGAAGGAGGAGTGGTGCAACTGGTTGGGCGGCGAGAAGATCTTCGAGCTGTACGCCGGCACCGAGGCCCAGGCCGTCACCATCATTCGTGGCGACGAATGGTTGGCCCACCGCGGGTCCGTGGGTCGTTGCGTCACCGGCGAGATGAAGGTTTTGGACCCCGACACGTACGAGGAACTTCCCCCCGACACCGTGGGAGAGATCTTCATGCGCAACAGCCGCACCACGTACAAGTACCTCGGTGCCGAGGCCCGACGTTCACCCGACGGCTGGGAGAGCCTGGGTGACATGGGCAAGATCGACGCCGAGGGCTACGTGTATCTCACCGACCGCCGTGGCGACATGATCTTGTCGGGGGGCGCCAACATCTACCCCGCCGAGGTGGAGATCGCGTTGAGCGAACATCCCGACGTGGTGTCGTCGGCCGTCATCGGACTGCCCGACGAGGATCTGGGCAACCGCATCCACGCCGTGGTGCAGGTGTCCAAGCCGGTCGACGAGGACGAACTGCGCACGTTCCTCGGAGAGCGACTGGTGCGTTACAAGGTGCCGCGATCGTTCGAGTTCACCAGCGAAGCAGTGCGCGACGATGCCGGCAAGGTGCGTCGCTCGGCTCTGCGCAACGAACGCAGCTAACGCGCGTCGAAGGTGACGGGGAGGCTCTTCATGCCCCGCACGAACGACGCGTGTCCGTACTCGGGAATGAAGCCGGGGTCGGCGAACGCCAGGTTGTCCATTCGTTCGAAGATCTCGTTGTAGATGATCCGCAGTTCGAGGCGGGCCAGGCTGGCACCGAGGCACAGGTGCGGTCCCCATCCGAACGAGATGTGCGGGTTGGATTCCCGAGTCACGTCGAACTCGTCGGCGCGCTCGAAGAACTCCTCGTCGCGATTGGCCGCCGTGTAGTGCATCAACACCTGCGAACCGGCGGGAATGGTGACGCCGCGCACGTCCACGTCCTGGGTCGTCACACGGACCATGTTGATGATGGGGGTCACCCAACGAATGCTCTCTTCGATGGCCCGCTCGAGATCCTCGGGTGAGCGCCGGGCGATGGCCATCTGGTCGGGGCGGCGGATCATGGCTTCCAGACCACCGGCGATGACGTTGCGCGTGGTCTCGTTGCCGCCGACCAGCAGCAAGAGGGCGTTGCCGATGACGTGGGCGTCGTCCATCACGGTGCCGTCGTCGAGCGGCGTCATGAACTTGCTGATCAGGTCGTCACCGGTGCCGCCACGTCGGGCCTCCATGGCCTTGGTGGTGTAGGTGTAGAACTCGACGGCGGCGTTGATCACCTCGTCGGTGACGTACTTGGGGTTGTCGGCTCCGGTGATCATCACGTCGGACAGGTGCTGTAGCCAGTCGTACTCCGAGGGATCGGCCCCCAACATCTCGCCGATCAGGGTCATGGGCAGAGGCTTGGCGATGTCGGCGACGATGTCACACGACCCCGCACCGATCACGGCATCCACCAGCGCACACGCCACCTCGCGCACGTGGGTCTCGTAGGCCGACATCTGTCGGGGGCCGAACCCGCGCGCCACACCTCGTCGCTGATTCGCGTGTGACGGATCATCACTGTCGATCATCGACGACTGAGCCTGCCCGTTCGGGCGTGAACCGACGACACCATTGGAAAACAATGTCGGCTGTCGCTCGGCCCAGCGGATGTCCTCGATCTTGGTGAGGGCCCAGATGCCGTTGATGTCGCGATACACGGGTTGATTGTTCCGGATCCAGGCCAAGGTCGGATACGGATCACCCTGATACATGTCGCGATCGAGAATGTCCACCTGCATTGTCGACCCCCCGTCGAAAACCCTAGCCCGACTGTGGCTGCCGACCAGTGCGCACACCCATCGTCACGGATACGCACGGAGCCGGAAGATTCGGCAGAATGACATGGTGCGCAAACTTCGAAAAGTCCTGCTCGTCTCCTTTCTCGTCACCTTCAGTGCGTGTGCCAATCGCGACCAGGACACGACCCCCACGCCGGTCGCCCCCACGACCTCGGTACTCACCGACTCGACGGCGTCGTCCACCGACGCCCCCGTCCCCGAAACCATCACCTTCGGTGACGTGGAGTCGCCTTGTGGTCCGGCCCCCGCGGGCGTCACCCCGACGATCGCCGAGGGCGAGGGCGGCGGCGCCACCGACGTCATTCGCATCGCCGCCGCATCCGACAAGGGCAACGTGGCCGTGCCCGGCCTGAACGCCGAGCTGTACGACGCCACCGTGGCCTTCGCCGGTTGGTGCAACGAACAGGGTGGAATCGCCGGACTTCCGCTCGAGGTCATCGACGCCGACGCGAAATTGTTCGAGGTACCGGCGCAGATGGAGAACGTCTGTTCCAATGCGTTCGCCATGGTCGGCGGAGGCTGGGCCTTCGACGATCAACAATTCCCCCGCTTCCACGAGTGCGACATGATCGACTTCGCCGGCTTCACCGTGAGTGCCGCCAAGTCCTTGTCGGACAACCTCATCTCGGCGATGCCCAATCCCTCGAATCGCAAGGATGCCGGTTGGTTCAAGTGGGCCGTGGCCGTCCACCGCGAAGCAATGACCAAGTTCGCCACGGTGTACTCCGACATTCTCACGGCCCAAGTCGTCGAACAGCAATACGTCGAGGCCACCGAGATCGTCGGTGGTATCACCACGATCGAGCGCATCGCCTACAACTCGTTGGGAGAAACCTCATGGGTACCGATCGCCCAGAGATTGAAGTCGACGGGCGCTCGGGCGATCGCCTTCGTCGGGGTGCCCGAAGTGTTGGTGCTACTCACCAAGGCGATGGACGAGATCGGTTACCGACCCGACCTCATCATGGTGGATGCCGGTTTCTACGCCGAGGTGTTGGTCGAGCGTGGCGGTTCCAGTGTGGATGGCGTGGTCATCCGCACCGCCTTCACCTTGCTGGAGGAAGCCGATCGCGTGAAGGCCGTGCGTGACTACGTGGACATGATGAACACCTACACCACCGACGGCAAGATCTCGGGCCTCGGTATGCAGGCCACGTCGGCCTCGTTGCTGTTCGCCGTGGCCGCTCGTGATTGCATCGAAGCCGAGAGTGTTCTCTCGCGCGCCTGCGTGACAGAGGCGGCCAAGAGTTACACCACGTGGACCGGAGGTGGCCTGCACGCTCCGTCGCAAGCCGGCCTGGGAATTCCGTCGCCCTGCTACCAGATGATCACGGTGGAGGACGGGGCGTTCACCCGTCTGTATCCCCCGCTGGGAGCCACCGATGCCGACCGCACGATCGTCGACACCGCCGACCTCACCGAGGACGGTTGGGCCTGCGACGAGAGCACCTTGGTCGAGTTGGTGGGCGACTATGGCGACACGACCGCCGGTAAGCGCCCGACCTGACGAATCAGGACGGCGCCACTTCCACCAGCGTGTCGTAGAACGCCACCCCCCCACCCCAGTCGGTGGGCGTGTCGCTGGTGAGCATGTTCACGGTGTTGCCGTCGTTCGTACGCTCGCCGACCCAACCGAACGGCACGATAACGACTCCGGGTCGCACGCGCGACGTCGACGCGCTGACGTGGGCGGTGGCCATCAACGTGGCCCGGTCGTTGAACACCCGCACGGGATCGCCGTGGCGAATTCCGCGTGTCGCGGCGTCAGTGGGATGGAGTTCGCAATAGATGGTCCCCTCCGGACCCGCGTGGTGCTCGAGATGCGAGTAGGAGGCGTTCAGAAAACGCTGATGAATCTTGGACGACATCATCGCCAACGGATAACGGCCCCGCAGTTCGGGATCACCACCCAACGTTTCACGACCCGGGACGAACGTGGGGAGGGACGGCAACCCGATGGCGGTGAACGAACGACTGGCCAATAACGCGCGACCTGATGCCGTGGGGAACGCCCCGTTCGCGTAGGGCAACACCTGCTCGGGCAGTGACAGACGCACGAAACCGTCGCGCTTCAGTGCCTCGAGGTCGAGGTCGTGCAGGGCGCCCGCCAGCAGAGACTCGTCCGACTCGTACAACTCGGGTTCCTCGAACCCCATGGCGCGCGACAACCGACGCCACAGTTCGGTGTTGGGCACGCTCTCCCCCCGAGGCTCGATGGCCTTGTGGTTCCAACCCAGGAACAGATGGCCCCACGCCGGCACCACGTCGTCCTGTTCGATCTGAGTGCACGCCGGGAAGATGACGTCGGCGTAGCGAGCGGTGTCGGTGACGAACTGTTCGGACACCACGGTGAACAGGTCCTCACGCTCGAGACCTCGGCGGGTGAGGGCGGCGTTCGGTGCTGTCACTAAGGGGTTGCCGTTGTAGACGAACAACGCCCGAATCGGTGGAGAGAGGTTGGCATCGGTGAGATTGCGGCCGATTGCGTTCATGCTCAGCGAACGACTTTCCGGATTCACCTCCAACGCGGGAACGTCGAAACAACCGTCGTCGACGTTCACCTTGGCGTACGAACCGACACTTCGGCTGTATCCGCCACCACGCTCGCGCCAGGAACCGATGAGTGCAGGTAGGCAGGTGATGGTACGAAAGAACATGGCACCTTGTTCGCGATGCTCGGCGCCGATGAGGGTGCGAATCATCGCTGGTCGAGTGCTGGCGTACTCACGCGCCAACTGCTCGATGTGCGACGCCTCGACGCCGCAAATATTCGCCGCCCAATTCGGTGTGCACGACAAGACGTGTGTCGACAGTTCGTCGAATCCCTCGGTGTGAAGGTCGACGTACACGCGGTCGATCAAGTCGTCACGAATGATCACGTGCATCATGGCCAACATCAGGGCGACGTCGGTACCCGGTAAAGGTTGTATGAACCAGTCGGCGGCATCGGCAGTGACCGTGCGCACCGGGTCGATGACCACCACCTTGGCTCCTGCCGACCGTGCCTCGTCGATGAAGGGCCAAAGATGACGGTTGGTCAGACGCGTATTGGTGCCCCACAGCAGGATCAACTTGCTGAAGCGAACATCCATGGGGTCCGAACCCAACGGCGAGCCCAAGGTGAGGGCCGAACCGATCTTGGCCGTGTCACCACACAACGAGTCGACTTGACGAGACGCGCCGAGGCGGGCGAAAAACCGGCGGTCGAGGGAGTTCATCTGCAACAGCCCCTGGGTGCCGGCATCGCCCCACGGCATGATGGCCTCACCACCGTCGCGGGCGAGAACGTCGTGCAATCGATCGGCCACCAGGCCTGTCGCTTCGTCCCACGAGGCCTCGCGGAACTCGCCCGACCCCTTGACGCCGGTCCGAATGAGAGGCGTCAAAACGCGCAGCGGGCTGTACACACGATCGAGGAAGCGATTCACCTTGGGACACAGTTCACCCTGCGAATACGGGTGTTCGGGGTTGCCGCGCATCTTCACCGCCACACCGTCCTCGACGGTGACCTCCCAACCGCACGAGTCGGGACAGTCGTGATGACACGTGCCCTTCACGACGAGGGAACCCGATGGTGGGCTGCTCGGCATGGTTCCATTCTGCCAGCAGAACCGAGGGGGGTGAGCAGCGTTTACACTCGAGATGACACCATCGAGGGGGAAAAATGAGCAACGAAGCACTCGACCGGGCGTTGATCGCCGACCTGCTGGCCCGCTATTCATGGGCGTTGGTCGACCGCGACTGGAGCACTTGGGTGAGTTGTTTCACCGCCGATGCGCGGGTGGACTATTCCACCGCTGGCGGACCAGTGGGTACCCCCACCGAGGCGGCCAACACCTTCTCGGGCATGATGTCGATGTTCGACGTGTCGCTGTCGTCAGGTGGCAACGTGGCCATCACCTTCGTCGGCGACGACAAGGCCACGGTGCGATCGATCTACACCATGACCATGCGCATCCCCGGTGATCAGCCCACCTACATGCAGGCCAGCGGTTGGTACAACGACGCCATCGTGCGTACCCCGGAGGGTTGGCGTATCCAGAGTCGATTCGAGCAACTCGCCTACGTGAAGCCAGCCTGATCATGCCCCTTCCCTCGAAACGCAATCCCGAACAGTTGGCCCGCACCCTCGAGCAGTGGTTCGGTCGCCAGTTCGGCCATCTTTGCACCGTGTCCGATGTGGGCATCCCCGAAGGAACCGGCATGAGCAGCGAGACGTTGCTGTTCACCATTCATCACGACGGCAAGAGCGAGTCGGTGGTCACCCGCCTGAGCCCCGACATGAACGATTGGCCGGTGTTCCCGGTGTACGACCTGGCCGCGCAGGCTGGCGCCATGCGGTTGGTCGGTGCGTTCAGCGACGTGCCGGTACCCAACGTGCGATTCCTCGAGACCGACCAGAGCATTCTCGGATCGCCATTCATCGTGATGGATCGGGTGGGTGGTCGTGCTCTTCCCGACATGCCGCCCTACGTCTTCGGTGGCAGCTACATGGACGACTTCGGCGTCGATCAACGACGCGAGTTGGGTCGCGAGGTGGCCCGCTTGCAAGCGCGTATTCACGGCATCGATCTCGCTGAGGCTGCCTCGGCGGGGTTCGATCTGTCGTTCCTCCCCGATCGCAACGGTGACGCCATCGATCGCCTGCTCGCCGAGCAGCGCGCCTATTACGACTGGGCTCGGGGCGATCTTCGACTTCCCGTCATCGAACGCGCCCTCCAATGGCTGGCCCAACACAAACCGAGGAACCCCGGCCCCACCGTCATCAACTGGGGCGACGCTCGACCGGGCAACGTGCTGTTCGACGGCCTGAATCCCACGGCCGTACTCGACTGGGAGATGATCAACCTCGGGCCGGCCGGTGTCGACGTCGGCTGGCTCATCTTCATGCACATGTTCTTCCAGTCGTTGGCCGACGTGTTTCAGATGCCCGGCTTCCCGGAATTCTGTCGGCGCGACGACGTGGTCGGTGCCTACGTGGAGGCCGGAGGCGCGGCACCCGAGGATCTCGACTGGTACATCGTGTACGGGAGCCTGCGCTTCGCATCCATCGCCATTCGCACGTCGTTGCGCGAGGTCAGTTACGGCAATCGCGAGATGCCCGATGATCCCGAGGACCTCATCATGCACAAGGCCCTCTTGTACGACCAGATCGCCTAATTCTTCAACAGCTCCGGGCGCATGGTGGCGATCTGGCGGCGGATGCCGTCGCGCCAATCGACCGACGAGTGGAAGCCGACGTCGTGCAGTTTCGTCAGATCGGGGACGATGGACGCGATGGTGGCCGTCGTGGGCGCGAACGTCGGCGTGATGCCGGTGAGACGTCCCATCTCCTCGCACCAGTCCTCGATGGACACCAACTGATCACCACCCCAGTTCACGACGGTGGAACCGGCGCTGGCGTACGACAGCAGATACGGGATACTGCGGTGGATGTCCTCGGCGTGGATGGGCGTGTAGGTGGTGGGTCGGTCCACGTGAACCGGGACCGGGATGTTGCGCTCCATCATCATGAGGTGGAACGACATCCAGCCGTAGGTGTCGCCGTAGGGAACGTTGAGGCGTGCGATGACGGTCGGCACGCCCAACCGCTTGGCGGTGTGGGTCACCAACACCTCGCCGGCGATCTTGGAGATGCTGTAGGTCGGCATACCCGGCATCGGGCGGTGGCTGTCTCCGAGCAGGTCGGTCTCGGTGCGCGGCGACCCGTGCTTGGGTTCGTACACCGCGGTCGACGAACAGTGGAAGAACGTCAACGAATCGCTGCGCGCAGCCGCCACCTCCATCAAGTCGGCGCTGCCGTGTGCGTTGGAGGCGAAGGCCTCCTCGAAGTTGTTGCTCTTGGCCACCGCGAAGTGCAGCACCATGTCGAGGTCGGTGGGCACCTCGTCCAGGTCGCCCCGGGCCAGGTCGATGCTGATCGTCCGCACCCCTTTGTCGTGCCACGGGACACGCGAGTCAGGGTCCTTGAAACGAGCGGCTCCGAAGACGGTGTTACCGGCGGCGGCCAACGATTCGGCGAGTGGTCCGGCCACCCAGCCGGTGACTCCGGTGACGAGGATCTTTTTGCCCTTGATCGACTCCATGCTCTCCCCTGTCACCACAACTGGTCGGTGTACGTGTCGGTACCGAAGACGGTGTTCTTGAACGGCGCGGTCCACAGGTGCTGGGCCAGGCCACTCGCCTCCAGGTCGGCGCCGAATCGGCCGTAGCCCTGCGCCCATTCACTCTCGGGGGCGTGATCCACGAAGTGGATCTGCAGGAAGCGCTGATCGGCCTTGGGCACGCGCGGCACATCGGGCGGTGCGTCGGGCAACAAGGGAAGCAACTTCGTGTAGTTGAACACGTCGGGGCCCCACGAGGCGGCGAAAGCCTCGGGTGCCCACTGCTTCTGCATCCATTCGCTCATCTGTTCGTGAGTGACACCTTCGTTCAACTCGCCCACGTTCACCACGATGCCCGGGTAGCCGCGGTCGAGGGCCAACTCGATGTTGGTGGTGGTTTCGGTACGGGTCATCGACCATTGGTTGTCGTAGAGCTGCGTGTGGATGTGGGTGCGCTCGGCGAACATGCGCCCGGTGGCGTGCAGGTTCTTGACCGTGTCGACGCTCCAGCGATTCCAATCGTCGTGGTGGCCTTTCAGCACCCAGTAGATGGCCAGGTACGAACCGGTGTCGACGTCCGGGGTCATGGGCGAGTCCGCCGGGTAGCGCAACGCCTTCAGGTCGCGCGTGGCCACGAATCGATCACCGGCGAACGAATACGCGCCCACCAGAACGCCCCCGTAGAAGTGGTCCCGCTCGTACCAGCGGTTGTACTCCACCTCGTGGCCTTTGTGGGGCTCCACCATGGTGAACAACAACGTGCCCAATTCGATCGGATACTTCTTCAACTCGACCCCCCGAGACACCCTAGAGGGTCGAGCGTCGTGACCGGAAACCCCGCGCAGGCGAGGCGGCGCCCGAGGCCCGCTCTCACCGCGGGCCATCCGGATCGCGCGAGCGAGTGAACGGCGGTGTCTCGCGACACGCCCTCCACCCCCGCGACGTGGTTGGGTCGGTGCGAGCGCAACCGACGGCGCGTCCGATGTCTCCGGCGACGTCGAAGACACACTGCACGAGCGGCGTGACTTTGTCCTGCGGGAACTCGAGCGACAGGGGCACGAACGCCCCGTGCCGACCAACCCTCGTCGGGGTCGGACCCATCGCCGTCAGTCGCCGATGACGATGCGCGGTTCCTCGGTGAGCACGAAGTTCAACGACGACGAGTCGAGGAACTTGGCGGTGTCGGCCATGACCTCGGGAAAATCGGGTTCGGTCATGTGGGCGAAGAAGGCCTCGGTGGAGTCGAAGTGCTGAATGGTCACGCCATCGAACTCGGGCTCGGGCCGACGACTACCTTCAGCCGGCCAGGCGGCGGGGTGTTGTTCGTAACGACGCACGTACGTGGCCGCCGAGTTGGCCTTGATGAGCGGACCGTGAACGTCGAACCAGTAGTCGAGGAATTCTTGGTGCGTGGTGCCCGGCTTGCGCTTCAGCATGGAGATGAGTTTGATCATGGAACCAGTCTCGCACTCGCGAGGGTGCCGGTCTACAGCCCGAGAAACGACCCGCCGTCGCAAATGATCGTTTGTCCGGTGACGTAGGCGGAATCGTCGCTGGCGAGGAACAACGCCACCGAACCGACGTCCCCGGTGATGTCGCCCACGCGACCCAGCGGAGTGCGGGCTTCGATGGCGTCCCGCAATGCCGGATCACGCTCGAACGCGGTGAGCAACGCGGGACTACCCGCCACCGGCCCGATGCAGTTCACAGTGACACCGTGCGGACCCCATTCGCGGGCCAGGCTCTTGGCGATGGCACGCTGCGCGGCCTTGGCCGACGAATACAGCGGGATGTTGGCGCTTCCTTCCACGCCCGAGGGCGAGGTGATCAGGATCAGACGGCCGCCACCCGTGCCACGCGGACGGCGGGAACTCTCCACCAGATGTGGCATCGCCGAACGTGCGCAGAACAAACTGGCCCACACACCGGTGCGCGACATCTTCATCCAGTGCTTGTCGATACGCGCGTTCTCCAGTTTGTGCGGAATTCCTCCCATGAAGGCGTTGTGGACCATGATGTCGAGCCGTCCGAAGCGTCGCACCGTCTCGTCGACGCAGGCCTGTACCGAGTCGCCGTCGGCGACGTCGGTGACGATGCACTCCGCTCGCCCACCATGGTCGCGAATGGACTCGGCCACCGGCTCGCCGGTCTCGGCGCGTCGGGCCGCCACGACCACCAGGCAGGCCTCCGAGGCGAGACGACGAGCGATGCCCTCACCCACGCCCTGACCGGCACCGGTCACCACGGCCACGCGCCCGTCGAGGCGACTCACATCCACAGTCCTCCGTCGCACACCACGGTCTGTCCCGTCACGTGCGCCGCCGCACCACTGCACAACCAATTCACCGTGTTCGATGCATCGACCGTGCCCCTCATCGCACGGGGTGCGATGGCCACCGGACCCGACACCGCGGGATCGACGCCGAACTCCTCGGGAGCCAGGGCCACCGCGTTGACCGTGATCCCGTCGGGTCCCCACTGTCGCGCCGCCGATTTCACCGTGATACGGGCCGCCTCGGCCAATGCCGCATGAACGGCGTGTCGGTCCCCACCCGACATTCCGATGGTGGGCACGATCACGACGATGCGCTCGACCCCGGCCGCATGAGCCTGCTGCAGACCGGCAATCACCTTTTGCATCGGCTGTTCGAACACCGCGTCGATGGTGGCGTCGTCGAGTTCCTCGATGGGACCGACCCCCCGAGCGCCGTCCACCTCGGTGACGACGACCGCCGCCGCGACGTCGGACACCACCGTGGCCCGCAGATGTCGCGCGATCGGGCCCTCGCCCAACACCAAGACACTCACCGGCCCGCCTCCTGATTCAAATGTGCCGACACGTCGCCGTGGGCATCGACGAACATCACCCGCTGATCGAATCGCCACGTCGCTCCGTCATCGGTGACGAAGCGATCGTGGTAGCGGCCCGCGGCCACCACCTGCAACGGCAACACCCCCGGCACCTCCTGCAGGACGGTGAACTGCGAGCGAGCGAGCGCGGACGACGGACCCTCGGCTTCGATGATGGAGTTCGTGACCACGTGCTTGGTGCGCGGAACACCGTCGTACATCTTCACGAAACGAGCCATCACCGTGCCGACCAGCGAACCCGGCACCGCGGGCTGATCGGGGCCGGCCATGAACACCCGAGCACCGTCGAACAAGCGCGACACACCGTCGAAATCACCGGCGTCGATGCGCTCGGCGTAGGTGTAGAGCAAATTCAGGATCGATCGCTCCGCCCCCGAAGTCAACATGCGAACACCGTAGACGAACTACCGTGGCGGACGTGTCCGAATCGAACGAGCCCACTCCCCATTTGCCCCTCCCCAGCGAGCAGACCGACGAGATCGTCCGCGCCGCGTTTCCACTCCGCCTCGGTCTGGCCGAGGGCAAGGTGGCCCTCGTCACCGGTGCCGGTCGTGGCATCGGAGAAGCCACCGCACGACTCTTCGCCACCGAAGGTGCGGCCGTCCTGGTGTGCGACATCGACGAGGCGTCGGCACGGGCGGTGGTGCAATCGATTCAAGAACACGGCGGCGAAGCCGTGGCGGTGGCCGCCGACCTCACGAAAGAGGACGACGTGGCCGCGGTCATCGACACCGCCATCGATCGCTACGGTCGCCTCGACTGCGCCGTGAACAACGCCGGCATCAGTGGACGCTTCGGCTCGTTCATCGACCTGCCCCTTCACGAGTGGCACCAAATGATCAACGCCAACCTCACCAGCGTCTTCCTGTGCCTCAAGTACGAACTCGGTGTGATGGCCGCGCAGGGGGCCGGTTCCATCGTGAACGTGTCCTCGGGTGCCGGTGTGGTGGCCGCACCCGGACTGCCGCATTACACCGCCGCCAAGCACGGGGTGTTGGGGCTCACGAAGTGCGCCGCCCAGGAATACGCGGCCAAGGGTGTGCGCGTGAACGCCATCCTTCCCGGCACCACACGCACCCCCATGATCGAAAACTTCATCAACGGCGACCCGCAGATCGAGAAGATGGTCAGCCGCGGGATCGGCCGTGGCTATCTGGGCGAACCCGCCGAGATCGCCGAGGCGGCGGTGTGGCTGTGCAGTGATCGAGCCGGCTTCGTCTGCGGCGAGTCGTTGCTCGTCGACGGTGCGACGGTCTGCCGCTGACTCACTGGTTCCAACCGGCGAGAATCTCGTCGACCGAATTCTCCCCGGGATGACAAGGCACACCTGCGCCGGCCTCCGAGCGCGAGAAGCGTGGCGCGCTCTGGGCCTGGGTCACGCCGTTGACGCTCACGGTGACACCGCGAGCCGCCGTGTGCGGATGGGTGGTCACCTCGCTCGGCGACAACACCGGTGAGAAACACGCGTCGGACCCCTCGAAGACCACTTCCCACTCGGCGCGTGTGCGCGTGCCGAAGACCTGAGCCATTCGCTTCTTCGCCTCGACCCACACGGTGCGCTCGTTCTGACGCGCGGGAGTCAGCAATTCGTCGTCGGCCACGCCCAGTCGGCTCACCAACTCGGCGTAGAACTGCGGTTCGATCGCCCCGACCGAGACCCAACCACCATCGGACGTTCGGTACACGTTGTAGAAGTGCGCCCCGCCATCGAGATGGTTGGTGCCACGTTCGCCCCAAAAACCACTGTCGACGGCCACGAAGAAGGGACCCAGGATCATGGCCGCCCCGTCGACCATGGCCACGTCGATGATCTGTCCGAGCCCACTGCTGTGGCGTTCGACCAATGCGGCCGATACACCCATCGCCAACAGCAGGCCGCCTCCGGCGAAGTCGCCGAGCATGTTGATGGGCACCGTCGGCGGCTGACCCTCGTAGCCGATCGTGTGCAACGCACCCGACAAGGCGATGTAGTTGATGTCGTGGCCCGCGCGATCGGTCCAAGGTCCGGTCTGACCCCACCCGGTCATCCGCGCGAAGATCAGTCGCGAATTGCGCTCACACAGGACCGTCGGGCCCAACCCCAACCGTTCGCACACGCCAGGACGGAAGGGATCGACGAGCACGTCCGCTCGATCGATCAACTGCAACAGACGAGCGCGATGTTCGTCGTCCTTCAGATCGATCGACACCCCGCGCTTTCCGCGCATCATCGGATTGGTGGCAACGCGCGAACGATTCGCGCGCGCGACCACGTCGGGCCGATCGACGGCCACCACATCGGCACCGAGGTCGGCCAGGATCATCGCGCCGTAGGGGCCGGGGCCTTGACCCACCAACTCGACGACCCGAACGCCCGCGAGCGGTCCGGACATGATCAGCGACCCACGTCCTCGACCGCGCGCTCTTTCGCCCAGCGGTAATCACTCTTGCCCGCGGGCGAACGCACCATGGTGTCGACCAAGGTCAGTTGGCGAGGCACCTTGTAGCCGGCCACGTGCTTGCGACAATGCTCCTGGATGCTCTCGAGATTCGGGGCGGTGCCCGCGCGGGCCTGCACCACCGCGGCCACCCGTTCACCCCAGCGTTCGTCGGGCACTCCGACCACGACCGCGTCGAACACCTCGGGATGCGACTTCAGCGCGTTCTCCACTTCCTCGGGGAAGATCTTCTCGCCACCACTGTTGATGCACACCGAGCCACGACCGATCAACGTGATCGACCCGTCCTCTTGCAACACGGCAAAGTCGCCGGGAATGGAGTAGCGCGTGCCGTCGGGGCCGGTGACGAAGGTGGCCGCCGATTTTTCGGGATCCTTGTGATACCGCAACGGGATATTGCCGGTGCGGGCCAACTTTCCCATCACTCCGGCGGGCAGTGGACGCAAATCGTCCCCGAGCACCACCGAGTCGGGAGCGGCCCTCACCGTGAGACCGGGGGTCTTGGGCGCGTCCTTGCCGACCATCGTGATGCCGTTGGCACCACCCTCGCTGGACCCGACGGCGTCGGTCAGCACGATGTTGGGGAACATACCGATGAATTGGTCCTTGCACGCCTGTGAGAACAGCACCGCGCTCGAACTGAAAGCGAACAGAGACGACAGGTCGTACTCGGCGCGGTGATCGACGAGGTGGTCGAGCATCGGACGCGCCATGGCATCGCCGGTGATCATCACCAGGTTCACCTTCTCGGCGTCGATCGTTCGAAACACATCGGCCGCGTCGAACTTGGCGCGCAGAACCACCTTGTTACCGATGAAGCTCTGACCCATCACGCTCCATTGCGTGGCGCCGTGCATGAGGGGGGCGATGGGCAGGCCGCACAAATGGAAACCGTTGCGGCCCTTCTCCACGAATTGGCCGGGCTCGGTCATCCGAACACCGGTGGTGATGTCGATACCTCCGCCCAACGCCATGACCACGTCCTCGTGTCGCCACACCACACCCTTGGGCATGCCGGTGGTGCCACCGGTGAACAGCATGTAGATGTCGTCGTTGCTACGCGGCCCGAAGTCGCGCTCGTCGGACTGAGCGGCCAAGGCCGCCTCGAAGTCCGGTCCCATCACCAATTGCGCGAGGTCGGGCTGAACGGCACGAGCACGCTCGGCGTACTCCGGCTCGACGATCAAGTGACTCAGATCGGCGTTGTCGAAGAGATACGCCAGTTCGTCCTCGACGTAGCGATAGTTGATGTTGATCCAGACCGCCCGGATCTTGAAAATGGCCCACAGGGCCTCCACCCACTCGACGCGGTTCAGCGCGTAAATGCCCACGTGGTCTCCGGGCTCGACGCCCTGGGCGGCCAAGTGGTGCGCCAAGCGATTCGCCCGGCGGTCCATTTCGAGGTACGTACGCCTCACGTTTTCGTCGACCACGTACTCCCGATCGGGCCATTCGTCGACGGCGGCCTCGAAGAGATCTGCAATGTTGAAGGTGCGAGCGGGCATACATGTGTGCTACCACATACGGGGCATCATCGGGGTAAGGAGGCGACATGTCGGGCACCGAGCATCTACTGGTCGAGCGAGTGGGACACACCCTGGTGGTCACCATGAACCGTCCCGAGGCCAAGAACGCACTGAGTTCGGCGATGATCGTCGGGCTGGCCGACGCCTGGGTGCGTCTGAACGACGACGACGACATCCGATGTGCGATCCTGACGGGATCAGGCGGTTCGTTCTGTACCGGCATGGACCTGAAGGCGCGGGCGAACGACGACGCCGGTCCGAACCCGTACCAAGAGCGCTGGGCCGCCGACCCCGATCTGCATTGGAAGGCGCTACTGCGTCACTACCGCCTTCGCAAGCCGTTGATCGCCGCCGTCGAGGGCTACGCCGTGGCTGGTGGTACCGAGATTCTGCAAGCAACGCATCTACGCGTCGCCGGCGAGAGCGCCACCTTCGGCGTGTTCGAGGCTCGTCGTGGTCTTTTCCCCGTCGGAGGCAGCACCGTGCGCCTGCAACGACAGATCGGCTACACCAACGCTCTCGAGATGCTGCTCACCGCTCGTGCCTACACGGCGACCGAGGCCAGAGAGATCGGCCTGATCGGTCATGTCGTTCCCGATGGTAAGGCTCTCGACAAGGCGATGGAATTGGCCGAGATGATCGGCGCCAACGGGCCCCTCGCGGTGGAGGCCATCCTCAAGTCCGTGCAGGAGACCGCAACCCTGTCCGAGACCGATGCGTTGAAATTGGAATTCGAGATCGGCTGGCCCATCTTCAGCACGAATGATTCGAAAGAGGGTCCCCGGGCCTTCGCCGAAAAGCGCGCACCCATTTGGACCCGCACCTGACGCCGGTGCGTCAGGGTTTGCCGTTCGACACCAACCACATGGCGAAAAACTGACTGCCGCCGCCATAGGCGTGTCCGATCGCCTTGCGCGCACCATCGATCTGATGCTCGCCGGCTTTACCCATCACCTGCATGGCTGCCTCGCCGAAGCGCAGCATGCCCGAGGCACCGATGGGGTTGGTCGACATCACTCCACCGGACGGATTGACGGGCAACGCACCACCGATGTCGGTGATGCCATCCTCCACCCAACGCCATCCCTCGTTGCGCGACGCGAAACCGAGGTTTTCCAGCCACATCGGCTCGAACCACGCGAACGGCACGTAGATTTCCGCGACGTCGATCTCCTTGGCCGGATTGGTGATTCCGCCCTTGCGCCACAGATCCTCGGCGCACATTTCTCCGGCGCGCGGACTCACTTGCTCGCGACCGGCAAACGCCGTGGGCTCGCTGCGCATGGCGGTGGCGTGGACCCAGGCCTTGGGGCCCGCATGTTTGTCGGCGCGCTCCTCGCTCATGAGCACGAGCGCCATGGCACCGTCGCTCGACGGGCAGGTCTCGACGAAGCGGATGGGGTCCCACATCATCGGGCTCTCGAGGGCCTTCTCGAGGGTCCAGTCCGGTTCGTGCAGGTGCGCATACGGGTTTCGGCAAGCGTTGGTGCGGTCTTTCACGGCCACCATGGCGCCGACATGCGACGGAGCACCCGAACGCTTGATGTAGCCACGCACGATCGGAGAGAAGTACCCGCCGGCACCGGCGTGCACCGGCATACCGAACGGAATCGGAACACTGAGCGCCCACATGGCGTTGCCATCACTCTGCTTCTCGAAGCCGATGGTGAGAACCGTGCCGTGAATGCCGGCCATCACGTGTTGCGCGGCCACGATGGCGGTGGAGCCGCCGACCGAACCTGCGGTGTGAACCCGAAAGACGGGCTTGCCGTGCGCCGCCAGGGCGTCGGCCAACCACAATTCGGGCATGGCAACGCCCTCGAGAGGATCGGGGGCCTTGCCGATGACGATGGCATCGACGTCGTCGATCCCGATGTTGGCATCGGCCAACGCTCGATCGACCGCCTCACGCACGAGGCCGGCGATGGAAACATCGGCGCGACACGACGCATGCTTGGTTTGTCCGACACCAACTACCGCACAGAGATCAGCCATCTCACTCACCCTCCATCACACACACCAGGTTCTGCTGCAACATCGGTCCACTCGTGCAGTGTGCCAAGACACGATCGGCAGATCCGGAGAAAACACTCTCGGCCGCTTCGGCGAAGCGAGCCAATCCGGCGGCCATGGCCGGGTTCGACACCAACGCTCCACCACTCGGGTTGATGTGCGTGCCCTCGCCGAGATTCATGGCCCGTCGCAACAGAATCTCCTGATGCGTGTAGGGCGCGTGCAACTCGGCGACGTCGATGCGGTCGTCACCAACGCCGGCCTTGTGAGCGGCCACCGCGGTCGAGAAACTCTCGGTCATCGAGCGCGCTCCCAAACGTTGGGTGTCGATACGGTGGTCGATACCGCGGATCCACGCCGGACGCTCGGCGAGGCCGCGCGCGGCGTCACCGGCGGCCAGAACGACGGCGTTGGCCCCGTCGACGGGCACCCCGCAGTCGTGCGCGCGCAACGGAGCGGTGACGTAGGGGCGAGCCAGCAACTGTTCGGCGGTGACGTTCTCCTTGGCGTAGGCGATGGGATTGTTGAGAGCATCGCGATAACTGCGCGCCGCCACCTCGGCCATGTCGGCCTCGGTGAGGACGTTGCTGTCGAGACAGGCACGAGCCTGAAGGGCCGAGAGCGAATCGAATCCCGGCCACAAAGGCGTCACCATGTACGGGTCGGCCTGCAGGTTGAGAATGCGATCGATGGGGCCCGAGGTGGTCTTGCCGTTGGAGAAGACCAATGCCACGTCGCACTCCCCGGTCTGAATCTTCACCCAGGCCTCGTACAGCGCCAGGGCGCCGTCACCTTCCACATGGCTCTCGATGATGGGCGGCCACGCGCCGATGGCGTCGACCGCGGCCACGAAACTGAACGGCTGACCACTCATGTAGTCGCAACTTCCGTGGCACCAGAAGCCGATCTTCTGGCGCTCGATACCGAGCTTTTCGATCACCTCGTTGATGACGGGCAGGATCAGCTCCACCGACGTGAGGGTGGAGCCAACCTGGTTGGGCCGCTGGGCCGTTGCGACGATGGCCACGTCACGGCGCGCCATCAACTGGCTCCCGCCTCGACGCCCATGTCACGATCGGGCTCGCCGGTCGGACGGAAGTGGGCGATGTTCTCGAGCGACGGACCCCACTCACTGCGGTCCTTCCACACCGGTTCGACGCGCATACCGATACGCACGTCACCGGCCTCACATTCCTGTATGAGATGCTGCATCGAGATGTCGGCGCCGTCGAGCAGGATCTGAGCGGCCACGTAGGGCAACTTGATCTTCTGGCCGAGGAACGGCACGTTCACCACGCAGAAGGTGGTGATGGTGCCACGCGGTCCCACCACTACGTCGTCACCCAGGACGCGCGCACATTTCGGACACACCCCGTTGCGCGGGGGAAAGTACACGAGCGAGCAACTCGGGCACCGCTTTCCGATGAGGGTTCCCGCGAGGAGACCATTGAGGTGACTGGTCGCATTCGGGCCGGCCGACCAGTTGTAGGTCACCGAGATCGGCTGACGCAGTCGCATGATTCCGTCGGCTTCGCTCACGAGGCCTCCTCCAACAGGTCGAAACACGCGATGTCACGCACTCCACCGGACCGTTCGGCGGCCCAGCGCACCTTCACCCGCGAACCGGTGCGGATACGCCCGATGTCTCCGGCATCCACGGCGTGGAGCATTGGCACCTCGGTGCCGTCGATGGTGATCAAGGCCCACGCGAATGGGTGTTCGAGTGGTTGATTCGGCTGCGGCACCGACTGCCACGCCCACGTTGTCACCGTCCCGGTCTCGGGCAGGGTCACCCATTCGTCCAAAGCACGTCCGGTGACCGGATCGAACTCGGCGGGCGGGAAAAACACGCGGCCGTCGGATCCCCGTGTCCCCTCCAGTCGACCTTCCTGCAAGGACAAGAAAAACCGAGACAACAAGGTTCCGACGGTGCGCTTGTACGGATACTCGACGACCAGCGGCGCGACGAATATCCCGTCGGCTCCCGGAGTCGACGGCGTGGTTGCTGCAGACACGGAAAGTTCTTATCACTTGTCACCGGTCAGGCTCGCACCGCCCCATCATGGAATCGGACTTCGGTGCCCCTATCCGATCGGACCCCTGCTTGCTAGTGTCGCTCGTGAGTCGGGCCACGGGGGGCTCCGAACCGAATCATGGGGGGAATCATGGTCAGCAGAAATCGCTCGAACCGGGTAGCGGTCGCCGTCGCCCTGGTGGTCATCACCGCGGTCGGTTGCTCGAACCGCCAGGATTCTGACGAGGCGCCGAACGGGGCGTCGACCGACGCTCCGTCGACCGCGGCACCGTCCGCGACCGAGGCTCCAACCGACGATACGCCCACCACCGTCATGTTCGGGGACATGCCCAGTCCGTGTGGCCCGGCCACCGAGGCCGGAGTGCCCACCATCGCCGAAGGCCAAAACGGTGGCGACACCCTGCGCCTCGGAACCGCCACCGACCACGGCTACGAGGCAGTGCCTGGCTTGACGATCGAGATGCTCGACGCCGCCGAGGCCTTCGCTGGTTGGTGCAACGCTCAAGGAGGTGTGCGCGGTCTACCCATCGAGATCGTGGATCTCGACGGCAAGTTGTTCAACGTTCCCGCGGCCACCGAGCAGGCCTGCGCCGAGACCTTCGCCATGGTTGGTGGGGGTTGGGTGTTCGACAACCAGATGTACCCGCGCTTCCACGAATGTGGTTTGGTGTCGTTCCCGGGTTACGCGGTCACCGCCGAGGCCTCGTTGGCCAACGGCCGTGTGCAGCCCATCCCCAATCCGCCGAACCTCAAGCCCGCCTCGTGGTTTTTGTGGGCCAAGCAGTATCAAACTGACGCCATCGCGAAGCCCGCCATCGTGTACGGCGACTTCGTCAGCACCAAGATGGTGGCCGAGCAGCTCAAGGCGACCATGGTCGCCGTCGGCGGCTTTGGTGATCCCCTGATGATCCCCTACAACCCGGTGGGTGAGGCCAATTGGACACCCTTCGCTCAACAGTTGAAGGACGAGGGCGTCACGATGCTCACGATGGTGGGCGAGCCCGGGAACATGATCCTGCTCTACAAGGCCATGCGCGAAGTGGGTTACGTGCCTGACCTGGTGTTGAACGACTCCAACCACTACAGCGAGCAGTTGGTCGCCGAGGGTAACGCCCAGTCGACCGAGGGACTGCGGGTGCGCACCGTGTACACACCATTCGAGGAGGGTGACCAGAACCCCGCGCTGGCCGAGTTTCTCAAGATGATGGCCACGTACAAGCCCGATGGGCGTATCGCCGGATTGGGCCAGCAAACCGTGTCGGCCATGCTGCTCTTCGTGCAGTCGGCCAACGCGTGTCTCGACGCCAATGACAACGTGTTGGAGCGCGAATGCGCGTTGGCCGAAGCCAAGAAAGTCACCTCGTGGACGGCGGGCGGTCTCCACGCCGAGTCCAATCCCGGTGGCAACGAGCCACCGAAGTGCGGACTCATAATCGGCGTGGTCGATGGAAGATGGCAACGGGTGTACCCCGAGCGCGGCAGTGCCGACGACAACGGCAACGGCTGGCATTGTGACGAGGAAAACGGTGCCATCGCCATCGAAGGTGACTTCGGTGATCCGTCGGTGGCCATCGATCCGACGCGACCCAACTGATCTTCCGACACGACAGTCGAATATTCATGATCCGGACGACCGGCCGCTGATGCAGCAACTTCTGACGTTCACCATCATCGGTCTGTCGACGGGAGCCATCTACGCGGTGGTGGCCAGTGGACTGGTCGTCACCTACACCACGTCGGGCATTTTCAACCTGGCCCACGGCGCCACCGGTATGTTGTCGGCGTTCACGTACTGGCAAATACGATTCGATTGGGACCTACCGGCGCCGGTGGCCTTGTTCATCACGCTGTTCGTACTGTGTCCGCTGTTTGGCATCGCCACCGAGCGTTTCGTGATGCGAGGTCTGCAAGGAACCACCGAGGTGGTGCGACTGTCGGTGACCGTGGCCCTGTTCGCCTTCATGATCGGCCTGGCCAACTGGATCTGGCCCAACGATGCCAGTCGTGAGGCCTTCCTCAAGTTCTTCGAGGGTAACAGCATCTCCGTTGGCGGCTTCAACGTCAGTTGGCACCGACTCATCACCTTCGGTTGTGCGGTGGTGGTGGCCATCATCCTGCGCATCGTTCTGTACAAGACCCGCATGGGTGTGGCGATGCGCGCGGTCGTGGATGATCGCAACCTCACCGAACTGAACGGAGGTCGACCCGATCGCGTTTCCATGTTCGCGTGGGGGATCAGCGCGTCGCTGGCCGGACTCGCCGGAATCCTCCTGGCCGGTGATCAACAGCTCAACATCGAACCATTGGTGTTGCTCGTGATCAACGCGTACGCCGCCGCCATCATCGGCCGACTGAAGAGCCTTCCTCTCACATTCCTCGGTGCCGGGCTGCTGGGCCTCCTCGACGCCTACTACCTGATGGTGTCCGATGAGGATTGGTTTCCGCAATCGGTCTTCGGCTTCTCTTTGTCGGGCGTGAGAGCGGCTCTGCCGACCATGGTGTTGTTCATCGCGTTGCTGGTGCGACCCCAGAGTCGTTTGCGCGTCGGCACGACGAAATTGCGCGAGGCGAACGATGTCCCTGAATGGCGCACGGCGATCCTCGGTGCCATCAGCCTGGTCGCCGTGATCGTCGGTATCTCGGGAATGCTCACGAGATCGAACACCTTGCTGTTGCTGAACGGTTTCACCTTTGCGATGGTCACCTTGTCGCTCGTGCCCCTCACCGGCTACGCCGGCCAGATGTCGTTGGCACCTCTCACGTTCGCGGGGCTCGGAGCCATTGCCATGTCCAAACTTCCGGGCAACGGCAACCTGATCAGCTTGGCCGCGGCGATCGCCATCGTCGCGATCGTGGGAGCGATCGTCGCACTCCCCGCGCTGCGTTTATCGGGCATTTATCTCGCCTTGGCGACCGCGGCATTCGCGGTGATGGTCAGCAAGATCGTCTTCAACCAACGCCAGACCTTCCAGACCGGCAACATCACCGTGCCCGTGTTGCGTGTTCCCTTCATCACCATCGACTCTCCGCGAGCCCGACTGATTCTGGCTTCCGTCTGCTTCTCTCTCCTCGGCTTGATCGTGGTGGCGGTGCGTCGTAGTCGCCTCGGCCGTCGCTTGGTGGCGCTGAAGGACTCGCCCGTTGCCGCCGCCACGTTGGGCATGAGCCTCACCCGCACCAAGTTGGCAGCCTTTGCCATTTCGGCCGGTATCGCCGCGTGTGCCGGTGCTCTGGCTGGTGACAAGGTGAGCCCGCAGCAATACGACTTCACGCAGAGTCTGCCCATCGTGCTCTTGGCCGTGGTCGGTGGGGTGAGTTCGGTGGCTGGTGCGCTTTTCGGCGGATTGTTGTTGGGTGGCAACTCGGTGCTGGCCACCATCGTGCCCACGGTCAAGAACCTCACCAAGATCGGTCCGGGCACGGTCGGCATCACCCTCGGTCGCAATCCTCAGGGTGCGGCAGCCCAAATCGGCGATGCGTTTCGGCCGTTGACCGAACAACCTCGACTGATCGCGATTGCTGCCGCGGGGTCTATCGGTGTTTGGGCCCTCGACGCCACCGAGATCATCTCTCACTGGTCGTTCTTCGTGGCCAGCGTGGTGTGGATCCTGGCGGTCTCCCCCAATCTGGCGGCACTCATGAGCGCTGGCTCTCGCCGTCGCCTGGTGGCGGGGGTGTGGTTGGCCATCGGAATGGCCATCGCTGCAGGAATCGACTGGAGCACCGCCCTCGACGCCACCGGCAAGCGGATCATCTTGACCATCGGGCTGGTCGCGTTGTTCGGTGTGGGAGCGCAACGTGTTGCCGAGAACGCTCCCCGCGTGCACGTGGCGTCGCCCGACCTGGCGGGCCTGGACGCGAACTTCAGCCGTGAAGACATCGAGTTGGCCGAGCAAAAGATCGGCGTGGTGCTCTGATGCCGTTGCTGGAAATCCGTGGGGTGATGGTCCGATTTGGTGGTGTGATGGCCGTCGGTGGCGTCGACCTGGACGCGGAGGCCGGTCAAGTGACCGGCCTCATCGGCCCCAACGGCGCCGGCAAGACGACCTTGTTCAACGTGATAAGCGGCATGCAAGAGCCCACCGCCGGACAAGTTTTCGTCGGTGGGGTGGACATCACGCGCCAGGCCCCTCACCGGCGCGCCAAACGGGGCCTGGCCCGAACGTTCCAGCGTCTCGAGGTGTTCTCGTCGCTCACGGTTCGCGACAACGTCCGCGTGGCGACCGAACTTACGACCATTCTCGACGTGAGCAGCCGGGTGGATGCGTTGTTGGAAAGAGTCGGACTGTCGCATTTGGCCGATTTCCCGGCCGGTGATTTGCCCACCGGCTCGGCGCGCTTGGTGGAGATCGCCCGCGCCTTGGCCACCGAGCCCCGGCTTCTGTTGCTCGACGAGCCAGCGTCGGGTCTGGACGATTCCGAGACCGAGCGACTCGGACGCCTGTTGCGCGAATTGGCCACCGACGGCCTTGGTGTGTTGCTGGTCGAGCACGACATGGGCCTGGTGATGCGCGTGTGCGATCACATCCACGTTCTCGATCTGGGCAACATCATCGCCCGCGGTACTCCGAACGAGATCCAAAACGACGGTGCGGTGTTGCAGGCCTACTTGGGAACGACATGAGCGTTTCGCCCATTCTCGAATTGCGCAACGTCCGAGCCGGCTACGGCTCCATCAACGTGTTGCACGGGGTGAACCTTTCGATCGCTCGTGGAGAGGTGGTGGCGCTTCTCGGCCCGAACGGCGCCGGGAAGAGCACCACCATCAAGGTCATCAGCGGTTTACTGCGACCGTCGGCGGGTCATCTCATCGTGGCTGGTCGCGATGTCACCGGCGCATCGGCCAGCGCACTTGCTCGCGCCGGTCTGTGCACCATCCCCGAGGGTCGCGGAGTCTTCCCGAACTTGACGGTGCGCGAAAATCTGCTGATGGCCACCTTCAGTGGTCAAAAGCTGGGCGACATCGAGGACAAGACCTACGCGCGTTTTCCGCGACTGGGAGAGCGTCGGACACAACTGGCCGGGACCATGTCGGGAGGCGAACAACAGATGCTCTCGTTGGCACGTGCTCTGGCCACTGACCCGGTCATCTTGTTGCTCGACGAGTTGTCGATGGGATTGGCCCCGCTCATCGTGGCCGAGTTGTACGCCCAGGTCGCCACCATCGCCACCGAGGGGGTGTCGGTGCTGGTCGTCGAACAGTTCGCCCGCACGGTGTTGGGGGTGGCCGATACCGCCGTTTTGTTGGCTCACGGCACCGTGCGAATGTCGGGCAAGGCATCGGAGATCAGCGATGATGTATTGGCGGGGGCCTACCTAGGCCCGTGACCGTCATGTCGAGCAACCGCAGATCGAGAATTTCCCCAACAACAGAGAAACGGAACGAGCCATGAACGAGAACCGCATCCAGACCTTCACCGAGGAGATCGGCGAATTGAAATTGCGTGGCGCCCGCGCCGACCGCGAACGTTGGCTTCTGGCCATCGGCACCGTGGCTCTCATCGCCGGTGTCGCCATGGCCATCGTGGGCGGATTCCAAGCCAGCGGTACCACCGAACTGGGTGACCAGATCGCATTTCTCGCCACCGGCACGCTCATCGGGCTGGCTCTTGTCATCGCCGGCACCGCCCTGTTCGTGCGCTACTCGCTGGCTCGTTTCATGCGCTTCTGGTTGGTTCGCCTGGTTCACGAGCACCGCAGCGAAACCGACCGCGTGGTCGATGCTCTGAGGGAGATCGAGAACAAACTGGGCGGACGATGAGTCGGGTCGTCGTCCCCCTCACCGTCTGACCGAGAGGTCAACGACTGCGGTAGGTGCCGCCACTGCCGGCACTCTGGTCCTTGTTGAGTCGCTTCGACAGGTGCATTCCCTCCAACACGAACTCGACGGCGGCGGCAACACTGGCCGGGCTGTCGTCACCGGCGAGCAATGGTGACACCGCCGCTTTCAACGCCGGGATCTGCTCGAGAAGGGCGGCTTGCTCGGACGACGGCACGTCTTCTCCGGTGTGAACCACCGCCCCCTCCTCGAACGCGGTGACGATGTCGCGGGTCAGTTCGGGGCTGACCAGATCGCGATACGACGTGAGCACCGCGGCCTTCACCAACTCGCGCAACACCTGTCCCTCACGACCGTCCTCCATGGCCTCGATCTCGATCTTGCCGCCGGTGGACGCAGCAAAGGAATCGAGGTCGCACACGCGGGGCACCACGTTGGTCTCACCCAATCGCAAGCCGCGGCGTAGTGCGTTGGCGGCCATCACCTCGTAGTTGCTCACGCTGAGGCGGACCGACACACCACTGCGCTGGTTCACCTGACTACTGGCGCGGGCCAAATGACTGAAAGACGCCACGATCAGTTCCATGTAGGACGGAACCGTGACCGTGATCGATCCGACACTCGGAGGACGCGACTCTTGACGAACGATCATGACTTCGGTGGCCACCTCGAGCGGATAGTGCGTTCGGATCTGGCTTCCGAAGCGGTCCTTCAACGGCGTGATGATTCGGCCGCGATTGGTGTAGTCCTCGGGGTTCGCCGAGGCCACCAACAACACGTCGAGCGGAAGACGGATTTTGTAGCCGCGCACCTGCACGTCGCGCTCTTCGAGGATGTTGAGAAGACCAACCTGGATTCGCTCGGAGAGGTCGGGCAACTCGTTCATGGCGAAGATGCCCCGGTTGGTTCGGGGAACAAGTCCGTAATGAAGCGTTAGTTCGTCACTGAGGTAACGACCCTCGGCAACTTTTATCGGATCGACCTCGCCGATGAGATCGGCGATCGACGTGTCGGGGGTGGCCAACTTCTCACCGAATCGATCGGAGCGATGTACCCAGGCAATGGGGGTCTCGTCGCCCATCTCGGCCATCAGATCACGAGCGTGCTTGGACACCGGGTTGTAGGGATCGTCGTTGATCTCGCTACCGGCGACGATGGGCATCCACTCGTCGAGAAGACCGATCAGGCTTCGGATCATTCGGGTCTTGGCTTGTCCGCGCTCTCCCAAGAAGATCACGTCGTGCCCCGCGAGGATGGCGTTCTCCAACTGCGGCATCACGGTGTCCTCGTAACCCAGCACACCTTCGAACAGAGGCTCCTTGGCCATGATGCGGGCGACGGCGTTCAATCGCATCTCTTCTTTCACCGGGCGCGACACCCAGCCAGCGGCCCTCAGTTCTTTGATGGTTGCAACTTCGGGCGCTCGTGATTCGGACATGCGCCGACAGTAGTTGGTGCTGGTCGCTGACGACATGGTGGAAGCGCGAGTCCACTACGGTTTCATGTCATGAGCACCGAAGCCGAAGGTCGTGCCGGAGAAGTCGTTCGACTCGGCCTCGACTTGACCGGCGTTTGGAAGGTTTCGATCGCCTCCGACGATGCGTTGCGCACGAGCGTGGGACTGGACACCGACGACTCCGAGTGGCCCGAGACGACCGTACCCGGACATTGGCAAGCCCACCCCCTTTTCGCGACCAGTAACGGTCCGTTGCTCTACCGCCGAGACTTCACGATGCCGGCCCCCGTCGATGGAGAGCGTCGATTCGTGGTGGTCGATGGAATCTTCTACCAAGGTGACGTGTGGCTCGATGGCGCCTACCTGGGCGACCCCGAGGGTTACTTCATCCCGCACGCGTACGACGTGACGGCCCTTTCGCGACTGGACGACGAACACGTGCTGGCCATCGGTGCCACCTGTTCGCCCCAGCGAGACCGGAAGAACAAGCGGAACATCACCGGCGTCTTCCAGCATTGGGATTGCATCGACCCGCTTTTCAATCCCGGAGGTGTCTGGCGCGCAGTACGCATAGAGACCACCGGCCCCGTGCGCATCGACGCCTTGCGCGTGTTGTGCCGTGATGCCAACGAGGCGCGGGCGAATCTGCGTCTGCACGCCCGCCTCGACAGCGACGGCGAACGGGCCGTGAAGGTGGTGACGTACATCGACGGTGAGGTGGCCGACGTGCAACGGCGCACGGTCGCCGTCGGACTCAACGAAATCGAGTGGGACGTGGATGTGAGCCAACCGGCCTTGTGGTGGCCCTGGTCTCTCGGTGAGCAGAACCTCACCGATGTGCGCGTCGAGGTGGTGTGCGATGGCGTGACGAGTCACGTAGCCGATCGCCGCACCGGACTGCGCGAAGTCGCCATGCGCGACTGGGTGTACACCATCAACGGCGAGCGCCTGTTCGTCAAGGGTGCGAACTTGGCGCCCACTCGAGCCATGCTGGCCGATGCCACCGCCGACGAATTGCGCCGTGACGTCGAGTTGGCTCGTGACGCGGGACTGGATTTGTTGCGCGTCCACGGGCACATCTCGCGTCCCGAGTTGTACGACGCCGCCGACGAATCGGGCGTTCTGATCTGGCAAGACTTTCCCCTCCAGTGGGCCTACGCCCGACAGATTCGACGTGAAGCGGTGCGCCAAGCCACCGAAGCCGTGAACATCCTGGGGCATCACCCGTCGATCATCACCTGGTGCGGGCACAACGAGCCGCTCTCGTTGCCCGTGGGCGATGGCAAGACCTTCGACATCAAGAAAATAGCCGTTCCGTTCATCGCAGGTCATCAACTTCCGTCGTGGAACAAGAGCGTGCTCGATCGCTGGTTGAAGCGAGCCCTCGAGAAAGCCGACGTCACCCGACCCGTCGTGGCCCACAGCGGCATCCTGCCCCATCTACCGCGAATGGAGGGCACCGACAGTCACTTCTATTTCGGTTGGTACCACGGCCAGGAACGCGACTTCCCCGGATTCGCGGCCATGCTTCCGCGACTCGTCCGTTTCGTCAGCGAGTTCGGGGCCCAGGCCGTTCCGGATTCTGCCGACTTCATGGAAGCGCATCAGTGGCCCGACCTCGATTGGGAACATCTGAGTGCGAGCCACGGTCTGCAAAAGTCGATCTTCGACGAACGAGTCCCACCGACCACATTCGACACCTTCGACGAGTGGCGTCTGGCCACCCAGGTGTACCAGGCCGACGTCATCCGCTATCACATCGAGACTCTGCGTCGCCTGAAGTATCGACCCACCGGTGGTTTCTGCATCTTCGCCTTCAACGACGCCATGCCGATGGTCTCGTGGAGCGTGCTCGATCACGAACGGGTACCAAAAGTGGGATTCACCGCCTTGGCCGAGGCCTGTCGACCGGTGATCGTGGTGGCCGATCGGCCACCGGCACGAGTGCGACCCGGCGAGAAGGTGACGATGAACATCCACGTGGTCAGCGATCGCCGTGAGAACCTGCAAGACGCCATCGTGACCGCGCGCGTGGAGGTGCCCCACGACGACAAGATGTGGAAGTGGGAAGGTGACATCGCCGCCGACGACTGCACCCGCGTGGGGGAAATCGAGTTCGTCGCCCCTTTCGCCGAGGGTGCGATCACGATCGATCTGACGCTCGAGTGCGGAGACGTGGTGGCGACGAACCGCTACATCACGCACTCGGCGAATTGATCAGCCGCGGCTGAGTTCCTTGCGATTCTTCACTTTGGACTTGCGATAGTCCTTGTTCATGAGCGCGATCACGTCGATCGAGATCTCCTTGGGGCACGCCGCCTGGCACTCACCGTGGTTGGTGCACGACCCGAAGTACTCGTCCATGGTCTCGACCATGGCCTCGACGCGCTTGTAGCGCTCGGCCTGTCCTTGGGGCAGGACGTTGAGATGGTTGATCTTGGCCGCGGTGAACAGGTTGGCCGCTCCGTTCGGGCACGCCGCCACACAGGCTCCACAGCCGATGCACTCGGCCGAATCCATGGCCGCGTCGGCCACCGGCTTGGGGATGGGGATCAGGTTGGCATCCGGAGCACCACCGGTGGGGGCGGTGATGAATCCGCCCGACTCGATGATGCGGTCGAAGGCCGAACGGTCGACCATGAGGTCCTTGATGATCGGGAACGCCGAGGCGCGCCATGGCTCGATCACGATCTCATCGCCACTCTTGAACTTTCGCATGTGCAACTGACAGGTGGCGGTACGACGCTCGGGACCGTGAGCCTGACCATTGATCATCAGCGAGCACGTTCCGCAGATGCCCTCTCGGCAGTCGTGGTCGAACACCACCGGCAGTTCGTCATCGGAGATGAGGCGCTCGTTCAAAACATCGAGCATCTCGAGGAACGACGCTTCGTCACTGATCTCGTCGATGACATAGTCCTGGAATCGACCCGCGGTGTTGGGGCCGTCCTGACGCCAGATCTTGAGTTTGAGGTTCTTGAGATGGTTGCTCACTTGTAACTCCGGGTCGCGAGGTGGACGGCTTCGAACGTCAACTCTTCGGTGTGACGAACCGATTGGGTGGGTTCTCCGGTCCATTCCCAGGCGGCCACGTGCGCGAACTTGTCGTCGTCACGCAATGCCTCGCCCTCGTCGGTCTGGTGCTCGGCGCGGAAGTGACCGCCGCAGGATTCCTCGCGTTCCAAGGCGTCGCGACACATCAACATTCCGAGTTGGAAGAAGTCGTCCACACGACCAGCCTTTTCCAGTGTCTGGTTCAAGCTGGTGCCATCTCCGGTGACCCGCAGGTCCTTCCGGAATTCCTCGTACAGCGCAGGCAGTTCCGACAGGGCCTTTTCGAGTCCCTGTTGCGTGCGTTCCATACCGCAGTAGTCCCAGATGATGCGCCCGACTTCACGGTGGAAGAAATCCGGCGAACGCGTGCCCTTGATGCCGAGATAACCCTGGAAACGCTGGCGCGCGGCCTGCTCGGCCTCTTTGAAGGCCGGATGATCGGTGCCCGGAATGGGCTTGTTCAGCATGGGCGCCAGGTAATTGCCGATGGTGTACGGCAACACGAAGTAGCCGTCGGCCAGACCTTGCATGAGCGCCGAAGCGCCGAGACGGTTCGCACCGTGATCGGAGAAGTTGGCCTCACCCGCGGCGTACAGACCGGGGATGGTCGTCTGTAGTTCGTAGTCGACCCACAGTCCACCCATCGTGTAGTGCGAGGCCGGGTAGATGCGCATGGGCATGTCGTAGGGGTTCTCGCCGGCGATACGTTCGTACATCTCGAAGAGGTTGCCGTAACGCTCGGCGACCACGTGGCGACCGAGACGGTTGATGGCGTCGCTGAAGTCGAGATACACGCCGTTCTTCAACGGGCCGACACCACGACCGGAGTCCACCGAACGCTTCGCCGCCCGCGACGAGATGTCACGAGGAGCCAGGTTTCCGTAGCTCGGGTACAGGCGCTCCAAGATGTAATCGCGCTCGTCCTCGGGAATCTCGGCCGCTGGACGGTTTTCGTCGGGGTTCTTCGGCACCCAGACGCGACCGTCGTTGCGCAACGACTCCGACATGAGGGTCAGCTTCGACTGTGTGGGGTCGCTCTGCGGGATGCACGTGGGATGAATCTGCGTGTAGCAGGGATTCGCGAACAGCGCGCCTTTGCGGTGCGCGCGCCACGCAGCCGTCACGTTGCAGGCCATGGCGTTGGTCGAGAGGAAGAACACGTTGCCATAACCGCCGGTGGCCATGACCACGGCGTGGGCGGCGTGGGACACCACGTCGCCCGTCATGAGATCTCGGGTGACGATGCCGGCACAACGACCCTCGACCGTGACGACGTCGACCAGTTCGGTGCGGTTGAACAAGCGCACGTTGCCCAGACCGATCTGCCGGGCCAGCTGCTGGTAGGCCCCCAGCAACAACTGCTGCCCGGTTTGGCCACGCGCGTAGAACGTGCGGCTCACCTGAGCGCCGCCGAACGAACGGTTGTCGAGCAAACCGCCGTACTCGCGAGCGAACGGCACTCCTTGGGCCACCATCTGGTCGATGATGTTCACCGACACCTCGGCGAGGCGGTGAACGTTGCCCTCGCGGGCGCGGAAGTCGCCACCCTTGATGGTGTCGTAGAACAAGCGATAAACGCTGTCGCCGTCACCCTGATAATTCTTGGCGGCATTGATGCCGCCCTGCGCCGCGATCGAGTGCGCACGGCGCGGCGTGTCGTGGAACGTGAACGCATCCACCTGATAACCCAACTCGGCCAAAGTCGCCGCCGCCGAGGCACCAGCCAAGCCGGTACCCACCACGATGACCTTGAACTTGCGCTTGTTGCCAGGTGCGACCAACTTCACGTCGCTCTTGTAGGTGCTCCAGGCGTCGGCCACGGGGCCGCTCGGAATCTTGGAGTCGAGTGTGATCGTCATGTGATGGTCTCCTGATGGCCGGGATCAGCCGACGATTCCGGCGAGAACTGCGATGGGGAACGAAACGTTGCCGACGACGACGAGCGTCGAGATGCCCGTGGCGGCACTGGTGCGCCACTTGTTGAACCGGGGGTTGTTCCAACCGAGCGACTGGAAAAGGCTCCAGACGCCGTGGAACAAGTGGGTGCCCAACATGATGTTGGCCAACACGTAAAAGATGGCCACCGGCACCCGCTCCAGGCTGAAGACCACGGCGCCGTAAACATCCTTCAGGCCCTCGGCATCCTTGGAGCCCGTGTAGGTGTTGATGGAGCCGGCGCCAAAGGTGAGATCGAGCAGATGCCAGGTGACGAACAACAACACCACGATGCCGGTCAGGCGCATGGATCGACTGGCGAAACTGGCAACTTGGTAGTCGCGCTCGCTCTGATACTTCACGGGGCGGGCCCGGCGGTTCAGCACGGTCAGGGTGTACGCCGCGTGCAGGTGCAACAACAACATGGCGATCAAGCCACCACGCAGGATCCAGAGCATGACCTTTTCGGGCAGGATCGGGTAGAGCAACTTCTCCAGGAAGTGGGCGTACTGGTTCAGATCCGAGGCACCCATGTACATCTTGAGGTTGCCGATCATGTGGAACACCACGAAGCCGATGAGGGCGATACCACTGATGGCCATGGCGTACTTCTTGCCCACGGCGGTGCCGTAAAGGTCGAGGAGGAAGGGTTTGCGTTTGCGCGACACCCGGGCGACCGCGGTACCCGAGACCGGTCCCCTCTTGGTGATTGTCTGCGCCATCTCGTCCTGCGCCTTTCCCGAACGGCCCCGAAGAGCCACCAGTGATTCACCGCTTGGTGAACACTTCCGACGCTACCGCTCGGCCCCTCGCGACCCCGAAATTGTCCCCGACCTATCCGGCCCCAGAGCCAACAGTCACAAACCCACTCGCGCAGGCCGTTTTGGCGTCGAGGTCCTGCCATCTCGCTCGGGGGCCCTCGGAGTCTCTACACTTCGGTCGCCCCTGGCCGGGCGGTCAACCCGACCGTCTTTGAGTGTCCCGAGGAGAGAACCGGTGTCGTCACTTATTGCCGCAGAAGGCGGTTGGCAGAGTTTCACGCTGAAAGGTGGTGAATGGGCCGTCCTGTGGTTGTCCGCCGCCGCGGCCCTCCTCGCCCTCGGCGTGGGTTTCTTCCTCGTCAAGAAGGTCCTGTCCGAGAGCCAAGGCTCCCCGAAAATGATGGAGATCGCCGGGGCGATTCAAGAGGGGGCGCTCGCCTACCTGAAGCGCCAGTTCAAGACCATTGCGGTCATCCTGGTGCCACTGGCCGTCATCGTGTTCGTCACATCGACCAAAATCCTGAAGCCGGACGACAGCGTCGCGTTGTCCTTCGGTGAAGCCGGCCTGTGGCGCACCGTGGCGTTCATCTTGGGCTGTCTCGCCTCAGGTCTCACCGGTTACATCGGCATGACCTTGGCCACTCAGGGCAACGTTCGTACCGCCGCCGCCGCCTTGAGCAACAGCATGCCCCGCGCTCTCACCGTGGCCTTCCGCACCGGTGGTGTGGCCGGCATGTTCACGGTGGGCCTCGGCCTCTTGGGTGCCACCGCCATCATCATGGCGTTTCAAAACACCTCGTCGGTGATCCTGGTGGGCTTCGGCTTCGGCGGATCGCTGTTGGCGCTCTTCCTACGCGTCGGCGGTGGCATCTTCACCAAGGCCGCTGACGTCGGCGCCGACCTGGTGGGCAAGGTCGAGGCCGGTATCCCCGAGGACGACCCCCGCAATCCGGCCACCATCGCCGACAACGTGGGCGACAACGTGGGCGACTGCGCCGGCATGGCCGCCGACCTCTTCGAGAGCTACGAGGTCACCTTGGTGGCCTCGATCATCCTTGGTGTGGCCGCCTTCAACTCCATCGGTCTGAACCCGGCCCTCGGCCTGGTGTTCCCGTTGGCTGCGCGGGCCATCGGCGTGATCGCCTCCATCGCCGGCGTGTTCGCGGTGAAGGCCAAGGAAGGCGAGACCGACGCGCTCAAGCCCATCAACCGGGGCTTCCTCGTGGCTGGTGTGCTCACCTTGGTCGGCACGCTGGCTCTGGCGCTGGCCTACGTCGGCAACGACAAAGGAAAGGTGGACGACGAGGGCAAGGTCGTGTTGCTGAGCGGGGCCGGTTGGCGCGTGTTCGGCGCCGTGGCCGTGGGCCTCATCCTGGCCCAGTTGGTCAGCCGACTCACCGAGTACTACACCAGCACGCATTACCGCCCCGTGAAGGAGATCGCCGAGTCGTCAGAGACGGGACCCGCCACGGTGGTCTTGTCCGGTACGGCCTCGGGTCTCGAGAGCTCGGTGTACGCGGTGGTCGCCATCGCGGTCGCCATCGGCGTGGCCATCGGCCTCGGCGGCGGCAACCTGACCTTCAGCTTCTACCTGGTCGCCCTGTGCGGCATGGGAATGTTGGCCACCACCGGCGTGATCGTGTCCGAGGACACCTTCGGTCCGGTCAGTGACAACGCGGCCGGCATCGCCGAGATGTCGGGCGAGTTCCACGGTGAGCCCGAGAAGATCATGGTGGCCCTCGACGCCGTGGGTAACACCACCAAGGCCGTCACCAAGGGCTTCGCCATCGGTTCGGCGGTCATCGCCGCGGTGGCCCTGTTCGCCTCGTTCATCGAGATCGCCGGCGCCAGCCTGAAAGACGCCGCCGGCGAACCGCTCGTCGACCGCGTGAAGAACCTCGCCGACGGCGTGTTCAAACTTCCCGAGTTGGCCATCAACGTCGCCGAGCCCAAGGTCTTCATCGGCCTGCTCATCGGTGGTGCGGTTCCGTTCCTGTTCTCGGCCCTGGCGATCCGCGCCGTGGGCCGCACCGCCGGCGTGGTGGTGCAAGAAGTGCGCGACCAGTTCGCCGACGGCGGCATCATGGCCGGCACCAAAGAGCCCGACTACGGCCCGGTCATCGACATCTGCACCAAGGCCTCGCTGCGCGAGTTGACCACCCCGGCCCTGCTGGCGGTGCTGACGCCCGTCGTCATCGGTTTCGGCATCGACTGGAAGGCGCTCGGCGCGTTCCTGGCCGCGGTCATCCTGGTCGGTCAGCTCATGGCGAACTACCTCAGCAACGCCGGTGGCGCCTGGGACAACGCCAAGAAGTACATCGAGGACGGCTACCACGGTGGCAAGGGCAGCGATTCCCACAAGGCCGCCGTCATCGGCGACACCGTGGGTGACCCGTTCAAGGACACCGCCGGTCCGGCTCTCAACCCGCTCATCAAGGTGATGAACCTGGTGTCGTTGTTGATTCTCCCGGCGATCATCACCCAGCAGGACAACGACGGTGTGCGTTACGCGATCGCCATCGCGGCCCTCGTGGTCCTGATCGGCTCACTGATCTTCTCCGGTCGCAAGACCGATGGCATCGGCGGCATGGCGTCCCGCGAAGCCTGAGCCCCGAACACTCGTCGAGGGAGCGCGCCGGGTCACCGGGGCGCTCTTTCGCTTTTCCCCGCCCACGTATCGGTGCGAGAACCCGTGTCGATCGGTCAGGATCGACGCGCCCATCCGTCGGGCGTCGCCACCAAGTCCAATACCGAACCATCGGGGAAGCGGAAAGGTATCCGGGCATCGAGATGAGCCAGGGCGACATCGAACGGATCGACCGACAACGGTTCTGTCGACCAGCGGTGGGTACGAACCGAGTCGCATTCGTCGATGGTGATTCGACCGTCCCGCGTCTCCACCTCACCCAACAACACCCCGCGTTGGCGATATCCATCGGGTGTCGACTCCACCCTCGCCGTCGCGTACCACTCCAGATCACTGGCCACGGGCACGAGGGTGCCGCGCACCCGGCCCAACGCCTCGGCGGGATCGCCCAACTCGACCGCGAGGGTCTCGTTCCCGATGGTCCACTGCTCGAGCGCCGATTCGCAGGTGTACTCGGCCCACATGGCCTCGGCCTTGGCGATCATCGGGTCCGAACGACGCGGGATGTCGAACTCGACCACGTGCATCAACGGGTGGTCTCGTCGCCACCAACCCCAGCAATACCACGAGGTCGCCCCGCGTCGCAGTCGATACGAGGTGTACCCACCACTGGCGACCGTCGCGTCCCACCATGCGAACGACCACTCCTCGTGCAGGGCATCCGAATGCGCCCGTTCGTCATGATCGGAAACGGTCATCGTCCGGCAGACTACGAAGTCATGAGCAACGGCACCGTGCGCTACCTGAGCCTCGAGTGGATCGACGCCCTGTCCCGTGAAGTGGCCGCCAGCAGGGCGATGGCCGCGGTGGCCAACGAGCACACGGTGGGCATCACCCAGACGGTCACCGGAGGACCCGAGGGCGACGTCACGTATCACCTGCAGATCGCCAACGGCGCGGCCGCCTTCGGACCCGGTGCCGCGTGGCCCGAGGACGTGCGTTTCGAGCAGCAGTGGGACACCGCCGTCGCCGTGGCCACCGGCACGCTCAACGCTCAGCAGGCGTTCATCACGGGGCGCATTCGCCTGACGGGTGATCAACAGAAATTGGGCGAGAGCACGCCGGTCTTTGCCGCGCTCGACGCGGTTTTCTCCACCGTGCGCGAGTCGACCGTTTACGAGTGACTCCTTCGTGCGCCGCTGACCACCATCAGGGCCAGGCCACACAAGGCTCCTCCCACCAGATACGGGGCACCGATCGACACATTGTCGTACAACAAGCCTGCCAACGCCGGACCGGCTACGCGCCCCACCGCGTTCACGCCCTGCTGAAATCCCAACGCTTCACCACGACGATGATCGGGCACCCGGCCCGACACCAGTGCCGACAGGTTGGGAGTGACGAGACCCTGGCCCACGGTCAAAGAGAGCAGGGCCACCACGAGCGACGGCCACTGTTCGGCCAGCGACAAGACCACCAGTCCGGCGGTGTTCAACGCCAGACCCGCTTGCACCGAACGTTCGGTGCCCCACGCGGCATTCACCGGCCGCACCAACAACGTCTGTACTCCCACCAACGTGAGTCCCACACCGACGAACACCGCCGCCACCCCGGCCTCGGTGAGGTCGAAGCGATCTCCCGCCAACAAAGAGAACGTGGATTCGAAGCCACTGAACGCCACGATGGCGACGAAGCCCGCCACCGCAAGGCCCCACAGACGCACCAAGACCTGCTCGGACTCCCGAGATTCGCGAACCATCACGCGCGCCTCCTCCGGTCGGGTCTCCGGCAGACGGAAGAACGCCACGATCGCATTGATCAATGCCACCGTGCCCGCCACGAAAAACGGTAGGTGTTCCCCGCCGAGGGCCGCCAAACCGCCCAATGCCGGACCCACGACGAATCCGACGCCGAAGGCCGCACCCAACAAGCCGAGGAGACGAGGTCTCTCCTCGGGAGCGGCAACGTCGGTGACGGCGCCCTGGGCCACGGCCACACTGGCTCCCGAGGCACCGTCGAGAATTCGACCGAGGAACAACACCCACAATGCGCCCGCGGCCCCGGTGACGAACGATCCGATGGCCGTGCCGAGCAACGAGATGAGAATGACCGGCTTGCGCCCGATGCGATCGGACAACTTCCCGAGAATCGGTGAGAAGACCAGCTGGGCCAACGAGAACGAGGCGAACAACAACCCGACCTCCAACCCACTGGCGCCGAATCGCTCGGCGTACCGACCGAGGATGGGTACGACGATGCCGAAACCGACCAGGTCGAGAGCCACCGTGATCCAGATGGTGACGAAACCCTTGGGCAAGGATTCGCGCGTGACGCTCGTTATCCGTCGGGCCATCGCTGGTTTCACCACTCGTCAGCGACGAACGGTGGTGCCCTCCTTGTTCGTTTCGACGATCCAGCCGTCGCCCTGCAAGGCCGCGCGCAACGCATCGGCCGTGGCGAAGTCTTTGCTGGCGCGGGCGGCGTCCAATTCGGCGGCCAGCCGAAGGACGTCGCCCGGAACGTCGGAGGCCCGCTTCAGATCGAGACCGAACGCCGCACACATCGAACGAACCGCGGCCACCAACGCCGGGGCCGATGCGTCCGCCGCATCGAGTGCGGTATTGGCACGACGCACCGTCTCGAACAACAGTGCCGCCGCCGATGGCGTGTCGAGATCGTCATCCATGAAACCTCGGAAACGCTCGATGACGTCGGCTTCGGGATCGACCGTCGGCGCATGTTGCGACCGAGCAGCGAAGGAATCGAGGCCCCCAAGGGTGTTCACCGCACCGTCGATGTTGTCTCGGCCGATACGCACCGGACTGCGGTAGTGCGTCTGCAGCAGCAGCAATCGATAGGCGCGCGCGTCGTAGTGCTGGAGTAGGTCGAGCAGATTGGCCACGTTGCCGAGGCTTTTCGACATCTTCTCGCCCTCGGTGTCGACCACGAAACCGTTGTGCATCCAGTGGTTGGCGAATTCACGCCCGAGCGCCACCGCCTGAGCGCGCTCGTTCTCGTGATGGGGAAACTTCAGGTCCATCCCTCCGCAGTGAAGATCGAAGCCGTCACCCAGGATCGACAAACTCATCACCACGCATTCGCTGTGCCAACCGGGACGACCATCACCCCACGGCGACCTCCACGACGGTTCACCGGGCTTGCTCAACTTCCACAAGGCGAAGTCCGCCGGGTGTCGCTTGTTGTCGGCACCGAACACCTCGCGGTCGCCGCCTCCCGAGAGCATGTCTTCCAGACTTTGGTGAGCCAGTAAGCCGTAGTCGGGCACCTTCGAGACGCTCAGGTAAACGCCGTCCTCGGTGACGTAGGCGTTGTCGCGCTCGATGAGGGTGGCGATCATGTCGACCATCTGTTCCACGTACTCGGTGGCGTGCGGGACGTCGGTCGGCCGCAACACGTTCAACTTGCCCATCGCGTCGAACCAGACGTTCTCACACTTGTGGGTGATGTCCTGCCACGGACGGCCTTCCCGGTTGGCGCGGTCGATGATTTTGTCGTCGATATCGGTGATGTTGGAGACCAGGCGCACCTCGAGGCCGGACCATTCGAGGTACCGACGCAAGATGTCGTAGACGAGTGTGGCCCGACCGTGACCGAGATGGGGCGGACCGTAGACCGTGGGGCCGCACAGATAAATACCTACCTTGCCCGGAGTGCGCAAACGAAGTTCACGAACTTCCGACGTGGCGGTGTCGTACAACCTCAACATGCAACGAGCCTACGCCCTCACGTCGCTCCACCGATAGCCTTTCACTTCATGGTGTCCGTTCCCGATCGACCCTCACTCGATGGAATCGAGGGAGAGTGGACGCATGTCTGGGAGCAGGAGCAGACATACTCGTTCGATCGTTCGGCGACACGGGCCGACGTCTACGCAATCGACACACCCCCACCAACCGTGAGTGGTTCGTTGCACATGGGTCACGTGTTCTCGTACACCCACACCGACACCATCGCCCGCTTTCAGCGCATGTCGGGAAAATCGGTCTTCTATCCCATGGGGTGGGATGACAACGGGCTGCCCACCGAACGGCGAGTACAAAACTTCTTCGGCGTGCAGTGCGATCCGACCGTGGCCTACGTCGCCGATTTCCAGCCACCATTTCGAGGCGAGCCACCCAAGAATCATCAACCCGTGGCCATTTCGCGACCCAACTTCATCGAGCTGTGCGAGGAACTCACGCACCGGGACGAGAAGGTCTTCGAGGATCTGTTCCGCCGTCTCGGTCTGTCGGTCGACTGGTCACTGTTGTACGCCACCATCGACGAGCGCAGTCGACGCGCCAGCCAACGGGCGTTCCTGCGCAATCTGGCCCGGGGCGAGGCCTACACCCAGGAGGCGCCCACTTTGTGGGACGTCGATTTCAAGACCGCGGTGGCCCAAGCCGAACTGGAGGATCGCGAGCGGCCCGGTGCCTATCATCAGATCGCGTTCCCGCGTGTTGACGGCGGTGGGGACATCGTGGTCGATACCACACGACCGGTGTTGATTGCCGCCTGCGTCGCCCTGGTGGCTCACCCCGACGACGAGCGGTACAGGCCGTTGTTCGGAACGACGGCGCGAACGCCCCTCTACGAGGTCGAGGTGCCCATCGTCGCCCACCCGTTGGCCCAACCCGACAAGGGAACCGGCATCGCCATGATCTGCACCTTCGGTGACGTCACCGACGTCATCTGGTGGCGCGAACTGAACCTGCCCACCCGGGCCATCATCGGGCGCGACGGTCGCATCATCTCCACCCCACCGACCGGGCTGGACTCCGTCGCGGGTCGCGCGGCCTACGAGCGGATCGCCGGATTGTTCGTCAACCAGGCCCAGAACAAGGTCGTGGAAGCGTTGCGCGAGGGCGGTGCGATGCTCGGTGAGCCGCGACCGATCACCCATCCGGTCAAGTTCTTCGAGAGGGGTGACCGACCGCTCGAGATCGTCACCAGTCGACAGTGGTACATCCGCAACGGAGGTCGCGACCCGGACTTGCGCACCGCCATGCTCGGTCGGGGCGATCAGTTGGCGTGGCATCCCGACCACATGCGCCATCGTTATGCGAACTGGGTCGAGGGACTGAACGGCGACTGGCTCATCAGTCGTCAGCGCTACTTCGGCGTGCCCATCCCCGTGTGGTACCCGCTCGACGAGAACGGCGAAACCATCCACGATCGGCCCATCCTCCCCACCGAGTCGTCGTTGCCCATCGACCCCTCCACCGACGTACCCGCGGGATTCACGGCCGACCAACGCAACGTGGCTGGTGGATTCATCGGTGACCCCGACGTGATGGACACCTGGGCCACGTCGTCACTGTCACCGCAGATCGCCGGCCGTTGGGAGGACGACGCCGACCTGTTCGCGCGCGTGTTTCCCATGGACCTTCGACCCCAGGGTCACGACATCATTCGCACCTGGTTGTTCAGCACGGTGGTTCGCTCGCATTTCGAGCATGACTCACTGCCGTGGTCGAACGTGGCATTGTCCGGCTGGATCCTCGACCCTGACCGCAAGAAGATGTCGAAGTCGAAGGGCAACGTCGTCACTCCCGTCGACCTGTTCGAGAAGTTCGGGAGCGACGCCGTGCGTTACTGGGCCACCTCGGCACGTCTCGGAGTCGACACCGCATTCAGCGAAGAGCAGATGAAGGTGGGTCGCAAACTCGCCACCAAATTGCTCAACGCCAGCAAATTCGTGCTCACATTCCCCGAACCGGGCTCGGACGCGACCGTCTCGAACGACGTCGACCGTGCGATGTTGGCCCGGGTGGCCACAACCGTGGGTGAGGCGACCGAAGCCTTCGGACAGTACGACTACTCGCGGGCACTGGAGCGGACCGAGGCGTTGTTCTGGTGGTTCTGCGACGACTACGTGGAACTGGTGAAGGGTCGCGCCTACGAAAGCCAAGGCCGCGAGCAAGCCGCATCAGCGCAACTCGCGTTACGCCTGGCGCTGTCGTCTTTGCAGCGATTACTGGCGCCATTCATTCCCTTCACCACCGAGACCGTGTGGCGTTGGTGGCAGAGCGGCTCGGTACACCGTGCATCGTGGCCCACCGTCACCGAGTTGGGTGATGGCGCAGACGCCACTTTGCTCACGCCCATCAGCGAGGTGTTGGCTCAGGTCCGCCGCGCCAAGACCGAGGCCAAGACCTCTCAAAAGACCACGGTCACCTCGGCCGAGGTCGTCGGAAGTTCGACCGAATTGGCAGCCGTCACGACCGCCCGAGCCGACCTCTCCGAGGCGGGCAGTGTGCGGTCCTGGAGTCTCGTCGAGGGTGCGGGGCCCCTGAGGGTCACGGTCGTGTTGGCAACGTCCGACACCCAATGACCGCTCGGAAACGGTAGTTTTTGACCTCTGTGACCGAGGTTGATCCGCCCAACGGCGACGAGCCAATCGTCGGCGACGAAACCTTGAACGAACTCGCCAGGCTGCGTCCCGATCCGGCCCCCCGTCGTCGCCGCACCTGGCCCCAACGACTCGTCCTCGGTTTGAACGTCGTGGTGGTCATCGCCTGCCTCGGAGCCGCCATCGGCGTCTACTACGGCAACGAGAAGGCCAACGACCGGCGCGTGGTATCCATCATCGGTTCCGAGGGTGGGCCGAAACTAACCCTGCCGAGCACCTCGGCGCCCGTGAACGAAGACGAATCGACGATCTCGACCGAGGCCCCGAGGCCTGTCGACCTGACGGCAAAAAACTTCCTCATCACAGGTAGCGACAACGGTGCGTGCGTCGACCCCGATTCGCCGTACGCCGCGGCCTTTGGCGAGCGCAGCGGGCTCGGCGAGCGCGCCGACACCATCATGATCCTGCGTCTCGATCCCGCGACGAACACCGCCGCGGTCTTGTCGTTCCCTCGCGACATGTGGGTTCGCATCGGGGGTACCAAGCGCATGGGACGCATCAACAGTGCGTTCAACGCCGACGACCCGAACCCACTCATCCTCACCATCTGGGACAACTTCGGTATCCTCGCCGACCACTACGTCAACATCGATTTCTGTGCCTTCAAGCAGATCGTCGACGCTGTCGGAGGCGTTCGCGTTCCGTTCGCCACACCCGTGCGCGACCGGAGCACGAATCTGCTCATCGAAGTCGCTGGCTGTCATACCTTCGACGGTGAGGAAGGCCTCGCGTACGTACGATCGCGCTACTTGAAGTACTTCGACCCCAAGAAGAAGGAATGGGTCGCGGATCCAGCCGCGGATCGCGGGCGCATCTCGCGCCAACAGGATTTTCTGCGACGCGCCATTCAAAAAGCACTCGACAAGGGTGCCGGAAATCCGGCTGTCGCCAAGCAGTTGATCGATGCCGGCATCCAGAACGTGATCCTCGACGCGAACCTGACGACCGGCAAGTTGATGGAGTTGGCCTCGGCGATGAGGGATCTGGACCCGGCGACGATGCGCACCTATCAAATCGAGGGACGTGGTGTGGACAAGAGCGGTCAGTCGGTGCTCGAGCCGTTGTTGAGGTCCGACAGTATGAAGGCCGTGTTGGCCGTGTTCCAGGGCAAGGCTCGTTTGGTCGACGCTCCCGAGCAACTCTTCGAAGCGCCCACCACCGACGATGCGGGCACCACCGCCGCGCCAGGAACCAGTGCGACCTCGGCCGCCACCGTCGCGCCCGGCACCAACGCCTCCCCGGCCGCCACCGTCGCGCCCGGCACCAACGCCTCCCCGGCCACCACCGTCGCGTCCTCTCCCGCCCCCGTGTACGTGGACGAAAACACCTACGGCATCTTGCCCCCCGACGACCCCGCCTGTCGCTGAGACGATTCGGCTAACCCAGCACTTCGCGTAACGCACGGGGCACATCGGTCGGTCCGTCGATGACAGCCACGCGGGCCCCGACTTGACGCGCCAGCACGCGGGCCTCCGCGTCATCACCCGCGGGGGCCAAGATCACCACTTCCTCCAACGAACACGCGGCCGCCACCACATCACCTTCCACCGTGGCGCGGCAGTCGCTCAACACGATGGTGATGCGACGACCGGCCCTCGTGCGCGACAACTGCTCACCCGCCGCGCGCAACGCACCGGCCAGATCGGTGGTGCCAAAACCACGCAGCGACAACACGTCGTTCACCACCCGTTCACCGGCCTTCGTGGAGTTCTGGCTCTTGGTCACCACCACGTCCTTGCCGAATGCGATCACGCTGTAGTCCTCGGGGCTACGCCAGGCCACCGCCGCCACGGCCATGGCCGAAGTCGCCAACGGCTTGCCACCCATGGAGCCACTTCGGTCGATGAGCAAAGCGATCGCCGTCGCGGGGCGGACCCAGCTGCGCACTTTCAATTCGGTGACGTCGACAACACGTCTTGCGGCGCGTGCACCGACGATCTCCTCCAGCGACGCGTCGAGGTCGATATCACCGACCTCGGGTCGATACGGAACGGTGTTCATTTTACCGATGCCACGCGGTCGTACCGGCCCACGCCTCGACACGTCCAAGAACAACCGACCCGCCAACTTTTTGGCCAATTCGCGCAGTTTCGGATCGGTGGCCCCGGTGAGGTCGGCCAGCAAGGCCAAAGCCACATCGGTGTCCTCTCGCATCGCCTCGTCGACGGCTTCCTCGTCGATCTCGCCCACTTCGGGTGACACCTGCTCGAACTGTTCATTCCGCGCCAACTCGCGGCGCGACTTCGTCTTCTTGGAGGCCTCGTTCACCGCTTCATCGGCGGCAGCGCCTTCCTTGGCTACCGGGTCGCCCCCGACGGGGCGCTTACTTTTCCCGACTGACCAGCCGACGCAGGATCGAACACCTCGTTCCACAACTCGGTGATGATGTCCTCGCTCGTGCGCGAACAGCCCTCGCGGACTCGCACGCGTCCGGACAACGCAACCAGTGCCGCATCGAGTGACACGGCCGGGTCGTTCACCGTGCTGGCGCGCAGGGACGCGAGGGACGAAGCGATGGCGGGCATGTCGATCGCTCCCCGAACCGACGAGCCCACGCGCAAGTCACCGTGCGAGCGGGTTCGCCGGACCAGATCCACCACCTTGTCGAGCCAACCGCTCGGTAAGCCGTCGACCCCGCGGGCGGCGATGCGTGTCTCGACCGCAGCCGACTGGTAGCCCACCGAGACGCGACACACGCGGTCGTACACGGCGCCGCTGATTCGAGCGGTGCCAACGGCATCGAAAGGGTTCATGGCGGCGACCAGGCGAAAACCGGGGCTGGCGGCCACACGCCCGTAACGCGGCACGTGCAGTTCGCCCTCACTCATCACGGTAATGAGGACGTTGAGCGTCTCTTCGGGGATGCGGTTGATCTCCTCGACGTACAACAGTGAGCCGTCGCGCATGGCCGTGATCAACGGGCCATCGACGAACACATCGGCCTCGTAGCCGTCGGTCAACACCCGCGCGGGGTCGAAGTGACCGACCAGTCGCGCCGGCGTCAGTTCGGCGTTGCCCTCCACGAAGACGAAACCGATGCCGAGGCCACCGGCCACCGCGCGCAACAGAGTGCTCTTTCCGGTCCCCGGAGGGCCCTCGAGGAGAACGTGTCGATCGGCGTCGAGGGCCGCCACCACCAACTCCACCTCGCGGCGACGACCGATGACGACGTCGTCGAGCGACTCGATGAGCGCAGAGATCGGTGTGGTCACTTCAGGATGACGCCACGGATGTTGGTACCGAGGCGCATGGCCTCGTAACCCTCGTTGATCTCATCGAGGGTGTAGGTCTTGCTGATGAGCTCGTCCAACTTCAACTGACCGGCACGGTACATGTCGAGCAGAGCCGGGATGTCGGCCCGGGGGTTCAGCGAGCCGAAGATGGTGCCCTTGATCTCTTTGTTCCACATGGCCAGGTTGAACAAGTTGATATTCGCGGTCTCGCTGGTCATCGGCGAGATGGCGGTGACGACGACGGTGCTGCCCTTACCCGCCAGGTTCATCGCTTCGCCCATCATCTCGCCGTGCAGAACACCCGGGGTCATGATGACTCGATCAGCCATCTGCCCGTAGGTCATTTCCATGACCGACAACATGGCATCGGCCATCGACGGGAAGGTGTGGGTGGCTCCGAACTCCATGGCTTTCTCGCGCTTGAACTCGACGGGGTCGATCGCGATGATGCGCTTGGCACCGGCCATACGGGCACCCTGCACGGCGTTGATGCCGATACCACCGATACCCACCACTACCACGGTGTCCCCTGGTTGGGTGCCGGCGCGATTGGCGGCCGAACCCCAACCGGTGGCCACGCCACACGACACGAGGGCCACGCATTCGAGCGGGATGTCCTTTTCCACTTTGATGATCGACTGCTCGCTGACGCAGGCGTACTCCGAGAACGTACCGACCTTGGCCATGAGCGTGATCGGCTTTCCGTTGACGAAGTGTCGGTGCGTGTCATCGGTGATCATTCCACCCACGAAGGTCTTGGCGCCGTTGTCGCACAGGTTCTGGCGCCCGGTCGAGCAGTAACGGCAACGTCCGCACGACGGCACGAACGACGCCGACACGTGATCACCGACGGCGACGCTGGAGACGCCGGGACCGACCTCGACCACCACTCCGGCGCCCTCGTGGCCACCGATGATGGGAAAGAAACTCTCGATGCCCATGAGAGGCCACACCTCTTCGGGCGGGACCATGTCGCCGGTGACGAGGTGCTCGTCGCTGTGACACAGACCCGCGGCCTTCCAGTGCACCAACACCTCACCGGTCTTGGGCGGATGGATCTCGATCTCCTCGATCTTCCATTCCTGATTGAGGCCCCACAGGACCGCGGCCTTGGACTTTCGGATTCCGGACATGATTGGCTACCCCCTGCGCGGACGGTCCTCGTCCGGCACCTCGAACGCTAGCCACTCGGGCTGCGCCGGCCCCATACGAGGCGGTTCAGTAGACCAGCACGCCGCGGATGTTCTCGCCCTTGCGCATGGCCTCGTAGCCCTCGTTCACGCCCTCCAGCGGATAGGTTCGGGTGACGAGGCCGTCGAGGTCCAACTGTCCTTCGCGATACAGACCGGCCAACTTGGGGATGTCGGCACGGGGGTTACCCGAACCGAAGAGCGAACCCACCACCTGCTTCTCCATGAGCGTGATGTCGAGCATGTTCATGCTGGCGCCCATTTCGAGGGCCGGGTGGATGTTGGTGACCACCACGCGTCCACGCTTGGCGGCCAAAGCCATGGCTTCGTGCATCACCGACCCTTGTCCGACCCCCATGGTCATGATGACCTTGTTGGCCATCGTTCCCCAAGTGATGTCCTGCAACAGAGCCACGGCTTCGGTCATGCTGGTGGCGGTGTGCGTGGCGCCGAACTCCATGGCCTTTTCGCGCTTGAACTCCACGGGATCGATGGCCACGATGCGCTTGGCGCCGGCCAACTTGGCGCCCTGAATCGCGTTGGCGCCGATACCACCGACTCCCACGACCACCACGGTGTCGCCGGGTCTGGTCTCGGCCGCATACACCGCCGAGCCCCAACCGGTGACCACGCCACAACCCAACAGACAGACCTTGTCGAGGGGGAGATCTTCGTCGATCTTGATGCAGGAGGCCTCGTTCACGACCGTGTGCTTGGCGAAGGTGCCAAGGAGGCACATGAGGCCCAGATCCTGCCCGCGCGCGTGGTGTCGAGCACCACCATCGGTGATTTGTCGTCCTCCACCCATGAGTGCACCGAGATCGCACAGATTCTGATGGCCAGTCGAACAACTCCGGCAACGACCGCACGAGGGGATGAAGCCGAACACCACGTGATCGCCGGGGGTCAACCAACTGACACCTTCGCCCACCTTGCGCACGATGCCGGCACCCTCGTGACCTCCGATGATGGGCAACGCGAACGGTAGGTCGCCGGTGACGAGGTGCTCGTCGCTGTGGCACATTCCCGAGGCCTTCATCTCCACCAACACTTCGCCCGGCTGGGGATCGTCGAGTTCGAACTCCTCGACACTCCAGGGTTGGTTGGTCTCCCACAAGATGGCTGCTGACGACTTCACGATTCCCCCTGGAACACTCCGGGCGGGCACCCCTGGCGACCGCCAACTTCTGTCGAAACGGTAGTCGGTGCCGCGCGGGATCGTTGTACGCTCTCCCCATGGATCGCCCAATCACCCCCGCCACCACGACTCGCGACACCCCCCTCCCCACGTCGACCGACGCGGTGAACGCCGTGACCGACCATGACGTGACCGACCATGACGTGACCGACCATGACGTGACCGACCATGACGTCATCGACGATGATCTACTCGTCGAGGAGATCAGCATCGACGGCATGTGTGGCGTCTACTGAGCAGCCTCAGCCCGTCGTGACCATCGACCTCGACTCGGTCCTGGAGCTGCATCCGCAGGTCGCGGTTCGTCCCGAACCTTTCGGGGCTCTGGCGTACCACTATGGCAACCGCCGCCTGATCTTCTTGAAGCACCCCGACGTGGTGCGGGTGGTCCAGCGGCTCGCGGAGCACTCCGACGTGGCCGCCACCCTCGGTGCCTGTGGCATCACCCCCGACCGGCACGACTCTTTCCTGGCCGCTCTCGCCTCGTTGCAGAAATCGGAGATCGTTCGTGAGCGCATCGTCACTTGTTGACCAGATGAAGCGGGGCCTCGACGCCCCGATCTGCCTCACCTGGGAACTCACCTACGCCTGCAACTTGCAGTGCGTGCACTGTTTGTCGTCGAGCGGCCAACGCGACGAGCGGGAGTTGTCCACGCTCGAGGCCAAGCGGGTGCTCGACGAACTGCGCGACCTTCAGGTGTTCTACATCAACATCGGTGGTGGCGAGCCGATGGTGCGTCGCGACTTCTTCGAACTGCTCGAGTACTCGGTGGGCAACGGGATCGGCGTGAAGTTCAGCACGAACGGCGCGTTCATCGACGCCGAGAAGGCCCGACGTCTCGCGGCCATGGATTACCTCGACATCCAGATCAGCCTCGACGGGGTGGACGCGGCAACCAACGACGCCGTCCGCGGCGTCGGGTCGTACGACACGGCCCGCCGCGCAATGGACAACCTCGCCGCGGCGAACTTCGGTCCGTTCAAAATCTCGGTGGTCGTCACCCGCCACAACGTGTCCCAACTGGATCGATTCAAGGCCCTCGCCGACTCGTACGGCGCACAACTGCGCATCACGCGTCTGCGGCCTTCTGGTCGCGGTGCCGACACGTGGCACGAATTGCACCCCACCAACGGACAACAACGCCAGATTTACGACTGGCTGATGGAGCACGGCGAGAACGTGCTCACCGGGGACTCTTTCTTCCATCTCAACGCCTTCGGAGAGTCCCTGCCCGGCTTGAACATGTGCGGCGCGGGCCGAGTGGTGTGTCTCATCGACCCCGTGGGCGACGTGTATGCATGCCCCTTCGTCATCCACGACGAGTTCAAGGCGGGCAATGTGCGTGACGAGGGTGGCTTCTCGCGAGTCTGGAAGCAAAGCGACTTGTTCCGGTCGTTGCGCGAGCCGCAATCAGCCGGAGCTTGCGCGTCGTGCGGTTCGTACGATGCGTGCCAAGGTGGCTGTATGGCGGCCAAGTTCTTCACCGGCATCCCGCTCGACGGACCTGATCCCGAATGCGTCGGCGGTGACGGTGAACACGCCTTGTCGGTGGTGCAGCCGGGCTCGGCGCCCAAGCCGGCGATGGATCACACCAAGCCGGTCACGCTGACGCGCAAGAACACCCTCGTCGCTCGCTGAGAGTCGCGACCCCGACGGACGCCAACACCACCAGCCCCACCTCGGCGGGTATCCGGAAGCGAACGTAGGCGTTGGCGACGACCGCCGTGATCAGCACGATCGGCCAGAATGCCAGCAAAGCGAGCCGAAGGGCCCGATCGCCGATCGACCGGAATCCGATGGCGGCCAACGGCACCAGTGCCCAAAACTGCACGACCCCGAGCACCGTCACCCAACTCGGTCGTCCCTCGGCCTCGCCGGCCTCGATCACCGAGCCGAGATATCCGAGGCTGGTCACGCGCGCCACCCGCGCGGCCGCCACGACCGGATAACGACCGAGGTGCGTCGACCAGTACTCGAGCCCCGCGGCGCGCCACACCGACGACGACACCGACGCGTCGGCACCGGCGGGCACCTCGACGTCGTACGCGCAACTTATGTCCCACGAACCGACGTCGTCGTAGTAGGCACGGTCACAATTGGCGCCGGCGAGGGTGAGACCGTCGTTCGTCGACAGGAACACCGAGTCGTCGAAGCGGGCTCGATTCCAGACGACCCAGGGGGCCAACACGATCACCGTCGAGACCACCAGCACCACCACGCGACGCGCGGTGCCGCTCCGATCCGACCGGTTCGTCGCCGCGACGAGTGCCAACGCGAGCAAGACCGTCAGGCCCAGTTCGCCACGGGTGAGCGCCATGATTCCGACCAGCGAGCCGAGCAGTGCCGCGCGCGAGGTCGAAGGTCGCTGGCGATAGTCGACGGCCACCAGAGTCGCAGTCGCCACCAACACGAAGGTGGGGCCCTCGGCCATCAGCAGTCCGTCGTTCACCCAGACGTTCGCGTAGACCGCCGTGATCGCCGCGGCGATCAGGCCGACACGCGGTCCGGCGATGCGACGAGCGAGCAGCGCCACCGTGACGAGCCCCAGCAGACCGATCACGATCATCATCAGCCGTTGGGCCGTCACGAACGAGCCGGTCGACTCGGCGAGACGGGTGATCGGGGTCAACAGCGCCGCCGTGATCGGCGGATGATCGGCCGCCGGAGCACCAGTCACGAAAGGCTGTTCGAACCATCGTCCCCGTGCGTTCGTGAGGGCCTGCGCGGAGTAATAGAGCTGATCCCCCAACGGTCCGTCGTACCGGGCCACGCCGAACACGAAGGCGAGACGCACTGCGGCACCGACCGCAGCGATGAGCCCGACCCGGGCCCACCATCGCCTCTCCGAAGTGAGTGACATCGCCCGAACGCTAGCCATCGGATTTCGTGCCCTCGGGTTTCCAAGTTCTCGACCGGGCGGCGAGACTGTGCTCGATGTCGATCTCGCGGAGCCTCACCATCGGTGGTCGCACCGCCCCGAGCCGAATCATGTTCGGTCCGCACGTCACCAATCTCGGCGACGACGATCGCTCCCTCACCTCGCGACACGTCGCCTACTACGAACGTCGGGCCCGTGGGGGATGCGGTGTGATCGTGGTCGAAGGCGCCAGCGTGCACACGAGCGATTGGCCCTACGAGCGTGCGCCCTTGGCGGCGAAGTGCGGTCCCGGTTGGCGAGCCATCGCCGATGCCTGCCACGCCC
>VFYV01000007.1 GCA_016871395.1 Actinomycetota bacterium
GACAACGTGACCATGACCGTGGAGTTGGGTAAGCCGATCGCCATGGACGAGGGTCTGCGTTTCGCTATCCGTGAGGGTGGTCGTACCGTGGGCGCCGGCCGCGTCACCAAGATCATCAAGTGACCGGCTGACGGATCATGGCTCAAATCATCCGCATCCGCCTGAAGGCGTTCGATCATGAGATCATCGACCAGTCGACACGCAAGATCGTCGAAACTGTCGCCCGTACCAACGCCACCGTGCGTGGACCCATCCCGTTGCCGACCGACAAGCACCGCTACACGGTCATCCGCGGGCCGCACATCGACAAAGACTCCCGAGAGCATTTCGAGATGCGCATTCACAAACGACTCATCGACATCGTGGATCCCAAGCAGCAAACGATCGACAGCCTTCAGCGCATCGACCTGCCTGCCGGTGTCGAGGTAGAGATCAAGGTTCAGAACGCCTGATTCGACGTGGACGGCCGGGGTGATCGCCCTGTCTCCCGCGATGTCCCCGACGTTCGTCGTTTTCTGGTTCTCACCGATTTCACACCCGTGACGACGAGACAATGGGCGGGCGGTAGAGGAATAATGATCCCGTGATCGACGATTTCCCGCCCCCGTCGCTCGAAGATCGTCGGGTGCCCGCGACCAAACCCCGTCGCCGCCGATGGCTCATTTTGTCTCTGGTGGTCGCCGTCGCGGTCCTCGGCGGTGTCATCGGTGCTCAGATCACGCAGTCCGGAGATGATTCGACGAGTGACCGACCAGTGCCCTCCACCGTGGCATCGTCCGACGACAGTGGCGTACCCACCGGGTCGAACGAGACACCGGTGATCACTGCGCCGGCGTTCGAAGGCGAGATGCCGGCCCTCAACGTGGCGGCCGTGGTCGGCATCATCGAACCGAGTGTGGTGACGGTGGTGTCGGAAATTGAAGAGGGGTTCGGTGCCGGTCAGGGCACGGGCACTGGCGTGGTCATATCCGCCGACGGTGAGATTCTGACCAACGCTCACGTGGTCGACGGTGCCACCAAAGTGAGTGTGTTGTTCAGCGACAGCATCGATCCGATCTCGGCCTCTGTTTTGGCGCAGGACGCCGGCAATGACTTGGCGCTGTTGAAGATCGACGCCTCGGATCTGACTCCGGCCGTCTTCGCCGATCCGGCGTCGGTCAATGTCGGTGACGAGGTGGTGGCGGTAGGTTTCGCGCTCGATCTCGATGGTGGGCCCACGGTGACGCGCGGGATCATCTCGGCGCTGAATCGCACCATCGGAAACGGCGACGGTGCTCTCGACGGTTTGATTCAAACCGATGCGGCCATCTCGTCGGGCAACTCGGGGGGGCCGCTCGTGAACGCGCGTGGACAGGTGGTCGGCATCAACACCGCGGTGTTCACCAGCACGGCCGGCACCGCGGCGAACAACGTGGGTTTTTCCATCTCGGTGGGCGAGGCGTTGCCGGTGATCGATGAATTACGCGCCATCTCTAACGGAGCGACCCGCATCGAGGGATATCTCGGCGTCGGCTTGACGAGTCGCCGGGATGGCGGACGGGGCGCCGAAATCACCGAAGTTGCACCGGACTCACCGGCATCGATCGCTGGCGTGTTGGCCGGCGACATTGTGGTGTCGGCCGGTGGCACCCCGGTGGATGGGCAGGGTGCCTTGGTGGCGGCGATCCGCGATCAATCGCCGGGTGACACCATCGAGATCGTGGTTCTGCGCGACGGTGGACGCCTGACGTTGATGGCGACGCTCGTCGAACGTCCCGCCGAGTGACGAACCAAGTGCACCGACGCGTGACATCACGCACGAGTGTTACGGTGCGCCCATGTTGGATGCGCACCTGGGGGGATCTCGTCCGTTCGGTCTGAATTATTGGCCCTTGCCCGAGGACGACCCGGGCGTCGATGTTCCGCGCGAGTCGATTCGATTGGTGAGCCCCGACGGTGCGTTGGTGCGCGGTATCTTGTGGACTCCGCCGAATGGTCGCGCTTGGAAGACCGCGGTCATCTTGTCGCATCCGCGTGGTGACTTCAGCGTGCACTACGCAGCGCCCTTACTGGCCGCTGCCGGCTACGCAGTGCTCGGTTTCAGCACGCGCTACATCAACAACGACACGGACTGTCTGCACGAGTTGTGCATCGTCGATGTCGAGACCGCGCACGACGAGATGAAGCGTCGTGGCGCCGAAGCGGTGGTGTTACTCGGCAACTCCGGTGGTGGATCGCTGATGGCGATGGCGCATGCCGAGCGTGGCATCGGCGACGGTTGGATAGGCATGGCCGCGCACCCGGGTGAAGGTGTGTTCATGTTGCAGGTCATCGATCCCAGTGTCATCGACGAGGAGGATCCGTTCTCCACCGATCCCGAACTCGACATGTACAACCCCGATAACGGTTGGCGTCCGTGGCCCCAACCGTGCACGTTCGATCCGGAGTGGCTCGTTCGATACCGCGCGGCTCAGGTGACCCGCGTGGCGCGCATCGACGCCATCGCCAAAGCCAGCATCGCTGAGTCGACCGCCGCTCGGGGTCGATTGCGCGGGGTCGATTCCGACGCCGACCCACGTGCCTGGCGGGAGTGGCGACGGCGGGGTGTGTTCACCCGATACCTGACCATCTACCGAACTCTGGCCGACCCCGCCTATCTGGACCTGTCGATCGACCCCGACCAGCGGCCGATGGGGTCTTTGTTCGCCTTCCCCGACCCCTTCGACGCCAACTATGGACGAGGGGGCCTGGCCCGAACGATGACGGCACGGGGGTGGCTCAGCACCTGGAGTGGCTTGTCCAGCCAGGCCAGGTTGGCCGACACCATGCCCAAGGTGACGGTCCCCACCCTGCTCATTCACCCCACGGCGGACACGGAAATACGTATCCGGCAAGCCAAAGAGATCGCCGAGGCCAGTGGAGCAGTCGATCGCACCTACATCGAGATGACCGGGGCACCTCATTACCTGGAGGGTCGCCGACGCGAGGCCCTGGCCCATGTCGCCCAGTGGCTCGTCGCCCGGTTCCCGTGAGTCAACGTATCCACAGCCTTGTGGATAAACTTTCGTCCCGGGTTCCTTCCGGGAACAGGTGCCCACCGCGCCGGAGTTCGCCGTAGGGGACCGGCCCAGCGGTAAAAGATTTCGGCGCAGAAATCCCCGTCTTGGGCGGGTTGGGGCGGGTCGTTCTCGCAGGTAGCGTCCCTGACTCGTGCCCGTCGGGCGTCAACCGATGTCCGTGTGAGCCCGGCTAACCGGGGACCACACGGCAACAACCAAAATCGATGCTCCACCGGTCAGAGACCTGTGGAGCATTTGCGTGAATGGCGGTTCCGCCCGTCGCGCAGATCAGTTAAGTCGTAAGAACCGCAACGATGCGGGTGAATGAAGAGGCTGCCTCATGGCAAAGCAAGCGATCGTCGGCGAAAAGGTCGGCATGACACAAGTCTGGGCGCAAGACAATCGCGTCGTCCCGGTCACCGTGCTTCGTGTCGAGCCCGCTCGCATCGTTCAGATAAAGACGTCCGAGCGTGACGGCTATGCCGCTGTTCAGGTTACCTACGGCTCGTTGAACCCCAAGAAGTTGTCCAAGCCCGAAGCCGGACACTTCGCCAAGGCCGGCGTCGAGGCCGGTCGTCGGCTTGTCGAGTTGCGTCTCGACAGCGTCGACGGTTTCGAGGTCGGTCAGGAGATCGCCGTGGATGTTCTCGCCAAGGGCCAGAAAGTCGACGTCACGGCGATCAGTCGCGGCAAGGGATTTGCCGGCGGCATGAAGCGTCACAACTTCAACGGCCAGGGTGCGAGCCACGGCAACCACAAGCACCACCGCGCCCCGGGCTCGATCGGTTCGTGCTCCTTCCCCGGTCGCGTGTTCAAGGGTGTGCGGATGGCCGGTCACATGGGCCACGAGCAAGTGACCACCCTCAATCTCGAGGTGGTCGAGGCCGACGCCGAGCGGGGCCTGTTGTTGGTGCGGGGCTCGGTTCCGGGCCCGAACGGTGGTGTTGTGATCGTTCGCAACGCGGTGAAGGGGAAGTGACCTCATGCCTTCCGTGAAACTCAAGAACCAGACCGGCAAGGATGTTGGCTCGCTCGAGTTGAGCGACGACGACTTCGGTCGTCAACCCAATGTGCCCGTCATGCATCAGGTCGTCACCGCGCAGTTGGCGCATCGTCGCGCTGGCACGCAGAGCACCAAGACCCGTGCTGAAGTCTCCGGCGGCGGCAAGAAGCCCTACAAGCAGAAGGGCACTGGTAACGCCCGGCAGGGCTCGACCCGTTCGCCGCAATTCTCCGGTGGTGGCGTCGCTCTCGGACCCAAGCCCCGAAAGTACTCGCAAAAGACCCCGAAGAAGATGATCAAGATCGCGTTGCAGTCGGCTCTGTCGGATCGTGCGAGCGAGGGCAAGGTCGTGGTCGTGGACTCGTGGAACTTCGAAACTCCGAAGACCTCGGCCGCCCAGGCTGCGCTCGCCGCTTTGAACCTCGAGGGCCGCGTACTCCTGGTCGTGCGTCGAGACGAGATCAACGCCATCCGTTCTTTCCGCAACCTCCCCGAGGTCCAGTTGATCGAGATCGGCGAACTCAACGCGTACGACGTTCTCTGCAACGACCACATCGTGTTCTCCAAGGCCTCATTGCCCGGAGCGAGCAAGGAGGATCAGTGATGAAGGATCCCCGTGACATCATCCTGGCGCCGGTCGTCTCGGAGAAGAGCTACGCGCTCATCGAGACCGGTGTCTACACATTTCAGGTCCACGTCGATGCCTCCAAGCCCGAGATCCATGATGCGGTGGAAGCCATCTGGGGCGTGAAGGTGTTGAAGGTGAACACACTCAACCGCGGGGGCAAGATCCAGCGCACCCGAGGCACCAACCGCCCCGGTCGTCGTGCGGCGTTCAAGCGCGCCATCGTCACCCTGGCCCCTGGCAGCGAGATCCCGCTGTTCGAGAACAACTGAGGCATCACGTCATGGCAATTCGCAAGCGCAAGCCAACTTCAGCCGGCCGTCGGTTCCAGACGTCGTCGGATTTCGCCGAGGTCACGTCGATGTCCCCGGAGAAGGCCTTGCTGACCAGCAAGCCGAAGTCCGGCGGTCGCAACGCCTACGGTCGCAAGACTGCTCGTCACCGCGGCGGCGGACACAAGCAGCAGTACCGCATGATCGACTTCAAGCGGAACAAGGACGGCGTGGCCGCCAAGGTCGCCACCATCGAGTACGACCCCAACCGCACCTGCCGCATCGCTCTTTTGCATTACTCCGATGGCGAGAAGGCCTACATCCTCGCTCCCAAGGGCTTGAACGTGGGAGACCACATTTCGAGTGGTCCCAAAGCCGACATCAAGCCCGGCAACGCGTTGCCGCTTCGCTACGTGCCCGTCGGTACCGTCGTGCACAACGTCGAGTTGCGACCGGGCCAAGGCGGCAAGATGGCTCGCTCGGCGGGCGTGGGTGTGCAGTTGGTCGCCAAGGAAGGCGACCACGCCACGTTGCGTCTGCCCAGCTCGGAAATGCGTCGCGTCCTCATCGATTGCCGCGCCACGGTCGGCGAAGTGGGCAACGCCGAGCACGAGCTCGTCAAGATCGGTAAGGCCGGTCGCAATCGCTGGAAGGGCGTTCGGCCCCAGACCCGTGGTGTGGCCATGAATCCCGTCGACCACCCGCTCGGTGGTGGTGAGGGTAAGACCTCTGGAGGTCGTCCGCCGGTATCTCCGTGGGGCAAGCCCGAGAGCCGTACCCGCGACACCAACAAGGCGTCGCAGAAGTTGATCATTCGTCGCCGTCGTTCGGCCAAGGGCCGTCGCTGAAGGATTGGGGTAACACATGTCTCGTAGCCTGAAGAAGGGCCCGTTCGTAGATGACCACTTGGTGAAGAAGGTCGACGCACTGAACGCCGCCAACGAAAAGAAGGTCATCAAGACCTGGAGCCGTCGCTCCACCATCATCCCCGACATGGTCGGGCACACCATCGCGGTGCACGACGGACGCAAGCACGTTCCGGTGTACGTCACCGAAGCCATGGTCGGTCACAAGTTGGGCGAATTCTCGCCGACTCGCACCTTCAAGTACCACGCCGGTATGGAAAAGAACGCAAAGGGTAAGAGCTGATGACCGGCCCCAAGTTGAATGAGCGCTCGTTCGTCGCCGGAGAGCGCACCGGAAGCCGCGCCAGCGTCCGCGGCTCGCGTATGTCGGCATCCAAGGCCCGTGTCGTGCTCGACCTCATCCGCGGTCGTGACGTCGTGTCGGCCGATCAGGTTCTGCAGTTCACCGAGCGCGAAGCCGCGCGCGTGGTTCGCAAGGTGCTCGCTTCGGCGGTCGCCAATGCCGTGAACAACGATTTGCTCGAAGCCGAGACGCTCTACGTGAAGGCGTGCTATGCCGACGAGGGCCCGACCCTGCGTCGCTTCAAGCCCCGCGCCCGCGGTCGCGCGACGCGCATCAACAAGCGCACCTGCCACGTCACCATCATCCTCGGGGTCATCGAACCCGACGCGTTGGCCGTCGTTCAGGCTCGTCGCGAGCGCGCCGTCACCGGTCGTCGTGCCGGACGTGCCGGTCGCGCCGGCGGGGGAGTGGCCGATCGTCGTGCCCGCGTCACCAAGAGCCGTGAGGCTCGGTCCTCCAAGGCCGACGAGACCATCGAGAACAACGACATCGAGGCGACCGCGGTCGATGCTCCCGTTGTCGAGGACGAAACTACCGACACGCCCGATGCCGAGGAGACCAACTGATGGGCCAGAAGATCAATCCCTACGGATTCCGCCTCGGTGTCACCACCGAATGGAAGAGTCGTTGGTTCAGCGAGCGCCAGTACAAGGAGTACCTCACCGAGGACTGGAAGATCCGTGCCTTCATCAATGACTCGTTGCCCGACGCCGCCATCTCGCGCGTCGAGGTCGAGCGTAAGCGTGGCGAGACGTTGAAGGTCGACATCCACACCGCTCGTCCCGGCATCGTCATCGGTCGCAAGGGAGCCAAGGCCGATGAATTGCGCGCCGGACTCACCAAGCTGACCGGCAATCTCAAGGTGCAGTTGAACATTGTCGAGATCAAGTCACCCGAACTCGACGCCGCACTGATCGCCCAGGGCGTGGCCGATCAGTTGGTCGGTCGTATCGCCTTCCGTCGAGCCATGAAGCGCGCGGTGCAGAACGCCCAGAAGGCCGGTGTGCTCGGTATCCGCGTGCAGTGCTCGGGTCGTCTCGGAGGCGCCGAAATGAGTCGCACCGAGTGGTACCGCGAGGGCCGTGTTCCGTTGCACACGTTGCGCGCCGACATCGACTACGGCTTCCGCGAGGCCCGCACGTCGAGTGGCCGCGTCGGTGTGAAGGTCTGGATATACCGGGGCGACATCTTGCCGTACAAGCCACTGACCGAGGACAAGATCGTCCGCGAGGCGGCCATGGCCGTCGGTGAGACCTCGGGGGCTCCGGGCGTCCGCAAGGTGGTGTCGTCGAGCGGTCGCCGCAAGGCCGAAGAGGCCGCCGAGGCGGCCGCCAGCCCGCTCGTGAAGGAAGCCGATCCCGAACTCGAGAAGTTGCTCGATGAGGAAGAAGAGATTGCCCGACGTACCCACCAGGCTCACGAGACCCCGCACTTCCGCGGACAGGACTGATCACCATGCTGATGCCCCGCAAAGTCGCTCACCGTAAGCACCACCGAGGCCGCACCGGCGGTATGGCCAAGGGTGGTAGCGAACTGGCCTTCGGCCAATACGGAATCCAGGCGCTCGAGCCGTGTTGGTTGACCGCTCGTCAAATCGAAGCGGCCCGTATCGCCATGACCCGTCACATCAAGCGTGGCGGCAAGGTCTGGATCAACGTGTTCCCCGACAAGCCGGTCACGAAGAAGCCGGCCGAGACCCGAATGGGCTCGGGCAAGGGCAACCCGGAGTTCTGGGTGGCCGTCGTCAAGCCGGGTCGCGTTCTGTTCGAATTGTCGTTCCCCGTCCGCGATCAGGCGTTGGAGGCACTGAACAAAGCCATTCAGAAGCTTCCCATCAAGGCCCGCATCATCACTCGTGGGGAGGCGATTTGATCATGGCGACCAAGGCCAGTAAGGACCGCACCGAATTGGGAGAACTCGATCTCGCGTCGTTGGTCGATCGTTTGCGTGCCGCCAAACAGGAGGCGCTGAACCTGCGTTTCCGCAGTGCGACCGGTCAGCTCGACAACCACAGCGAACTGCGTCGCGTACGCCGTCGCATAGCCCGTATCAACACCCTCATCCGTCAGCGCGAGATCGCGGCGGCCGAGGCCGGAGAGTGAGCCAGATGTCCGAGAACACCGAAACAGCCGAGCGCCCGAACCGCAAGGTCCGCGAGGGCATCGTGTCGTCCAACAAGATGGACCGCACGATCGTCGTCGAGGTCGTCGAGCGCGTGCGCCACCCCAAGTACAACAAGTTCGTCACGCGCACCAAGAAGTTGTACGCCCATGACGAGGCCAACGACGCCAACATCGGTGACAAGGTGCGCGTCATGGAGACGCGTCCCTTGTCCAAGACCAAGCGCTGGCGCGTCGTCGAGATCCTCGAGCGGGCCAAGTGAGCGGCCGGAAAACGACGGAGGAATCACGATGATCCAGCAGGAAAGCCGACTTCGAGTGGCGGACAACAGCGGTGCCAAGGAGGTGCTCTGCATCAAGGTTCTCGGCGGCACCCGCCGCCGCTACGCCTCGATCGGAGACATCTTCGTGGCATCGGTGAAAGATGCCATTCCCGGTGCCGGAGTCAAGAAGGGTGACGTCGTGAAGTGCGTCGTCGTTCGCGTGAAAAAGGAGAAGCGCCGTCCCGATGGCAGCTACATCCGTTTCGACGAGAACGCCGCCGTCATCATCAAGGACGACCTCACGCCCCGTGGAACGCGCATCTTCGGACCGGTCGGTCGCGAACTGCGGGACAAGAAGTTCATGCGAATCGTCTCGCTGGCCCCGGAGGTGCTCTGAGATGAAAATCAAGAAGGGTGACACCGTCGTGGTGATCTCGGGTAAGGACAAGGGTAGAGAGGGCACCGTCTCGCGTGTCATGCCCCGCACCAATCAGCTGATCGTCGACGGGATCAACGTCGCCACGAAGCACCAGAAGCCCAAGGGCGCCAACCAGCAGGGAGGCAGAATCGACCGCGACATGCCGCTCGACGCCTCGAACGTGATGCTCGTCCACAAGGGCAAGCCCACGCGCGTCGGGTTCAAGACGAACAGCGATGGCTCGAAGGTGCGTGTCGCCCGAACCACTGGTGAGGAAGTCTGATGACCACCACAACATCACCGCGTCTCAAGGTCAAGTACGGGGCCGAGATTCGTGAGGCGCTCAAGGTCACCCTGGGTGTTCCGAACGTCATGCAGGTGCCGCGCTTGGAGAAGATCGTCATCAACATGGGTGTCGGACGTGCCACGCAGCAGCCGTCGCTACTCGAGGGTGCGGTCGCCGACCTGACCCGTATTTCGGGCCAGAAGCCCAAGGTCACCAAGTCGCGTGACTCCATCGCCAACTTCAAGTTGCGCGAGAACCAGGCCATCGGCTGCAAGGTCACGTTGCGTGGCGATCGCATGTGGGAGTTCCTCGACCGTTTGATCGCCGTGGCGATCCCTCGTATTCGAGACTTCCGCGGTCTGCCCGTGCACGCGTGGGACGGCCGGGGCAACTACACGTTTGGTCTCGCCGACCAGACCGTCTTCCCGGAGATCGACTACGACAAGATCGACGCACCGCGTGGCATGGACATCACCATCGTCACCACCGCAACCACCGATGCCGCCGGTCGGGCTCTGCTCGACGCGTTCGGTTTTCCGTTCAAGCGTGGCGCCGAAGCCGCCACCGCACCGAAGAAGAAATCATCCCGTCGCGGCCCGCAATTCGCCGCCAAGAGCAAGAAGTGAGCGAGAGGTATTGAATTCATGGCGAAGAAATCTCTGATCAACAAGGCCGCAGCCAAGCCGAAGTTCAAGGTGCGTGGCTACACGCGTTGCCGCAAGTGCGGTCGCGCGCGGTCGGTGTACCGCAAGTTCGGATTGTGCCGCCTGTGCCTTCGTGACATGGCACACGCCGGCGAAATCCCCGGCCTGACGAAGTCGAGTTGGTGAGGCACCGATGCTGACCGATCCCATTGCCGACATGCTCACCCGCATTCGCAACGCCAACACGGCGATGCACGACGAGGTGAAGATGCCTTCGTCCAAGCAGAAAGTCGCCTTGGCCAAGATCCTCGAGCAGGAGGGTTACATCTCTGGTTTCGCGGTGGCCGCCAGCACCAAAGGCCCCGGTACGGTGCTCACCATCTCCATGAAGTACTCCGCTGAACGCCGTCGTACCATCGCCGGTCTCAAGCGCATCTCGACTCCCGGGCTTCGCGTGTATCGCAAGTCCGACACCGTGCCCCGCGTGCTCGGTGGCCTTGGAGTCGCCGTCCTGTCCACCAGTCAGGGACTCATGACCGACCGCGAGGCGCGCAAGCGCAAAGTCGGCGGCGAAGTCCTGTGCTACGTGTGGTGAGTCGAGGAGATCAACATGTCACGTATCGGTAAAGCACCCATCACGGTCCCCTCGGGGGTCGAGGTCAAGACGTCGGGCAACTCGATCACGGTGAAGGGCCCCAAGGGCACCCTCTCACGCGAGTTGGTCGGTGGCATCTCGGTTCGCCAGGAGGAGAACACTCTCGTGGTCGAGCGCTCCGACGATGAGCGCACGACGCGCAGTCTGCACGGCCTGTCACGAGCTTTGCTCAACAACATGATCGTCGGGGTCACTCAAGGTTTCAGTAAGGAACTCGAGATCGTCGGCGTCGGTTATCGCGCGGAGTTGAAGGGATCGTCGGTGATTCGACTCAACCTCGGCTTCTCACACCCGATCGACGTGACCGCTCCCGCTGGCGTCACCTTCGAGGTTCCGGTTCAGACCCGCATCATCATCAACGGCATCGACAAAGAGACGGTGGGCCAAGTGGCCGCCAACATCCGCTCGATCCGCAAGCCCGAGCCGTACAAGGGCAAGGGAGTCCGCTACCTCGACGAGCGCATTCTCCGTAAGGCCGGCAAGGCCGGCAAGAAGTGACCGGCCTCGGAAAGACCGATAGGAACACGAAATGACCAAGATCAGCAAAGAACGTCGCGAGAGCCGGCTCATCCGGCACAACCGCGTGCGAAAGAAGATTCATGGCACCGCCGAGCGCCCGCGCTTGTCGCTGTATCGCTCGAACAGGCACATCGTGTTGCAGTTGATCGACGACGACCTTGGAGTCACCATCGCGTCGGCTTCGTCGGTCGAGCCGTCCTTGCGTCCCAGTGGTGGCGGTACCGTCGATGCCGCCAAAGTGCTGGGCAAGGTCGTGGCCGAGCGGGCCAGGGCCGCCGGCATCAGCAAGGTCGTGTTCGACCGTGGGGGTTACCTCTATCACGGTCGCGTTGCCGCGGTCGCCGAAGCCGCTCGTGAAGCCGGACTGGAGTTCTGATGACAAACAACCCGAACAATCCGAACCCGCGTCAGGGTGGTCGCGGCCCGGGCAACCCCCGCAGGGGCGATCGCCCCGGCCCTGGTCAGGGCAACTCGCCCGAGGGCGGTCGCGATTCGCGCGTCATCCACATCAATCGTGTGGCCAAGGTGGTCAAAGGCGGTCGTCGCTTCTCGTTCACCGCTCTGGTCGTGGTTGGCGACGGTAACGGTCGCGTCGGCCTCGGTTACGGCAAGGCCAAGGAAGTTCCCTTGGCTATCCAGAAGGGCACTGAGGACGCCAAGCGCAACATGTTCTCGGTCCCGATGGCCGGTGCGACCATCACCCACCCGATCATCGGCGTCCTCGGCGCTGGTCGCGTCATGTTGAAGCCGGCCGCTCCCGGAACCGGCGTCATCGCCGGTGGCGCCGCTCGCATCATCCTCGAGGAAGCCGGCATCCACGACGTGCTCGCCAAGTCGCTCGGATCGCCGAACGCGATCAACGTCGCCCGCGCCACCATCAACGGATTGCAGAGTCTGCAACGTCCCGACGAGGTGGCCGCGCGTCGAGGTATCCCCGCTGAATCGTTCGTTCCCAAAGGTTTGTTGAAGGCCTACACCGACACCAAGAAGTCGGTGGCGACCGGAGAGGCTCACTGACCATGGCCACGTACAAGACCGTCGTACACACCGGAGCGATGATCACCGTCACTCAGGTGAAGTCCTCCACTCACGCCAAGCCCAAGAGTCGTGGCACCCTTCGTGCGCTCGGACTCGGTCGCATCGGAAAGTCCAACGTGCTTCCCGATCGCCCCGAGATCCGCGGCATGATCGCCCGCGTTCCCCATCTGGTCGAGGTTTCCCCGGCCTCGTCAAAGGAGAGTTGACCCATGCGCGTCGACGAACTAGCACCGGCACCGGGCTCGACCCATCGCAAGAAGCGGCTCGCCCGCGGCATCGGTGGCAAAGGCGGCAAGACCGCCGGCCGTGGAACCAAGGGTCAACATTCGCGTGGTCGTGGCAAGGTCGCCCGCGGCTTCGAGGGCGGTCAGATGCCGCTGAAGCAGCGCGTGCCGAAACTGAAGGGCTTCAACAACCCCTTCCGCATCGAGTACCAGGCCGTCAACTTGGACACCATCAACGAACTCGACGAAGCGGTGGTCACTCCCGAGGTGTTGTCGTCTCGTGGCGTCCTCCACAAGGACGTGTTCGTCAAGGTGCTCGCTCGGGGCCTGGTCACCCGCAAGGTCGATGTTTCGGCCCACGCCGTGTCGAAGGCGGCACGGGCTGCCATCGAGGCGGCCGGTGGTTCGGTCACGATCATTCCGTTGCCGTACAAAGTGCGTCCGGCGGCTAACGGGAACCAGTTCACCAACCGCTGATCCGGTCGTCTCCCGATCGACGACAAACGCTAGACCCGAGGAGAACCTGTGCTGTCGAACCTGAAGAACATCTTCAAGGTGCCGGACCTGCGGGGCAAGATCCTGTTCACGGTCATGATGGTCCTGCTGTATCGGGTCGGCGCGCACGTCCGCGTGCCGGGCATAGACGATCAAGCGGTTCGTCAGTTGCGTGAGTCGGCACGCCAGCAGGGTGCGCTCGGCTTCCTCAACCTGTTCTCCGGCGGGGCATTCTCGTCATTCGCCATTTTCGCGTTGGGCATCATGCCCTACATCACCTCCAGCATCATCATGCAGGTGCTCACGGTGGTCATTCCGAAGTTGGAGCAATGGCAGCAAGAGGGTGCGGTCGGCCAGCGCAAGATCACACAGTGGACTCGTTACGTGGCCATCGCCATCGCTCTATTGCAAGCCGCCGGGCTCACCTTCATCTTCGGACAAGGTCGCGGCTCGGCGTTCTTCACGGCGTCGGCCAACGCGCCCGACATTGTGTTGTTGCCCGATGGTATGTGGCCCCGTGGCCTGCTGGTGATCATCAGCCTGGTGGCCGGCACCGCACTTTTGATGTGGATGGGAGAACTCATCAGCCAGCGTGGCATCGGCAACGGGATGAGCATGCTGATCTTCGCCTCGATCGTCAGTTCGCTTCCGTTCAGCTATTACTCCATCCTGCAGAGCAAGAAGTGGATCATCTTCGGAATCCTGGTGGCCATCTCCGTCGGAATTCTCGTCGCGGTGGTACGGGTCGAATTGGGTCAACGCCGTATCCCGGTGCAGTTCGCCAAACGCGTGGTGGGCCGTCGCATGTTCGGAGGCCAGAACACCTACATCCCGTTGAAGGTCAACCAGGCCGGCGTGGTCCCGATCATCTTTGCCAGTTCCGTCATGTTGCTTCCGGTGCTCGTCGTCAACGTGATCGGTAGCGACCGCGGGTGGCGGCGCACGGTCACCGAGTGGGTCGACCGCAATCTGGTGTCGTCGCAGGGCTTGCTGTACATCATCTCGTTCGCCCTCTTGATCATCGCCTTCGCGTACTTCTACAACTCGATCGCCTTCGACCCCATCCGTCAAGCCGATCAGATTCGTCGTCAAGGCGGCTTCATCCCGGGCATCCGCCCCGGACCGCAGACCGAGCGCTATCTGGCCAGGACGGTGAACCGCATCACGCTTCCTGGTGCGTTGTTCGTCGCTTTCATCGCAATCCTGCCCTACATCGTGTTGTGGGTGGGCGACGTGCAGTCGTTCCCCTTCGCCGGCACCACCGTGCTGATCGCCGTCGGTGTAGCGCTCGAGTTGATGCGCCAGGTCGACAGTCAGTTGATGCTGCGCAATTATGAGGGATTCTTGAAGTAATCCGATGATCATGGGTGTCCGCCTGATCATCATCGGCCGTCAGGGTGCCGGCAAGGGAACGCAATGTCTGCGGATGTCCCGCCACTACGTGGTACCCCACATCTCCACCGGTGACATGTTGCGAGCGGCTGTTCGTGAGGGCACCGAACTCGGTCGCCAAGCCGAAGAGGTCATTCAGGTCGGCAAGTTGGTGGGCGACGAGATCATGATCCGTTTGGTGACCGAGCGCCTCGAACAGGACGACGCGCGCTCCCGGGGGTACATCCTCGATGGTTTCCCGCGAACCGTGGCCCAGGCCGAGGCCCTCGACCGCATCTCCCAGGATCGACCCATCGACGCCGTGATCGACATCGACGTGCCTCGCGACATGGTGATCGCACGCATCTCTTCGCGGCGAACCTGCCGTGACTGTGGCACCAACTACACCGCCACGGGCCACAGGGCCAGCCCCTGGATCTGTGATTCGTGCGGCGGGGACGTGGTACAACGCGCCGACGACACCCCCTCCTCGATCAATCAACGCCTCGACCTCTACGAAAGTCAGACCAGTCCCTTGCTCGACTACTACGGTCGACGGGGTCGCCTGACCGTCATCGACGGTTCGGCCTCTCCCGACGAGGTCTTCGCCCGCCTCACCTCGGCGATCGACGCCTCCCGGCGCCCCTCGTGACCGCCCCTGTGGATAACTGTGACCGGCCCAGGTTTCGAATCCGAGTGGCCCGGACTCGACCGCCCTTTTCGACGAGCCGGAGGGCCATGTCGGGCCCCGAAGTTTCCCCGATCAGCCGATTGGGGAGTGTCGGTCTCGCCGGTAGCCTTTCCCGTCGGTCAAATGGTCGGTCTGCGCCGGCGCCCGAGTCTCGTCGCAGTTCGACATACCCGCCTACAAGGAGGCAGTTCTGCCCAAACCGAAAGACGACGCCATCTTGCTGGAAGGCACCATCCTCGAATCCCTGCCGAACGCCATGTTTCGGGTGGAGTTGGAGAACGGTCACAAGGTGTTGGCGCACATCTCAGGAAAGATGCGGATGAACTACATCCGAATCCTTCCCGGCGACAAGGTACAGGTGGAACTCACCCCCTACGACCTCAACCGAGGCCGTATCACGTATCGCTACAAGTGAGAGACAAGAGTGTGAGACGGCCATGAAGGTCAAGCCCAGTGTGAAGAAGATCTGCGAGAAGTGCAAGGTGATCCGCCGTCACGGTCGTGTGATGGTCATCTGCGAAAATCCGCGTCACAAGCAGCGTCAAGGCTGAGAAGGAAACAAGGAAACGTTCATGGCCCGTATCTCCGGCGTCGACATCCCTCGCGAGAAGCGGTTGGAGATTGCGCTCACCTACATTTTCGGAATCGGTAGGCCCACGGCGAGGCGTATGTGTTCCGATCTCGGTGTCAACCCGAACACTCGCGTGCGGGACCTCACCGACGACGAGGTGAACAAACTGCGAGTTTGGGTGGATCAGAACATCACCGTCGAAGGTGACTTGCGTCGCGAGGTGCAGACCGACATCAAGCGCAAGATCGAGATCGGGTGCCTGCAGGGCATCCGGCACCGTAAGGGCCTGCCCGTGCGTGGCCAGCGGACCCACACCAATGCGCGTACCCGTAAGGGCCCGAAGAAGACCGTCGCCAACAAAAAGAAGGCAGTGAGGAAGTAACCATGGCGAAGCCGAAGCCGGGCGGACGCCGCCCCCGAAAGCGCGAACGCAGGAATGTTGCTGTTGGTGTGTGCCACATCAAGTGCTCGTTCAACAACACCATTGTCAGCATCACCGACACCGAGGGCAACGTCTTGTCATGGGCCTCGGGTGGCGGGGTGGGGTTCAAGGGTTCGCGCAAGAGCACTCCGTTCGCCGCCCAACTGGCTGCCGAGAAGGCCGCCAAGCTCGCTTTCGAGCAGGGTATGCGTCGAGTCGAAGTGCACGCCAAGGGCCCGGGCTCGGGCCGCGACACCGCCATTCGTTCCCTGCAGAACACCGGCATCGAAGTGACGGGCATCAAAGACGTGACCCCCGTGCCCCACAATGGTTGCAAGTTGCCCAAGCGGAAGAGGAACTAGGACATGGCTCGCTACACCGGTCCCAAAGTGCGCCTGTCGCGTCGCCTGAACACCAACTTGTTCGAGAACGAGAAGGGCCGTAAGGCTCTGGAGCGCCGACCCTACCCTCCGGGTCAGCACGGTCAAAAGCGTCGTCCGGCCAGCAGCGAATACCTGACCCAACTCCAGGAGAAGCAGAAGGCCAAATACATATACGGAGTTCTCGAACGTCAGTTTCGCAAAACTTACGAAGAGGCCAACCGTCTTGCGGGCCCGACCGGCGAGAACCTGCTACGTCTGCTCGAACTTCGTCTCGACAACGTCGTGTACCGCGCCGGCTTTGCCAGCACGCGTCCGCAGGCCCGTCAGTTCGTCAGCCATGGGCTCATCTTGGTCAACGGCAAACGCTTGAACATACCGAGTTCCCGCGTGAAGAAGGGCGACATCATCAGTTTGTCCACCAAGGCCCGCGACATGATCGTCATCCAACACAACGTCGACACCCTCGACCGCTCCATCGTGGGCTGGCTCGAGGGTGGTGATGGTGGCAAGCAGGTGTCGGTTCGCACCGAGCCGACGCGTGAGCACATCGACGTGCCCGTGCGTGAACAGCTCATCGTCGAGCTCTATTCGAAGTAATCCAGACCACACAGTCCCCAAAGACGAACGGAAGAGACACATGCTCGTCATCCAGCGCCCCACTGTTGAACCCGAGAACGAGGAGTCGAGCAATCGGCAATCGTTCTCCGTCGGCCCGCTCGAGCCCGGCTTCGGCCACACCATCGGCAACTCGCTGCGTCGAGTTCTGCTGTCGTCCATTCCGGGCGCGGCGATCACCATGGTGAAATTCGACGAGGCCTTGCACGAGTTCGCCACCATCCCCGGTGTCACCGAGGACGTCACCGACATCATTTTGAACCTGAAGGACGTCGTACTGACCTCGGTCGCCGACGAGCCGATCACCATTCGCGTCGACGTGCGCGGTCCCGCGGTCATCACAGCCGGCGACGTCCGTTGCCCCGCCGAAGTCGAGATCTTGAACAAGGACCTCGTCATCGCCACGGTGAACGACAAGGGTCGCCTCGCCGTCGACCTGACGGTCGAGCAGGGTCGCGGCTACCTCAGCAGCGATCGTGGATCGGGTAACGGCACCATCGGTGTCATCCCGATCGACGCCATCTTCTCGCCGGTTCGTCGCGTCATGTTCGACGTGCAGCCGACCCGTGTCGAGCAGAGCACGAACTATGACAAGCTCGTGATCGACATCGAGACCGATGGCACCATCACCCCCCGCGAGGCCTTGGCTTCGGCGGGCGCCACGTTGCGCTCTTTGGTGGATCTGGTGGCCAACTTGTCCGATGAGCCCAAGGGTCTCGAACTGGGTGAAGTCATCCAGGCCGGTGCCACCAGCCCGGACCTCGACATCGCCATCGAGGACCTGGACCTGTCCGAGCGTCCCCGTAACTGCTTGAAGCGTGCTCAGGTGAACACCATTGGCGAATTGCTCAGCAAGACCGAGGACGACCTTCTCAACATCACCAACTTCGGCCAGAAGAGCCTCGACGAGGTCAAGCAGAAGCTCGACGAGCGTGGCTTGTCCTTGCGCGGCTGACATTCACGAATCACTTACGAAAGATCATCATCATGCCCGCAACACCGCGCCGCGCCCGCAAATTCGGTGGTAGTTCCGCCCACCAGAAGTCGATGATGGCCAACCTGGCGGCCTCGCTCATCGCCGCCGAAGTCATCGAGACCACCGAGGCCAAGGCCAAGGCCCTGCGCCCCATCGCGGAGAAGCTCATCACCAAGGCCAAGAAGGCTCAAGAGGGAGATGCCACCAGTATCCACCGCATCCGGCAGATCGAGAGTTACCTCGGTGACAAGGAGATGACCCGCAAACTGGTGTCGGAGGTCGCGCCCCGTTACCTCGAGCGCAACGGTGGCTATCTGCGGATCCTCAAGCTCGGACCGCGTCATGGCGACAATGCGCCCATGGCGCGCATCGAGTTCGTCTGATCGGTCGCCGCCGAACGGCCCGTTGCCCGAACTCGTCGAGGACAACAGAATGAACGTGAACGAGCCCGCCACTCGGCGGGCTCGTTTGTCGGTGGCCTACGACGGATCGCAGTTCCACGGGTTCGCCATGAACGACGGTGTGCGAACTGTCGCCGGAGCGTTGAGCGACGCTCTCGCACTCATCGCGCGTCAGCCGGTCGAGATCACCGGGGCGGGCCGTACGGATGCCGGTGTGCACGCGTGGGATCAGGTGGTCAGCTGCGATCTGCCCATCGACACCGATATCGATGTGTTGGCGCGACGCTTGACCAAGATGTGCGCGCCGGGCATCGCGGTTCGTGCCGCGGTGTGGGCGGGCGACTCCGACTTCGACGCGCGGTCATCGGCCTTGTGGCGCCGGTACCGGTACACGATCCTGAACGACCCCATTTCCGACCCGTCTCTCGCCTCCACGGTGTGGCACGTCGCCACGCCACTGAACCTGGATCTCATGCGGTTGGCGTGCGACCCCTTGATGGGCGAGCACGATTTTTCAGCCTTTTGCCGCAAGCCCAAGTTGAGTCGCGATCAGGTGGAGCGGGGGGACCCGGGCCCGAGCATGTTCCGTCGGGTGATGTTGGCCCGGTGGTCCGAGCATGTGAGCGACCACGGGGCACGACTGTTGCGGTTCGAGATCCAGGCCAACGCGTTCTGTCATCAGATGGTCCGATCCATCGTGGGGACCTTGGTCGATGTGGGAATGGGAAAGATGTCTCCGGGTGGCATCTCGGGGGTTCTGCGCTCCAAACAACGCTCGGCCGCGGGCACGGTGGCACCCCCACAAGGGCTCACCCTCTGGGAGGTGGGGTACCCTGACGACTCGCAGCGACATCGAAACGCGAACAACGGGTGATTACCCGTTCCTACTGGTCGTTTCCCCCTCGTTTGCCCGTATCCTTGCCTCGCCGCTATCGGACCGCTCGTCCGGGCCCACGATCGTGAAAGAAGCACCAATGAGCACCTATTCGCCCAAGGCCAGTGAGATCACCCGCGAGTGGCACGTCCTCGATGCCGAGGGCATGGTCCTCGGTCGTCTATGCACCGAGGCCGCTCGCCTTCTGCGGGGCAAGCACAAGCCCACGTTCGCTCCGCACGTCGACTCCGGCGATCACGTGATCATCATCAACGTCGACAAGATCGTTCTGACCTCGGGTAAGGCCGACACCCACATGGTGTACAACTACTCGGGTTACCCCGGAGGTTTGAAGAGCGAGACCTTCGCAAACCTTCTCGCTCGCCGTCCCGACGAGGCCATCCGTGGCGCCGTGCGCGGCATGTTGCCCAAGGGCCCGCTCGGTCGTCAGATGATCAAGAAGTTGAAGGTCTACACCGGGTCCGAGCACCCGCACGGTGCGCAGAACCCGACCGTCCGTAACGTCGACCACGCCAAAGCGCGCTGAAACCGAGGAAGAACACCATGACCAAGCCCCTCACCCAGACCACCGGTCGTCGCAAAGAGTCGGTGGCGCGTGTACGTGTACGTCCCGGCACCGGCAAGGTCACCGTCAACGGCAAGCCGCTGAACGTGTACTTCTGCACCGCCACCCAGCAAAACTCGGCGATCGAAGCCTTGCGCGTGACGAACTCCCTCGATCAGTACGACGTCGACGCCACCATCCACGGTGGCGGTGTCACCGGCCAGTCGGGTGCGATGCGCATGGGTCTGGCCCGCTCGCTGGTCGAGATCGATCCCCAAGTGCGCCCGACCTTGAAAAAGGCCGGCTTGCTCACCCGCGACTCGCGTCGCAAGGAGAGCAAGAAATACGGCCTCAAGAAGGCTCGTAAGGCGCCGCAGTACACGAAGCGCTGATCGCCGCGTGACGGGCGCCCTGATGTCGCCCCATCCCAGTTTCGGCACCGACGGGGTCCGAGGTCCCGCCATCGTCGTCGTCTCCCCGGAATACGTCATGGCCCTCGGCCGCGCCATCGCCCGGGTGCTGTCACCAACGCGTGTCGTGTTGGGTCGCGACCCTCGACTATCCGGGCCTGTGCTCGAAGCGGCCCTCTCGGCGGGCGTTTCGGCTGAGGGGGTGCGCGTCGAGGAGTTGGGCGTACTGCCTACGCCCGCACTGGCGATGATCTCGGCCGTCGAGAACGTGCCGGCCGTGGTCATCACCGCGTCGCACAATCCCTACACCGACAACGGCGTGAAGGTTTTCGCCCCCGGGGGTCGCAAGTTGCTCGACGAGCAGCAACGCGCGATCGAGGCCGAGACGAATCGAATTCTCGACGAGGGCACCGGTCCGATCCGGCGCGACCTCGAGGTCGGTGTCGTGATGCGACGCAGCGACGGCATCTCGACCTACGTCGATCATCTCGTCGCGGTCTACGGTGAGGGGTGCTTGGCCGGATTGCGCATCGTCATCGACACGGCGAACGGAGCGATGAGCAAGGTCGCACCCCTCGTGTTGCAACGACTCGGTGCCGACGTGATCGTGATGAACGACGCCCCCGACGGCACCAACATCAATGACAAGTGTGGTGCCACGTCGCCGGCCGCGTTGTGCGAGTTCATCAGCGGCACCGGTACCGGCGTGTCGGTCGACGTCGGCTTGGCCTTCGACGGTGACGGTGACCGATTGATCGCCGTCGACGAGAATGGTCGAGTCGTGGATGGCGACCGGTTGATCGCCCTCTCGGCGATCGACCGTCGCGCCGAGGGTCGGCTCGCAGGCAACACCGTCGTGGTGACCGTGATGTCCAACCTCGGTTTCCACCGCGCCATGGCATCGGCCGGTGTCGACGTGGTGACGACGGCGGTGGGCGATCGCCACGTGCTCGACGCCATGGAGAGCGGGGGTTTCGCACTCGGTGGCGAGCAGAGTGGACACATCATCCATCGCGACCGTGCCACGACCGGTGACGGACTGTTGGCCGCGATCGAACTGGGACTGACGTTGCGTCGCGCGTCGGGACGATTCTCGAACGTCGCCGCGTCCGTGATGCACTCGTATCCGCAGGTGCTTCGCAACGTTCGGGTCGAGCGTCGTCCCGACGATGTCGCGGGCGAACTGGCGTCCGAGATCGCGGCCGAGGAGGCTCTGCTCGGAGTGAACGGACGGGTGTTGGTGCGCACCTCGGGGACCGAGCCGTTGGTTCGTGTGATGGTCGAGGCCGGTTCGGTGGAACTGGCCGAAGAGGTCGCCGAACGTCTCGTCTCCGCCGCGACGCGACGATTCGCCTGACCAGAACACCGGTCGCGCGCGGCGATCGGTACATGGTCTGACATGATCCACGACCGGGCCTCGCGGGGGGATTTCGTTACGTGTTGGCGCGCCCGCGCGCGGAACTCGATCCGGTCGCGGTGGAGCGTCGATTGGCGGTCGAGCGGAACGACCGCGAGCGGGCGGCTCGACGTGGGGGCCGGTACGGACGGCGTACTCTGCCCGGTCTCGGGGCCGGTCTCGTGGTGGCGGCCTCGGAACGACGGGCGCATTTGGTGCGCCGCCTTCGACGGGTGCTCGGCAGGCTCCGCTGACCCGAAGCGGTCCACGGGACCGACCTCGGTAACCTGACCGTCATGTGTGGGATCATCGCCCTGAGTGCGCGCCCGTGGTCCCGACCCGTCCCGGGAGGGGCCGAGGTATTGGCTCGGCTCGATCGGGCGGTCGACAGTCGAAACGATCTCGCGGCTACCACCGAACAACTCCTCGGGGTCAACCGCCTGCTCGTCGGGGTGCCCGGGGTACTGGCCTTGGTGGGCAACCTCGAGTTGATCAACGGCATCGAGTCTCGACTGGCCAAGGTGTCCGCGGTGCTCGACATGGTGGAATCCACCCTCGAGGACCCGCGCCTCGATCCCGAGGCCCTCGAACTCGGTGCCGCCCAGTTGATCGCGGCCCGCGATGCCGTGTGGGCGATCGGCCGCGACCGGTTGCGTACCGCTCGGGCGGTCGACGAGTTGGCCGGTCGCGAGGCCGGCGACCAGGCGGTGGCCGGCTACCTGATGATCCAACAGGCCTTGGCCGCCATCGATCGCATGGAGGTGCGAGGTCGCGACTCGGCGGGGGTCCACCTGTTCGTCTGGAATCACGGTCTCGACGAGTCGACGTTGCGTGACCTCGTGCGCGAGAGAGCCGATGACCCCTTGTTCCAGAGCGGCTCGGTGCGAGCGATCGACGGCGTTCTGTCGTTCGTGTACAAAGCGGCCGCCGAGATCGGCGAGTTGGGGGACAACACCCGGGTCATCCGCGCCGCGGTGCGCGGTGACGACGTCCTGCGTCGGGCCCTGTCGAATCCGGGAGCTCGGTTGTCGCTGGTGGGTCACACCCGTTGGGCGAGCGTCGGCATCATCAGCGAACCCAACGCCCACCCGGTCAACAGCGAGCGCTCGCTCGTCGACGACTCACGGCCGTACGTGATCGCCGCCCTGAACGGCGACGTCGACAATCATGGTGACCTGCGCATCGCCCACGGACTCGAGTTCCCGCATCAGATCACCACCGACGCCAAGGTGATCCCGGCCCTCGTCTGTGCTCATCACCAAAATTGCGGGGACACCGTCGAGGCGTTTCGGCGAAGCGTGACATCGTTCGAGGGTTCGGTCGCGATCGCCGCCGCTGCAACCGACTCGCCTGGGCGACTCTTGCTGGCCCTGCGTGGTAGTGGTCAGGGCATGTTCGTCGGTCTGGCCGACGATCTGTTCATCGTGGCCAGCGAGCCGTACGGAGTCGTCGAGGAGACCGACACCTACTTCCGGCTCGACGGCGATGGACGGGGCGCGGGTCAGATCGTGGTGCTTGACGGCCACGGTGCCGGCGACTTGTCGGGCGTGTCACGGTTCGGTTACGACGGCTCGCCGGTACCGGTCTTGGCGTCTGATCTGGTGACCGCCGAGGTGACCACCCGCGACATCGACCGTGGCGACTATCCGCACTTCTTGCTGAAAGAGATCAGCGAGGCTCCCACGAGTTTCCGCAAGACGCTGCGCGGTCGGATCGTCGACGTCGACGGGCGGTTACGTGCCAACATCGGTGTGCGTACCCTCCCGGAGTCGGTGCGCGCGCGCCTGGGCGACGGATCGATCGACAAGGTCCGCGTGATCGGTCAGGGCACCGCCGCCATCGCGGGACGCAGTTGTGCCTCCGTGCTCGACGAATTGTGCGCTGGCGCTCTCGACGTCGACCCCATCACGGCAACCGAACTGAGCGGGTTCAATCTGCATCCCGACATGAGCGACACCCTCGTCATCGCCGTCAGTCAGAGCGGCACCACCACCGACACCAATCGCACCGTCGACCTGGCTCGAAGTCGGGGGGCCTCGATCGTGTCGATCGTGAATCGTCGAGGCAGTGACCTGTGCGACAAGTCCGACGGCGTGCTGTTCACGAGTGATGGTCGCGACGTCGAGATGAGTGTCGCCTCGACCAAGGCGTTCTACGCCCAAGTGGCCGCTGGTGTTCTGCTGGCCTGCGCCGTCAGTACGGCGGCCGGAGTGGGCTCCGACGAGCGCCGGCACGGTTTGTTGTCGGCCTTGCGTGACCTCCCCGACGCCATGCGCGAGGTGATCGATCGACGAGTTGCGATCGGCGAGATCGCTCGGCGTTTCGCGCCGGCCCGGCGCTATTGGGCCGTCGTGGGCAACGGACCCAACGCCATCGCTGCCAACGAGGTGCGCATCAAGTTGAGCGAACTTTGTTACAAGAGCATCTCCTGCGACGTCACTGAGGACAAGAAACACATCGACCTGTCGTGCGAACCCCTCGTGTTGGTGTGTGCGTCGGGATTGGTCGGCAGCACCGCCGACGACGTGGCCAAGGAGATCGCGATTTACCGAGCGCACAAGGCCACCCCGATCGTGGTGGCCAACGCCTCGGAAAACCGGTTCGATGCCGCCCACGCTGTCATTCCGGTTCCCGACATCGATCCCAGCTTGGCCTTTGTGCTCAGTGCGGTCGCCGGGCATCTCTTCGGTTACGAGGCGGCCCTCGCCATCGACGAGCTGGCCCGTCCGATGCGCGAAGCCCGTGAGATCATCGAGCACGCCGTGGTGTCGGACGTCGGGGCCGAACGCGTGCTGGCGGTCGTGCGCTCCGGTGTGCGCCCGATGGCCGAGCGTTTCCACGACGTTCTACGCTCAGGCTCCTTCGACGGCCACCTCGAAGCGAGCACCGCCGTGCGTGTGGCGGCGATGCTACGAGTGACGCTGGACGGGTCGCCCATCGAGGCGTACCAAGCCGAGACCGGCAAAGTCGGCTCGCCGTCGGCGTTGATCGACGACCTCACAGTCGCTCTCACTCGGGCCATCGAGGAACTCACCCGCCCGGTCGACGCGATCAAGCACCAAGCCAAGACGGTGACGGTCGGCATCAGTCGCAGTGACGAGGGCATCATGGATCGTGCCCTCGTGCGCGAGGTACTGGCCGCCGGGGCCGGTCGCGACGTGTTGTCGTACCGCACGCTGAGGGTTCTGGCCGCTCTCGACCCGGCGGTGGCCGCCTTCACCGGGTACACGCGCTACGCGATCGAGGGTGACCCCGCGGTCGACGCCACCATCGCGATCGTCGATCGCGGGGGCTTGTCTCGCGACCTACCGAGCCGCGTCGACCGCAATCCGTCGCTCCTCGGCACCAAGCGACGGGTGGCGAACGAGCGCGAGGTTCTCGTCGCGCGCGGGCGCACCGACGGCCGCACCGTGATCTTCGTACCCGAGGTGAAGTCGGGCCAGACGATCGGGATCACGCTCGTTCACGTCCGGTTCCATGATCGCCTGCCGGCGATGACCATGCGTACCGTGTTGCAAGGGTATGACCGGCGCTACGACCGACTTGTCGACTGGGTGAGCGAGACCGAGGGTGAGATGCGCGACGACCTGCTCGGTGAGACGTCGGTTGCCGACCTGCTGATCCTGCCCATCAGCGACATGGCCGATCGTTGGCGTCGACCGACGTGATCCGAGGCATTGGCGTCGACGCCGTCGACATCGCCCGCTTCCGAGAGGCCCTCGAGCGCACACCCTCGATGCGTCGGCGGATCTTCGTCGAGCGCGAGCACACTGATCTTGCGGGCCTATCCGATCCGACGGCGTCGTACGCGGCCCGTTTCGCGGCTCGCGAGGCGGTCATGAAGGCGATGGGCGTGGGGCTGGGTGCTTTCGGATTCCACGACGTGTGGGTCGAGCGCGAGCAGTCGGGTCGACCGGTGTTGCGCGTCGAGGGGGCCGCGGCGGATCTGGCCCTCGAACGGGGCATCGGTGCGTGGCAGTTGTCGATCACGCACACCGACACGTCGGCCATCGCATTCGTTGTCGCGACCGCGTGACCCGAAGCCTACGATTCACCCATGCGACCCGTGCTCACACCCCAGCAGATGCGGGTGCTCGACGCCGAAGTCGTCACCAACGGCACACCGATTGAGGAGCTGATCGCCCGTGCCGGGGCGGCCGTCGCCCGTGCCGCCAAGCGGATGATGGGTGGGCTTTACGGGCGCACGGTGGTGGTGGTGGCCGGTAAAGGTAACAACGGATCCGACGGTCGTGTCGCCGGTCGGTTGCTCGCCGACCAAGGTGTGCGAGTCATCGTGCTCGACGCCGATCGCATGCCGCCCCGCTTGCCCGCGTGCGACCTGATCATCGACGCGGCGTACGGCACCGGGTTCCGTGGCGACTGGCGACCTCCTTCCACCAATGGTGCTCCCGTGCTCGCCGTCGACGTGCCAAGCGGCCTCGACGGCCTGACCGGTCTCGCCGCCTCGGGGGCGTGGACGGCTGACCGCACGGTCACCTTCGTCGCGCTCAAGGCCGGCGTGTTGCTCGGGTCGGGTCCGACTCTGTGCGGTGAGGTGGAGGTGGCCGATGTCGGAATCTTGCCCGGCACGGGCAACGTCGACATCAACGAGGTGGAGGTATCCGACGTCGGGTCCTGGTTGCCCCGTCGCGAACCGGACTCCCACAAGTGGAGGTCCGCGGTGTTTTCCTTGGCGGGCAGTACCGGGATGACGGGAGCGGCGAGTCTTTGTGCCTTGGCGGCCATGCGGTCGGGCGCGGGCATCGTGCATGTCGCCTCGCCGGGAATCGTGAGCGATCATGCGACCCCCATCGAGGTAGTGCGCAAGTCGTTGCCGATGGTGGATTGGTCGGACGACATCCTCGCCGCCGTCAACGGCGAGAGCGCACGATTCAAGTCGATGGTGGTCGGTCCCGGTCTCGGTCGCGACAACGGCACTGCTGCCGAGACCCGCAAGGTCATCTTCGGCGCGAACGTGCCGATGGTGATCGACGGTGATGGGCTCTTCGCCCTGGCGTGGGGTGGCGACGGGGCACGCGACATCGTGCGCTCGCGTGGTGCCGGGACCGTGCTGACGCCGCACGATGGCGAGTTCACCAACTTGCTCGGCTACAAGCCGTCGCCCGATCGCATCGCCAGTGCCCGTTGCCTGGCCAGCGACACCAACTGCGTGTGCCTACTGAAAGGCTCCACGACGGTGGTGGCCGAACCATCCGGACAGGTGTTCATCGTCTCGAACGGGAATCAACGGCTCGCCACCGCCGGCACCGGTGACGTTCTGGCGGGAATCATCGGCGCTCTACTCGCCCAAGGGATGCAACCGTTCCGCGCCGCGGCCAGTGGGGCCTTCTTGCACGCGCGAGCGGCCTCGTTGTTCGATGCCGATGAGGGCATGGTGGCATCCGATCTTTTGGATCTGCTGCCCCGCGCCATCGCCGGAGTGCGGCTGACATGAGCGGTCGCTACTCTCGCGTCGTCGTCGATCTCGATGCGGTTCGTCACAACGTGCGGCGACTGATCGACACCTCGTCGCCGGCTCGGCTGATGGCCGTGGTGAAGGCGAACGGATACGGCCACGGAGCCGTGAGAGTGGCCGAGGCGGCTCTGGAGGCCGGCGCGCACGGTTTGTGTGTCGCTTTGGTTCAAGAAGGTGTGGAACTGCGTCGCGCCGGAGTCGAAGCGCCGATCCTGGTCTTGTCCGAGCAACCACGGGATCAGGTGGGCGACTTGGTGGCCCATGGTCTCATCGCCACGGCGTACACGGTGGCGTTCATCGACGCTCTGGCCGACGAAACGCGGCGTCGGGAGGTGGTGGGCCAAGAGGTTCACCTGAAAGTTGATACCGGGATGAATCGTGTGGGCGCTCGGCCCGATGCCATCGTCGAATTGGGTGGCCGTGTGATCGCCCGCTCTCCACAACTGTCGCTCGGAGGCGTGTTCACCCATCTTGCGTGTGCCGATGACGTCGCATCTCCGGTCACGGCGGATCAGATTCGTCGATTCGATTCCGTCGTCGACGATCTTCATCATGCCGGTATCGACCCGGGTTGGTTGCACATCGCCAATTCGGCCGGGGCCGTGGCCCACCCCGATTCGCGTCGGGACATGGTGCGCGTGGGCATCGCCATGTACGGCATCGCTCCCGATCCGTCCACGCCCGCGGCGTACGCCGGGTTCCGTCCGGCGCTCGGTTTGGTGTCCAAGGTGTCCTATACGAAGACGGTGAACGCCGGCGAAGCGATCTCGTATGGACATCGCCATCGTTTCGATCGAACCACGAACGTAGCCACCATTCCCATCGGTTACGCCGATGGAGTTCCGCGCCGTCTTTCGTCGGTTGGGGGAGAGGTGTTGATCGGTGGACGTCGACGCCCGATCGTCGGTGTCATCACCATGGATCAACTGATGGTCGACACGGGAGATGATCGATGTGCGATCGGTGACGAGGTGGTTTTGCTCGGCCGTCAGGGAGACGAGGTCGTCACCGCGAATGAGTGGGCGATGGCGCTGGGCACCATCGGGTACGAGATCGTCTGCGCGATGTCCGCGCGATTACCGCGCGATTACGTCGGCAACGCTCAGTAGCCGCAGAGCTCGAGCTGATTGTCGCGCAAAGCCTTGCGCATGTCGACCGCGCCGAGTTCGAGGAAGTCGCCCACCCACTTACCCGGTGAGGACAGACCTTCGGGATGGGGCCAGTCGGAGCCCAACAAGATGCGATCGGCGCCGTGAACGTCGCGCAGATGGCTGATGTTGTCCTCGTAGAAAGGAGCCACCCACACGTGCTCGCGGAACGACTCGTTGGGATTGCGCTTGAACAACTGCGGGGTCTTCCCAAAGGCCACCCGCAGGCGACGGTGCAATTCGGGTACCCAGGCCGAGCCCAGTTCGAGGGTCGCCACCTTCAACTTCGGGTGGCGATCGAACAAGCCGTGACAGATCATTGCGGCCATCATGTCGAAGATGGGCCGCTCGGTGCCCACGGCCAACACCTCGGTGAGAGGCGACGACTTCATACCCATGTACTTGGTGGGCTCACCCCAGTCGCCGAGGTACTTGTTGTAGCCGGCATCGCCGGCATGAATGGCCACGATGATGCCGGCCTCGGCGAGTTTGGCCCAGATGCGGTCGAAGCGAACGTCGGCCGGTGACGGCGGTCGACCGTAGGGGTTGCCCACCGGACCGGCGCGCATGATCACCATCTTGGTACCGATCTCCATGACACGGTCGAGTTCCTTCTCGGCCAGATCGGCGTCCATCAGCGAGATCATCGGACCGGTGAGGATGCGACCATCACGGTCGTAGCCCCAGTCGTCGTGCAACCACTTGTTGTACGCGGTGAAGACCGCCATGCCCGACTCGGGGTCCTCCTGCAACATCTCTTCGATTCCCAGTCCGAGACTGGGAATGAGCCACGCCAACTGCACACCCTGGTCGTCGAGTCGCGCGATGCGCGCCTCTCGATTTTGGTACTCGGGTTGGATGGGCTGCATGGTGATCATGTCGCGCAGTTCCATTCCCGAGTGGTTCTCCGCGCGGAAGTAAGTCTCGAGGGTGCCCGGGACCCCGACCGGGTCGTACGTGGGGTTCGGAACCACGGTGAGTTGCTTGGCGTTGATCATCACCGAGGTGCGACCCTCGACATCGATCCACTTCACGACGTTCTTGAACTTCTTGTCCAGATGACGGGTAAGGCAATCCTTGGCCTCGTAATAGTGCTGGTCGGCGTCGCACAGCGCGTAATCGATGTCGGCGTCGGCGGGTCGCAGTGGGGATTCAAGAGCGGTCATGGTTCCTCCTCGATGGACTTGACACTACCGTCAAATCGTCGTTTTGTCCATGTGGGGTCGCGGGGTGGGCGTGCGGGGCTGGCTGGTCGGGGTGGGCGTGCGGGGCTGGCTGGTCGGGGTGGGGTTTCCGCGCCGACGATTCGGTGTTAACAGGTCGCTCGGGTACCGTCGAGGCATGTCGAAAGCCTGGGAACGGTTACGAGCGACGGTGGATCCGGCCCACACGGTGGTGATCACCAACGAGTTGCAAAAGGGCATCGTGGGCGACGAGGCCATTCTGGCCGCCTTACCGGCGGCGGTTCGGGAGGCCGGCATCTTGTCGGTGGCCGGACGAGTCTGTGCCGCCGCTCGGGTCCGGGGCGTCCGCGTGGTGCACGCCGTCGTCGAGGAACGCTTCGACGGCGCCGGTCAGTCTCTGAACTGTCGCATCTTCGCCCTCGGGGCCAAGCGTCGCGCCGAGGTCGGATACGGCCCGATCGACGCCGGGCGTCCGGGGGCCGAGATCGTGGACGAACTCGACGTTCAGCGGTCCGACATCAAGATGAGTCGCATCCACGGCATGACGGCATTCACCGGCACCGAACTGGACGCCGTGGTGCGCAACCTCGGTGGCCGCACGGTGGTGATCATGGGTGTCAGCGTGAACCTGGGTGTGCTAGGTACGGCGCTCAGCGCCTGCGATCTGGGTTATCAGGTCGTGATCGTTCGTGACGCGGTGTGCGGTATTCCCAAGGAGTACGCCGACGACGTGCTGGAGAACTCGTTGTCGATGATCGCCACCATCGTCGATGCCGACGAATTGATCGCTGCCTGGTCCTGACGTCACCTCCGTGACACGACGCCGCGTCTCAGTTGATGTCGCTCATCTTGGTTCGCGGAGTCGCCTTGGCGAGTAAACCGCGGATGACCGAGTCCATCTCCTGTGGGTCGAGCGGCGGGTTGGTGATGTGCGGTCCTCGGATCCAGCCTTGTGCGATGCCGAGCAGGCTGCCGTTGGACTCGATGACCTGTCCGGTGACGTCGGCCGATCGTGTCGAGGCCAGCCACGCGATGACCGGGGCGACCCACTCCGGGCCGAAGCGCTCGAGCATCTCGGGTGGTAGACCGAGGTCCTCGGTGAGGCGAGTGAGCGCGCCGGGAGCCACGGCGTTGCAGGTGACGCCGTAACGAGCCAGTTCCTCGGCGGCGATCAAGGTGAAGGTGGCGATGCCGGCTTTGGCCGCGCCGTAGTTGCTCTGACCGGGGTTGCCGTAGAGACCCGACACCGAGGTGGTGTTGATGATGCGACCGTCGTTTTTGAGACCTTCCTTGGCGCGATTGCGCCAGTATTCGGCGACGACGCGACTGGAGGCCCACGTGCCCTTTAGGTGCACCTTGATGACCGCGTCCCACTCCTCCTCCGACATGGAGAACAACATGCGGTCGCGCAAGATGCCGGCGTTGTTCACGACGACGTCGATACCTCCGAAGGTGTCGATGGCCAGCTTCACCATCGCTTGTGCGTCGGCGTACGAGCTGGCGTCACCGAGGTGCGCCACCGCCTCACCACCGGCAGCCACGATTTCGTCCACCACGTCCTGGGCGGGGTTGCTTCCGCCTCCGGCCGAACCATCACGCGCGCCTCCGAAGTCGTTCACCACGACCTTGGCACCCTCGGCGGCCAACAGCAGCGCGTACTCACGACCGATTCCTCGGCCGGCACCGGTCACGGTGCACACCCGGCCTTCGCAGAGCTTGTTCTTCGTCATGCGAGAACCTTAGAGGGTGGTACCGGTCAGGCCCGAACCGCCGTCCAGATGGTGAGTGCGGCGCGAGCGATCACCACGTCGCGGCGGGTTCGTCCGCTGTAGAGACTGTCGTAGGACCACAGCCGCTCGAGCATGCTGATCATGGTGAGACCGAACGTCTCGGGGTCGTCGATCGGTCGACCGGTTGCCTCGGCCAGACGGCGCGAGAAGTCCCGACACACACGCAGGTGACCCTTCATGCCGGCGACCCGAATCTCTTCGTCGTTCTGGGCCGCCTCGGTCCAGGCGAAGGCGAACGCGCCGTGAACGTCGAGGAAGGCGAAGTAAGCCGCCACCCACTCGGTCAGTCCTTTGCGGGTGCGACCAAGGCGGCTCAGATCGTCGATGAGCGACTCAGTGGCGCGCACACTGTCGGCGCCGACGGCCACCAGGACGTCGCGCTTGGTGGGGAAGTACGTGTAGATCGAGCCCCGCGAGAGTTCGGCCACTCGAGCGATCTCGTCGATGGTGCTTCCCGCGTATCCGTTGGTCAGGAACACGCCCCGGGCGCTCTCGATGATTCGCTCGACGGTGCGTTGTGCCTTGGGACCGAGGTCCTCGCCGTGTCGGATGGGGACATCGGTGGGGAAGCCGGCGTCGAGCGGCTTGGATCGACGGGTCATGACGAACGTCGACCGTCCCAGTAGTCGCGCTGTTCGCGTATGCGATCACCGTCGAGGCTTCCGAAAGACACGCCCGGGATGTCGCCCGGCTTCATCACCCATTCCATGGCGAAGGACTGCCCATCGCACACGTGCGAGACCAATTCGAAACTCGCACCGGGGAACGATTCGAAGGAGTATTCGGCGAAGCGTCGCATCTTCGTCACACCGGACGCACCGTGGCCCATGGTCATGTCGCGAAAGACGATGTCGTCGGTGAAGAAGGCCATCAACCTGTCCACGTCCCCCTCACCCCAGGTGGCGAGATACCGCCGGAAAAACTCGTGATCGACCGTCATGACGTCATGTCCCTCCGTCATGACGACAGATAGGTCTCGGCGAATCCCTGGATGAATTCCGATGAGGCCGGGTGCGGGGCCGATGGCCCGGCGATGGCTACGTGCGTAGTCCCGATGGCGGCGATGCGCCCGAGCAGATCACGGTGGCGCTCGACGTCGCGACCCAGATCATGGATGGAATGATCGGTGTAAGGAATCATGATCGACAAGGTGTCGTAACGCTCGCCGGCCAGGTCGCGCAATTCCCCGAGTCTTTCGGCCACTTGTTCGGGTGTTCGGAGAACGGGTGAGCGGACAGTCGGTGAGATGGGGGCATCGCTCACGAGGGGCATCCACCCCTGACCGCTGGCGGCGATGCGTCGGAGGGTGAGAGTCGAGTTCCCTCCGATCCAAATGGGAATCGGTTGTTGTACCGGTCGCGGACGACCGATGACGCCCCGGCAGTCGAAGTGTTTGCCAGCGAAGTCGAAGGGCTCGCCCGACCAGTGCATCGGCATGACCGCCAAAGCCTCGTCGAAGATTTCGTTGCGCTCGTCGAAGTCCACACCGACGGCGAAGTACTCGGCTTTCAGGTATCCGGTTCCGACGCCGAGCACGAAGCGTCCGTTCGACAGTTTGTCGACGGTGGCGGCGGCCTTGGCCGTGATCATCGGGTTTCGGTACGGAAGCACCGCAATGTAGGTGATGAGTTGCAGACGTTCGGTCACCGCACCGACGTGGGCGAGCGCGACGAACGGGTCGAGGCTCTGGTGACCACCGGCCGTGAGCCACTTGGCCGAGGGTGCGGGATGTTCGGTGAACGCGAACGCGTGCCAGCCCGCCGACTCGGCTCGCATCGCGAGTTCGCCGACGTTTCCGGCGTCGAGCATGTCGCCGTCGAGACCATGGAAGTCGGGGTATTGGAAGACGAATTGCACGGTCACCTCCTCGGGCACGAACGATGTGGACGACAACGAGACCCTATCCAGTCGCCGACTCGTCGCCCAGCGGACCGTCGGTAGGCTCCACCCGTGATCTCGCTCCATTGTTCCACGATCGCCGACACGCACGGTGTCGCCTCGTCGCTGGCGCAATTGATGCGCACGGGCGACGTGGTCATCCTGACGGGCGACATGGGTTCAGGCAAGACGGCTTTCGCCCAAGGATTCGCCGACGCGCTCGGCGTCGATGAGCCGGTCACCAGTCCGACGTTCACTCTGGTGCACTCCTACGACACGGGCCGCGTGAATCTTCACCACGCCGACCTTTACCGCCTGGATCGTATGAGCGAAGTGGCCGACCTGGCCCTGACCGAACTCGTCGAGGGAGACGGCATCTTGTTGGTCGAGTGGGGCGATCCGGCGGCACCGCTGCTGGGCGATCATCTCGAGGTGTGTTTGCGCCACGATGACGACGATGACGACGCCCGTTTCGTCTCGGTTCGTGGTGTCGGTCGCACGTGGGCCGCTCGGTGGGAACGCGTGGAGGCCGCCATGGCGCCGTGGCGAACGGGTGACGACTCGTGTTGATCCTCGGTATCGAGACCGCCACCGAACGGGTGAGCGTGGCCATCGGTGGACACGAGGGCGTGCTCGGCATGTTCGAGGTGACGCGCGGTCGTCGTCATGCCGAGACTCTGACACCGGCCATCGACTTCGTGTGCCGGCAATCCGACGTCACCCTGGACGAGATCTCGGTGGTGGCCGTCGACATCGGTCCGGGTCTGTTCACCGGTATGCGCGTGGGCTTGGCCTCGGCCAAGGCCATCGCGCAGGCGTTGCGGGTTCCGATGATCGCCATCTCCAGCCTCGATTTGCTGGCGTATCCGTTGCGACGCACCGACAAGGTGATCGCTGCGGTGATCGACGCGCGAAAGGGCGAGATCTTCTACGCGCTGTACCGCCAGGTTCCCGGGGGTATCCAACGCGTCAGCGAACCAACTACCGGACGCGTGGACGATCTCGTTGCGGATTTGTTGGCGCGGGGCCAAGAAGCGGTGTGCGTGGGTGATGGCGCCATGCGTTACCACGAGGAGATCGCGACCCTGCACCGCGTGGAGATCGCCGAGCAGTATTTCGCCTACCCCAGTTCGGCGCAGTTGGTGCTCTTGGCCCACGCCAAGGCCCTACGCGAGGAGTGGGTGAACCCCTGGGCCATCGAAGCGTTGTATCTGCGCAAGCCCGATGCCGAAATCAACTGGCCAACACGCACCGACGGGACCCGGTCGTGAGCATCGTGTCGCGGCTGTTGACCCCGCCGGGGGAGCCCGTGGAGTCGTTGAGGATCGTGCCGATGCGACGACGACACGTGCGGTCGATTCTGGCCATCGAGGAGCGCCTCTACCCGAAACCGTGGACCGCCGGGGTGTTCAACAGCGAGATCGATCTGGTCCGACGGGGGGAGCGTCATTACGTGGTCGGGATGCTGGGGTCCGAGTTGGTGGCGTACGGCGGTTTGATGTTCGCGGCAGGAGAGGCTCACGTCACCAACATCGCGGTGGCTCCCGAACTGCAGCGTCGGGGATACGCGAGACGACTCTTGTTGCGGTTGGTGAACGTCGCCGTCGACCGAGGTTCGACCGCCCTCACTCTCGAGGTGCGCGTCAGCAACACCGCGGCGCAAGCGATGTACCGGCAGTTTGGTTTCGCTCCCGCGGGTGTCCGACAGCGTTACTACGAGAACACCGAGGACGCGCTCGTGATGTGGGCCCACGACATCGATTCGCCGGAGTATCGCGCTCGTTTGGACACGATCGCCAAAGGGGCGCCATGAGCGGTGGTAAACACCTGCGCCCCATCGACGCGTCCACCGTCGTGTTGGCCATCGAGACCAGCTGCGACGAGACTGCGGCGTCGTTGGTGATGGGAGGAGTCGACGTCCTCTCGAGTGTGGTCAGTTCGCAGATCGATCTTCACGCGCAATACGGCGGGGTCGTTCCGGAGATCGCTGGTCGGGCGCACCTGGACCTGTTGAATCCGGTGGTGGCACGCGCCATCGTGGAGTCGGGAGTCCACGAGACGCGTATCGACGCGGTCGCCGCCACGCATGGCCCCGGTCTCATCGGTGCCCTTTTGGTCGGTGTGTCGGCGGCCAAGTCGTGGGCACTCACCTGGGACGTTCCGTACATCGGTGTGAATCACCTCGAGGCCCACCTCTACGCGGGCTTGCTGGAGAAACCCGAATTGGAGCTGCCTTTGGTGGTGTTGCTCGTCTCGGGCGGTCACACGATGCTGATCGAGATGCGCGACCACGGCCAGTACCGTCTGCTCGGTCGCACCATCGATGACGCCGCCGGTGAGGCCTTCGACAAGGTGGCTCGATTCCTCGGATTGGGCTACCCCGGAGGTCCGGCCGTCGAGGCCATCGCCCGCGAGGGTGACGCCAACGCTGTCGACTTCCCGCGCGCCATGCGCAATGACGGTCTCGATTTCAGTTTCAGCGGCCTGAAGACGTCGGTCATCAACTTCGTGCGCAAGAACCCCTCGGTGCGCAACGCCGACGTGGCCGCCTCGTTCCAAATCGCCGTGGTCGACGTGTTGGTGCACAAAGCTCGGGTGGCGGCCGAGCAGGTGGGCGCCAAGGGCGTGGTTCTCGGCGGGGGAGTCGCCGCCAACTCGTTGTTGCGCCAGCGTTTCGCCGCGATGTGCGCCGAGGACGGACGCGATTGTCTGGTACCGAGTCCGGCGATGTGCACCGACAATGCCGCCATGATCGGTGCGGCCGCATGGCACCGCTTGCGCAGTGACGGGCCGACCACCCTCGACACCGGCGCTTTTCCCAACCTGCGCCTGCCTCTGATGGAGGGCTCGTGGTGACGTCGGTGTTACGCATCGGTCCGTTGGAACTGCCGTCACCGGTGGTGCTGGCGCCCATGGCCGGCGTCACCAACGCGCCGTTCCGCTCGTTGTGTCGGGAGTTCGCCCCGGGGCTGTTGTACGTGAACGAGATGGTGATGGCCACGGCGTTGGTGCACGGCAGCACCAAGACCGAACGCATGGTCACCTTCGCCCCCGGCGAGTCACCGCGCAGCCTTCAGTTGTACGGAAGCGACCCGCACATGTTGAGCGAGGCCATCAAGCGACTCGCTGGTGCCGGCGCGGTCGACCACATCGACATGAACTTCGGTTGCCCCGTGGCCAAGGTCACCCGCAAGGGTGGTGGTGCCGCGGTACCGGCCAAGCCCAATCTGTTGCGGGCCATCATGACCGCGGCGGTCGAGGCGGCGGCCCCGTACGCCATTCCGGTCACGGCCAAGTTCCGCAAGGGAATCGACGACGATCTCCTCACCTACCTCGACACCGGTCGTATCGCGATGGACAGCGGTATCGCCGCCGTGGCCCTGCACGCGCGGACCGCCGAGCAGCACTACAGCGGTGAAGCCGACTGGGACGCCATCGCCGCGTTGAAACAGGTCGTGTCCTCCATCCCCGTTCTCGGCAACGGTGACATCTGGACCGCCGAGGACGCCTTGCGCATGGTGGAACACTCCGGCTGCGACGGGGTGGTGGTGGGTCGTGGTTGCCTCGGGCGCCCGTGGCTGTTCGGCGACCTGGTGGATGCCTTCTCCGGTCGCGAGGTAGCGCCTCCCCGGTGTCTCGGTTTCGTCGTCGACGTGATGAGGCGACACGTGCGCGCCCTCGACTCTCACTTCGGTGACGATGCGTCCGGAAGCGCGCGTGGGGTGCGCGACTTCCGCAAGCACGTGTCGTGGTATCTCACCGGCTTCCCGGTGGGCGGCGGTATTCGCCACCGCCTGGCGACCACGTCCACCGTCGACGACGTGGATCGTTTGCTCGACGAGATGCTCGACGCTCACGGGCCCGAACTCGCCGTGGTCGACGGTGGTGAACGTATCCGACGCGGAAAAACGAGCGGACCCATTCGCGTGGCTCTGCCCGATGGTTATCTCGATCATCTCGACGACATGACCGTTCCCGGCGACGACGACGTCATGGCGTTGTCCGGGGGCTGACGACATGGCAACGAAGTCGGTGGTGTTGGCTTCGGGTTCTCCGCGACGCTTGGAGTTGTTGCGGGCGATCGGTGTGGAGCCACGCGTCGTGTCACCCGACATCGACGAGTCGGTACTTCCCAACGAAGCGCCGGTGGACTACGTGCGACGACTGGCGTCAGCCAAACTCGACTCGGTGATGCGCGAAGTGGGTGCGATGTCGGTGGGTGCGGTCGTGATCGCGGCCGACACCACGGTCGAGGTCGATGGTGAGATCCTGGGCAAGCCCGGCGATGACGCCGAGGCTTTGGCCATGTTGTTGCGTCTGCGCGGACGCGAGCACCGGGTGCACACCGGATTCGCTCTGGCGGTGGCTGGTCCTGGTTGTCGTGGTGTCGACTGGGAGGGACACGTGGAGGTGGTCACGAGCACGGTGGTGTTCCACGACGTGCCCATCGTGGACTTGATCGCCTACGTGGACTCCGCCGAGCCCCGCGACAAAGCGGGGGCCTACGCCATTCAGGGTCGGGCTGCTGGTTTCGTGGCACGGCTCGACGGCGATGTCGACGCCGTGATCGGCCTACCGGTCGGCCGGGTCTGCGCCGTGGCCGCGTCGCTGGGATCCCCGCTGATCTGACCCCGAGCGAGAAAGCCGAGGTGAACGGGGGTAAGCGCTCGTGGTTCGCAGTTGCTAATGCCCAAGGAGCACCCCTATCCTTGGCACTCGCCTGCCGAGAGTGCTAACGCCCTTCGGTGGCCATCTTGACCAGTCAACACACACGCCAATGAAAGGCCCGACACCATGAACCTGAAGCCACTCGACGACCGAATTGTGGTCCGGCCCAACGCCGCCGAGGAGCGCACCGCCTCCGGCCTCGTGATCCCCGACACCGCCAAGGAAAAGCCCCAACAGGGTGAGGTTTTGGCGGTCGGTCCTGGTCGCTGGAGCGACGATGAGGGCAAGCACTTCGCTCTCGACGTGAAGGTCGGCGACACCGTCCTCTACAGCAAGTACGGCGGCACCGAGATCACCGCGAGTGGCGAGGATCTTCTCATCCTCTCGAGCCGCGACGTTCTTGCCATCGTGGTCAAGTGAGGAACTGATCCATGTCCAAGATTCTGAAGTTCGACGAGGAGGCGCGTCGCGCACTCGAGTCCGGCGTGAACAAGTTGGCCGATGCCGTACGTGTGACCCTCGGACCCAAGGGGCGCAACGTCGTCCTCGACAAGAAGTTCGGTGCACCCACCATCACCAACGACGGTGTGTCCATCGCCAAGGAAGTGGAACTGGAAGACCCGTTCGAGAACATGGGCGCCCAGTTGGTGAAAGAAGTAGCCACCAAGACGAACGATGTCGCCGGTGACGGGACGACCACCGCCACCGTCCTCGCCCAGGCCATGGTTCACTTCGGTTTGCGCAACGTCACCGCCGGTGCGAACCCGATGGGCCTGAAGAAGGGCATCGAGAAAGCGGTCGCCGCTGCGGTCGACAGCATCAAGGAATTGGCTCAAAAGGTGGAGGACAAGGCCCAGATCGCCAGCGTCGCCACCATCTCGGCCGCCGATTCCGCCATAGGAAACGTCATCGCCGACGCCATCGACAAGGTGGGCAAGGACGGCGTGGTCACCGTCGAGGAGAGCAACACTTTCGGAATCGAGCTCGACTTCACGGAGGGCATGCTGTTCGACAAGGGCTACCTGTCGCCGTACTTCGTCACCGACGCCGAACGTCAGGAATCGGTGCTCGACGAGCCGTACATCTTGCTCTACGGCTCCAAGGTCAGCACCGTGCAGTCGTTGTTGCCGGCCCTCGAGTCGGTCATGAAGACCGGCAAGGCGCTCATCATCATCGCCGAGGACATCGAGGGCGAGGCTCTGGCCACCCTCGTGGTGAACAAGATCCGTGGCACCTTCAACTCGGTGGCCGTCAAGGCGCCGGGCTTCGGTGATCGTCGCAAGGCGATGTTGCAGGACATGGCGGTACTCACCGGCGGTCAGGTCATCAGTGAGGAAGTCGGTCTCAAACTCGAGAACGTCACCCTCGACCTGTTGGGCCGCGCCAAGCGCGTCATCGTCACCAAAGACGAGACCACCATCGTCGACGGCCACGGAGACAAGGCCGACGTCGAGGGTCGCATCAACCAGATCAAGGCCGAGATCGACAACACCGACTCGGACTGGGACCGCGAGAAGTTGCAGGAGCGTCTGGCCAAGTTGGCGGGCGGCGTGGCACTCATCAAGGTCGGTGCCGCCACCGAGGTGGAGTTGAAAGAGAAAAAGCACCGGATCGAGGACGCCATCTCGGCCACCCGCGCCGCCATCGAGGAAGGCGTGGTGCCCGGGGGTGGAACCGCACTTCTGCGCGCCCGCGCGTCGGTGAAGAAGGTCGTGGACTCGCTCACCGGCGACGAGGCCACTGGTGCGCGCACCGTGTGGGAGGCCCTCGACGCTCCGACCCGCAACATCGCCGACAACGCGGGAATGGAAGGTGCCCTCGTGGTGCAGCGCGTCGAGGCTGAAAAGGGTGCGATGGGCCTGAACGCCGCAACGGGGGAATACATCGACTTGGTCAAGGCCGGAATCATCGACCCCGCCAAGGTCACCCGCGCCGCGTTGCAGAACGCGGGGTCCATCGCGGCCCTCGTGTTGACCACCGAATGTCTCGTGGCCGACAAGCCCGAGAAGAGCGGTGGCGCCGGCGGCGGTATGCCCGGCGGAATGGGTGGCATGGGCGGAATGCCCGGAATGATGTGACGAGTGAGGTGAACCACTCTTCCCACGAGTGATCGAAGGCTCCGGGGTTCGACCCCGGGGCCTTCGCTTTTGGGGACCCGGGTGCTCGGTGGGCGCGGTGCGACGCTCGTTAGTGTTCGCATCATGGTGGCCGTGGGAAAACGCGCGTTCTGGTTGCATCAAGCCGCCGAGTACGTGGTGGGTGGTGCGTTGGTGGCCAGTGGGCTGCAGAGCCTCGACTCGGTGGTGCCCACGACGGTGGGGGCACTGATCGTCGTCAACGCCGCGGTGGCCGATGCGCCCTTGGCGGCGTTTCGCAAGGTGGGCCGACGCGCGCACCGGGTTTTGGACTACATACTCGTCGTCATCGCGATGGTGGCCTGTGTCTTACCGGGGCTGGAGACCAACGCCCGACTCGTTCAGATCCTCGTGGTGATGGTGTTCGTCGTGGTGGTGGCCCGCACCGACTACAGCCCACCTGCCTCGAGGGGCGTCACCAAGTTGTCGCAACGACCCGCGGGCCGCGCCGACGAGTTCGGGCGACTGGCTGGACGCGCCGCGGGCACGTTGGCCGGCCGGGTGCGCGCTCGAATGGAAAAGTTCGACGACGATTCCGCCTGAGCCACCTCGTCATCACACTCGTAGACTGCGGGCATGGCATCCGACTTCGAACGACCAGCACCCGACTTGGCCAAGATCATCGCGGCCTGGGAGGAGTGGGAGCGTGGTGAGCAGACTCCGGGCAAGGTGCTGACCTCCATGAAAACCGCCGGATTGGCCGAGGTGTTCCAGCAACTGCAGGCGACGGGCTGGAAGCCCGCCCCGGTCGCCTGATCCGACGTCGTCATCGTGGTGCGTCGATCATCGTGACTGCGCGTCGTCCGGGCGGATCACAAATGATCCCCACCGCGCCGGCTTCCCGCCCCGCGGGTGATCCGCTGTGGCGTGATCATCACGCCGACTTTTCGTTGACGTCGGTGCTTCAGGCGTTGCGAGCCGGCACGACGTCGAGCGAGCCGCCGCGGGCCGATGAGAGGGTGGCGGCGGTGCTCGTGTTGCTCATCGAGTCCGATGCCGGTGCCGAGATTCTACTGACGCGACGCTCGTCGAACCTCTCCAACCATCGCGGCGAGATCAGCTTTCCCGGTGGTCGGGTGGACGCCGGTGAAAGCATCATCGCGGCCGCGCAACGTGAGACCCACGAGGAGGTGGGCGTGCGTCCCGACGTGATGGAGGTGCACGGCACGTTGTCGCCACTGTCGACGTTCGTGAGTCGCAGCTACATCGTGCCGGTGGTGGCCACGGCGACCGAACGACCGCCGTTGGTCATCAGCAACGACGAGGTGGAGCGCGCCTTCTGGGTACCGTTACGCGAGCTGGTGCGACCCGACACGTTCTCGTGGGAATGGTGGTCGGTGCGGGCCGCCGACGGTGAACGCCCCATGTTCTTTTTCCATCTCGACGACGAGACGGTGTGGGGAGCGACGGCGCGCATCCTGCACGAGTTGCTGTGTCGGGTCCACGGCGTAAATCACTTGGATCTGCCCAACTGGTAGGGCATCATTCACCCGTGGTGGTGCTGCGCGAGACTTTTCGGGGCTCCGACGTTGACTGGATCACCGAGGCGTGTCAGGACGTCGACATTCAGAGGTGGACCTTGTTGCCCCGTCCGTACACGCGCGAACACGCGGTGTTCTTCGTGGAGCATCCGGAACTGGAGAGACAGCGTGGGGTGATCGAACACGAAGGCCGAGCGGTGGGGGTCATCGGAGTGCACACCGTGAACGAGAACGGGGACGCCGAAATCGGCTATTGGATGGCACCGTGGGGCCGGGGTCGTCGGGTGATGACGGCGGCGGTGACGCGGGTGGCCGAATTACTCGTCGCCGACACGGCCGTTCGTGCGCTCACCGCGCGCATCGCCGTGGCCAACACCGCGTCGCGTCGAGTGGTGGAGGGCGCGGGTTTCGTGGAGGCTGAGCGCATCGAGCAGGGGTGTCGCGACGGCGACGAACCGACCGATGCGATCGTCTACCGACGAATCCTCTGAGCGTCGCGGGTCACGGGCCGCCGAAGGTGCGTACCGCCTTGTAGAAGGTGGTGGCCCAGGCTCGACAGGTGGGTCGGTCCCACGCCGGCCTCGACGTGCAGTGGCCGAACAGGTCCTTCTTGAACTGCGCGTCCAGGCGCGCTCGGTTCGACGCGTTCCACCATCGCCCGTAACTCCAGGTACCGTCGGGACACGTGTGGTTGGTCTGTCGTTGCGCGCAGTTGAAGCGTTGGTCGAGCATCTTGTAGTTGCGATAGCCGAAGTCGTGGCGCAGACACGCCGCGGTGAAGTCGAACGAACGCCCGGTGCTGCCCACGATGGGCGCCGAACACTGGTCGGTGGTCCAGACGAGAACCCTGTCCAGTCCGCGAGGCGCGAGTGACGTGGCCACGAAGGAACCAAGTGACGTGCCGAACATGAGCACCTCCACGCGACCGGCGGTCGTGGCGTGGTCGGCTACCGCGACGGAAGGGGCGGTCAGGGAACTCGCAACCGCGACGAGGACGGCCAGGGTCAGACCCATGTGCTCCTCTTCTTGTACCGAGCAGGGAGGTGTGGGGCCGATACCCCTCACCGAATCGGGGTGGGATCGAGACGTTCGCGGGCGGTCAGGAAGTCGGATAGGTGGCTTCGATGGCGTTGATCAACAGCCCCATCTCGACCGCACCTACGGCGGCCTCGTCGCCCTTGTTGTCCACGCCGGGACCCGATCGATCGATCGCTTGTTGGTTGGTATCGACGGTGAGTACACCGAACATCACCGGAATCCCGGTCTCCAATTGTGCGTTCTGAATGCCCCGCGCACATTCACCGGCCACGAACTCGAAGTGAGCGGTGTCTCCGCGAATGACGGCCCCCAAGGTGATGATGGCGTCGTAGTTGCCCGATCCGGCCATGGTGACGGCGGCCAACGGAATCTCGAAGGCACCGGGCACCCAGACCACGTCGATGTTGGTTTCTTTCACCCGACAACGACCCAAGCCGCGTCGGGCACCGGCCAACAACTCGGTCACGATGTGGTCGTTGAATCGGGCACACACGATTCCGATGGACAACGCCGATCCGTCGAAGGACTCGGGCATGGTCTGGCTGCTCTGGATTCTGGTCATGATGATCTCCTCAGTGCCGTCTTGGTGATCCGACTCCGCGTCAGGCGGACGCCTCGGGAAGGTCCAACAGGTGTCCCATGCGGTCGCGTTTGGTCTGCAGGTACTTCAGGTTTTCCTCGGTGGGCGTCGGACTCAGCACGACGCGCTCGGTGATTTCCAGCCCGTAACCCTCGAGACCTCCGTACTTGGCCGGATTGTTGGTGATGAGGCGCAACTTGTTGGCACCGAGGTCCGCCAATATCTGGGCGCCGATTCCGTACTCGCGGCTGTCCACGGGCAGTCCCAACTCGGTGTTGGCATCGACGGTGTCGAGCCCGTCGTCCTGCAACGAGTACGCCCGAATCTTGTGGCCGATGCCGATGCCACGCCCTTCGTGCCCGCGCAGGTACACCACCACACCGCGACCCTCCTTGGCGATGAGGGCCATGGCCGAGTTCAACTGAGGACCACAGTCACAACGACGACTGTTGAACACGTCTCCCGTGAGGCACTCGCTGTGCACGCGCACCAGCGAGGGGGCACCGTCGCCCACGTCACCCATGCTGAAGGCCAGATGCTCGGTGTCGTCGAGGTGGCTGCGATACGCGGTGCAGGTGAACGTGCCCCAATCGGTGGGTACTTGGGCCTGCCCGATGCGGGTCACCAACTTCTCGTGTCGGCGGCGACTCTTGATGAGTTCGGCGATGCTCGATAGGAGCAGACCGTGCTCTCGGCAGAAATCGATCAGTTGCGGTAGGCGCGACATGGAGCCGTCCTCGTTCACGATCTCGCAGATGATTCCCGCCGGTTCGAGTCCGGCCATGCGCGCCAAATCGACCGCAGCCTCGGTGTGGCCGGCGCGCTTCAACACGCCGCCCTCGCGAGCGCGTAGCGGAAAGATGTGACCGGGTCGGGCGAAGGCCGTGAAGTTCACGGTGGGATCGGCCAGAGCGCGCAGGGTGGCGGCACGATCGGCGGCCGAGATGCCGGTGGTGGTGCCCTCGATGAGATCGACCGACACGGTGAAGGCCGTGCGATGGCTCTCGGTGTTGTTCTCCACCATCAGGGGAAGACGCAGATCGTCACAGCGCTCGCCGGTGAGCGGCGCCACCACCACGCCAGAGGTGTGGCGCACGATGAAGGCGATCTTCTCGGGCGTGGCGAACTGCGCCGCCATGATGAGGTCGCCCTCGTTCTCGCGATCCTCGTCGTCGACCATGACCACGATCTCGCCACGGCCGATGGCCGCCACGACGTCCTCGATCGGGGCGAAAGAAAATTCGCTGTTCACGTGGGCTCCTTGCTGGTGGGGGAATGGTGGGCGGGAATCGAGTCGATCACGATCTCGACGTCGTCTCCGAGAATTCGTGTGGAGACCAGACGCCCACGACGGATGTCGTCGATGGTGGCGGCGCCGGGTCCGGCGAACAATGGACGACCGCTGGCGCCCAGAAAAGCGGGTGCGAGATGAAGGACGTGGCGATCCACCAGTCCGGCCTCGTAAAACGACGAGGCGACCGTGGCTCCACCTTCGACCATCAATTGCAACACGCCGTCGGCGCCGAGATGATCGAGCAACGACTCGAGTGAGTCGGTCCACTCCAGGCACGGACGTACGCGTGCGTCGGCTGGAGCCGAGCCCAACACGATTCGACGCGGTGAGGGCCCGTCCACCAGACGAGTGGTGAGTTCGGGGTCGTCGGCTCGCACGGTGCCGGCGCCCACCACGATGGCGTCGCTGTCGGCGCGCAATGCGTGCACCGCCGCGCGGGCGGCCTCTCCGGTGATCCATCGACTGCTGCCGTCGGCGGCTGCGGTGCGACCGTCCATGCTGGCGGCCAGTTTCGACACCACGAAGGGCCGACCGGTGCGACGATGATGCAGATAGGGACGAAGTTGCTCGTGCGCCTCATCGGCGAGGCAGCCGATGTCCACGTGCAGGCCCGCCGCGCGCAACATCGTGTGACCTCGACCGGCGACGTTGGTGTCGGGATCTTCGAGCGCACTCACCACACGGGCCACGCCGGCTTCGATCAGCGCTTCGGCACATGGGCCGGTGCGACCGTGGTGACTGCACGGCTCCAAGGTGGTGTAGACGGTGGCGCCTCGAACGTCGGCACCGGCATCACGGGCCGCGTGAAGAGCCACGATCTCGCCATGACGTCCGCCCGGCGGTTCGGTGGCGCCCACGAAGACCCGACCATCGACGCATTCGATGACCGAACCCACCCACGGGTTGGGCGACGTGCGACGACGAACGCTCGAAGCGGCCTCGATCGCCTGTCGCATGCGGTTGTCGTCAGAGGTGGTCATGGGTGTCGTCGGGTTGTCGGGTCCTCGACCCGGGCGGGGAGACGGCAACGCCGGCACGACGACGACCAACGGCGTAGCCAGGCCGCCCGCGGGCGACCAATGGCGCAGCCAGGCCGATGCGCACCCGTGCTCCCATCCGGACTCTGACCGTCGGCCTTGGAATTCCACCAAGTCGGCTCCGGGGGATCTCCTCCGGAGTTCGCGGGCTGTACCGCCGGTTTGGACTTTCACCAAAACCCCGCACGGGGTGTTTTCAATTGTCGCTGTGAGTCTACGCCCCGTCCCGCAACAAACCCCACGCCGACTCGACATGTTCCCAGGTGGTGGTGCGACTGCCGATGCTGAAACGCAGGACACTGCGTCCGTCCAGCGCCGTGCGGGTGAACATGACTTGACGGGTGGCATTGGCCGACTCGACGAGGGCGTCGGTGAGGACGTCGCCGTGCTCGGGGGAGTCGCCCCGCAGGCGCAAGCAGAGCAGGTTCAAGGGATGCTCGGCCACGATCTCGAAGCGCGGGTCGGCGGCCACCAAGGCGGCCAGCCGCTGGGTCATGTCGACGTGGCTTCGGATCAACGGCCGGAATACGTCGGTGCCGTCGGTGCGGATGGCGAACCACAACTTCAGCGAACGGAAGCGACGGCCGAGCGGAATCTGCCAATCGCGATAGTCGATGGCGGCACCGGACTGCGCGGCCGCCGAGCGCAGGTATTCGGGCAGGATGCTGAGCGCTCCCAACAACGATGTTCGGTCGGCGGTCCAGAACAAGTCGCAGTCGAAGTTGACACCCATCCACTTGTGCGGGTTGGTGCAGTAACTGTCGGCGAGTTCCAGTCCGTCATTCACCCATCGCAACGACGGCTCGAGAGCGGCGATGCCGTGCATGGCTGCGTCGACGTGCAACCAGATTCGATGCTCGCGAGCCACGGCGGCGATCTTCGCGGTGGGATCGAAGGCGCCCGATGAAGTGGTGCCGTGCGTGCTGCACACCCAGAACGGTACGAGGCCCCGTCGTTCGTCTTCTTCCACGATCGCGCGCAAGGCGTCGACGTTCATGGCGAAATTCTCGTCGTGGGCGACGATACGAATATTGGCGGTGCCGATGCCGGCGATACGCAAGCCCTTCTCGATACTGCTGTGTGCTTGCGAGGTGCAGTAGGCGATCAATTTCGATGTGTCACCGTCGGTGTTCACGCGACCGTCGGTGCGCTTCCAGCGCGCGGCCAGGATCGACGACAACGTGGCTTCGCTCGCCGAACCCTGGATGACGCCACCACCGTTTTCCGACGTGCTGCGGAAGTGCGCCGGGAGGCCCAGCAACTCCTGCATCCAATCCATCATGAGCGTCTCCACCTCGGTGCAGGCCGGACTGGACAACCAACTCATGCCCTGCACTCCGAGGCCGGCGGTCAACAGATCGGCCAGGATCGACGGGTACGACGAATTTCCGGGAAAGAAGGCGTAGAAGTTCGGGTGTTGCCAGTGCGTGAGTCCCGGAATCACGATGTCGACAACGTCGCGGAGCACGGCGTCGAAGGGTTCGGGGTTGGTGGGTGGATGCTCGGGTAGTTGCGCACGTACGTCGCCGGGCCTCACGTCGGAGGTGACGGGGCGATCGCCGATGGTCTCCAGATAACTCGCGATCAACTCGATCATGGCGTGGCCCTGCTCGCGGAATTCCCGTGCGTCCATGACGCAAGGCTACGGTTACGGTGGCTCTGTGAGCATCGACCCGAATCGATTCGAATTGAAGCGCGCCGCTCCACGCGGTTTCGACCAGGCCTACGTGCACGAGCGGGCCGACGTCACCGGGCGACGGGTCGCGCTGTTGTGTGTTCACGGCTGGCCCGAGAGCAAACGTATCTTCTGGAAGGTGATCGAACCGTTCGTGGCCGCGGGTTTCGACGTGATCGTGCCCGATCTGCGAGGGTTTGGCGACAGTGCGCGAGCCCCCGACGGTCGATACGACACCGTCGCCCACGCCCGAGATCTGTTCGCGCTGGTCCATGATCATCTGGGCTACGACAAGGTCGTCGTGGTGGGTGGCGACCTCGGCGGACCGGTCATTCAGGACATGGCCCTTCGGTATCCTGCGTTCGTCGAGCGCATGGTTCTTTTCAACTCACCTTTGCCCTACGACAAGGAGCGCATGGCCGAGATGTCCGGCACGCGCGCACCACGCGAGTCGGCCGACTATTTCCTTCGTCAGGGCACCGACCCCGAACGCTTGGCGCAGGAACTCTCCACCTCGGTCGCTCGTCGCGCGTACATCTCCACGTTCTACACCAGTCGCTTCTGGGCCCATCCGGGTACGTTCTCGCCGGATGATGTGAACTTCCATACCGAACCCTTCGGTGACGCCGACACCTTGCGCGACTCGTTCGGCGCGTACGAGAGCGCGTTCGATCCGAGCAAGCGCCCCGAGCCGACGGTCATGGGTCGCAACGATGTGACGCCCACGTTGGTGCTGTTCGGACCGTCGGACCACGTGATCTATCCGGCATTCGACCGCATGGCCGCGGTGACCTTCGGTCGCCACGTGGGCCCGTTTCTGCTGCGCGACTGTGGACACTTCGTTCCCTGGGAGGCACCTCACGCGCTGGTGTCGGGCACCGTGGCATTCTGCGCGGACCTGTTGAGTCAGGACTGACACCCGCCGTCAGAGGCTCGGTGGGAGCAGTCGGTTCACGTTCTGGAACACGAAGTACAGAACAACCAAGAAGGGTGCGAAACCGACGGTCGCACCGAGGAGGCGATTTCGGAATCGTTTGGCGACCAGCCATGCTCCCCAGACGACGAAAATCTCGAGCGCGGTCCAGACCAGCACATCGGACCAGGCCGCGCCATCGGAAAACCATCCTCTTTCGAAGATGTCAGATTCCACCTCGACGTCGAAGATGACGGGAACGGTGGTGGGGGCGCTCGTCGTTTCCCCGACGCTGTCGTCCATGGTGGTCGACGAGGCCGATGACGAGACGGACGACGACACGGTGGTCGAATTTGCCGAGGTCTCTGCGGTCGGGTAGGCCGCCGCGGGTCCGGCGGCCACCGGGCTGATGCTGGTGTCGAGTTCGGCCGACACGATGAGGCGCAACTTGGCCGAGAACTCGGGGTGACAGGTGGTGAGTGTGAGTGTGGCGATCGTGGGATCGGTGGTGGCCACGACCCACGAGTCGGCGGGTCCGACGATCTGGGTTCCGGTGACGCGGTACACGAACTGGCGGGTGAAGAGATCAGTGACCCTGATCTCGTCGCCGACCTCCAGTTCATCCAACTTTCGGAAAGGCTCGCCGTACGTGGTGCGGTGACCGGCGATGGCCGCGTTACCCAACTCGCCGGGTAATGGCGTATCGGGGTAGTGACCGGGGGCCTTTTTTAAATCGGCGGTTCGCACTCCGGCCACCACGAACTTCCTCACACCGATGGTGGGTAGTTCGATGATGGCGAGGGGGTCACCTTCCACGATGGGGATCGGCTCGCGTGTCTCGCTCGGCGCGGGGTCGTCGCTCGGTGTGGTGGATTTAGTGACACCGGGATCCGTCGTCACTCCGGGGTTTGCGGCCCCCTCGCCGACATCAGCGACGAGTTCGGCGAAAGAGTCGTCGAGGCGATTCTGCGACTGGGCTTCCTCGATACCGGTGCCCCACAACTGGTAGCCGACGAAGAGAAACATCAGCAGGCTGGTGATGATGAGACCACTGCCGAGACGACCGAGAAACCAGTACCAATCGCGGGGTGGCTTGGGTCGGTCCCAAAAGGACACGGTCGGCGTCGGCACGTTCGATCCGGTTCCCACGTGATTCGGTGGATCCGTGAAATACTTGCCCGATCCTCGCGCCGTGACGCGTGGGATGGGCTGGGAGACACCGAACGGGTCATAATCGTCGGGAGGCTCGAACATCTCCACGAAATCGTCTCTCGCCACGTGACGAACGCTATCGGCGACCCTCTTGGCGTGACCAGTAGGCGAGGTAGCGTCGAGGGGGCATGGCGCCCGATCCTCCCGTGGTACTGAATGACGCCGTCGTGGTGATTGGAGCGTTCCCGGTGTTGGCCGGCGCCAACCTCACCGTTCGAAGTGGAGAGATCGTTCTCCTGCGTGGTCCGAATGGTGCGGGCAAGACGACACTGCTGCGTTTGTGCGCCGGTTTGATCGAACTCAAACGCGGTCGAGGGCGGGTGCTCGGACACGACCTGTCGACCGATCGTTGGTCGGTGCGTCATCGCGTCGGATTGTTGGGTCACGCCAACGGTCTGTACCCCGACCTGACGGTGAGGGAAAACGTGGCCTTCTGGGGTCGTACGGTCGGGGCAACCGATGCCGAAATCGCCGCCGCTTTGAGGCGTATGGCTCTCGACGCTCGTCTTGCTGATGTACAGATCTCCCGATTGTCGGCCGGACAGCGACGACGAACCGCCTTGGCGGCCTTGGTGGCACGTCGCGCCGAACTGTGGCTTCTCGATGAACCCCACGCCGGTCTCGATGCCGCCGGACGCGACGAGCTGGACGAAGTGTTACGTCAAGCGGCTCAGGCGGGTGCAACGATCATGGTGGCCAGCCATGAACTGGAGCGCGCGGGCACCCTGGCGACACGTCAGGTGGAAGTGGTGGCCGGCCAGGTGCGGGATTCCGGAGCGATCTCATGAGTGAGAGACGTCACGCTTTCGCATCGGTGCGAGCCACGGCACGGCTGATCGCGGTCAAGGACCTGCGAATCGAACGACGCGGACGGGTGCTCACCAATCAGGTGCTTCCCTTCGCGCTCATCGTGATGGTGATGTTCGCCTTCGCCCTCGACAGTGACGCCGTTCTCGAAAGGGTGGCGCCGGGTCTGGTGTGGCTCGCCACCCTGTTCAGCACCTTGTTCGTGATCGCCCGCTCGTTCGCCGTCGAAGGTTCGGACGGGGCCCTCGACCAACTGCGCACATCGGGCGCGCCGAGTGCGGGCATCTTCCTCGGCAAGGCCCTGGCTTTGATGGTGCAACTGCTGGTGTTGGTGGTCGTGCTGGTGGTGGCGGCGGTCGTCCTGTACCGGGCCGACCTGTCGTGGCAGGGGGGAGTGTTGTTGGTCACCACGGCGGTGGCCGCGACCGGCGGATTGGCCGCGGTGGGTACCCTGTATGGCGGTCTCTCCGCCGGGGCCAAGGGTCGCGAAACGTTGCTTCCGCTGCTCGTTCTCCCGGTGGTGGCACCCGTGCTGATCGGGGCGACCCGAGCCACCGAATCGGCCTTCGGCACGAACGGAATAGCCGTCGGAGAAGGTTGGCCCTGGTTGGGCTTACTGGCGGTGTTCGCCGTGTTGTTCGGTGTGACGGGTGCGATTGCGTTCGGCTCACTGCTCGACGAATGACGGAACGAAAATGAGACGGCGCCTTCGGGTGTCCCGCACGACAAGTGGAGAGGAACATGACACCGACGTCCGAGCGAAACGTCACCGGGACCTCATTCACCCGAGGGCTCGGGATCGTCACCGTGCTCGGCATCGGATTGCTCATCGTGTTGGGTCTTTTCGTCTCTCCGGCCGACGTCAACCAGGGTGAGTCGGTTCGAATCATGTACGCCCATGTCCCCGGGGCATGGCTGGCCTATCTCGCCTTCATCGTCACGGGCGTCTCGTCGGCGGCCTACCTCTGGAATCGCACGCGCTCGCTGACGTGGGATCGCATCGCGGGTGCCTCGGCCGAGGTCGGCGTGCTGTTCATGGGCATTTCGCTGGTCACCGGCAGTTTGTGGGGCCGAATCACCTGGGGCACGTATTGGACGTGGGATGCCCGCCTCACCACCACCGCGTTCTTGTTCGTCACCTACGTGGGATATCTCGCGGTGCGCGGACTGGGTGGCTCGCACCACCAACGCGCTCGACGTAGCGCGGTGCTGGCACTGCTGGCCGTGTTGGAGATCCCCTTGGTGCACTTCTCCGTTCGTCTTTGGAACACGCTCCACCAGGAGGCCAGTGTTGCCGGTCGGGGTACTGACGTCACCATGGACGGGCTGATGTTGTTCAGCCTCTTCCTGGGTGTGATCGTCTTCACCCTCATGTACGTGTGGTTGGTGTTGCACCGTCAACGGGCGTTGGCCTTGCAGGACATGGTCGAGGATTTCGGACTCGATGCTGCTCTGGCGGCGCGACGAGCCGAGGAGGTGGTCTGATGGACGACCTCGGCTTCATCCTCGGTAGCTACATCGTGACGTTCGGTTCGATCGCGTTGTACGTCGCCTCGGTGGTGAAACGCTCCCGACGGGCCGGACGCGTCGTCTCTCGAGAGCAAAGGCCCTGGACGTGACCGACGATCCGCAGCGGATCGGCTCCTCTGATGATGCCGAGGCCGAGATCGATCTCCGTCCGCGAACAGCGACCCCGGTGCCGTCGCGCAAGCGCCGGCCGTGGGGTGCCCTGATGGTGTTGGCGGTGGTGGTGGTCGCCGGTTTCGTCGTGATCACCAAGTTCCTCACTTCCGCCGTCGACTACTACTGCAACGTCGACGAGATCGGTCAGAAGGATGGCTGCGATGCCGGTCGTCGCCTGCGCGTGCAGGGCGTGGTGGACGCAGGTTCGGTGGCCGATGACGGCACCGTCACGATCTTCGACGTGTCGTTCAACGGTGAGACAATCTCCGTTCGCTACGACGGTGATCCGGGGGGCATCTTCGAAGAGTGCATTCCGGTGGTGGTTCACGGCGTATTGAAGAACGGCACCTTCCTCGGTGACCGCATCGAAGTGAAGCACTCCAACGAGTACGAAGCGGAGAATCCCGACCGAGTGAAAGAGTCGGAGGACGGCGAGTGCTCGCAGTCAGCCTGAACGCCGCCGTCGGCCGCGGGGCGGTTCTCCTCGGCGTCCTCACCTGCATCGCCGGCATCGCCATCACGATCGCCGGCGTTCGGCGCCACGATCAGAGGGCGTTGAAGTCCTCCATCCGCTACGCCTACGTCGTGTTCGCCGCCGGGTTGGTTGCGTTCCTGATGATGGAGCGTGCTTTGATCACCCGCGATTTCTCGTTGTTGTACGTGCAGGAACACGGCTCACGTGACACACCGTTGCTCTACAACATCACGACGTTGTGGAGTGCCCTCGAAGGTTCGATTTTGTTGTGGATCGTCGTTCTCTCGGGCTTTATCGCCGCCGTGGCTCGTAAGTTCCGTGCGCGCGTGGGCGACGAACTGCTGGCTTGGGCCATGGTGTTCATGTTCGCGGTGGGCCTGTTCTTCTTTCTGCTGGCGTTCGGGCCGGCCAATCCGTTCGCCACCGGTCCGGTCGGCGTCACCGATGGTCCCGGCCCCAACCCGTTGTTGCAGAACCACATTCTCGTCTTGTTCCATCCACCCATCCTTTACATCGGGTACGTCGGCTTCACGGTGCCGTTCGCCTTCGCGATGGCCGCACTGGTGACTGGCCGCGTGGGAGAGGGTTGGCTTCTCGAGACTCGTCGTTGGACCCTGTACTCGTGGGGCTTTCTCACCATCGGAATCATCCTGGGCAGTTGGTGGAGCTACGAGGTGCTCGGTTGGGGTGGCGTGTGGGCGTGGGACCCGGTCGAGAACGCCAGTTTTTTGCCCTGGCTCACCGGTACCGCGTATCTGCACTCGGTCTTGGTGCAGGAACGTCGGGGAATGTTGCGGGTCTGGAACCTGTCGCTGGTGGTGGCCACGTTCAGCCTGACGATCCTGGGGACCTTCCTCACCCGCTCCGGCGTCATCAACAGTGTTCACGCGTTCAGCGAGGGCGACGTGGGACCGTGGCTGCTGGCCTTCTTCGGCATCGTGGTTCTGTCGTCGGTGATCCTCATTGGCTGGCGTGGTGAACGACTCCGTTCGCCGGGGTCCATCGATTCTCCGTTCAGCCGCGAGGGAGCATTCCTGGCCAACAACGTCGTCTTCAGCATCTTTGCTTTCGTCGTTCTGTTGGGCACCGTGTTCCCCCTCGTCGTCGAGGTACTCGATGATCGTCGGTTGGTGGTGGGTTCGCCCTTCTTCGATCACATGACCAAGCCGATCGGTCTGACCTTGTTGTTCCTGATGGCCGTGGCTCCGGTGTTGCCCTGGCGCAAGGCGAGCCAGGAGGTGTTACGAGACCGACTCTTTTGGCCCGCCGTGTGTGGCGTGGTTGCTCTGACGTTCGCCATCGTCACGGGTTCGAGCGGTTGGGCCCCGTTGTCGGCGTTCGCGTTGGGTGGTTTTGCCGCCGGTGCCGCACTTCGGCAGGTGACGTTGGCGACCCGACGACAGGGTTGGCGGGGTTTCGTGGGTCGAGCCAACGGTGGAATGATCGTCCACCTCGGGGTGATCATCATCTCCGTGGCCTTGGCCGCCAGTGGCGCGTACACGCGATCCCAGGAATTCGTGCTGGAGCGAGGTGAACGCGTGGAGTTCGCGGGCCATTCCTTCGAGTTCGAGGGATTGTCGCTGGAGTCCGACGAGGTGAAAACCAGCGTGGTGGCCGCCGTGCGTATCGACGACGGTTCGGTGTACGAACCCCGGCGCAGCAAGTACATCAAACAAGGAATGGACATCGGTACGCCAAGCGTGCGAACCGGTGCTCGGCACGACATCTACCTCACCTTGGAGGGAACGGTGCGCCCCGACGACCCCACCGCTCGAATCAAGGTGCTCGTCAAGCCGTTGATTCTGTGGCTGTGGGTCGGTGGGGGGCTGATGGCGTTGGGCACCGTGCTGTCGGCTTTCCCAGGGTCGCGCCGTCGTCCGATTGCACCGGTGTCCGAGGGGCTGTCGGAGACCGCCCGTGTCTGAGCGTCGTTGGACTGTGGGTCGCGTGGCGGCCGTCGGTGCCATCGCGGTGGCGATGTTCTTCGTGGCATTGTTGGTGGTCGCATTCAACAAGAACGTCTCGACCACCGACAGTCCGTTGATGATGAGGCCGGCACCCAACGTGTCGAGCACCACGTACGACGGTGAGACGTTCGACCTGTCGCGCCGTCGTGGTTCGTGGGTGGTGCTCAACTTCTTCAACTCCACCTGCGTTCCGTGCAAACGCGAGCATCCCGAACTGGTGAAGTTCCACGAGACACAGTTGGCTCTCGAGGGTACGGGCGCCGAGTTGTACACCATCGTGAACGACGACGATGAGGAAGCGGTACGCGCTTTCTTCGACGATCAGGGTGGTGGTTGGCCGATCGTGCGAGACGACGACGCCAGCATCTCGGTGGACTTCGGCGTGGCCAAAGTGCCCGAAACGTGGCTCATCAGTCCCACGGGGGTGGTGGCGCAACGTTTCACCGGACCGGTGACGGCTGAATTGTTGGGTGAGGCCATTGCCTCCATGTCGGCGGAGCCCGTGCGATGAGCCGGTCATCCCTGAATCGAGCGATCAAGAAGTGGCCCTCGTGGTTGGTGTTGTTGGTGTTGGTCGTCGTGATGCTGGTGATCGGGATCGGTCGGGACTCGGGTCCATCCACCGCCGAGGAGCGGATCGACGCCATCGCGCGTCGCATGGTCTGTCCCACGTGCGACGGAGAGAGCGTGTACGAGTCCCGAGGTTCGGCGTCGCAGGCCATCCGTCAGGAGATCGCCCGTCAGGTGGCGGCCGGAGTCGCGACTGACGACCAGATCGTGACCGCCATCGACGACAGTTACGAGGCGGACCTGCGTTTGGTACCCGACGCCGAAGGCCTGGAAGCGGTCATTTGGATCGTGCCCGTGGTGGTCGCGGTCATCGCGGTCGCGGGTCTGGTGTTCGTGTTCCGACGTTGGCGCGACGAGGGCTCTCTCGTACCCACCGACGAGGAGCGTGCTTTGGTCGACGAGGTCTTGCGGAACGCGGAGTCGTCGACGTGAATGAGCGCGGGCGAATCGAGGAGGAGAAGCGATTCCTCCTGGAGTCGTTGGCCGATCTCGAACGCGAACACACCGCCGGCGACGTGGACGAGCACGACTACGTGGCCCTGAAGGATTCCTACACCGCGCGCGTCGCCCGAAAGATCTCCGAACTCGATGCGTCACCTACCGGCAGGGTCGTCCGGCGTCGGCCCCGAAACATCATCGGGGCGGTACTCGTTCTGTTGTTGGCAGCGGTGAGTGGGATTTTGGTGGCCAGTAACAGTGGCGAGCGGCGCTCCGGGCAGGTGATGACCGGAGGCATCGATGACGGCAGCGTCAGTTCCCTGTTGGTACGAGCCCGCTCGATGGGGATGTCGGACATCGCGGGCGTGCTGGATCTCTATTCGCGTGTATTGGCGATCGAGCCCGACAACATCGAGGCCCTGACGTACTTCGGGTGGTACAGCGTGTTGTCGGCCACCCAGGAGTCCGATACCACGGCGGCGTCGGAGAGGTTGGAGTCGGGTCTGTTGTTGATGCGGCAGGCCACCATCACCGATTCCACCTATCCCGATGCCCACTGCTTCCTCGGTATCACGTTCTTCCGCTTTCTCGACGATGCCGAGGCGGCCACACCCGAGATCGACACGTGTTTGTCGTTGGATCCGCCGGCCGAGGTGGCAACTTTGGTGGAGGGTCTGGCCGAGCAGATCGACGAGGCGCTGTCGACCGCGACGACCATCGGGCCCTGACACTCAGTCGGCGGCCGGTGGGGGCCAGCACGAAGCCTCCACGACATCGCAACCCTCGCGAGCCAACACCCACACCGTTCCCTTGCGCCAGTCGGGTGCACCGAGGATCGTGGTGGTGCGTCGCTGAAGCGCGGCCATCACATCGGGGATCACGTCACCATGACTGCACAGCACCGAACCGTTGGGAACCGAAGCGATCAACTCGAGGGCGCCGTCACGGTCGTAGCCCTCGGCCAAGCGACCGTCTGCACTCACCGCGGAACGTAGCTGAGCAGCGAGTGGCTCCAAGGTCTGCATGCACCGCGTGTACGGGCTGGAAATCAACAGGGCCTCGGGATGAAGGGACACCAGGGGGAACAATTGGTCGCAGACCTTGACCGCCTGACGTCGACCCTTACCGGTGAGAGGACGAGCACGGTCATCACCGCTCCATGACGAACGATCGCCGGCCTTGGCGTGGCGAACGAGGTACACCGTCGAGGTCGTTGTCACGTCACAGAAACTACCGACCTTCGGCGGTGCATCGAGGTCGTTCGTGCGTCAGACTTGCACTATGAGTTTCTTCGAGCGGAATCGTCAGGAACTGAAGGCCAAGGGTTTCGACCAGTCACGCTTGCCCCCGGGCCAGTATCTCACCGATCGTTTTCCCGTCCTTCACGTGGGGGAGATCCCGAGTTATGCACCCGGTGAATGGAATCTGTCGGTTGGTGGCCTGGTGGACTCGCCGTTCGTCCTGGGCTTGGACGAGTTGAAAGCGTTGCCGTCGGTGACGCTCACCTACGACATTCATTGCGTCACGAAGTGGAGCAAGTTCGACACCACCTGGACCGGGGTGCGCGTGCGCGATTTGTTCGCCATGGCCGGTGTTCGGGCCGAGGCGACCCACGTGATGGAGCACGCCGAGTTTGGTTACACCACCAATGTCCCCTTGGTCGACATCACCACCGACGAAGCCCTGGTCGCCTACGCCTACGAGGGGGAGGAGATCACCCCCGAGCACGGCGGTCCGGTGCGCATCGTCATTCCCCACCTGTACTTCTGGAAGAGCGCCAAGTGGGTGCGCGGCCTGGAACTTCGATCGTCCGATGCCCCCGGCTTTTGGGAGCGCAACGGCTATCACATGTACGCGGATCCGTTCCGCGAACAGCGTTTCTGGAACGACTAGTTCACGCGCAACGCGCGCAGGAACTTCTTTCGGGGCTTGTTGTCCTCGGCGATCTTGCGAGCGATCTCGTGAAACGCGCGGCCCAACTCACTCTCGGGTGCCACGGCCGCGATCGGCTTTCCGTCATCGCCTCCCTCGCGCAGCGCCTGAACGAGCGGCAACTGTCCGAGCAACGGCACGCCGAGTTCACGGGCCAATTCCTCCCCTCCTCCGCTACCGAAAAGTTCGTAACGCTTGCCATCGTCGCCGGTGAACCAACTCATGTTCTCGATGACGCCCTTCACGGGCAGACCCACCTTGGCGGCCATGGCCGCGGACAGTCGCGCCACTTTCTGTGCGGCTTGTTGGGGAGTGGTGACCACGTACACCTCACCTTTGGGTAGGTACTGACTGAGCGACAGCGCGATGTCTCCGGTACCGGGTGGCATGTCGATGAGCAGGAAATCCGGCTCGTCCCAAAAAACATCGGTGAGGAACTGCTCGAGAGCCTTGTGCAACATCGGTCCGCGCCACACGACGGCCTGCCCGTCGGGTACGAAGTAACCGATGGAAATGCAGCGCACGCCGAAGGATTGCGAGGGCAACAACATGCGGTCGATGGCCACCGGATCGGCAGACGCTCCGAGCATGCGGGGGATGGAATAGCCGTAGATGTCCGCGTCGAGTACTCCGACCGAATAACCCTGGGCGGCCAAGGCCACGGCGAGGTTCGTGGTGACACTGCTCTTGCCCACCCCGCCTTTGCCGGACGAGATGAGCAGGGGACGGGTTTTGCTCTCCGGCTCGGCGAAGGCGACCCTGCGTCCTTCGGCGTGGCCGTGTGCTTGGCCGTGACCGGCGGTGGAGGCCGGGTCACCGTGCAGCTTCTTGCGCAACTCCTCGCGCTCCTCGTCGGTCATGACGGTGAACTCGAGGTCGACGTTGGACGCCCCGACCAACGGCTCGACGGCGCTTTTCACGCGGCTCGTGATCTCGTTGCGTAATGGGCATCCGGCCACGGTGAGGGCCACGAGGATTTTGGCGCGACCGTCGTCGGTGATGTCCACGGTGCGCAACATGCCGAGGTCGACGATGGAGCGGTGCAGTTCTGGATCTTCGACCGGTCGCAGGGATTCGACGACCTGCTCGCGTGTGACGGACATGGGTGGGGGTCTCCCGACTGAGAATTTGCACTACGGCCATAGGTAGAATACCGGCGTGTCCACGACCCGCCCCTCACCGAGCCCGGTCATCGGTCAACCGTCACTCCCGGTCGCCGCGCCCTCGAATGGCTCGTTCACGGCCACGGTGGCGGCCATCACCAATGCGTTCGGGGATCCCACGCGACGGGCGATTTATCTGTTCGTTCGGGGCCGCGAGGGTGGTGTGACGGCTTCCGACGTGGCGGCCGAGTTCGGTCTGCACTCCAACGTGGCTCGCCATCACCTCGACAAACTCACCGTCGGTGGGTACGTGGAGGTATCCGTCTCGCGAGCCAGCGGTGGCGGAGCGGGTCGACCGGCCAAGCGGTACACCGCGGTGGCCGACCTCCCCACGGGTGACCTCCCGGTGCGTAGCGACGATCTGGTACTCAGTCTGTTGGGCAAGACGTTGGCGCTGTTGCCCACCGATCAAGCGGAGTCCATCGCCGAGCAAGTGGGTAACGAGTACGGGCGCGCGATGGCCGCGGCCATGACCGGCTCGGACCTGGCGGCCGGTCAGCGCAGCCTGCGGTCGGCGATGCAAGCCGTGGCTGATGCACTGACCGCGCACGGTTTCGCCGCGCACACCGAGAAGCGAAACAACCAACTGCGTATCATCAACAATCACTGTCCGTTCGGCGACGTCGCCATCGAGAATCCGGTCATTTGTGCCGTCGATCGCGGAATGGTGAAGGGGATGTTGGCCGCTCTCTACGGCGACGCCGACGTGTCCACCATCGAATCGCTTCCACGGGGAAACACGTTCTGCGCGACTGCGGTCTGAGTGCTTCTGAGCGGTAGCGTTTTGCGGCAACCAGTTCAGGAGGTTCACCGTGGACATTCGTATCGGCGTGACGCAGGCAGTTCGTGAGATCACCCTCGAGCAAGCCGACGGCGAGCACGACGCGACCAAGTCCAAGGTCGAGGCGGCGCTGTCGGGTGCAGTGGACGTGTTGTGGCTCGTCGACAAGAAGGGACGCACGGTCGCAGTGCCGGCCGCCAAGATCGCCTACGTCGAGATCGGCACCACCGACGGCGAACGGCGCATGGGTTTCGGCGCGTAGGCCGAATCGGAGATGTGGTTTCGGCGCGTAGGCCGAATCGGAGATGTGGTTTCGGCGCGTCGGCCGAATCGGAGATGTGGTTCGGCGCGTAGGCCGAACTTGTGGAGAATGACCTCGTGCGTCGCCCGAATGGGGCAGACTCGTAGGTATGGCGACGCTTGCCGAACTCATTCGTCAGCACACCGAGATCTCCAAGGACGACACCGCGCACCTACAACAGTTGATCGGCGAGTGGGGAATGCTCGCCGACCTGTGCTTCGCCGACATGTTGCTGCACTTACCGTCGACGCACGGGTCGTGGGTCGTGGGAGCCCAGGTACGTCCGGCCACGGGTCAGACCATCTATCGCACCGACCTCGTCGACACTGAAGCCAACGCGCAAGAGGCCCGCTTGCTCGCCGAAGCAATGAAGTCTGGGCAAATTTGCGAGGGCGAACTGCACAAGCAGGGCATGGGCGATTCGGTGCACGTGCTGGCTGTCCCCGTGCACGGTGAGAACGGTCAGATCGCGGTTCTTACTCGCGAATGGAGTTCCAAAACCAGTCGTCAGCCCGGCGAGTTGGAACGCACCTACTTGTCGATCTTCCATCGCTTCGCCGAGATGATCGCTCAGGGCTCGTTCCCGTTCCCCGGTCGCGCCGCGGATCTGTCGGCCGCCCCACGCGTGGGAGACGGCGCGGTGGTTCTGGACGACGATGCGGTGATTCGCTACGCCTCACCGAATGCGGTGTCGGCCCTCCACCGAGTGGGTATCACCTCGAACGTGGTGGGGCAGGCGCTGAGCGAGCTCGGTTTCGCCGACAGTCCGGTGCGTCAGGCCTTCGAGCGCATGGAGCCGGTCATCGAGGAATTCGATCAGACCGCCGACGTGACGCTGTTGGTTCGTTGTATTCCCATACTCAGCGACCACGTGGTGACGGGAGCCATGTTGCTCATCCGCGACGTCACCGAGTTGCGTCGTCGTGACCGACTGCTGCTGTCGAAGGACGCCACCATTCGCGAGATCCATCACCGGGTGAAGAACAACCTGCAGACGATCTCGTCGTTGTTGCGCCTGCAGGCCCGACGCTTGGGGTCGCCCGAGGCCAAAGCAGCGGTGCAAGAGAGCGTTCGTCGCATTCGCACCATCGCGTTGGTGCACGAAACTTTGTCCCGCGAGCCCGGTGACGACGTGGCCTTCATCGAGATCGTGCGGCCGTTGATGCGCTTGGCCGAGGAGGGGCTGCAGTCACCAGACCGCCCCGTGCGTTTCATGGTGCAGGGCGACGGCGGACGTTTGCCGGCCACCATTGCCACGCCACTGTCGGTGGTGCTCACCGAGTTGTTGCAGAACGCCGTCGATCACGGCTTCCCCGAGGGTAGCGACGGGGGCTCGGTGGTGGTGGACCTCGGTGGTGACGACGACGAAATCGTCATTCGGGTCGTCAATGATGGACGCGGTCTCGATCCGGGCTTCGATCTGAACGGAGCCACCGGACTCGGATTGTCGATCGTGCGAACCCTGGTAACGACCGAACTGAACGGTTCGATTTCCATTCGTCCCGGGACCCCCGCGGATTTGATCGCCGTCGGGATCGAGGCCCAACGTCGTGGTGACGGTACCGTCGTCGATCTGCGCCTGCCGCGCTGAGTTCGACGCGCGGATGTCAGGATGCCGTGGTAGTGGCGCGGTTCTGCAGCGCGACGCGATTGCGGGCGGCAATTTGGCGACGAATGTTGCGGCGTTCCTCTTCGGACGTACCCCCCCAGATTCCCGAGTCCTGATTGGTCTCGAGAGCGAACTCGAGGCAACTGACACGCACGTTGCACTCGTTGCACACCTGCTTGGCCCGATCGATCTGCAGCAGGGCCTGGCCCGTTGTACCGACGGGAAAGAACAGCTCCGGGTCGGTGTCGCGGCAGATGGCTTCGCTGCGCCAGGAGTAATCGGCGGAACCGAGGGCGAGGGCAGAGGCGAGAATCGACACGTTGATCTCCAGATCGGCTCGGCTGGGGTACGAATCGTCCGACGAGGCCGTGGGGCGGACCCTTGAAGGTTGGCAAATGGACGCTGAAATCGCAAGGGGGCGAGCCATTTTTTGTCCCGGAACCAACGAATTCCGACGACGAATCGGCGAGGATTAGGTCACATTCCATTGACACGACGTAGATGATGTGGGTCCTGAAGCCGCTCACGGTCGAGCGTTCGGGGACTGGATCGGGTCGGGGGAGGCGAATGAGACCGGGCACACAAGTGATCGCTCACCGAGGAGCATCGCGAGCCGAGATGGAGAACACGGCGTCCGCTTTCCGACGGGCCGTGCGGATGGGATCGCACTCGGCCGAGTTGGATGTGCGTCGCACGTCGGATGGTGTGCTCGTCGTGCATCACAATCCGAATCTCGACGACGGACGGTTGGTGGCCTCGTTGCCCTTCGCCGACCTCCCCGAGCACGTCTGCACCCTCGACGAGGCTCTCGACGCCTGTTCTCCGATGTGGGTCAACGTCGAGATCAAGAACGATCCGAACGAACCCGACTTCGACCAATCCGAATCGATCGCCGATGACACCATCGCCTGCCTCGCCGAGCGCAGCGAGGGCGACCAACGCTGGTTGATCTCCTCGTTCCGTCGTGAGACCATCGATCGTTGTCGAGCGCTGCGCCCGAGCATCGCCACCGCGTGGCTGACCGTCGGGGTTCGCGACGAGGATCGGGCCTCGTGCATCGCGTCATTGAGGACCGCTGGCCACACGGCGATTCATCCGTGGTTCGGACACCTGTCCGAGGAGATGATCCATGATTTTCACGCCGCAGGACTGAAGGTGAACACCTGGACCTGTGACGACCCGGTGCGCATGCAGGAGTTGATCGACTGGGGAATCGACGGTATCTGCACGAACATTCCCGATGTGGCCCTGAGCGTGGTCGCACGGGGCTCAGGCGGGGAAGAGTAGTTTCACCGCGTCGGGCACGTGCCGAAAATGCAGTCGACCGGTCTCGCCCAGATAATCCCCGTCGACTTGATACGGAAACGGGGTGTGATGCTCGATGATCAACTCGTGGACATCGTCGAAACGAGTCACATGTTCACTGGGCTCGACGCCCCCTCCGCGCAGGGCTCCGGCAAGCGTGCGAAGGATCACCCGGGCCGACATCGTGCGGAACGTGACCGCGACGAGCGGTTTGTCGAAACCGGCTTTCGGGGAGAGGTCGAGGGGGCGATTGCCGAGAAAGGTGTACGGGTTCGTGTTCAGCACCACCGTGAAATAGCCATCATCGACGCGGCGAGGGGGATCGAAGCGCGCAGGGTTCTGACCCGACGAGTCGACGTCGAGTCCGCCCGGGCCACCGATGGCACCGTCGGTGGCCACCGTGAAGTGCGGGTGCGAGCGGTCGTAGCCGAACATCCACGTTTTCAAGGCGGCGTAGATGAACAGAGGATGTCCCGCCCACCGTTTCAGCGAGGCGCGAGTCTCCACGGTTCGCACCACCGCGGCGTCGTAGCCGATACCGGTGTGGAAGCAGAAGAAGCGGCCGTTCACCCGACCGAGACCGACCGACCGAATGTTGGCGTCGGGGTCGGCGAGACCGTTGACCAACAGGTTGCTGGCTGCCACCGGGTCGTTGGGCAACCCGATGGTGCGGGCGAAAACGTTGGTGCTGCCGCCGGGCAACACCCCGAGGGCGGTCTCGGTGCCCGCGACCCCGGTGGCCACCTCGTTCAAAGTGCCGTCGCCGCCGAAGGAGATCACGAGGTCCACCCCGCGGTGGGCGGCGTCCTGGGCGAAGCGCGTGGCGTGGCCTCGTCGGTTGGTCTCGACGATCTGCACCTCGTGGGTGCGCGACAGGGCCCGATGGACGATCACCGTGTTCCGGGCCGTCACCGAGGAGGCGAAGGAGTTGACGACCAGCAGGATGCGCACCGTCGATGACCGTACCAGCCGTGGTCGCCGGCCCTGAGTCGTCGGTCACCAGCCCGGTTTTCGGGCGTGGCGGGTTGTGCGAATCGGCCCCGTAGACAGCAGAATGCAGTCCTTATGAACATCATCGTGTGTGTCAAGCAGATCCCCGATCCGGCCAATCCGGGCGCTCTCGACGGAAACAACGCTTTGAAGCGCGACGGCAAGCTGATCCTCGACGAATCCGACAGTTACGGCGTCGAAATGGCGCTGCAGTTGGTCGATGCCGCCGGTGGTGGAGAGGTGAGCCTCGTTTCGATGGCTCCCAACAGTGAGACCGCGGGGTTGCGCACCGCCCTCGCGATGGGCGCCGCCAAGGCCGTTCTTGTGAGTGACCCGGCCCTACAAGGAAGTGATGCGCTGACCACCGCGAAGATTCTCGCTGCCGCTGCGCAACGTCTGGGTGGCGCCGACCTCATCATCGCGGCCACCGAGTCGAGCGATGGTTACACCGGCACCGTGCCCGAGCAGATGGCCGAAATCCTCGGACTTCCATCGGTGACTTTCGCCAAGAAGGTGTCGATCGATGGCGGTGTCTTGAGAGCCGATCGGCAGACCGAAGACGGATACGACGAAGTCACCTGTCCACTGCCGGCGCTGATCTCGGTTACTGCCGGCGTGGTGGAGCCTCGCTACCCGAGTTTCAAGGGAATCATGGCGGCCAAGTCGAAGCCGGTCGACGAAGTCAAGGCGTCCGACCTCGGTGTCACTCCGGTCGGCTGGGACGGGGCCGGTCAGAAGATCACCAGCGTCACTCAGGCCGAGGCCCGTGCAGCCGGTGAGGTCATCGAGGACGACGGCGAAGCATTCGGCAAGATCGTGGCCTTCCTCGAGGGTCTCAAGGTCATCTGACTCAAGGCAAACACGCAGAACGGACGGAACAATGGCAATCGACAACATTTGGGTTTTCGCTCAGGTTTCCAACGGTGGTCCCACCACCGCGTCACTCGAACTCGTCACCAAGGCCCGCAGCCTCGGCGGTTCGGTCGCCGTGTGGGTGGCCGGTGACGGCTCCACGGTGGCGGGCGCTCTCGGCGCGTATGGTGCGACCAAGGTCTATGGCGTCGACTACGGCAGCAATCTCGCCGGCTCGGCCGTGGCCTCGGCCATGAAGTCGGTCATCGACGCGGGCGACTCGCCCGATCTCGTGATGTTCCCGCAGTCGTACGAGGGTCGCGATGTCATGTCACGTCTGTCGGTGAAGCTCGACCGAACGGTCATCACCAACAACACCGATATCGCGGTGACCGGCGATTCGGTCACCGTGACCACCCCGATCTTCGGTGGCAACACGTTGGTCTCCACCACCTTCACCGGAGGTGCTCCCTACCTGGCGGCTTTCCGTCCCAAGTCGTTCGCTCCCGAGTCCGCCGGATCCGCTGCCGCCACGGTGCAGGCCGTCGGTGTTCCCGATCTCGGGGCCACCGGCACCGCCAAGGTGATCGCGGTCCACGTCGAGGAAACGACCGGACCCAAACTCGACGAGGCCGACATCGTGGTGTCGGGCGGTCGTGGCCTTGGTGAGAGCGCCAAGTACGAATTGGTCGAGCAGTTGGCCAAGGTCCTGAAGGGTGCCCCTGGTGCGTCGCGCGCGATCGTCGATGCCGGATGGGTTCCCTACAGCTACCAAGTCGGTCAGACCGGCAAGGTCGTGAAGCCCAGCGTGTACATCGCGGCCGGCATCTCGGGCGCCACCCAGCACATGGTGGGCATGAAGGGCTCGAAGAACATCATCGCGATCAACAAGGACAAGGAGGCGCCGATCTTCGGAATCGCCGACCTTGGCATCGTGGGCGACGTCCACAAGGTGCTCCCGAAGTTGATCGAGGCCCTTCAGGGTCGCTGAGCGCTCGGCCGTCAGGCCGAGTCCCGGGCCATCAGCCCGTACGACAATCCGTCGATCGGGTCGACGGCGATCAGGCTCAGGTCGTAACCGGTCGTCGCTCCATCATCGAAGCGAAACCAGCGCAGGCTCCCGCTCACCGCTCCGACCTCGACGCCCAGTTCGCCGTCGTCCACGAGTTCGTTCCAGTCATCGGTGATTCCGCCGAGCGCGGCCAGAAGCCACCATGTGCCGAAGCGTCCGAGAGCTCCTCCGCGCCGCCGTCCATGCGCGCCACCGGAGGCCCCACACCACGCCAACCACGACAACGCGTCACGGGAATCGATGGGCGTGAGACGGGCCGAGTTCAAGCCCAGAGCTCGCAGGGCGTGCGACGCGTCGCCTTCGACAGCGACCGATTCGGCACGTCCGTTCGACGCCGACGTCCACGGCTCCACCAACGAGCGAAGTGCCGAGGTCACGCTGGAGTCGTCGATGGTCATTGCCGACCCAGCGGAGCTCACCGGAATCCAATCGTCTTGCCACCGATCCGTGGGGCACGGTGAGGCGACCCCCTCGTCGTTGTAGGTCGGTACGGCGTACGCCGGTTCCCAGTCGAGCAAGCGAAGCGGCAGATCGAGGCCCGATGCGTCGTCCTCGATCGGCGTGTCACCGCGCAACACGCGCTCGTGAGCCACGAAAGATCGTCGTGGCCCCGATTCCAGCAAAGCCGATAATTCATCCCAAGAGTGATGTTGGGCGATCACCTCGGTCAACGGCCCGATGGTGAAACGACCGCTGTCCTCACCCAGCACCGAACAAGCCGCCGCCGCCGGGGCCCACAGGGCGATGCGATACTCGGCCAATGTCGCGGTCGGCCACACCTGTCGACCGGTCGTGGTGGCGGCCCGGCATCGCGAGCGGACGCGTATCAAACCGTCCCAATCGCGCGACGCGCACCGCGCATCGATCAGTCGCACCAATCCGTCGAGATCGGCGCGATCCACCAACGCGTCGAGTTCGTCATCGGCCACGGGTTGCGTACCGTCGTCTCGGGTCATGTCGAATCAGACCATCGGCCAGGGATAACGCTGCCCCGTGGAGTCGACGGGGAACATGCCACCTTCGGCGAGCAGGCGCGCGCGATCGATCACGGCTTCCACTTCGTCGGCTTCGAGGAGTTCGTGCAGGGCGGCGGGCGGCTCGACGGCCACCGCGCGCACGCGTTCGCGAAGATCGTCCGACAATGGCTCTCCGCCGAACTCCCAGATCACGGTGCGCAGTTTGAAGTCGGCCGAGAAACACAGTCCGTTGTCGATGGCCCATACCCGGTCGTCGGCATCGATGAGGCAATGTCCACTCTTGCGGTCGGTGTTGTTGACCACGATGTCGAAGGCGGCGATGGCGCGGAATTGATCGTGCAGGTCCGTGCGCCTTTCGAACAACGTGAAATAGTGCTCCTCGAAGCGAGCGTCGATGAACCACTGCAATGAGCCTTCTCCGAACGGGCCGTCGCGCACGATGGTGGGTGGGACCACGTGAAGCCCCATCGCGTCGGATAGAACACAGGCCGCCACCTCGCGCTTGAAGAGTCCGGAGGGGAAGTCCCACAATGGTCGCTCACCGCGCAGGGGTTTGTAGATGGCCTGCCCGGACTCGACCGCGCCGTCGAGGTCACGACGCAAGTTCACGAGGAAGGTGGCGTTGCTGCTGTAGGGCATGCGACCTTCGACCTCGATGTCGGCCAGGCGCAGCAACACGTTGATGTCGACCACGGCGCCTCAGTTCATCCGTGGGCAGAAATGTCCGTCGGGATCCACCGGGCGTTCGCAGTACACGCAATCAGGGCGACCAGCCGACACCACCCGGTCGGTGTGCTCGCAGAACGCCATCGCTTGGGCCCGCGTGAGCGAGACCCGCACGCGAGATCCCGAGTCCTCGTCGCTGTCGTCGCGGTCGGCGAGTACCGCGTCGTCCTCGTCGTTCTCGTCATCACCATCGGGGCCGGCGAACTCGCGAAGGTGCAAGACGAAGTGATCGCCGGAACGGTCGAACTCGAGAGCCACAGCGCCCAGTGTGAACACCTCGTCGACCGGCTCGCTCAGGGTCATCACGTTGCGTGGTGGTTGGCCCTCGGGGACAGGAAGATGCTTGAGGGCCCGACGCAGAAACTGCGAGATGGCAGCCGCCTGCTGCTTTTCGCAGCGCACGGTCACCGATCGGTTCCCCCTGCGAACCTGCAAGAAGAAGGTACGTCGACCAGGGGTGCCGACGGCTCCCGTGGTGAGCACATCAACGTGTTCGAAGTCGGCGAAGAACGGCATGGTGGTGTCAGGAGGGTCGCAATTCGGCCAATGAGCCGCCGGTGGAGTTCACCGTGAGCACGATCGGTCCGGCGGGGGAGTAGGCGATCGCCGACACCGAACAGGTGCCGATGACGATGCGTTGAAAAAGGTCGATGTGGGTGCCCATGGCGTGGGCGACGGCGGCCTTGATGGGATCGGCGTGAGAGACACACACGATGGTTTCACCGCGATGCTTGGCGCAGAGGCGGTCGAGCGTGGACACCATGCGCGTCTGCATCTCGGTGAAACTCTCGCCGGACGGGAATCGGAAGGTCGACGGAGAGCGCTGAACCGTGGTCCATTCCGGCAACTTCATCAGTTTGGAGAGGGCGGCCCCGGTCCAATCGCCGAAGTCGCACTCCAGCAGGCCCTTGTCGATGGCGACCTTTTGTCCCACCGCACGTGCGATGGGGGCGGCGGTCTCACGAGCCCGCTCCAACGGCGACGCGTAGACCGCATCGATCTTGCGCATCACGCTGAGGCGTTCGGCGGCGGTTGCGGCTTGCCGGTGTCCGACATCGGACAGATGCAGACCGGTGGCTCGTCCGGGGAGCAACTTGCCGGTGGTGGGCGTCTGACCGTGACGCACCAGTAAAACCAACGTCGACGCGGGCGGGGCGCTCTTGGCGAGCTTCTTTGGAGCGGATTTCTTGCGGGTCATGATCGATGCCAACCTAGTGGGGTCATGGCCGTCCCGTCTCGTCCGCCTCGTTCCGTTCACGTTGGTTCCCCACGTCCGCGCGCACGTGCATTCTCGTCGATACATGACGACGTGTGTGGATGTCGAGCGTGTCCGCGACTCGTCGCCTGGCGCGAGGACGTGGCACGCCAGAGGCGTGCGGCATTCGTCGACGAGACGTACTGGGGTCGACCGGTCCCCGGCTTCGGTGACCCGAACGCGTCCATCTTGGTGCTGGGTCTGGCCCCGGCGGCTCACGGCGCTAATCGCACCGGTCGCATGTTCACCGGCGATCGCAGTGGCGATTGGTTGTATCGGGCGATGTACAAGGCAGGACTGGCCAACCAGGTCGAGTCGTTGCACGCGTCGGACGGCCTGAAGTTGACCGGGGCGTGGGTGACCTCGGCGGTGAAGTGCGCACCGCCGGACAACAAACCATCCAACGAGGAACGTGACGAATGTCGACCTTTCCTACGCCGCGAACTCGAGGCCCTCGTCGGCTTACGGGTGGTGGTCTGCCTCGGTGCGTTCGCCTACGAGGCGGCGTGCTCGGAGTTCGAGGTGAAACCCCGACCCAAGTTCGGTCATGGAGTGGAGGTGACCGCCCCGGGCGGTTTCGTGCTGGTGTGCTCGTTCCACCCGAGCCAGCAAAATACTTTCACCGGCAAGTTGACCGAGCCCATGATCGACGCAGTGTTCACTCGCGCTCGCGCGCTGACACGCGACTAGGCCTCGAGCGCCATCTTGACGAGAGCGGCGGCGTGCTCGATGGCCCTCATGCCGTCGTCGACCAACTCACTCATCGAGAAGAACCCGTGGATCATGCCCGGGTACCGCGCGAGAGTGCATGCAACGCCGGCTTCCATGAGGCGCTGGGCATAGTCCTCTCCTTCGTCGCGTAAAGGGTCGTACTCGGCTGTGATCACGACGGCGGGCGCGGCATCGGCCAAGACGTGTTCCGAGGCGAACAACGGTGACACGCGTGGGTCGGTCTCCGATCCGACGTCGCCGCTCAGATAGTGATCACAGAACCATTTCATCCCCGCAGCCGTGAGCCGATAGCCCTCGGCGTTCTCGACGTAACTCGCCGACGAACGGGTGGCGTCGGTGACCGGGTAGATGAGCATCTGGTACCGCAACGGCACCGGGGCGAGGTTCGCCACCACCGCGGCCAGGTTGCCACCGGCAGAGTCCCCACCGACCGCGATGCGACTCGGATCGACGCCCAACTCCGTCGCGTTCTCGTGGGCCCAACGCAGCGCGTTCACGGAATCCTCGAGTGGTGCGGGGAACGGATGCTCGGGTGCCAGTCGGTAGTCGACGCTGAGCACCGCGTGACCCGTGGCGCGCGCCAACTTCCGGCACACGTCGTCGTGGGTGTCGATACTGCCGAGCACCCATCCGCCACCGTGGTAGTAGACGAGCAACCCGAGACGGGTCGTCGACCTCGGTCGATACAGACGCGCGGGCACGCCGCCGGCGTCGACCTGGCGAATCTCGTGGAGTTCCACGGTCGACGGAACGGTCATGGCCGCCATGCCGACGCGAGCGTCCACCGCGCTTTGCGTTTCGATGGCCGGGATGTCGAGGGCCGCCAAGCCCTCCAACAGGACGGCGACTTGCGGGTGTAGCGCCATGTCAGTGCGCGGCCGGGGCCGATCCGTCGGCCTTCTTCTTCGGAGGTGGTACGCCGATGCTGGGGGCCTTGTCGGCCCATTCGGGCCAACGGCGGCGACTGACGATCGAGAGGGTGCGCAGCAGCTTCATGGCCACCTCGTCCTCTTGGGCCGGACGGGCTTCGATGACGCCGTCTTTGATCATGCGGTTGATCACTTCCTCACCCAGTTCGGTGCGAACGATGGTCAGAGTCCAGTCGTTGTCCTTGCCGATCCCACCGGTGGCGATGTCGCTGTGCTCGGCGGCGAAGTCGGGGCAACTCTTGCAACCCTCACGCGTCCATTGGTGGCATTCCTTCAGATCGATCTCGTGGTATGAGCCGTCCTTCATCCATATTTGGAAGACGCCCTTGATGTTCATTTTCACCATGTCCTGCTTCTTCAGCCCGTACTTGGCCTCGAAGAGCTCGGGGAAGATGGCGTCATCGAAGGTCTTCGAGCACAACAATCCAATGTTGAACAGGAACGGCTTGGACACTTTGCCGGCCTTGCGGTCCCACATGACCGGCGGCGACGAGGTCTGACAACCCATGCCAACCAGCGCCAGACGACTGAACCCTTGCTCTTTCGCCTCGCGCAACGCCAGCGGGTTCGCGCAATACGTGTAACGCGAACCGGCGGTCGCCAACACCTCTTCCTTGTTGCGCGCCAACGCGGGCTTGGCTTTCCAGGCATCATCGGATTCCACGCCACTCACGAGCGCGGCTTCTATGTAGTCGTTGTCGAGCAACCAGATGAGCATCGCCGAGACGAAACCACCGTCTTGACCCTTCTCGTGTGCCACCTCGTCGGAGGCCCGCGTCAACAGCAATTGCCGCCATACGCCGGCCATTTCGTCTGGTTCACGGATACGACCGAACAGGTGCATGTCGGCCGAGGTCTCCCAAGCACGAAAGCGCGGACAGGCGCGGGTGCAGGTGGTGCACCCTTTCTCGCCATGAACGCAGTTGTCGAGGCCCAGTTCCTCCTCGAGGTGGAAGGGCTTGTACTTGCCCTCCTCGTGCTCATAACCGATCACGTCGTGAGGACAGGTCACGACGCATCCCGCACATCCGGTGCACAGACCGGTGGTGATCACCTCGTGGTAGAGCTCCTTCCACTGCGCGGTCCAGCGTTCGGCCTTGACGGGGGAGGACTCGGTCACGGTCATGGAGAGCAATCTACGCTGATCGGGGTCCGGTCATCGGATTCGGCCGGCCGTGACCACGATCGAAGGGACACCACATGGGCATGATCGGCACTCGGGTGATGCGCACCGAGGACCCGGATCTCGTCACGGGCCGTGGAACCTTCGTCGACAACTTGGCGCTTCCGGGTGCCACCCACGTGGTGTACGTGCGATCGACCATGGCCCACGGGCGCATCCTCGGCATCGATGTCGGCGAGGCCCGCACGATGCCCGGCGTGGTGGGTGTTTTCACTGCGGCCGACCTGACGGCCGATGGGATCGGTCCCGTTCCCGTCGACACGCCGTTGCTACCGGCTGACATCACCCGCGGAGCGTTGGCCCGCGACATCGTGCGGTTCGTGGGTGAGTTGGTGGTCGCAGTGGTGGCCGAGTCGCGAGCCCAAGCCGTCGACGCCGCCGAATGTGTGCACGTCGAGTACGAACCGTTGCCGGTGGTGGTGGACGCCGAGGAAGCGTTGACGTCGAACGTGTTGCTGTTTCCCGAACGGGGCAGCAACGTGGTGGTCACCCTGCCCGCTCGGCGCGAGGTGGATTTCTCGGACTGTGAGGTCATCGTCGAGAAACGCATCTTGAATCGGCGCATCGCGCCCAGTCCCCTCGAAGCCCGAGTCGCGGCCAGTCGATGGGAGGAGCCCGACGAGAACGGCGTGCGCCGACTCACCCATTGGCAGGCGTGTCAGGGCGCGCATTCGATTCGGAATCAGCTGGGCGCCTTCTACGACTTGCCTACCGAGCAGATTCGCGTCGTCACCCCCGACGTCGGAGGGGGCTTCGGCGCCAAAGCCTTCTTCTATCCCGAGGATCTTTTGTTGCCGTGGTTGGCGCGGCGAACGAATCGGCCCGTTCGGTACACCGAGTCACGCACCGAGAGCATGAACGGTCTCGGTCATGGTCGTGCCCAGATTCAGGATCTGCGCATCGGTGGAACGCGCGACGGCCGGATTCTCGCTTACGAGTTGAGGGTGATCCAGGACGCCGGAGCGTACCCGCGCTTCGGGGCCTCCTTACCCCGAATGACGAGGGCGATGCTCACCGGCACGTACCACATCCCGAACGCCGCGATGCACGCCGTCGGTGTTCTCACCAATACGGTGCCCACCTTGGCGTATCGTGGGGCGGGACGTCCCGAGGCCACCGCGGCCATCGAGCGTGCCGTCGACATGTTCGCCGCCCGGATTGGCATGGATCCAGTCGAGGTGCGTCGCATCAATCTGGTTCACAAGGATGCGTTCCCGTACAAGAACGCCAGCGGAATGATCTATGACAGCGGTGACTATCCGGGCTCGCTCGAGTTGGCGGTGAGTGTCGCGGGGTACGAGGCTCTGCGCAACGAGCAGCGACGACGTCGGCTCGACGGAGACCGCGTACAAGTGGGCATCGGTGTGGCCGTGTACGTGGAGATCACCGCGATGTCCGGCGGTTCGGAGTTGGGGATGGTGGAATTGTCGCTGGACGAGACGGGTGAGGTGGCCGCCCGTGTGATCACCGGCACCACCCCGTACGGGCAGGGGCATCGAACCACCTGGGCGATGTTGGTGGCCGATCGTTTGGGTGTCCCGTTCGACAAGGTCACCGTGATCCATGGTGACACCGCCCTTGTGCGCAGCAGTGAGGTCACCGGTGGTTCGCGCTCGGTTCAGTTGGGTGGCACCAACGTGTGGCGCGCGGCCGGTGTGGTGGCCGACAAGGCCAAGCGGATCGCCGCTCGACTTCTCGAGGCTGCCGAGGCCGACATCGTCCTCACGGACGGGCGATTCCACGTGACCGGTACCCCGGCGGTGTCGAAGTCGTGGAGTGACGTCGTGTCGGCGGCTTGCGAAGCCGGTGAGGTTCTCGACGGTGAGGGTGACTTCGCACAGGCCGCGGGGACCTTCCCGAGTGGAGCCCATATCGCCGTCGTCGAGGTCGACACCGAGACCGGTAAGACGGTGCTGCGCGAGTTGGTGGCCGTCGATGACGCCGGCAACATCGTGAATCCTCTGCTCGCCGAAGGGCAGGTGCACGGAGGGCTCGTGCAAGGCATCGGCCAGGCGTTGTACGAAGAATTCGTGTACGACGATGATGGCAATCCGCTCACCGGCAATTTCGCCGACTACGGATTTCCCAGCGCGGCCGAGGTGCCGAGTTTCGTGACGGTCCACATGGAGTCACCTTCACCGCTCAACGACCTCGGCGCCAAGGGCATCGGTGAGAGCGGCACCATCGGTGCCACTCCCGCGGTTCAGAACGCCGTGGTCGACGCTCTCGCCCACCTCGGTGTGACGCACGTCGATCTCCCTTGTTCACCACAACGTGTGTGGCAGGCGATTCGTCAGGTCGTGTGATGTCGACTGATCCCGCGTCCCGACTGCCGGGTGCCGTGGCCGCCGTGGCCGAGGTGGTGGCGCGATCCCGCGGAGTCGTGGCGGTCACCCTCGGCGGTTCGCGATCCACGGGTGGGGTCGCTTCATGAACGGTGGTGCCTGGCTCGAGGTCGAAGGTGTGGAGATCGACGTGATCCTGCGCGATCTCGATGTGGTCGACGAGTGGTCGTCGCGAGCGCGTCGGGGTGACTACGAAGTCGATCAACTACTCGGTTACCTCGCCGGATTCCCGTCGTACACGCTGTTGGCCGAAGTCGCGAGTTCGCAGGTTCTCACCGGCTCACTCGACATCGACACCGCCTATCCGGAAGCTCTGGCCCGTGAAGCAGCGAGTCGTTGGGGGTTCCAACGCGATTTCACTCTCGACTACGCGCAGATGCACGCACGCCGAGGTGACGTGTTGGCAACCATCGGGAATCTCGCCCGGGCCGCGATGGAAGAAGCCCATCGACGCATGGCCTTGGGCCAACGGTGGGTGCTGAACGAGAAGCGACTGCTCTCGACCACCGGTCTCGTTGAGTTGCCGTTCCTCGGGCCGGACGCCGGCTCCGAAGCGTTCGTGAACGACTTCGCCGCTGCGCTCACCGGCTGACCGGGGTGTCCGATCGCCGTCGTTCTAGACGGCGTCGTGACCCTCTTCGCCGGTGCGGATGCGGATGATCCGATCCACACCGGTGACCCAGATCTTGCCGTCGCCGATCTTGCCGGTGGAGGCCGCGGCCTTGATGGCCGCGATCACCGAATCCACGACGCCATCGTCGACCACCAGCTCGAAGCGCACCTTGGGAACGAAGTCGATCTTGTATTCGGCTCCTCGGTAGGTCTCGGTATGGCCGCCCTGACGGCCGAAGCCGCGTACTTCGCTGACCGTCATGCCTTGCACGCCGGCCGCCTTGAGGGCGTCTTTCACATCGTCGAGTTTGAACGGTTTCAAGATTGCGGTGATCAGTTTCATGATTGTTCTCCGGGTCTGCTTTCGTCTCGATTTCTGCGTGCTTTCATCTGGACATCATCGCTAACCGTGGTACGCGGTTTCGCCGTGCTCGGCGAGATCGAGGCCCCCAGACTCGCTCTCCTCGGACACTCGGACACCGATGGTCTTCTTCAACGCCACCATGATGCCGTATGTGAGCGCGAACGACCACACGATGGCGGCCCCGTTGGCGATGGCCTGCTCCAGCAGCAGTTTGGCGTCGCCGCCGTAGAATAGACCCTCCATGAAGGCCCCGTCGAAGAAGGACGGATTGGCGAAGAATCCGATGAGGAGCGAGCCGACGAGGCCACCCACGAAGTGGACACCGACCACGTCGAGGGCGTCGTCGTAACCGAACTTGTGCTTGAGGCGCACCGCATAGCAACCGCTGACACCGGCGATGACGCCGATGAAGATGGGAGACGGGCCCGAGACGTATCCCGCGGCCGGGGTGATGGCCACCAAACCAGTCACGATGCCCGACGCGGCACCGAGGTTGGTGGGGTGACCATCGCGCAGCCATTCGATGAGGACCCACACCAGTCCGGCCGCGGCGGCGGCGAGGAAGGTGTTCATGAAGGCCTGCACCGCGGTGCCGTTGGCGGCCAACGCCGAACCAGCGTTGAAGCCGAACCAGCCGAACCACAAGATGCCGGTTCCGATCATGACGAGGGGCATCGAGTGCGGAGGAGTGGGTGCGGACTGGCGCCGGCCCAGCACCAAGACCGCGGCTAGAGCGGCGATTCCGGCGTTCACGTGAATCGCGGTGCCACCGGCGAAATCGATGGATCCACGCTGTCCGAGCCAACCGCCGTACACCCATTTGAACACCGGCACGTACACCAACAAGGACCACACGGGTACGAAGATGGCCCACGCCGAGAACTTCATACGGTCGGCGACGGCGCCCGAGATGAGCGCTGGCGTGATGGCGGCGAACATCCCGAGGAACGCCACGACAGCCAACGACATTCCATCACCGGCGACCGTGATGTCCTTCAAGAAGAAGGAGTCGAACCCGCCGATGAAATCGTTGTCGAACGGTGTTTGCGAGAGCGAGAAACCCACCCCTACCCACACGATCGGGACGACGAGAACGCAGTAGAAGTTCATCATCAACATGTTCAACACGTTGCGATTGCGGTCCATGCCTCCGTAGAAGAAGGCCAGGCCGGGGGTCATGAACAAGACGAGGGCTGCCGAAACGAGGACCCAAGCGATATTGCCACTATCCATGGTGAGGTTCTCCAATGTTGCGAAAAGGACACCGACCTCGGGGCTCGAGGGTCGGACACCTTGAACGTAGGAAACCGTCGTTGCCCGAATGTTTCGGCAATGTAAAGCGATTGTGCGATTCGACCCCCGGCCGGAACGGACGCCCCCGGGCCTCCGCCGAAGCGAGAGACCCGGGGGACTGCCCCTAGCGGAGGAGAACCACCTCCGTGTGCTGCCGGCGACGTCGCCGACGAGCTCTTGTGATGGCACCGACTAGATGGCGTCGGGGCCTTCCTCACCGGTGCGGATGCGGACGAGTCGGTCGACGCTGGTCACCCAGATCTTGCCGTCCCCGATCTTTCCGGTGCTCGCCGACGACTTGATAGCCGCGACGACCGCATCGACGCCGGAATCGTCGACGACCAGTTCCAAACGAACCTTGGGTACGAAGTCGATCTTGTACTCGGCTCCGCGGTACGTCTCGCTGTGGCCACCTTGACGACCGAAGCCACGCACTTCGCTGACCGTCATACCTTGAACGTTGGCCGCCCTCAGGGCGTCTTTCACATCGTCCAGCTTGAAAGGCTTGACGATTGCTGTGATGAGTTTCATGATGAAAGTTCCTCTCGTTTCCAGTAGTCGATCTATCGGAGGACCATGTCGTCGTTGACGTATCCGGGCATACCGTGTTCGTGAACGTCGAGACCCTCGAGCTCTTCCTGCTCGTCCACGCGTAGTCCGACGGTCTTCTTGAGGACCAAGAAGAGAATGCCGGAGGTCACCGCCACAAAGGCGCCGATGGCGACCACACCGATGATCTGGCTCACCAGCTGGTCTGCTCCGCCGCCGTAGAAGAGGCCTTTCTTCACGAGACCCTCGGACTCGGTGGCCGAGAACAGGCCGACCGCGATGGTTCCGAACGCGCCACACACACCGTGGACGCTGACTGCTCCCACGGGGTCGTCGATGCGCATTCGATCCCAGAAGATGACCGAATAGACGACGAGGAGTCCGGAGACGGCACCGATGATGATGGCTCCGAGACCGTTCACCACCCAACAGCCGGCGGTGACACCCACGAGGCCGGCCAGCAAACCGTTGCCCGTCATGGCCACGTCGGGCTTTCCGTTCTTCAGCCAGGTCACCATCATCGCGACAAACGCCCCCGCGGCGGCGGCCAAAGTGGTGTTGACGGCGATAGTGCCCACCACCGGGTCGGCACCGAGCCAAGAGCCCGGATTGAAGCCGAACCAACCCACGAGGAGGATGAAGCATCCGAGGATGGCGAAGGGAATGCTGTGACCGGGGATGGCGCGGGGCTTGCCGTCCTCGCCGTACTTGCCTTTGCGAGGTCCGAGCGCCGAGGCTCCCATGACCGCGGCGATACCTCCGGTCATGTGGACGATGGCGCTACCAGCGAAGTCGTGGAATGGCGTGTCGAGTTGGAACAGCCAGCCTCCACCCCACTGCCAACGAACGACGATGGGGTAGATGATCGCCGAGATCACGGCGCTGTAGATGACGTACGACTTGAATTTGGTTCGTTCGGCCATGGCGCCGGACACGATGGTGGCCGCCGTCGCAGCGAAGGCCACTTGGAAGGTGAAGAACACGAACTTGTCGAGTGTTCCGTACGAGAACACTCCGTCACCAGCGAGGAACCATCCGTCGCCGCCGATGAAGCGTCCGAGTCCGGTCATGTCTCCACCGAATGCGATCGCGTATCCGATGGCGAAGAACAGAAGGGCACCGACGCAGAAGTCCATGAGATTCTTCATGAAAATGTTGGCGACGTTCTTGGCTCGGGTGAGGCCGGCCTCCACCAGGGAGAAACCGGCCTGCATGAAGATGACCAGTACCGCCGCAACGAGGACCCAGATGTTGTCCAACGTCGCTTGAACTTGGGCCACGGGATCGATGTCTTCGGCTCGAGCAATCGCCGGGATCGCCAAGGCCGTGGCCGTGGCTACCGTCGATCCGAGCGCGAGACGGAGGAACTTCCTGCGCATGATTCTCCTTCGGGTATGGGGATGTGTGGTGCCCAATCCCTGTCCACGCTGACCGGGCGACGGACTCGATGATCCGCCGGGCACAAGTGAAACTAGAAAGGCGATGTTTCCCCGATGTCCGAGGATTGTTACGAGCGTGTGAGCGGTCGGTTCGGCGACCGGCGTCCGACGGTGCGGTCAGGCCAGACCGGAGATCGCCTCGTCGAGCGCGGCGCGGTGGTGTTCGCGCGCGGTGAGGGCCGCCAACACCCATGCCGAGAGGACGAGATACCCGTCGCCGGTGAGAAGTTCGGCCGGCACCGTCGGATCGGGACCCTTCACGGCGTTCTTCATCGATTCGCTGAGCGACAGGATGTGCATCACGTCGTCGAGGGAGTCCGGCATCATCGTGCGGGCCACGTCGATAGCGGCGCGACCGTCGTCGATGATGGAATCGATGAAGCAGGCCAGGGCCACCACGTCGACGAGTCCGATGCGATCGAGTACCTGCCCGAGGCGCGGGTCGAGAGCGGGGTCGTCGAGATGTCTCTTCAACTCGTGCAACGAATGCAGGTGGCCGTTGAGACCCTGGTCCGCGAAGTCCGGCTCGGCGCGATGACGACGCATGGCCTCGCCCACCGCGGGAACTCGATCCTCCACGCGTCGACGGTCGATGATGCGCCACCACTCGTCGGCTTCACCGTTGAGCAGCTCGTCGAACAGGTGGGACGTGTCGACCGAGGTCCAGGGTGCCGACGCCACGGGACCGTCGTCGATGACGCGCTTGCTCAGCTTGAGACGGATCAACGGAGGCGTGAGCATGGTGGTCACGAGAACCATCAGCAGGAGTGCCCCGTACAACTCGTCGTCGAGCACGCCCTTCGACAGTCCGATGGAGGCGAAGATCAAGCCCACCTCGCCACGGGGCATCATGCCGATGCCGACCAACAACTTGTCGCCACCGCCCGCGCCGAGTCCGATACCGGCGACCACCTTGCCGAGGATGGCGACCACGGTCAGCACTCCCGCCAAGACCAGGACACTCGGCTGGAACATGGCCTCGAGGTCGGCGTTGACACCGATGCTGGCGAAGAACACCGGAATGAAGATGTGGCCGAGCGGGTTCAGACCCTCGGCGATGCGTTCGTGTTGCGCACTTCGACCGACTCCGAGGCCGGCCATGAAGGCGCCGATGATGAAGGCCAACTTGGCCTGGTTGGCCAACAGGGAAAAGGCCAGGGTCAGCCCGAAGGCGGTCGCCACGATCGTGGTCGACGACTTAGCCGCGCGGTCGATCCGGGTGAACAGCCGCGGAATCACGAAGATCGACAGCAGGCCGGTCAGCAACAGGAACGCCACCGCGAGGCCGATCGTCTCGAGCACGACGCCGACTCCGATCGACCCCTCGGTCACCACCTTCACCACCACCGTGAGGATGACGAGCCCCATCACGTCGTCGGCGACCGCCGCTCCGAGCACGACGCGCGATTCTCTCAAGGCCAGGGCGCGCAAATCACCCAGCACGCGGGCCGTGATGCCCACGCTGGTGGCGGTGAGCGCCGCACCGATGAAGAGCGCGACTTTGCCTTGTTCGCCGAAGGCCGCGGCCACCGCGAATCCGGCGGCGAAGGGCACGACGACACCGACGATGGCGACGATGAAGGCCGGCTTGCCCACCTTGGCCATCTCGCCCAGATCCATCTCGAGGCCGACCTGGAACAGCAGGAGGATCACGCCGATCTCGCCCAGCAACAGAACCATGTCGGCGATCTCGAGGTGCGCGATGGGGTCGATCCAACCCAGAACGCTCGGTCCGATGATGATGCCGGCCACGATCTCGCCCAGAACCGCGGGCACCCGCGCTCGCTCGGCCAACTCGGCGGCCACGCGGGCCACCACGATGATGACGAGCAAGTTGCCCAGGACCAACGCCAGGTCGTACGTACCAGTGGAGGCGGCGAGCATCAGAGAAGTGTACGAATCGACGGGCGACGACTAGGCGACCAGCAGGACCTCGGCGCGCTCTACAGCGACCGGGACGAGCATCCAGCCCCGGCTGCGCACGGTGCGGATCGATTCGGGCCCGAGATGACGACGGATGGCGACCAGCAGGGAGTCGCAACGACGGTCGTTGAGGTCGGCGATGCCAGCGAGCCGGGCCAGTTCGCGGCGACTCACGACCCGCCCCTGACAATTCACGAGCACCCGAAGAACGGCGACCTCTTGAGCAGCGAGACGAGAGATCTTTTGCACACCTGAAAGGTATAAATCGGGGGTTTCCCGCCTGTTCGGGGTCTGTGAACGCCGTGTGAACGGTGGCGCAGGGGAGTTAGGGGCTCGGGTTGGGGGTCGACTCCGTACTGCGAGAGAATGACGGTATGGAGCTCAGTTACCCCACCGACGCCGAACAATTTCGTCGAGAGATTCGAGATTGGCTCGTGGCCAATCTGCCTCGAGGTTGGGGTGAGCCCGGCTTCGAACTGGTCGGCGAGGAGCGCAAAAAGTTCATCGAGCAGTGGCCGGCGAAATTGTTCGCTGGTGGGTGGATCTGCGCCACCTGGCCCCAGGAGTACGGCGGGAAGGGCCTCACCACGATGCAGGGTGTGGTGTTGTCCGAGGAGTTCGCTCGGATGAAGGCGCCGTTGCGCGCCGACTTCTTCGGCGACACCTTGGTGGGGCCGACCATTTTGCAGTGGGGCACCGAGGAACAAAAAAAGGAGTTCCTGCCCAACATCCTGAACGGCAAGACTCGGTGGTGCCAGGGTTTCAGCGAACCGAACTCGGGCTCCGACCTGGCATCGTTGAAGACGCAGGCGATCCTCGACGGCGACGAGTGGATCATCAACGGACAGAAAGTGTGGACCACCGGCGGTCATCACGCCGACTACTGCTTCCTTCTCACCCGTACCGATCCCGAGGCTCCCAAGCACAAGGGCATCTCCTATTTATTGGTGCCCATGCGCCAAGAGGGCGTCGAGGTTCGTGGCATCGTGCAGCCTGACGGGACGGCCGAGTTCTGCGAGGTGTTCTTCACCAACGCCCGTTGTCCCAAGGACAACGTGGTCGGTGGTGTGAACAACGGTTGGAAGGTGGCCAACAGCACCTTGGCCTTCGAACGCGGCATGAGTGCCACCACCGGATACCGCCGGTTCGAGGAGGAGTACAAGCAGATGGCTCGCGCGGCCACCGAGAACGGGTGCATCCATCGCGAGGACATCCGTCAGCGTTTGATGGAGTACTACACCAAGATCCAGATTCTGCGCATCAACGGATTGCGTTCGTTGACCGCCACATTGAACAACACCAAGGACCTGGGTGTGATGGCTCTTGGAGCGTCCAACAAGATGTTCTGGTCCGAGATGCACAAGGCGGCCATGGAGTTGGCGCTCGACATCTTCGGTGCCAACGCCATGCTCATCGACGCGGGCCCCGACGGAGGTTCGTGGCCCGGCGTCGCACGCGAGAAGCGTCGTGCGGGTTACCCCGTGAGCCCGATGATGTCGGCGTTCTTCTTCAGCCGATCCGAAACCATCTGGGGTGGCACCAGCCAGATCCAGCGCAACATCGTGGGTGAGCGCGTGCTCGGGCTGCCCAAGGAGCCGTCGGCCGGTTGAGCGAACGAATGGTGACGTCGCGGTTCCTGTTGGTCACCGCGGCCACATTGGCGTACTACACGTGTGTCGGAATTTTCATCCCCACATTGCCCGTCTTCATAAAGAACGGCCTCGGGGGAGGAGAGGCGATGATCGGCGCCGCCGGGGTGGTCTTCAGCGCTTCGGCGGTGCTGTTTCGTCCCGCGCTGACTTGGATTGGTAACACGTGGGGCCGCCGCACGATGATGGTTTCGGGCTCGATGACCGGTGCGCTGGGCGCGCTCAGCCTGATCGTGGTGACGGCGACATGGCAAATCTTGCCGTTGCGCGCGCTGATGGGGGTCGGTGAGGCGGCCCTGTTCGTTGGTGCGGCCATCCTCGTCGTCGAGTTGAGTCCCGAGACTCGCAAGGCCGAGGCCGCCAGTTATCTCTCGGTGGCTGTTTTCGGGGGGCTTTCCATCGGACCGATCATCGGTGAGTGGGTGATGGGAGACGTGGCCGAAGGTTCGCGCGGACTGTCGTCGGGCCACTACGACGCGGTGTGGATTGTTTCGGCGGTCGCGGCCGTGGTGGCGGGTCTGGTGTCGTTCACCGCCCCAGCGTTCGTGGGGGCGGGTCCGACCGAGGTTCGGCGGCGCATCTCGTGGTTCCACCCGCGCGCCATCCTTCCCGGGACGATCTTGGCGCTCGGTATGGCTGCGTGGACTTCTTTCACGTCATTCGTGCCGACGTTCGCCAAGTCGATCGGGCTGTCGGGTTCGGCGGCGTATTTCACCGCGTACAGCATCCTGTGCTTGTTCATTCGCTTGCTCGGCGCCAAGTTTCCGGCCCGTATCGGTCTTCGTCGCAGTGTCGCGGTGGCGATGTGGTGCCTCCTGGGTGGCGTCACATCGGTGTGGGTGTTGGGCAACTCGCTCGGGATCTGGCTGGGCACGATCTTCTTCGCTCTGGGCGTGTCATTCTTTTACCCATCGTTGTTGGCCATGAGCGTCGAGGGTATCGACGGAGAGGATCGCGTCGAGGTGGTGGCCAGTTTCACCAGTTTTTTCGAGATTGGCGGCGTGATCGGGGGCCTTGCACTGGGACTCATCGGGGAACTGCTCGGAGAGCGCGCCACCTTCGCCGGTGGTATCGGCTTCGCCGTGCTCGGTTTGTCGCTGTTGCGTCGAACGAGGACGCCTGTTCCCTCAATCGCCTGAGGGCGAGGTGGGGTCGAGGGCGGCCGATGAGCGCAACGGTCGTTCCGGCAATGCCAGAGCGATCACGAAGCCGATGATCGCCAACGGGACCGCGGCTCGGAAGACAATGACGATTGCCTGAGTGAGAGCGTCGAGGGCCTGCTCGCGAACGGGGGACGGCAACTCGCGGATCATGCGCGGGGCCTGCACCAACTCGGGGTCGATGCGACCATTCAGTCGATTGGCAAAGAGGGCTCCGTACGCGGCGAGTCCCACCGCTCCGCCCAACTGTCGCATGAAGACCACGATGGAGGAGGCGGTGCCCATTTCACCGGGCGCGACGGCGTTCTGTACCGCGAGTGTTCCGGTGGGCATGATCATTCCCATTCCTATTCCCAGGATGAACGAGGCGGTCATGGCGAGGTACACGTACCCGTTCGACGAGTCAAGGAACGAGGCCATGGCGAAGCCGATCGTGGTGACAACGCATCCAGCCGGCGCCCACACCTTGTAGGTGCCGGTGCGCGAGGTGATCCGTCCCACCCAGGTGGCGGCGATGGCCACCGACACCGCCATCGGCACCAAGAGGAGTCCTGAGTTGGTGGCCGACACCCCGGTGACCCCCTGCAGGAACAAGGGCATGAACGCATTGGCCCCGTAGAACACGGCGCCGATGAGGATCATGAGCGGCACCACCACCTTGACGGTGTCGATCGTGAGCATGGACAGCGGAATGATCGGTTCGGGGGCCTTGTCCTCCCATCTGATGAAAGCGACCGTTCCCACGACGGCCGTGGCGAAGAAACCAAGCGTCGGAGCGGAGGTCCAGCCATACTCGTCGCCGGTCCAGGAGAGTCCGAGCAACAAGGCGGTGACCGAGACGACGAGCAGCGTGGCTCCCATGAAGTCGACCTTGCGCTGTTGGCGCAAAAAGGGAAGTTTCAGCGCCTTGTTGGTGATCACGATTGCGATGACCGCCACCGGAACATTGACGAGGAAGATCCAACGCCAACTGGTGTTGTCGACGATGAAGCCACCGATCAAGGGTCCGACGACACTGCTGAAGGTGAAGATACTCGTGATGAGACCCATGTACCTGCCGCGTTCGCGCGGAGCGACGACGTCGCCGATGATGGCGAACGCCACCGCCAACAGCCCGCCGCCACCGATGCCCTGAACGCCCCGAGAGACCACCAGTTGCCCCATGGATTGGGAGATCCCGCAGAGGATCGAACCGACGGCGAAGATGACGATGGCGGCTTGGTAGACGATTCGCCGACCATAGAGGTCGGAGAGTTTTCCGAACAGTGGCGTCGCGGTGGTGCTGGTCAGCATGTATGCGGTACCCACCCAGGCGTAGTACTCGATGCCACCGAGTTCACCGACGATGGTGGCCAACGCCGTGTTGACGATGGTTCCGTCGAGAGCCGACAGCGCCAGTCCGGAGATGACACCGGCGAAAACCAGATACAACTGCCGTTTGGTGATGGCCACACCCATCGGGGTGGAGTTGAGCGTGTCGGTCACTGTTTGTACCGTACAACCAACCGACTCATCGACGGAAATTTCCGGTGGTGGTTCTCGACACTGCCCCCTCTTGCGTCCGTCGGCGGGCTCTGGTAGCGAGGAGGCGTGGTCGTGCCGTTGGTGTCGTCGTCGTACACCAGTCCCGTGGGTCGCCTCCGGTTGGTGGCCAGTGACAGCGGGCTACGGGCCGTTCGCTGGCCGAACGATTCGTCGTCGGGCGATGTCCTCTCGGGTCGTAACGAGGTGATCGACAGGACCGTGGATCAGCTCGATCAGTACTTCGCCGGCCAGCGTCGCGATTTCGACCTGCCCCTCGAACCGGCCGGCACTCCGTTTCAGTTGTCGGCTTGGAACGTGTTGCGCACCATCCCCTACGGATCCACGATGTCCTACGTCGAGCAGGCGGTGATTCTCGGCGACGCCAAAAAGGCGCGCGCGGTCGGTTCGGCCAACGGTCGAAATCCGTTGGCCATCGTGGTGCCGTGCCATCGAGTCATCGGCTCGTCGGGGACCCTCACCGGTTTCGCCGGCGGCACGAAGGCGAAGAAGTTCCTCCTCGACTGGGAAAAGCGCCATGCGCCTCCGCGGCTGTCGGTGCGCGCCGCCGACCAGGATCCACGTTTGGCCGAGATGTTCGCCAAGGGACTGACCTCGTCGACGGGGGAGCCGTTGAACATCTTCGGGTCGCTGGCTCATCATCCCGACTTGTTGCGACGTTGGCTGGTGTTCGCTGGCCACGTTCTTTCCAAGAACACCATCGCCCCGCGCGAGCGTGAGCTACTCATCCTGCGCACCGGTTGGAACTGCAACTCACGATACGAATGGGGCCAACACGTTTTGATCGCCCGCTCGTGTGGACTCTCCGACGCAGAGATCGAGCGCGTGACGGTCGGTCCTTCGGCGCGGTGGTCCGATGTCGATCGCTCGTTGTTGACCGCTGCTGACGAATTGCACGTCGACCAACGTGTGAGTGACGACACCTGGCGGTCGTTGTCGGTGCACTTGTCCAACGAACAGATGCTCGACGTCATTGCCACGGTGGGGAACTATCACCTGGTGGCGATGTTCCTTAACTCCTTGCGCGTCGAGTTGGACGCCGGCGTCCCGGACGATCCGCGGCTCGGCTGACGTGCCTCGTCAGCCTTTGCGACGTGCTGACTGCGCCTGCTCGCGACGACGACGGGCCGCTTCCTGCTCGGCGGCCTTGCGGGTCTTGCGTTGCTCTTTCAATGCGGCACGCTCAGCGTCGTCCTTAGAGTCGACGATCGACGGTACGACAGTGAGCGTCGGTGCCGGCGGGACCTTCCAAGCTTCGTCGTGCTTGAGAATGCGGGTGATGATGGGTGAGGCGATCGCCTCACCGGTGACCACCGTGGCCAGCATCACCTGAGTGACGTCCAGACCGTGCTTGGCGATGACTCCCGGCAGGATCTCACGCAGGTTTTCCTCGCTCGGGTCGTCGGCGTTGGGGCCCAGTAACTCGATGCACTCGTTGAGGCAGGATTCGGTGAGTATGAGAGAAACGCGTTCGAGGTCACCGTTCATGCGACCCTTGTTCACGGTCTCGCGTATGGCCGCGATCAGGTCGGCTGGTGAGGGATCGGCGCCCTTGACACCGGCGATGTGCTGGACGGCGTCTCGATCGTCTTCTTCGAGCGATTCGTAAAGAGCGGTGATCTTGGTGTCGGGAAGTTGACGGAGAGCCCGATCGAGCAGGGAGAGGGCGGAGAGACGATTCTTGACTTGATTCACAATCAGGGCAGGTTACTGCTGTCACGTGCGTCAGAATGGTGCCATGAGCGCCAAGACCGGATTGAAAGCCCGAATACAAGCTGACATCGCCGAGGCGGTGCGTGCGGGAGACGAACTTTCGAAGTCGACCCTGCGCATGGCATTGGCCGCCATCATGAACGCCGAGGTGGCTGGAAGCGAGGCCGTGGTGCTGAGCGACGACCAGATCATCAACGTGTTGCGAGCCGAGATGAAGAAGCGAGCCGAGTCGGCCGAGATCTACGAGCAGGCGGGCCGTGCCGCGTCAGCGTCGAAAGAACGAGCCGAGATCACCATCATCGAGAAGTATCTGCCAGCCGCCATGGATGCCGGCGAGCTGGCGAGCATCGTGTCGCAGGAAGTCGCCGCCGCCGCCGTGAATGGCCAAGCCGGTCCCAAAGCTATGGGCATGGTGATCAAGGCGGTCAAGGAACGCGTCGGTGCATCGGCCGACGGAGCGACCATCGCCGCGGCCGTGAAGTCTGCGTTGGAGTGTTAGCCTGCGTCGTGGGGGTAGCCATGAATCAGGTGATCGGCTCGCGTTTTTTGATCGGGTGCATTGTCGTGGCGTCGGCCACCGCGTGCTCGGGGGGTGAGTCGTCGAATTCGCCGACGTCCCCACCGCCATCGGAAGCACCCGCGACCGAGCCCCCGGTTCTCGAGGCCGCGCCGGCCGAGCTGGTGGCAGCCATCGAAGCCGACCTCGCTCGAGCACCGTCTTGCGACCCGACGGCACCCGACCTGTGCTTGTTGCCGTTCCCGAGTGATTTCTACACCGTGCCCGACGACACGCCCACCGGGCTGCGGGTGTCGTTCCCCGCGGACGGCATGCCAGTGAACTCGAGTGCGGTGGCCATCGACCCCTCGGAGTGGAATCGCAACGACGGTTTCAGCCCCAACTCCACGATTCTTGCATCGTTCGCCAACCTCGACGGCTCGAATCTCCCTTCGTGGGTCGACATAACGGCCTCCACGGCCGACGACGTCACCGTGGTGTTGCTCGACGAATCAGGTCGCCGGATTCCCCTCTGGGCCGAACTCGACGAAGGCGATGACCCGCTTCTCCTGATCCACCCGGCCGAGGTTCTCGACGACGGTGGGCACTATGTGGTGGGAGTTCGTGGGCTGTTGGACACTTCGGGGGCAGCCATCGAGCCCTCGGCGGCCTTCATCGCCTTGCGGGATTCGCTCGACACCGGCTTGCCCTCGATCGAGGAACGACGAGAGCAAATGGACCGGACGTTCTCGACCCTCGCCGACGCCGGCGTGGAGCGGGGTGACTTGCAGTTGGCGTGGTCCTTCACGGTCGCCAGCACCGAAAATCTGACCGGACGAATTCTCGCGGTGCGCGACCAGACTCTCGACTGGCTGGAGTCGACTGGCGGTGCCTACGAGATCACCCAAGTCATCCCGCGCTCACGCGACGACGTTTCGGTGCAAGTGGCAGGGACTTTCACGCTGGTCAACCACATGACTGCTGGCGGTGAGCCCGGTGAGCGCTTCAACTACGCGACCGAGGACCCTGACGCAACGCCCACCCCCAACGGGGAGATGGTGGTTCCCTTCCTTTGCCAAGTACCGATCGTTCAGGAATCCGAACCCGATCTCGAGTTGAGGCCCGGTCTCTATGGACACGGCTTGTTGGGCAGCGAGTACGAGATCGAATACGGCGGAGACGTGCGAGCACTCGGGAACGAGGCGGGCATCTTGTTCTGCTCCACCCAGTGGGCGGGAATGAGCGAGATCGATGTCGCGAACGCGGTGGACACACTCCAAGATTTCTCGCGCTTTCCCACGATGGCCGATCGTATGCAGCAGGGAATAGTGAATTTCATCGCCCTTGGCTGGCTGATGCAGAACGGGTTGTTCGACGATCCGGCTTTCGCTGGCGTGCGGGTGGGCGGTGATCTTGTGTACTACGGCAACAGCCAAGGTGGAATCATGGGTTCGGCCTTGGCGGCAGTGTCGCCGGACATTTCCCGCTCGGTTCTGGGAGTACCCGGCATCAACTACAGCCTTCTGTTGGCCCGTTCGGTCGATTTCGACGCCTACGAGGCCATCATGGAACCGGCCTACCCGAGTCGGCGAGTCCGGACTTTGATCATCTCCGTCATTCAGATGTTGTGGGATCGTGGAGAGGGCGGAGGGTACATCAATCACATCGGATCCAATCCGTTGCCGGGCACGCGCCCGGACAAAGCCCTCCTCTTCCACGTCGCCCTCGGGGATTGGCAAGTCACGGAGTTGTCGGCGTACATCGCCGCCGAGGCGGTGGGAGCCACGATTCACACGCCGGTCGTCGCTGAAGGCCGTAGCCGAGAGTTATCGCCGGGCTGGGGACTCGAACCAGCGGTCGAAGGTCAAACGGGATCGGCGATCGTGATCTGGGATTCGGGTAGCGACCTCATCCCCCTCGGGCCCGTGCCGCCATCGACGAGTCGCGATTCTCACGAAGATCCGCGTGACGACGCCCTGACTCGTTCCCAGATGCGTCGTTTCTTGATCGACGGTGTGTTCGAGGATGTTTGCGCCGGCGAGCCGTGCCGGGCCAAACAGACCGGCTGATCATCGCCAGACAATGGCGGGAGTGGCTCGGTCTCGCGAATAACCCGACGTTCCTGAGTCACGGCGCGACAGGCGAATCTCACTCGACCGCGGTGATCGTCACCACCATCTCGGGGTTCTCGATTTTCCCCCTTTTGTCGGTGATGCAGACCTTGACGCCGCCGCGCGGTCCGCGGTGCGGGTAGAACCCTCGTTCCCGCAACCTCGTCCGCCGAAGTTTCGCCGTTAGCCGTGGCGGTGTCGCGGTCGCTGCCTCTCGAGTCGGCACTGGCGCCGATCGTCGGGCCGGTCACGGTGAGGGCGGAGATCACGACGCTGATGAACTTGCTCTCGCGGGTGATCCACACGATGCTCTTCTGACCGGTTGGTGACAACCCGTGTGGTTGTTCGCCGGACCAGAGGATCGCCTCGTGGTCGCTCCAGACCTCTCCCGGGAATCGTTCGACCGAGTCAGGGGAAGCCCCGTGGCGCCCACGGTAGGAATCGGACCTACGACCTTCTGCTCCGGAGGCAGACGCTCTATCCACTGAGCTACGTGGGCAACTCTTG
>VFYV01000008.1 GCA_016871395.1 Actinomycetota bacterium
GCGAAGCCGTCGAGACCGGCCTTGGTCGAGCCGTACACGAAATTGGCTTTGCGCACCCGTTGTCCGGCCACGCTCGAGAGCACGATCAACCGACCGTGACCCTGACGACGAAGTTGCTTGGCGACGTGCAATGACACCGATATCGCGCCGGTGAAATTCGTCTGCGCCACCCGCACCGCGGACTCGGGGTCGTCGTCGAAGCGCGTCTGATCGCCCAGTTGTCCAAAAGCCACGATCACGACGTCGAGATCGCCGTGCTCGGCGATCAGTCGGTTCATGAAGGAGGCATGTGAACCCGTGTCGGCGGCGTCGAAGGCCATGGCCCGCACGTCGACCCCTTCGCGCCGTAGCGATGCAACCTGCGAAGTGGCCTCGTCGGGTCGGCGACACGCGAGCACGACGGATCTCGTGGCCCGACCCATGAGTCGGCGCGCGATGGCTAATCCGATTTCGCTCATCCCACCGAGCACCACGATGTTCTGGGTTTCTCCGAACGCGTTCTGCATTGCGACTCCCTATCCCAACAAGGCCAAACGACGTGACAGATCGCTTTGCCACACCCGACCGGGATCCACGGCGTCCCGTGTGCGACGCCACTCGTCCAACCGGGGATACCCCCGTACGATCGATTCCGCTCGGGTGTGAGCGTCCTTGGCCAGATAATGACGACCGCCCGCCTCGAGGACCACGTCGTCGAGTCGACGACACAAGGCGGATAGTCCCGCCGCCGCGGCCGGCATGTCGACGGTGAGAGTCCAGCCGGGCATCGGGAAACTCAACGGAGCCTCATTGGAAGGACCGAAACGTTTGAGGACCACCAAAGGGCTGGCTAGTCGGGATTCCACGACCAACTCGACGCACCGCTGCAAGGAGTCCGCACGTTCGAAGGGAACGACGAACTGGTATTGAATGAACCCCCGAGGACCGTACAGACGGTTCCACGAACCGATGGAATCGAGTGGATGGAAGTAAGCGGGAATCGATTTGATCTGCCCGTCCTTGCGCCGGGGCTCCTTGCGCAGCCAGATCTCGTTGAAGAATCGTGAGGAAAACGGGTTCACGAGGCCGGGCGGCGGGATGATCGGGGGCACCGACGTCACTCGTCGCGTTGTGTACCTCAGTGGTGCCGAGGCCTGCTTGGCATTCAGGTCCGACAACCGAGCATGATCGCCACGCCACAGCACACCACGCCCGAACGACCGACCACGGGCCAACAAGTCGACCCACGACACCGAGTATCGGTGTTCCTCGTCCCCGACCGACATCTCCGACAGCAATTCTTCGAGGTTCGGGCAGCGCACGGTACTGACGATGCAGCTGCTGGTCTCGATGGGTAGAACGGCGAAGGTCGCGTCGAGAATGATGCCGGTGAGACCCATGCCGCCGACCGTGGCCCAGAAAAGGTCCGCACCCGACGTGGGCGAAAGTTCCCGCACCGTGCCGTCGGCGAGCAACAAGGACAGTCGACGAACGTGCACCCCGAAGGATCCGTCGGCATGGTGATTCTTGCCGTGTATGTCGCTGGCGATGGCCCCACCCACCGTCACGAATCGGGTTCCCGGGCTGACCGGCACGAAGAAACCTTGGGGGACGATCACCGTGAGAAGTTCGTCCAAACTGACGGCTGCCGAGGCGGTCACGGTGGAGGACTCACGGTCGATCACCACCTCGGAGATCGACCCCGCCAGGCGCAGGACCGACCCACCAGAGTTCTGAGCCGCGTCCCCGTACGAGCGACCGAGTCCCCGGGCGATGACCCCCCGAACACCGGAGTCCTTGACGCATTCGGGTAGATCTTCTGGGGCGACCGTGGCGACTCGCGCGACTGACGGCGCGGTGAGCCCCCACCCGGTGAGGCGCAGAGAAGCGAAATCGCGTGACATTGGTTCTGCCATGTTACCGACGAGTCCAGATCATGACCGGCGGTCGGCACTCAACCGACGTACACGCCGAGACCAAAGACGATCAACCACACCATTCCGAGACCTTGCAACAAGCGATCGGCAACGAAAACGTCCTCGGGTGCGGCACCCTGGCCTTGCTCCAGCACCAGCAGATACCGCAGCAACGCTCCGAGCATGGGGACAATCGACAACTCGTAGAAGGGCCACGTCGAACCGGAGATCTCTTTGGTGGCGAAAGCCCAGATGCAATACGCGACCAACGTCGCGGCGAGGCTGACCGACAGCACGATACGCAGGTATCCGGGGCTGTACTCGGTGAGGGCCACACGAGTGACCTCGACGGTCTCGCCGCCCTCACGCAATTCGGCGTAACGCTTACCGGTGACGATGAACAGGGCCCCGAAACTCGCACACAGGAGGAACCACGTGCTCATGTCCACGCCCGCCGCCTCGGCCCCGGCAATGGCACGAAGAACGAACCCGGCGGCCACGACCATCAGGTCGAGCACGGCCTCGTGCTTCAAGCGGGCCGAATAGGCGACGGTGAGCAACACGTAGACGATGACCGCCAAACCACTGCGCCAATCGGGGACGAAAGCCAGGGCCACGCCGCTGAACAACAGGAGAGTTCCCACCACCCGAGCGGCTCGGAGGGAGATCGCTCCCGAGGCGATTGGACGCGAGCGTTTGCGGGGATGGGCGCGATCGGCCTCCACGTCGAGAACGTCGTTCCAATAGTACGTACCACTGGCCACCATGCACATCGCCAGAAAAACGACGAGGGACCGCCAAGCCGTCGGCCATTCGTTGAGCACTCCCGCCGCTCCGGGCGCGGCGAACACCAGAACATTCTTCACCCACTGTTTCGGACGGGCCTCGCGAAGATGACCGCCGATGATCATGCCGCCACCGGAGCCGGGGCAATCGGATCACGACCCACGCGCACCGGCACGTGTGCCATGGCCAACATCTGATCGTCCCCCGAAGAGTCCCCATAGGCGAAGACTCGGGCACCCATCAGTCCCCGGGCCGACATCCAATCGAGCAGTCGACGCTCCTTCTCCGTGCCCCGGCAATTCCGACCCCGAAGTCGACCAGTGCACCAACCTTCCGCACCCACTTCGATCTCGGTGGCGAGCACGTCGTCACATCCGAGCAGAAGAGCCAGGTGATCGAGGTATTCCCGATACGACGCCGAGACCAACACCACGCGATGCCCCTGCTCTCGGTGCCAGCGAAGGCGCTGAACGGTGTCGGTGCGTAACCACGCCGGAAACACTCGCCCGGCGAAGCGCGCCGCCGAGGACTGAACATTCGTCAGGGGACGCCCGGCCATCGCCGCCGACGTCACCAGATTCCGCACCTCGTCGCGATCACGACGCACGATGGCCATCGACAGCGGAAACACTCGCCGCAACAATCCGAGATACCACCGCCAACCGGCCAATTCACGCAGGAACGGCACCACGCAATCGCGTCGAGTGAGGGTGCGATCGACATCGAAGGCCGCCACGGTGGGCCCGGCGGATCGCGGACCACCGTCTGACACCGAGGTCGCGTCCATGACCCGACAGATTACCGACGGGCACCCTGGAGAAGGGCCCTTCTCACCGACCACCACTCGGGCCAACTTTTACCCACCACGGCGGGATCGTCCACCGAGACCCCCGGAACGGTCAAGGCCAACAAAGACCATGACATGGCCAAACGGTGATCATCGTGCACCGACAGGCGAGCCCCGTGATATCCCGATATCGACATCGGTTCTATGCGCAGACCGTCCTCTTCCTCGACCGCGGTGCACCCGATCGCCGACAGGCCTCGAACCAGATCACCGAGTCGATCACTTTCCTTGCGTCGGATGAAGCCCACTCCGGTGATGCGGGTCGGCGACGACGCGAAGGCCGCCACGGCCGCCACCGTCGGCACCAGGTCGGACAGGTCGGACATGTCGATGACGACCCCGTGCAAGGAGCCGGTTCCGATGACCGTGGTCGATGTGGTCGTTCGCTCCACACGACAGCCCATTGCCTCCATGATGTCGGCGAATTGCGCGTCTCCCTGCAACGCCCCTTCGCCAAGACCCTCGACCCGCACCGATCCGTTCGTGATGGCCGCAACGGCCAACGGATAGGAGGCGGACGACGCGTCAGCTTCGATCGTGTAATCACATCCCGTGTACGAGCCGGCTTCGACGCTGATCCGGTGGTCCCCCACCGTGACTCCCGAAGCCCCGAACGATGCCATCACCGTGGCCGTGATCGCCACATAGGGCCTCGACACGAGTGACGTGGTGAGATCGATTTGCAGGCCGTCGGGCAACAATGGTCCGATCATCATCAACGCCGATACGAACTGACTCGAGACATCACCTCGCATCTCGATTCGTCCTCCGGACAATCCACCTCGGGCCACTCTCACCGGCAGACATCCGTCGGATGACACCACGTTGGCGCCCAGTTCGCGGAGGGCGTCGTGCAACTCACCCATCGGTCGACGCCGAAGCGCGGCCCCACCATCCACCGTCGTGGCGTCGCCACCGAGAGCCGATACTGCCGTAACGAATCGTGACGTGGTTCCCGCCAATCGGGCGTCGACGGTCGCACCACCCCGGATGTCGCCATCACGGCCCTCGACTCGCGTCCGCTCGGCGATCATCTCGATGCCCACCCCGAGCGAGCGCAGACAGTCGACCATCGCCATCGTGTCGTCACCGGGTGCCATGTTCGACAGGTTCGTCGTCCCCCGAGCCAGAGCGGCGCACACCAAGGCACGATTCGCGATACTTTTCGAACCGGGTACCACCACGTCGGCCACGACCGGACCGGCCGCGACGGGTATCGATATGGTCGGGTCCTCCATCAGCCCAACCGTTGGATCGCCGGCCGGAATCCTCGCGCCAACAATCCGCCTCGGAACACCTCCGTGCTCGCGACATCCACGAGAACAACCACCACGCCTCGATCACCCTCGACGGAGTGCACCACTTCGAAATTCGCGATGTTCACGCCGATCTCGGCCGCCAAGGTGAACACCTCGGCCGCGGCACCGGGACGATCGGGAATGGGAATGCGGAATTCGGTGAGCTCCGAGGGTGCCTTGATACGACCCGGCAGATTGGATCGCGCCTCTCGCGCGGTCGACAACCGCGCCAAGAGTCGTTCTCGATCACCCTCGGCCACGATCGATCGCATCGAGGACAAATTGTCGATGAGAGTCGAGAGGGTGGACACGATCGCATCCCGGTTCTCGCCGCAGATGTCGAGCCAAATGGCCGGATGGCCCGACGCGATGCGCGTCATGTCCCGGAAACCACCTGCGGCCAAACGCAACAAAGCCGCATGCTCGGTGGCGCGCGAACTGGCCACCCCCATCAGTGCGGCGGCCGTGAGATGGGGGACGTGGCTGACCACCGCCACCAATTCGTCGTGGCGCTCGGGTGCCAGACCCACCACCTCGGCCCCGAGATCGCCGACGATTCCGGCCACGGTGGCGAAGGCCGCGTCGGACGTCTCCGGAATGGGCGTCAACACCCATACCGCGCCGGCGAACAGGTCCGGATCGGCACCGTCGAGGCCCTCCAATTCACTTCCCGCCATCGGGTGACCGCCGATGAATCGGGCGTCACGAACAGCCTCGCACACCGCCGCTTTCACGCTGCCCACGTCGGTGACGAAACCGGTCGTCTCCCGTAGAGCGCGACGCACCTGATGGCCAACGGCCATCACGGGCACCGCCACGAAGGTCACCTCGGCATCACGATCCACTCCGGCGGCCGCCACGATGCCGCGGGACACCGCCTCTCTCACGCGCTCGGGGTCGGTGTCGTCACCGGTGACGACCCAACCACGGTCCCGCAAGGCGACACAAATCGAACCCCCGATGAGGCCGAGTCCGAGCACGTTGGCTCGTCGGGGTTCGGCCTGCGGACTCTGGCTCATCGATCTCGATCGTACTTGCGTGCCTCGGTGGCGACCGCCTCGGTTAGCGCGCGTAATTCCTCCCGTGTCAACGCTCGCCACTGCCCGGGGCGCAGGGTGCGATCACTGAGCGGGCCGATTCGCACGCGAACGAGGCGACGGACCGGGTGACCAATGGCGTCGCACATGCGTCGCACCTGCCGGTTACGACCCTCGTGTATGGTGATGCGCAGCACACCGGGCTCGGGCTGGGACACCTTGGCCGGAGCGGTGATGCCGTCGTCCAACTCGACTCCGTCGCGAAGTCGCCTCAGTCGATTGCCGCCCACCTCGCCACCTTCGACCTCGACCAGGTACTCCTTTTCCACCCCGTGACTCGGATGCGCCACGAGATTCGCCAGATCACCGTCGTTCGTGAGCAGAATCAGCCCTTCAGTGTCCACGTCGAGACGGCCCACCGCGAACACGCGTGGGGCCGGGGGCACGAGGTCGGTGACGATCGGTCGTCCGTGGGTGTCGCTCGACGTCGTCACCACGCCCGCGGGCTTGTTGACCAGATAGTGAACGAGGCCGGGTCGTACTCCCACCGATGTACCGTCGACTTCGATGCGATCGGTATCGACATCGACGCGACGACCCAACACGGCGACGACCCCGTTGACTTCGACCCGACCCTGAGCGATCAGGTCCTCGCACGTCCGCCGCGACCCGAACCCGTGTCGAGCCAGCACTTTTTGCAAGCGTTCACCTTGGGGTAACAACCTCGACGCGGCCGCCAGTTGCTCCCACAACGGGGGTTCGGGGCGACGCTCGGTCATGAGTCAACGTTCGGGATCGGACGGCTTCGGTTCGGCACCGTTCAGGTCTTCCACCTGAGGGATGCGCAGTCCCTCCTCGAGCGCCTCGACCACGTCGGCACCGGGCACGAACTCGGCGATCGCGGGAAGGTCGCCGATGGAGTTGACACCCAACTTCTCGAGGAACGCCGCGGTCGTTCCCCACATCACCGCTTGTCCCGGTCCCGGGTCGCGTCCGATCTGGTCGATGTAGCCCCGACCTTGCAACGTGCGCATCACCGCGTCGGGATCGACCCCGCGAATCGCGGCCACTTGAGCCCGCGAGATGGGTTGTTTGTAGGCGATGATCGCCAATGTCTCCAGGGCTGCGCCGGACAATCGAGCACGTTGACCGTCGAGGATGTACCGCTCGACGAAGGCGGCGACATCAGGGTGACTTTGGTAGCGGTAGCCGCCAGCCACCTGCACCAACTGGAATCCGTGACCAGCCTCGTCGTAGGCGGCGGCGAGAGAGTCGCACAGTGAGGCGACGACCTCGGCGGGATGTCCGAGGATCTGGGCGAGCAACTCGGCCGGGACCGGTTCGGTCGCCACGAGGATCACGGCCTCGAGGGCACGCACCAGTTCGGCGTCGATGGCTCCACCGCGGGTCCGCTCATTCACGTTCTGCTCCTTTGGGGCCATGTTCCTCGTCAACCCTCGTAGTCATCGATCGGAATGGATCCGACCACCACGGACGCCTCTTGGCCGATCCACACGATGTCGATATCGCCAAAACGCTCGCCCTGAGCCAGTTCGACGTAGCCCTGCTTGAACAACTCGAGAAGCGCCAAGAAGCGGACGATGACTTCCATGCGATCAGCGAGGTCAGAGGTCAAACGACGGAAACTGATGCGCCGGACGCGCGGCAACTCGTCGACCAATTCGACCAGCGCGTCGCTGACCGACGCCTTGATGACGCCCAAATGGAACAGATCGACCTTGGGCACCGCCTTGGGGGTGGAGGCCCGCACGAAAGCCGCATGTATCTGGGTGGGCTTCACACCTTCGAGCAGATCGGGCATGAGTGCGGCGTAGCGTTCGTCGGGTCCGCACCGACGGGCATACGTGCGATCAGCAGCGTCGGCCAGACGACCAAAAACCTGACCCACGTCCTTGAACGTCTTGCACTCGAGCAACCGGGACAGCAACAGATCCCGCTCCTCCCACAACGCCAACTCCTCGTCGAGATCCACGTCTTCGCGACCCGGCAACAAGCGACGGGCCTTCAGTTCGACCAAGGTGGCGGCAATCAACAAGAACTCGGTGGCCACCTCGAGGTCCAACGACTGCATGGTCCTCAGTTCGCTCAGATACGCGTCCACGATGACCGACAGGCTGACCTCGTGGATGTCCACCTGCTCCTTGAGGATCAGGTGCAACAGGAGATCGAACGGCCCCTCGAACACCGGGGTGGAAACGTCGACGGCCATGTAGCCGAGGCTAATCGGCGCGATCAGGACCGAACCCCTTTCTCGACCCAATACACCTTCGTCGCACGGGTCATCACCGTTAGCCTGACTGGCGTGACCCGGGTCCTGTCCTGCATTCAGCCCACCGGCGGTGTTCACCTCGGCAACTACCTGGGTGCGCTTCGCAACTGGGTCATCGGGCAGCACGAATGCGACGCCTTCCACGGCATCGTCGATCTGCACGCGCTCACCGTGACCGATCGCCCCGGCCTGGTCGGACCGAGCACGCTCGAACTGGCCGCCACATTGTTCGCCGGGGGTCTCGACCCCGAGGTCGCCACGGTGTTCGTACAGAGTCACGTTCCCGAACACTCCCAGCTGAGCTGGATCACCGAGTGCACGGTCTCGTACGGCGAACTCAGTCGCATGACACAATTCAAGGACAAGGCCGCCAAGCGTGAGGCCGATTTCGTGTCGGCCGGACTTTTCACCTACCCGGCCCTGCAGGCGGCCGACATCCTCTTGTACGACGCCGACGAGGTGCCCGTGGGCGAGGATCAGCGTCAACACGTCGAGATCACCCGCGACATCGCCATGCGATTCAACTCCCGTTTCGGCGAGACGTTCGTCGTCCCCAAAGTGGTCACACCCAAGGCGGGGGCGAAGGTGACCGACCTGCAAGAGCCAACCGCGAAAATGTCGAAGTCGTCCAACAGCGATGCCGGGATCGTCTATCTACTCGACGAACCGGCCGCCATCATGAAGAAGTTCAAGCGCGCGGTCACCGACTCCGATGGCGAGGTGCGATTCGATCGCGCCACCAAGCCCGGGGTGTCGAACCTGCTCGAGATCCTGGCCGCTTGCACCGGCCGCTCCCCCGCCGAGGTCGCCGGTTCGTACTCCCAGTACGGACCGCTCAAGAACGACGCCGGGCAAGCGGTCGTCGAGTTGTTGACCCCGATCCAGCACCGCTATCGCGAGCTCATGGGGGACCGTGCCGAGCTGTCGCGATTGCTCCGTCGCGGAGCCGACAAGGCCCGCGAGGTCGCCTCGCGCACCCTGCAACGCACCTACGACAACATCGGACTTCTTCCCCCGAACTGACCGCTCCGCGTCGATTCGGTCGCCGTCAGAGTTCGTCGACCGACACCAGGTCGCCGTGCGCCACGATCCGGTACTTCACGCTCCCGGGTGGATGGCAGGCGACCAACGAGATGGTCTGGTCGTTCGACGAAGTCATGTACAGAAGAGGATCAGTTGGAACACGAACATCAATTGACGTGGTCCGATACGTGTAGATCTTCCCCTCCACCGCGAGGTAGATGAGTGTGCCGACCTTCATCCGATCGAGATTGCGGAACTCGCGCCCGTAGGACGTGCGATGGCCGAAGATGGCCACGTTTCCGGGTTGATTGGGGGTTCGGGATTCGATGAGGTGCGAGGGATCCTTGTCGACAAAGGCCACATTCTCGCGCACGAGGGTCTTCACCTTGATGTCCGGGATCGACAGTTGGGCGGGGAACATCTGCGCCGGGGGCAACGAATTCACCGGAGAGAGATACGACGACGCCGGGGTGCCCACGAACCAACCGAAGATGTCGACGATGAGATCCGCCCCGCCGAATGAATAGAGCGCCACTCCGCGCGAGGCGTTCTGCACCTGCACGTGATTGGGTGCGGTCACGCCCGACCGATCGGCGTTGATGTTGGACGCGTCGGGACGGGGTCGACCGGCGGGGTACACGGTGACGTACCCGTCATCCAGCGAGCGCGTCATGGTGACGTTCAGGGCCACCGCCGACGCCCCACCGACGGGCACACCGGCCACGCCGCCCGTTCCCACCTCGACCGACCACCCGTGGTGGACCGTTACGCCCCGCCCCAACGGGTTCGGCGAGGAGCGGGTGTCGAGAAGTCGCGCCGGCGTCACCGGGACGTACAAGCCGACGTCGGAGTTGGCCGCCGAGGGACCGGTGTAGTAGCCGAGGAAGTCGACGATGATGTCACCTCCGGCGTAGGAGTAAAAGTCGACTCCCGTCGACGAGGGCTTCACGATCACCTGATTCGCGATGGTCTGGCCAGACCGGATGATGTTCAGGTTCGACGTGTTGGGTAACGTCGAGCCAGCGGGCAATGCCGTCCAATACGCGAACCCGTCGGGGCGCACTCCCGAGTTCACCGCCGTGACGTTGAAAACCATGCCCTCGGTGTCGGGCGAGACCTCGCTCGGTCGCGGAACGGTGACCCGACCATCGGGTGCCACGCGGGAGGTGTGCCTCGTGTCCAACAGCCGACGGGGTGCGACGGAAATGAACCGCCCTTCCCGCGAGGAGTTGGCCGGCACGTAGTAGCCGAAGACGTCGACGATGATGTGCGTGGCCACGGAGGTGTACAACACCACGTTGCCCCCGGTGCCCACCTTGGTCGTCACGAGATTCGGAACGATCGTTCGTGAGTCGCGCATGTTCACGTTGGAGGTGTTGGGCAGACCCTCTCCCCACGGGTGAACGGTTATGAAGCCCTCACGATCCGGCTGGTAGGCGGTGACATTCAAGACGACGGAGATGGCGTTGGCCGGCACACCGTTGACTCCGGCCACCGTGAGCACCGTCGACGATGTGGCTCCCGGTCTTTCACCATTGCGGGTGTCGAGAATTCGCACCGGGTCGAGACCCCGGAACGCCGACGCGCCCACCGGGGCGGCCGAGACCGTCTCGACTTTCGCTGCCGACAGGGTCACCGACGTCACGAGGGCCACCACGACCGCGACCGACGCCCTTGTCGACACCCTCCGACGCCACCGCCGAACCCTTCCACGCACGAAAACCGATCGTAGACGAGACACCCCGTTCGCGCGGTGGCGACCGGGTGAATTCGCGTGGAGTCTCAAATATCGTCGGCTCGGCGCAACGCGTCCACGATCTCGGCTCGATCGTCTCCTCGCAGAAGAGCCAGGGTTTGCTCGCTCGACCCCGCTCCCCGACACATCTCGAGGCCGAGGGCCTCATGGTCGTGGTACTGACGCAAACGTCGGGTTCGACCTCCCACCAATGTGGCCACCACCCGTTCGAATGTCGACAAATCACTGACCGTCTTGCCGACGTCGTGAAGAAGCGCTGCAGCTAGTTGGTCGCGCGACGCATCGGGGAGCAACATCTCGAATCGGCGGGCCACGGTGATGGCGTGACGGCGGTCCGGAGCCGACATCGTCGCGAACAGGACGATCTCGCCAGAAGTCAATCGCTCCTCCGCCCAACGCTGGTCGGTCGCCGTCGGAGGCGCTGACGACAGCGAGCCCCACCAACGTCGCACCAAATGCACGAAACGGCGAGCGGTCGGCATCGTGACGATCAGGTACCGCGACCGACCGTGGCCCGGGGGTGGGCCGCCGAGTACTGATCGAGAAGGTGCTCCTGAGACACCCTCGTGTACACCTGCGTGGTCGAAATCGACGCGTGACCGAGCATCTCCTGCACGATGCGCAAGTCGGCACCATGATCGAGCATGTGGGTCGCACACGAATGGCGCAAGACGTGTGGTGAGAGGTGACTGGTCAGGCCGGCCCGCTCTCCATGACGCACGACGATCGCATAGGCCGCCTGCCGACCGAGGCGTCCGCCCCGATTGTTCAGGAAAACGGCGTCAGCATCACCACGTCGCGCCCACCGAACGGGCGACAGTGCCTCGCGGCCATCGATCAGCCACCGGTGAACGGCCGCGCGAGCGAGACCACCAACCGGCACCAACCGCTCCTTGGAACCCTTGCCGTACAGACGAACCATTCCGGCCTCGAGGTCGATGTCCCCGAGGGACATTCCACACAACTCCGAGATACGAGCGCCCGTGGCGTACAACAACTCCAACAAGGCACGGTCGCGCAAAGCCACCGGCTCGTCTCCGACGACGGCGGCCAACAGCGACTCCACCTCGTCTTCGCTCAGCGGCTTGGGAATTCCTGCGGGCACTCTCACTCCCTCGAAATCCGCGGTGGGGTCGTCGGCGCGGTGACCCTCGGTCACCATGAATCGATGAAAGGTTCGCACGGCGGCCATCTGTCGGGCCAGGCTGCTGGCCGCCATTCCGGTGCTTCGCCGATGATTCACGAACCGATCCACGTCGGCGGGGCCGACTCGATGAACATCGATCGTTTGAGCCACCAACCACTCGCAGTAGGCGGTCAAGTCCCGTCGATAGGCCGACAGCGTGTTAACAGAACGACCCCGTTCGGCCGCCAACCAACTCAGGAACTCCTCCACCTCCAACGGTACGACAAGGGGGATCATCGTCGTCATCAGATCACATCGGAGTCGAGTCCGCGCATCAGCCGATCGACCAGCAGGAGTCCGATCGTGCTCTTGGCATCGGCGATCTCACCGGACACGACCATGCCGACCGCCTCGGCCAAGGGCACGGTGAGTACCTCCATGTGCACCTCCTCGGGCCCGTGCATGCGGGAGCCCACGTGTCGCAAGTCGGTCGCCAAGTAGACGTGCAAGACCGCGTCAGTCATGCCGGTCGACGGGTAGAAGCGATGAAGAAGTCGCAGCGATCCGGCGTCATATCCGGTTTCCTCAATCAGTTCGCGGCGGGCGGTCTGCTCGGGGTCCTCACCTTCGATGTCCCGCATGCCCGCGGGCACCTCCACGATCTCTCGGGCGAAGGCGGCTCTGTATTGACGAAGCAACACGACGCGGTGGGACCCGTCGGACTCGCCAAGCAGGGGCACCACCGCCACCGCACCGGGCGAGCGCACGATGTCTCGGGTGAATTCCTCGCCGGCCGGGCCGCGAAAGCTGCCGACGACCACCTCCCACAGGTACCCCCGGTAGACCGACCGGTCGCCGAGGTGCTCGAACAACCCGTCGGTCACGCTCGGCCGACGTCAGCGGTAGCCGGCGAACTCTCACGACGATGCTCGGATCGATACTGCAACGACGCCGCCATCAATTCGCGAAAGAGCGGGTGCGGGCGATCAGGTCGGCTCTTGAACTCGGGGTGCGCTTGGGTACCCACCCAAAAGGGATGGTCCGTGAGCTCGATGAACTCGACCAAACGTTTGTCCGGCGAGGTGCCGCTACACAGGAATCCAGCCGCCTCGAATCGGTTGCGATACTGACTGTTGAACTCGTACCGATGACGATGGCGCTCGCTGACCACCGGCTCGCCATAGGCCTTGGCCACCTTCGAACCGGGCTGCAGAACGGCGTAGTACGCCCCGAGGCGCATAGTTCCACCCTTGTCGGTGATGTCGCGTTGGTCGTTCATGATGTCGATCACGGGGTGCTGGCTACTGGGATCGAATTCGGTGGAATGGGCGTCGCTCATACCCAACACGTGGCGGGCGAACTCGATGGTCATCACCTGCATGCCCAAACACAGACCGAGGCAGGGAACTTTGTTCACCCGCGCATACTCGGCCGCGGCGATCTTGCCATCGACTCCGCGCACACCGAATCCGCCGGGAATCACCATGCCGTCGAGTTCTCCCAAGCGACCAGCAGCCAACAAACCTTCCACTTCCTCGGCCTGAATCCAGTCGATCTCGATGTGAGCCCCGTGATGGAAGCCGGCATGCTTGATGCTCTCCACCACCGACAAATAGGCGTCGTGCAGTTCGATGTACTTGCCGATCAGACCGATCCGCACCGGGGTGGTGGCGTTGTCGACCTTGGCCACGACCTCCTCCCACGACGTCAGATCGACTTCGGCGTCGATGTGCAACGTCTCGCACACCACCGTGTCCAGGCCCTCCTCGTGCAGCACGAGGGGTAACTCGTAGATGTTGCGAACATCAGCGGCGTTCACCACCGCGTGTTCGTCGACGTCGCACAAATTCGAGACTTTACGTTTCAGACTCGGACTGAGGGGCTCCTCGCTGCGACACACGATGATGTCGGGCTGTATTCCCCGGCTACGCAACTCGGTGACGGAGTGTTGGGTCGGCTTGGTCTTTTGCTCGCCGGATGGCCCGATGAAGGGCACCAGCGTGACGTGTATGTAACACACGTTGTCCCGACCAGCCTCCTTACGGTATTGCCGAATCGCCTCTAGAAACGGGAGGATTTCGATGTCGCCGACAGTGCCGCCGACCTCGGTGATGACCACGTCGACGTCCTCGGTGGCCATGCGACGAATACGACGCTTTATCTCGTCGGTGATGTGCGGGATCACCTGAACCGTCTTGCCGAGGTAGTCGCCTCGACGCTCGGAAGCCAAGACCGCTTGGTAGATCGATCCGGTGGTGGCGTTGGAATTGCGTGTGAGGTTTTCGTCGATGAAACGCTCGTAATGCCCGAGATCGAGATCGGTTTCACCACCGTCGTCAGTGACGAAGACCTCTCCATGTTCGAACGGGTTCATCGTGCCGGGATCGACATTGATGTACGGGTCGAGTTTCTGCATCGTCACGCGAAGACCGCGCAACTTCAAAAGACGACCGAGCGACGAGGCGGTCAATCCCTTGCCGAGAGAACTCGCAACCCCTCCGGTCACGAAGATGTGCTTCGGCATGACGACCTCCCGTTTCCTGATACTCAATCGAGCATCGACAACGGGAGATCATCATACCGAGTCACCGGCATCAGCCCCACCATCCCCGCCGAAGTTTCAGCCCGCCAACAGTTCGCGAGCGTGGCGCCGCGCCGCGGTACTGTCGGGTCGACCGGACAACATGCGGGCGATCTCGTCGACCCGGTCGTCACCCGACACCGCATCGGCGGTGGCGCGGGTGCGCTCGGCGCCATCGGTCGTGACGATGTCCTTGCGCACGACGATTTGCTGGTGGGCGACGGCGGCCACCTGCGCCAGATGGGTGACCACGAGCACCTGATGCGACTCGGCGAGGCGCGCCAGGCACTGGGCGACTGCCGTGGCGGCCTGACCACCGATGCCCGCGTCGACTTCGTCGAAGATCAACACGGGCGGACCGGCGGAGAGAACCATGCGAATGGCCAACATGGTGCGAGCCAGTTCACCTCCCGAGGCCACCTTGGCCAAGGGAGCCGCCGGGCTACCGGGGTTGGCGGCCAACAAGAAGGTCACCTCGTCGGCGGGATCCTCGCCCGACACTTCGATGCGGACCACGGCCCGCTCCATGGCCAGTTCGCCGAGGTGAGTGGTGATCCGGCGACCAAGCGTGGTAGCAGCACCACGACGGGTGGCGGCCACCGCGGCGGCGGCGTGTCGTTCGGCGGTGACGGCGGCGACGCGTTGGACCTCCAGTTCGGCCACCCGCACCTCGTGAGACTCCAATTCGTCCAGCCGACGGACGCTCTCGTCTCGAAAGGCCAACACTTCGACCAAGGAGTCACCGTACTTGCGCTGGAGTTCGCGCAGGTCTTGACGTCGCGTGCGGATCTCGGCCAGACGCTCCGGGTCGTCCTCGCACGACTCGGTGACCGCGCGCAACTCCGATGCGATGTCGGCCACCTCGGCGGCCACGTCACGTAAGCGACCCACCAATGCGGCAAAGGGGGCTCGGTTGGCCAAGCGGGCGATGGCGGATCCCAGAGCCTCGGCGGCGACCCCGTCGGCGTCGAGCGCCCTGATGGCCGTGTCACCGGCTTCGCGATGGGCCGTGGCATCGGCCAACACGTCCTCGTCGACCTCGAGTCGTTGATCCTCGTCGGGGTCGCTGATACCCAAGCCCGAGATCTCCTCGACCTGGAATCGCAACAGGTCGATCTCACGGGCCCGGGATTTGACGTCACCGCCCAAGGTGGCCAGGGCCGCGTCGATCTCGGTGATGCGACCACGGGCCGCCCTCAAAGGTTCGAGGTCGCTGCCGGCGAACTGGTCGAGCGATGCCCGCTGCACGGCGGCCGACAACAGGCTCTGGTGGGTGTGCTGGCCGTGCAGGTCGACCAAGGTGGCCCCCAGATCAGCCAACTGCGACACGGTGGCCAGGCGACCGTCGATGTAGGCCCGCGACCGACCGTCGAGGGGCACCACCCGGGCCACGACGTGCTCGGTCTCGCCGACCACGAAACGACCCTCCACGCGAGCCTCACCGGCGCCCGAGCGCACCCGCGCGGCGTCCGCACGACCACCCACCAACAATGAGATGGCCTCCACCAGCATCGTTTTTCCGGCCCCCGTTTCGCCGGTGAGCACCACCAACCCCTCGGCCAAGACCAGGTCGAGCCGATCGATGATGCCGAGATCCTCGACATGAAGCTCGGTCAACACCACGTCACCGATCCGACAAACCGAATTTGGCCTTCAACGTTTGATGGAATCGTCGTGACTCGAGACGCACGAACAATGCGGGGCGATCACTGGCCGAGCACGACACCGTGTCACCCGGCTGCAGGGACAACGCCTCTTGTCCATCGACCGTCAACCCCACCGGACGCTGGCCCACCACCTCCACCTCGACGGCCTCGTCGGCCCGCAACACGAGCGATCGATCGAACAACATGTGCGGAGCCAAAGGCGTGATGAGGATGGCCTCGTGCCCGGGCGAGATGACCGGTCCACGCGCCGACATGGAGTACGCGGTCGAACCAGTGGGCGTGGCCACCAGGATGCCGTCCGCCTGGTAGGTGGTGAAGGGAACACCATCGATGTGCAAGCGCAGGCGCACCGTCTGACCGGCGTGTTGTTTTTCCAACGATGCTTCGTTCAGCGAGCGCCACTGCCGGGAACCCGATGCGGTGCGGGCCACGACATCGAGCACCAGACGCCGCTCTATCTCGACATTGTGGGCGAAGAAGCGGGTCAGCGCGGTCTCGAGGTTGGACGGTTCGACCTCGGCCAGATAGCCGAGCAGACCCACGTTCACACCCAGCACCGGAGCCGGTACACCGTCGAGCAACGTGACCGCACGCAACATGGTGCCATCACCCCCGATGCTGACCACCAAGCCCAGATCGTCGACCTCGCCGACAGAGTCGACGGTCTCGATGTTGTCGGGGTGCAGCATCGCGGCGTCGGCGGCCACCGCCATCGGACGGTGTCCGTGGGCGACCAGCCAACGGACCGCCCGAGCGGCGACGTCAGCGGACTCGGAGCGCTCGGAGTTCCCGACGATCAAAACATTCACGGCGCCATCTTCTCACGCGGGTGCGGTAGGACCGCGTGCAGAAGAAACTCGCGGTTACCCTCGGCACCCGTGATCGGTGAAGGGATCACGTCAATCACCCGCAATCCGGCGGTTTGGCAGGATGTTCGTACCGTCGCCACCGCCTCGTCGTGCAGAACCGGATCGTCGATCACCCCACGACCCCGGGACACATCGCGCTTGCCCACCTCGAATTGGGGCTTGACGAGGAGCACCAAAATCGCCCCCGGCTTGCACACGCGGACCATGGCCGTGACGACCAACGTCAAGGAGATGAATGAAAGGTCGGCGACCACCATGTCCACCTCGCCCCCGATGACGTCGGGCTGCACCTCGCGGACGTTGAAGCGCTCGATCACCGTGACGCGCCTGTCAGCCCGGATACGCGGGTGCAACTGGCCGTGTCCGACGTCGAGAGCCACCACCTGTGAGGCACCGCGTTGCAACAAACAATCAGTGAATCCACCCGTCGATGCGCCCACGTCGAGCACCCGTGACCTGGTCACGTCGATGTTCCACGTCGTGAGGGCGCCGTCCAACTTTTCACCACCCCGACTCACGAAGCGTGCCGGAGGCCCCTCGATGAGCACCGCATCGGCGGGATCGACTTGTCGTGCCGCCTTGCCGGCCACCGCGCCGTTGACCAACACGCGACCAGCCTCGATCAACTCGACGGCGTCACGTCGACTGGAGACCAAGCCCCGGCGAACGAGATCGGCATCGAGCCGCTGGCGACGAGACACGTTGGCAGACGACCTCAGGACGAGGGAGCGACGTTCTTCGTGGCGGCAGGCTTCTTCGTGGCGGCAGGCTTCTTCGCGGCCGGCTTCTTCGCGGCCGCCTTCTTCACGGCCGGCTTCTTCGCGGCCGGCTTCTTGGCGGCGGGCTTCTTCGCGGTGGTGCTCTTGGTCGTGGTGCTCTTGGTCGTGGTGGACGTCTTCGTGGCGGCCGTTTTCGTGGACCCGGTCTTCTTCGACAAGCCTCTGGTGGCCGCCGCCACCAACAACGTCCGCGATGTCTCGAGGTTCTTGCTCAACGTCTCGACTTGCTTTTCCACCTGATCGACGCGGGCGACCAAGCGACCGAGTTGCTTGGCCACCTCCCTTTGCACCGAGGTCGAGAATTGCTCGGCCGAGCGACGCGCAACCGCGGCCACCTCGGCGACGACCTTCTCAGCGTCACGACGTCGCTCGACACCGGCCTTCAACAGTTCGCGCACGAATTTCTCCGCCGCGTCGGGAGCCATCGGCGTCACCGAGTCGATCAACTTCTTCAACGACTTCTTGTAGGTCTCGTTTTTTGCCATGTAATAACGCTACCGGCGTCGCGACCGCCGAATCGCCGATGTGTCGACCGACTCATTCTCCCAGTACCGCGCGGGCCACGGCCGCCAGATCGGCCACGTCCACCCAGGCCGTGGCACCGGCGAACCACGTCGGTTCGTCGGCCGCGCTCAAATGTGGAGCGGTGACCCCGGATCGCACCAAGGCGTACCGGCAACCCAAGGTCGCAGCGAAAACTCCGTCGGTACTGGGCCGGTCCCCCACCACGACCGCTGACCGGTTCACGCCGGGTTCCATCGCTCGTACCAGTTCGGCCATTGGGGGGTACGGCTTGCCGGTCACCAACGGGAGGCGGCCCGACGCCGTGCTGATGGCCGCCAGGATGCTGCCCCCTCCGGGAATCGGGCCCTCCGGCGTCGGATAGGTGGGATCGTCGTTGGTTCCGACCAACCGTGCTCCGGACCGCACCGCCGACGACGCCCGTCGCATGATCTCGTAGTCGAAGTCACGATGGAACCCCACCAGCACCGAGTCGACTCGGGCACCACGATCCGCGTCGTCGTGCGACACCACCTCGGCGCCCACCCGTCCCACGGCCTCGTGGATGCCCGGTCCGCCACAGACGAGCACCCGTTCACCAAAGGACAACACGTGCGCTGCCGACAGGGCCGAGGTCACCACGTCCCCGTGAGCATCGATACCCACGAACGCCAACGCCTGTTCCTGCGCGCCCACCGTGGCCGAGGAATTGTTGGTCACGAACAGCACTCGATGCCCGGCAGCGCGCAAGTCGGCCACCGCCTCCGCCGAACCGGGTATGGGACGATGAGCCAGCCACACCACACCGTCGAGGTCGCAAAGAATCACCGGCTTCATCGAGTAGTGATTCTGCCACCGCAAGTGACAACCTAGAGGGGTGCCCCGCTTCGAACCTTTCTCTGCTTTGCGGTACGCCACCTTCGACCAAAGCGCCGTGGCCGCTCCCCCCTACGACGTTCTCTCCGAGGCCGACCGTCAGGAATTGGCGAATCGGCACCCGAACAACATCGTGCACGTCGATGTTCCCCGCGAATCCGATGGGCCGGATCGGTATCAGGTCGCCAACTCGATCCTTCGTGCCTGGATCGACACCGGCGTTCTGGTGCGCGACCCCCGGCCATCGTTTTCCATCTACCGCATGTCGTTCCGCGACGGGGCGGGCCGACGTCGTAGCACCAGTGGCGTCATCGGTGCCCTCGAGGTGGTCGACGAGGGTGCCGGCGGTGTGTTGCCCCACGAGCGCACCACCCCCAAGGCCAAGACGGACCGCTTGGACCTGACCCGGGCCACCCTCACCAATCTGTCACCGGTGTGGGGCCTGTCGTTGGCGAACGGACTGACCGAACTGCTCATCGAGCCGGGCGAGGTGGTGGGCGTGGTGGAGGCCGAGGGCGTCGTGCACACCATCGAACGCGTCGACGACCCCGCGCGGGTGGCCGCCATCTCGGCCGTGGTGGGTTCGGCCGAGGTGGTGATCGCCGACGGTCACCACCGCTACGCCATCAGTCGCACGTACCGCGACGAGCGACGCTCGGTGGACACCAGCACCGGTGGCTCGGCGGAACTGACCATGACGTACATCGGCGAACTCATCGAGGAGCAACTGAGCGTGGACGCGATCCATCGGCTGTACACCGATACCGATCCCGCGAAGCTACTCGAGGCGCTCGAGAGGTTCTTCGAAACGTCGCCGGCGGGCCCCGTCGAGGCTTCCATCACTCACGACATGCGCGATCGTGGAGCGTTGGTGTTCGTGAATGCTGACGGCACCGGCACCTACCTGTCCCCCCGTTCCGACAAGTTCGCCGACGTCCGTGATCTCGATGGCGCGCGACTGGAGCACGCTTTGGCCGACGTCGACCACGAGGTGTCGTACCAGCATGGCGTCGATCTGGTGCGGGACATCGTGACGTCCGGTGGGGCCGCGGCCGGAGTGTTGATTCGCCCGGTCACCGTGCGCGAGATACAGCGCACCGCCGACGAGGGCCTGCTCATGCCGCCGAAGTCGACGTTCTTCACACCCAAGTTGCGCACCGGTCCGGTGATCCGACCGCTCGATTGACGACTCGGGTCAGGTACGTGAGGCCGCATAGATGCCGGCGATGGCACCGTCGAGCGTGGCGTTGAACTCGGCCTCGCTCTGCTGAGCCGACAGACCCTCGGTGAGCGCGCGCGAAAAACTGGCGATGACGCCCTTGTTACGAGACAAGCGAGAATTGGACTCCTCGCGGCTGTATCCGCCCGACAACGCCACCACCCGCAACACGCTGGGATGCTTGACCAATTCGCTGTAATGGTTGTCGATCTCGGGGAGCGTGAGCTTCAACATGACCGGCTGATCCGACGGCTGGCGATTCAATTCGTCGAGCAACTCCGCCTTCAGCAGAGCCTCGGCCGCGGCCTTGTTGGGACAGTGGATGTCGACCTCGGGTTCGATGATGGGCACCAAACCAGCGGCCAGGATCTGACGACCCACCTCGAACTGCTGCTTCACCACGGCGGTGACACCGGCGGCGTTGGCGTCTTTGATGACCGACCGCATTTTGGTCCCGAAAATGCCCTTGGTGCGGCCCTTGGCCAGCAGGGCGTCGAGGTCGGGCATGGGTTTCATCACCTGCACACCGTTCGCGTCGTCGGCCAAACCCTTGTCGACTTTGAGGATGGGCACGATGCGCTTGGCGTTCCACAGATAGATGGCGCTACCGACACCTTCGATCTCGCGATCCATGGTGCCTTCGAAGAGTATGGCCGCCAGCACGCGTTCACCGTTGAAGGCCGGACTGGTGATCATGCGGGTACGCATCTGGTGGATCAAGTCGAACATCTGCTCGTCGCCGGAGTAACTCGAGTCCTCGATGCCGTACAAGCGCAGGGCCTTGGGGGTGCTACCGCCACTTTGGTCGAGGGCGGCGATGAAACCCGCGTCGTGCCGCAGTCGTTCGAGTTGGTCCGTGTTCATGGGATGTTCGCATTCGGTTCGAGAAGAGACGTGCGAACCTTAGTTCTCGGACCCCGAGGGACCCCGCACTTCGCCCGTCATGGGACGTCGACATCGGACACCACCCGGGCCACCTCCGCCAACAGTTTGTCCACCCGGGCCGCCTGCGACCCCCGCACCACCCGGGCCGCCACCACCTCGGTGCGGCTGGCCGTTCCTCCCCCGCTGCGGAAGAAACGTCGCACCACCGATCCCACCACCACGACCTCGGTTCCCGACTCCCAAGAGGTGAAGTCATCCTTACCGAGGGGCTCGTGCACGATCACCGGCACGCTGCGCGCCACCCCGGCGCAGTCCCGGGAGGTCACTTCGATCTGTACGAGATCGGAGCCGTTGGGCAGGGTGCGCCGTACCGGCATGCTGCTGAGGGTGCCTCGCACCAGCGCGAGGTTGTTCGCGTCGATCCTCTTCATGTCGTCCTTTCGTGACGACACGGGTGTACCGGGACTCCACGGATGCGGAGACGGTCAAAGGGCCCCGATGCGGTCGGCGACGTCGGCAAAGTCCGGATCGTGAAGGGCGACACGCTTGAAGAACTCTCGGGCTTTTTGCACGTTGCCCGCCTTGTCGTACAGATCGGCGATGACGTACCACTGACGAAGATGGTGCTCGCGCACGCGGCGCGGGATCTCGGCGGCTTTGGCCATCAGCTGCAGCGCACCCCTCAGGTCGCCGCGATCGGCCATCGCTCCGGCCACCACCATGCGACCCTCGGCCATCACATCGTGCGCCGGTGACGCCTCTTTGAGGATGGCCCAGATTTCGTCGACGGAATCCCAACGCTTCAGCGCACGGTAGCAATCGGCCAGCACCGGTAGATCCTCCACGCGTTCGCGCAACGAGCGAGCCAGTTCCAGTGCCGTGGCGGCGTCGCGGTACTGGCCGAGGCGATAGCTGGCCAAACCCACCACTTCGTGGACGGCGGCCACGGCGGACAACTCTTTCATGAGGGATTTGGCTCGCCGCTTGGCCTCGGCGTATCGCTCACGCTCGAGGGCATTTTGTGCGTCCCGCAAACGGTCGCCCAACTGCGCCGCGCGCTTGGAGTCGAGCACCTTGGCGACATCGGCCTTCACCTCGGGATCGAGTTCGCCGTCCTCGCGCACCTTGCGGGCCGCCCGACTGACGGCCGCCTCGGCCGTGAGGCGCAACCCAGAGACATCCACCGGTCCCTCGTCGATCCACTGCTCGGCCGCCCGCTCCTCGCGCGTTTGCTCGCGATCCTTGCGAGCGGAACCGCCTCCTTTGGCCCGCACCGCCAAACGGCGCCGCTCGGCCTCGTTGCGCGGCTCGCGCGCTCGACGCCCATCACCATCACGACCGGGGCGACGCCCATCACCATCACGACCCGGGCGACGCCCATCACCATCACGACCCGGGCGACGCCCATCACCATCACGACCCGGGCGACGCCCATCACCATCACGACCGGGGCGACGCCCATCACCATCACGACCGGGGCGACGATCACCGCCGTCAGCACGAGCCTGACGCGACTGACCATCGCGTGGACCAGCACCGGCACCCCCCCGTCAGCACGAGCCTGACGCGACTGACCATCGCGTGGACCAGCACCGGCACCACCAGCCCGCGTTCCGTAACGACGCGGGCGCTGATCATCACCGTCGTCACGCCTCCTCGGACGCGATGTCGAGCCATCAGCGGAACGACGTGGACGACGAGGCGTGTCCTCACGTCGTGCACGTGAAGCGTCATCATCGGAGCGGCGCCCGGCGCCATCTGATCCACCCGACGGCCGACCCGCGACACTCGGGCGCCCACCACGGGGACGACCAGCGGCACGCGGACGGCCCGCCAAAGGATCACCACCACGGGGGCGACCACCACGAGGACGAGGGGACGAATTCATGAGTTCGCCCAGCCTAGGAGGCGGATCAGCTGATGAGGCCGAACTCGCGAGCGATCAATTCGGTTGCGTCGATGTCTCGAGCGACCGCGCCGATCGACGACGTCGCATCAGTCGGGAATGGTGCACCGGGGTGGGTGTGCCCCGCACCATCGCTCAGGTACAACACGACCCTGGTGCCGTCAGCGCAGTCGACCCACTCGTATCGCTCGGTCTCGGGTCCCATCGTCGTGATCGTGGCCTCGCCCGCGCACCCGTTACGCCTCGACCACGACTCGACGATACCAAACAGGTCACCCCGAAAGAATTTGCGTTCATCGACGAATTCCGCGGTGTCCCATCCTTGGAGACCCTCGATCGGCACGTACTTGTCGAGTGTGCCATGGAACGCGACGAGCGACACCGACGGTGAATCCTCACAACCCCGCACCAGATTCACACCCGCCACCGGCGCGACACCGGCGAAGAGAGAGCTCTGGCAGCCGAGATACGTACTCATGGCGCCGCCCGACGATTGACCGGTGGCGAAAATCCGCTGGGGATCGATGCACGCCGCATCCACGATCGAGACGATCGCGTCCTCGATGAACCCGATGTCGTCACCCGGAACCGTCCCCGGCACCGCCCACGCAGTTATCGCGCCCAGGGCCAAAGGCGTCAGCGTGACCCAGGCTCCGCTCTCGATCCCCCGGGCCCCGAAACGCGAGAGCACCTCTTGAATCTCCGGCGTGCCGGTGGCGCCGTGCAAATCGACCACCAACGGCAAACGCCCACCATCGGTGGCCGCGGGACGGTGCAACACGAATTCGCGACGCCCCTCCTCGCGCTCGATCGTCTGGTCGCTGCGACCAGACACGATCGTTGGGGTGCACGGTCCGGGCGCGACGACGAGTTCGGGTGATTGGTGAGCCGGCGTCTCGTCCGCCGATGGCGAATCCGTGGCGGGGGCGAGAGTCGAACGAATCACCGTCGCCGTAACCGATGCACCTGACGTCGCCGGTTCGGCTTCATCCGACGAACAGGCCGCCAACATGACGGCGGCAACGAGGAAAGGCCCTGCTCGCATCAGTACTCACGCAACAGGGTGCCGAACCCGTGCAGGTGATCTCCGACTCCGTTGTCACGCAACGCCATCCACCACGTGGCGGCATTGATGGCGATCACGGGCTTGTCGACGATGCGCTCCATCTCGTCAGCGAGACGGATCATGCTCAAATTCGTTCCCACCTGCACGAGCGCGTCCACTTCGGGTCCGTTGACTTTGTGCAGAGCGGCCCGCAGCTCGGTCTCTGGCACGTGAGCAATGGCGACCGCGGTCGGACACTTCAGACCCTCGATGGCCGCGACGTCGAAGCCGAGTTCACTGAAAAACTTGACGACGTTCGTGTCACCGATCGGTTGATACGGCGTCACCACCCCGATCTTTTTCACTCCGAACAACTTCAATGCCCGCTCACAGGCCTCCGCACCGGTGGCCACCGACAGACCACCCGAGCGCTCATTGATCTGCTTGATGAACTTGCGGTTTCCCTCCACGCCGTCCCAGAACGTCTCGGCCGACATTCCCATGACCATGTAGTCGGGTTCGGCCGTCATGATCCGGTCGACGGTGTAGCCGATCTCCTCTCGGATCTGCAGCAGAAGGTTCTGGAACGCCTCGTCGGAGTCGAGTGCCTGATTGCGGATGTGAATGCGACCGGTATGGGCGGTGATACCCGGCACCGACATCGCGTGGAACTCGGGTTCGACGATGGTGTTGGTGCTCGGGATGATCACGCCGAACTTGCGGCGCCACCCCAATTGATCGCATCCGCCGTGATGCGCGTTGGTCACGTTCACGAATCCCATCGATACTCCTCTCACTTTGTTTCGTCATCACCTCAGCCGAGGCTGTTCTCGACTCCGAGCACTTGATTCCCGCCGAAAAACCGAATGCTTTCAGCCGTTCCCTCCTCGTGCAGTCCAGAGACCCCGAACGCTGGGCGTGGGGCCATGAGATGCAGCGAGACCGGACTCACTCCATTCACCTTCACTCCCCCGGCCCGGACGCGCCGCGCCGCGGCCATCGCCGCCTCCTCGTCGCTGCCCACCACGTAGGCCTCCAAGCCGTAGTCGGTGCCGTTGGCCAAGGCCAGCGCTTCGTCGAGATTCCGATAACCATGAACCGCGGCCACCGGGCCGAAGATCTCGTCGACGGTTCGACTCGGATCCACGCCGTCCACGAGCGTGGGGGCGAACCAGTTGCCCGAGCGATCAGGCAGAGGCGTGGTACTCACGATCCGACCGTCGCTGAACTCGTCGAGGCGGCGCTGCAAATACGCGCGGTGCGCCGAGTGGACGAGCGGGCCCATCTCGGTGGACGGATCGATCGGGTCGCCTACCACCACCGAGGACAGTGCGCCGGCTACGGCGTCGACGATCTCGGCTCGTCGTCGCTCGGGTACGAGCAAACGACCTAGAGCACGACACCACTGCCCATTGAGAGTGAGTAGCAAGCCGAGGGCCCCGGCCACCACGTGCTCGAGAGACGCATCATCGAGGACCAACAACGGTGCGTGTCCCCCCAGTTCGAGTTGAGCGGGTTTCAGGTCCTCGGCACAGGCGTGAGCGACCGCCCGGCCCCCCACGATGCCGCCGGTGAACGACACGGCGCGCACCCGTCGATCGGTCATCAACGCGGACGCGGTGGACGGTCCACCATGCAACAACTGCACGGTCCCCGGCGGGAACAAGTCGGCGATCGCACGAACCATCGAGGTTGTGCCGTGCGGAGCCCGCTCGGGAGGCTTCACGATGACCGGACAACCTGCGGCCAACGCCGACGCCATCTTGTGCGCCGCCATCGGTGCGGGTGCGTTCCACGGACACAACAACAAAGCCGGTCCCCACGGCAGGCGACGTACTTCGACGGCGCGACCCGTCGGTCCGTCGAAACGTGCATCCAGCACTCCCGAGCGGAGTTGCTCGGCGGCCATGCGGAAAGAACCGTGCACGATGAACCCGAGCATGCTCGTGGTTCCGATAACGGCACCGGTCGTCGCCGACTCCAGAGCCGCGATGTCGGGCACAGCCGCGGCCAGACGATCGGCAGCCGCCTCGAGAACACCGGCTCGTTCGTGGTCGGTTCGACTCGACCAGGCGGCACTGGTGTGCGCACTCCACGCCGTCGCCAGAGCACGCTCGATGGACACCGCCGATGCCTCACGTTGCACTTGCTCGGCTCGGCCGTCACTCGAATGCTCGATCCACTCGGTGCGCTCGGCCCCCTCCGAGATCCAATCACCGGCGACCAGGTCTGTCTGATCGGGAAGCACGACGCGGGTCATGAGGGCTTCATCTTCGCTGAGTAGATGTCGACCACGGAGCGCAGATCGTGAACGGGCCCGTCGACACCCCGCGGATCGAGGTCGTGGCGCACCGAGGTATCGGGTGAGATGCGATGACCTTTCACCATCAAAAGACGGCGCAGTGCACCGTTGCGCCACAACACCGTGTGACGCCAGCGGCGATCACCGTCGATACGGATGAAGTCGGGCTCGGCGTAGCGTTGGATCGCCTCGGCGGCCACGGTGTCGGCCACGAACCACAACGCCCCCGGTCCTTGCGACACACCCACGATGCGCGGGGCCCCCGGCCCGAGGGGCACGAATTCGAGCACGTCAGCCTTCACTGAGGCTTCGAATGTACGAACGGCTGGCTCGCGCCCCGAAAGAACCACGGTCGTCTGTGCGAAGCGAGCACCGTCGAAGTCGATGTACACCAAAACCTGGTACGGAAACGCACCCGGCACACCACCGTACGGATCATGACTGATCGTGTCGCCGTTTTCGTCGACGGCTGACAATTCTTCGCGCCACACTCCTCGCAGGGAGAACAGATTGTCGATCAGCGTCGACACGTCAGGCCTTGGCCCCGAACTGGGTCGATTCGGCGCCGCTCACGAGGAGTGACGCCGCTTCGAGACGACCCTTCTCCGCCGGAAAGGCCTGAACAAGGCCCATCGACAGATCACGCAGACCACGCGCCACCACACCGCTGTTACCGGTGTTCGACGTGCCACAGGCCTTCATCGCGCACACTCCCACCGCGAAGGCCGAGTCGACCACGGTGCCCTTGGCCAAACGCCATTGGCGAACGACATCGGGCTTGGGCAGGATCGGCGGTTCACTCGTCTCGAGGTCGACCTGGCGACGTAGCCAGAGCGTGGCCGTGTCGAGATGCATACGCATCTCACCGATCAGTTGCTGCTGGAAGGGAGCGCTGCCGATCGGAGCCCCCGTGTCGGAGAATGTCGTGCTGGTGAGGTGCTTCATCGTCCAGTCGTACACGGCGCAGGCCGCACCGAGATAAACCGCGGTGCCCGCTACTTGGCTGCCGACGAAGCTGCCTCGACTCATCTGCATCATCCGCACGAAGGCCCCCGGAATGGCCAACGAGTCGATGGCCGGAACGAACACGTCGTTCAGCACGATGCCGTGCGTCGCGGTGGCCCGCATCCCGATCGCGTCCCACCTACTTCGCTCACGCACGCCGGGCGACTTCGGATCGACGATGAACACCGCGAGTGAATCGGCCGTCACACCGCCGCCGAGCGAGGCCGTGACCAGGTAGCGGCCCGCCACGCCGGTCGCACAACCGAACGACTTGACCCCGTTGAGCACCCAACCCTTCTCACCAGCGAGGGTGGTCGGCTCGGCCGTGGTGGAGATCAAGATGTTGGCGCTCGACGATTTCACCGACTCCGACGCGAAGTTGGCCATCCACACTCGGTCTCGTCCCATCAGTTCGAGTACTCGTTCGGCGAATGCCGCCACCGTGCCACGTTCGTCGGCGTCGAAGAGCCCGGCCTCGAGCGCTTCGAGGGCGAGCAGTCCGCGAGATGCCGAACTGCAGTGAAAGAAGTACGACAAAGCGGTGGAAGGACAAGCGGTCCCCATGGCGAAGGTCGCGCCCACGAGGTCGCGCAAACCGCCGCCGAGTCCGCCGAATCTCTCCGGCACCACCAGGCCCATGAGTCCGGCCTCGGCCAAGGTGGTCACGTGGGCCATCGGGAACTCGGCGATCCGGTCGGCTTCTTCGGCGGCGAGAGCCAGTGCCGGCAGGACCGAGTCGACGCGGCGAGCACGGGCTTCTTCGGCCTCGGTGAGTGAATCGAACAAGCGGGTGGCCACGATCATGTCGTTCCTCCCAGGTGAGTGAGCGCATCGTCCAACGTCACGACGTCGGCGTACTTCGCCTGTAGATCGAACAAGCTGGAGTCATGAGGCCGCGGATCGCGGTCGGCACAGGCATCGGCCACCACGATCGGAACGAATCCGTGCTGCAGGGCATCCAGAGCCGACGCCCGCACACACCCGCTGGTCGACACACCGGCGATCACGAGCGTGTCGACGTCCAACGCATTGAGCGAGGCGGCGAGCGACGTACCGAAGAAAGCGGAGGCGTACTGCTTGGTGACGATCACATCGTGCGAACTCGGGCGCACCAGATCGGTGAATTCGGCCAAAGGGTTGCCCTTTTCGAAGCACCGCAAAGCCGGAACCTTACGAAAAAAATGACCACCGTCGGCGCCTCCGACGACGTACTCGACACGCGTGAAGAACACCGGCCGACCTCGGCGACGAGCGACGACAGCGAGACGATCGGCATTGCGGTACGCGTCGGCGGCGTCCGCCGCGTACAGCGGCGCCTGCTCGTCGACGTAAGCCCGACACATGTCGACGACCAGGAGCGCGGGTCGTGAACCCCAACCGAGTCGAGTACCGAACCCGGCTCGCAAGTAGTCAGCCTGCAGATCGCTCATGACGACACCTTCACAAGTGGCTCCTCACGGCGTCCAGCATGGCCGTTCGGCGCACCCGCTCACGATGACGATCGGGATCGGCGGCGGCTGCCGCCAGGTCGGCGTGCATCGCCGCTCGTTTGACCGGATCGGGTTCTCGCAACACGAGCCAGTTCGCGTGACTGTCCGCTTGCACGTACTGCACCGCCACCTCACGTCGTAGGCGATCGAACTCGTCGAGCACGGTCTCAGAGCCACCACGCCACACCTCGGCCAGACGGCGCCCAGCCGACAAGGCGTCCTGCACACCCGAGTTCATGCCCATGCCCCCGAGCGGCGAGTTCTGATGAGCGGCGTCACCGATGATAAGGAGCCGACCGCGTCGCATGGCGTCGACTACTGCTCGCTTCACGGTGTACACCGACGTGGCCAAGATCGTCCACGAGCGATCGTCACCGGTGATTCCGCGCATGCACTCGGCCACGAGCTCGTCCGATGCCGCACCTTCGGGGTGCGGATGATCGGCCGCCAACGGGAAAAGGATTCGCCAATGATCCGGAGTGCGCAACAGGACGAGCCACTGCTCGGGATCGGCCACATAGTTGACGTTCTCGATGTCGGGGAAGATCGCCGATAGATCGTCGGCGATGGAGACCACCAGGAACTTCTCGGGGTACACGTCCTCGAGCAGTGGCACACCGGCGGAGCGACGAACCGCCGAGTGAGCGCCGTCGGCGGCGATGAGCCACGGGCATTCGATGTCGACGATGCCCTCGGCGGTTCCCACCACCACGATCATCGCCGAATCATCGAGGGCGCGCACCCCGTGCACCCGATGATCCATCCTGATCTCACAGTCCCAGAGATTGTGCCGATGCCCTTCGCGAATGTGATCGGCGATGATCGCCGCGACCTTGTTCTGCTCGAGTTGGATACGAAACGGGAAGGCGGTCTCCTCGTCGAGATGCGAGAGATCGAAGGTGGCCACCGGACCATGTCGTCGATCGCGGAACTGCGTTCGGGGTGCCTTCAGGCCCCGCGCGAGAATCGGTTCGATCACACCGAGTGACGCCAGGATCTCGAGCGTCGGCGGATGAAGGGTGGAGGCGCGAGATTCGACCGCCAATTCGGCACCTTTTTCCAACACCGTGACCGGAACACCTTCGCGGGCCAGAGCCAGGGCGGCGACCAGGCCGCTCGGCCCACCACCGGCGACGACCACGCGTTCGAGCCGCTCGATGCGCATCGGCGACAAATCGTCCAGCGACCCGTCGTACCGGCGCAAGGCGTCCATCAGAACTCTTCCAGCAAACGACCGAAACCGTCGAAGCGATCCTCGATGCCGTTGGCCCGCAGGGCATGCCACAACGTGGCCGCATTGATCGCCACGACGGGCTTGCCGAGTTCACGCTCGAGAGCCGCGGCCTGGTGAACGAACGACAAGTTCGTTCCAACCTGCACGATCGCGTCCACCTCCGATGAATCGATCGCCGCCACGGTGTCGGCGATTTGTGCGACACCCACCTCGGCGATCGCGGTGGCGGTCACACAGCGCAGGCCCGTGATGGCGCGCACGTCGAAACCGGCTTCGCGGAAGAACGATCCCACCTGTTCATCGGCAATGGGCTGGTAGGGGCTGAACACCGCAATGCGCTTGGCCCCGAACCTGTCGAGAGCGGCCCGACACGAAGCCGCTCCGGTGCTGACCCTCAACCCGCCGGTCTGATCGGAGATGCGCTTCTCGAAGGCCGAGTTGCCGGCCAAGCCGCCCCAAAAGGTCTCGGCCGACATTCCCATGAGCATGTACGACGGCTTGCACGTGATCACGTCGCGCACCGCCGTCGCGATGGACGCCCGGATCTGCAGGATCAACTCGGAGAATTTCTCGTTGGAGTCCATACCGGGGTTCTCGATGTACATACGCCCGTAATGAAACGACACTCCCTCGGGGCGCACCCAGGTGAGGTCTTGTTCCACCGTGGTGTTGGTGCTCGGGATGATCACGCCGAAACGGGCGCGGGGACCCACGACGTGTGGTTCGTACCGCTTCGATGAGTTGGTCATCAAATCACCTCACGCCCACGAAGATCGGCCAGGGTCTGGTCGTCGTACCCGAGCACCTCGTGCAACACCTCGTCGGTGTGTTGGCCCAATTCAGGACCGACCCATCGCACCCGACCGGGTGTGTCGCTCAATTTCGGTACGACATTCTGCATCGGGAACTCACCCAACTTCGGATGCATGAGCGTCACGATGGCCTCACGAGCCTCGAAGTGCGCATCAGCCAACATGTCGGGTGCGGTGAAGATACGACCATTGGGCACCGCGTGCTCGTTGAGCAGGGCCTCCAAATCTTCGGCTGAAAGCGTCTTGGTCCATTCGGCGATCAGTCGATCCAGCTCGATTTGATGGCGTCCCCGGGCCTCGTGAGTGGCGAAGCGTTCGTCGTCACCCCATTCGGGTCGTCCCATCGCCACGGCCAACCGCCGCCAAACCGTGTCCTGGTTACCCGAGATGAGATGCTCCTTGCCGTCCTTGGTGGGGTAGGCGTTGGCTGGTGCGACGTTGGGGAGTATGGACCCGGTACGCGGTCGCACGTAGTCGGCGATCACGTACTCGGGGATCAGTGATTCCATGATGCCGAGCACCGCCTCGTACAACGCCGAGTCGACCACTTGTCCGCGGCCGGTGCGCTCGCGAGCATGCAGTGCCATCAGTGCCCCGACACAGGCGAACGTGGCCGCCAAGGTGTCGCCGAGCGAGACGCCGGCGCGGGCCGGGGGACGATCGGGCTCACCGATCACCGCCCTGATGCCACCCATCGCTTCACCGATCGCGCCGTATCCCGGCCGATCGGAGTATGGGCCGGTCTGGCCGTAGCCCGATACTCGCACCACGATCAACCCAGGGTTGTCACGTCGCAGAGAGTCGGGATCGAGACCCCACTTCTCGATGGTTCCGGGGCGGAAGTTCTCGATGAGGATGTCGGCTTTCCTGATCAGATCACGAGCGATGCCCTGACCCTCGGGCGTGCGCAGGTCGAGCGTGACCGAGCGCTTGCCGCGGGCCACTACGGGCCACCACAACGAATAGCCCTCGGCCTTCTCGCGACCCCATTCGCGCATGGGATCACCAACCTTGGGAGGTTCGATCTTGATGACGTCGGCACCAAAGTCGGCCAGTAGTTGACCGCAGAACGGCCCGGCCAAAAGCTGACCCATTTCGACCACACGGATGTCGTCCAAGGCCGCCATCTGACAGCATCCCCTCCCCGGTCGCCGTTTCGCTAGGCGCAACAGCGTTACCATCCAAAGCGTAGCCCACCGGCACCGCCACCGGGCAAGGATCGACACCCGTGAGCATGCCCATCACCCGCGATCTCGACATCTCCATCGTTGATGTCGCCGCCCGTGACGGCCTGCAATCCGAGGACCTCATCGTTACCACGGCCGACAAGGTCGAACTAGTACAACGCTTGGTCGCAGCCGGAGTTCGACGCGTCGAAGTGGTGTCCTTCGTCGACCCGAAGCGTGTTCCGCAAATGGCTGACGGCTTCGACGTGATGGCCACCCTCAACTCCCCCGGATCGCTACCCGACCGCTCCGCAGTGTCACTCGCCGGATTGGTCCTCAACGCCCGTGGTCTCGACGGCGCGATCGAATCAGGGGTCGACGAAATCAACGTAGTGGTCGTCAGCACCGACACGTACGCAACTCGCAACCAAGGACGCACCACTGCCGAGCTCGTCGGTGCGTGGCACCAGATCGGCGAACGAGCTCGCGGTCACGGTCTGCGCACGACCGTCACCCTCGCCGCCGCCTTCGGATGTCCGTTCGAGGGCGAATTGCCCGGCGAGCGCATACGCGACGTCGCCCGCGCAATTCTCGAGGTTCGACCCGACGAGTTCGCGCTCGCCGATTCCATCGGTGTCGCCGCTCCCACCGACGTCGTTCGCGGTGTTGCCACGGTTCGCGATCTCGACCCCGATCTCCCACTGCGTTGCCACTTCCACAACACTCGCAACACCGGACTGGCCAACATCGCGGCGGCTGTCGGCGAAGGTGTCCGCACTTTCGATGCGTCTCTGGGTGGCATCGGTGGTTGTCCCTTCGCACCCGACGCCACGGGCAACGTGCCCACCGAAGACGTGCTTTACATGCTCCACCGCATGGGCCGGTCCACCGGAATCGATCTCGACGCGCTCATCACGTCGGTTTCGTGGTTGCAGTCGGTAATCGGTCATCCGACTCCGGCCTTGGTGTCACGGGCCGGCAATTTCCCGCCGCGATGATCGTCCGTCTGGCTGCTGCGCAGTACGCCACCGGCTCCGATGTCGACGAAAATCTGGATACTGCATTGCGCATGATCGACGAGGCAGCGCGAGAAAATCCGACCGTTCTCGTTCTTCCCGAGTTCGGAAACCATCTCTCCGTCTATGAGTCGGCCGAACACTGTTGGGACGTCGCCATCGATCTCGATTCGGCCTGGACCCAACGCATCGGTGCCGCGGCCGCGCGCCATGCGATGTGGATCCAATTCAACTGCACGGTGCGTCGAGGGGTCGGACGCATCACGAACACCAACCTCCTCGTCGCCCCGTCGGGTCGACTCGCGGCGGCCAACGACAAGACGGTGCTCATGGGCGCCGAGGGCATCCATCTGTCACCGGCCGACCAGCCCGCCGAGGTCGTCGACGCCGGTTTCGCCCGTCTGGGCACCTATGCGTGCATGGACGGTGTGGTCCCCGAGGTCCCGCGCTCCCTGGTGATTCGTGGCGCGAACATCCTGCTGAATTCTCTCAACTCGTTCGCCCTCGACGAGGCGTCCACGCACATTCCGGTGCGAGCGGCTGAGAACCGCGCTTGGTTGGTGGCCTGCTGCAAGATCGGTCCGCTCTTGCCACCCGATCGATTGGCTGAATTCGCCCAGAACTTGGGTGTACCGTCCGCGATGCTACGAGGCGCCGGCGAGAGCCAGATCGTGCGACCTGACGGCGTCGTCGTGGCCCGCGGTCCCCGCGACGACGAGGCCGTCGTGGTGGCCGATGCCGATCTCTCGATGTGCGGGCGACCACGTCCCGACGGGACCGACGTGCGCCGCAATCGCCGACCTGCCGTGTACGCCGCCCTGGCGCAACCGACCCCCGGCGCCGACGACCACCGCCGAGCCGATCATGTCCGGGCGAGCGCCACAGCGAACGTTCACGATGTTGCCGCCCTCGTGCGCAACGGATCGACACTGGTTGTGCTACCCGAGCTCGCGCTCGACGACGAGTCGATCGATTCGATCTCGGCCGCCTTGGTGGGCACCGACGCCATCGTCGTGTCGTCACGTCGACGTTCGAGCCCCGAAGGCACGAGCCACTGCGGGGTGGCGATCGGTGCCCGCGGTGTCGTCTTGCATCAGCGGCAAATCCATCGCGTCGCACGACACGGGTGGGTCGACGTCCTCGGCGACGCCGTCGTCACGCTCGATGCCGCATTTGGTCGCCTGGCCATCGTGGTCGGCGATGATGTCCTGTATCCGGAGATTCCACGCTTGGCGGCTCTGGCCGCCGTCGACGTGGTCGCCGTGCCGTGGGCACCGGGAGGCGAACCGTGGGACGTCGAACTGTGCCTGCCCGAGCGGGCCGCGGAGAACCGAATGAACCTGGTCGCGGCCGGCCCCGAGAACGTCGTCATCTCGTTGCCCCCCGACTTCACTCTTTGGGCTCCCGAGCGGCAACGACCCTTCGACGGAACCATCAACTTGCCGGACATCGCGCGCGCTCGTCGAACAGTGACGGCCGACATTCATCCGATCCGATCGCTGAATCGCCGCATCAGCCGCGACACCGATCTTGTCGACGGTCGACCGTGGCGGCTGTGTCAGTGCCTGACCGAATGAGGCGTCAGAGTCGATACGAAGTTGTCCAGCCGACGGTCGGATCTCTGAACGACGACACCGACGCATCGAGCAGTCCCGAAGACGAGGAGTCGCCGGCGAGTCCGACGACGAGCGGGCGTGTTCGCCGTGGTCTCAGCTCTTACGCCGCTTGGCGAGGGCTGCTCCGCCGCCACCGATCACGACCACCGCAGCAACAACGGCGATGATGATGCCGGCCGAGCCACCACCCGAGTCGTCACCCGAGTCGTCACCCGAGTCATCTGCTTCAGCGGATTCCTCCAACGATATCTCTGGCGCCTCGATCGGAGCCGGTGCGTCCGTCGCGGCCGGCGCCTCGGTGGGCGGAGTGGTTGCCGCGGCCGGATCGGCGAACGACACCGGCAGACCGGCGGTGTACGAATCGAAACCCATTCCCTGGAAGACCACGACGTGACACTGAATCTCGAGGCAGTTGTACGTGCCGTGATCGATTTTCACCGCGTAATCGAATGTTCCCGTTCCGTCGGGGTTGATGGTCACGGTCGGCGCTTCACCGAACTCGGCCAGGTTGAACGCATCGGGGCCAACGACCGGCCAGGTGTTCGCCATCATGATCTGGGCCGTACTCATGCCGGGCATCAACATATTGGTCACCGAGATCGTGATCGTTTGACCGTCGGTGAGACCCTCGGTGGTGTCAGATGTGGCGGTCTCCCCGGCGTGATCGGCCGAGACGCCCGCTGTACCGGCGAGAAATCCGATCGACACACCGACGGCCGCCAAGACAACGCGAGTCGCTCGCAACATAACCATCCCCCCTTTGTCGACGGGCCCCTCACCCGTCGCCTCATCGAGCGTAAGGCGCGAGTCCTCTCCGTGCAAGCATTTTTACGGGGCCGAGGCGACGCGAACCCGGGTTACACACTCGGCTGGGCGATCGCCATGGCCGCCGCAACCAGCAACGACGCCCATATCACCACCACGAAGGGCTGGGCTCGCCGGATTGATCGGGCCACGATTGCCTCGCGTTCGGGCGTCGAACCGTCGCTTAGGATCTGCCCGAATGCGACCGAGAACGGTCGCAGGATGAGTCGGATCACGATGCCCGACGTGACGATGACCGCGAAGCACACGAGTTTGACCGCCAGCCACCGAACTCCGATCGGAACGTCGCTTGCCAACGACGCCAGGGCCGCGACCCACACACCTACTGCCACCGCCGAACGCCACCACAAGTCGACACGAGCCAACATGGTCGATCCACGATGGATGAGCCAGACGGCGATGCTCCAGAGAGGCGCGACCACACCGATCACAGCGGCGACCCAACCCCAGTCGATCCAGCCACGCTCTTCGGCGGTGAGAACGCCCGTGCCAAAAGCCAACGGCAGACAGAGTCGCGCGAAGATCTCGACTGACATCATCGCCCCCGCGATGGCAGCCCGACTGACCGGTGCTGTCGACGACGACACGACTCGGCGTGACAGGGTGAAAGTGGCCAGATCCGACCCGAACCAGGTCGCGAACACGATGATGTGCGCGATTAACAGCCATTCGGACCGATCCATCAGTTCCCCCGTCGTAGTATGACTCCGTGTGGCGAAGTCTGCTGTATGTGCCGGCTGACCGGGCCGAACAATTCGTGCCCCGGGCCGAAGCGACGGCGGTGGACGCGATCATCGTCGACCTCGAGGACGGCGTCGCCCCCGTAGCCAAAGCGGCGGCTCGGGCGTGCGCCGCCGACGTGATTCGTTCGATCGATCGGCCGGTGGTCGTGCGCGTGAACAGTGGCGACGCGCTGGATTACGACATAAAGGCCATCGCGTTGGCGAATCCGTCGGCCATCATGCTTCCGAAGGCCACCGCTCTCTCGCTCGACGATGCCGAGCGCAGCCTCGCTCGCCATCGATTGGCGGTCCCGTTGATTGCCCTCGTCGAATCGGCCCGAGGTTTGCTCGACCTCGAGGCGATGGCCCGCCACCGACGGGTGTCGCGCTTCGCGTTGGGTGAGGCCGACCTGCGCGCCGATCTCGGGCTCGGCACGCACGCCGACCATGCGCTCTGGCCGCTGCGCACGTCGGTCGTGGTGGCCTCGGCTGCTCACGGGCTCGAACCACCCATCGGACCGGTATCCACCGACTGGCGCGATCTCGACGATTTGCGCCGCACCAGCACCTTGCTCAGAAATGCCGGTTTTGGCGGCCGCTCGGCGATCCATCCAGATCAGGTGGCCACGCTCATCGAGACCTTCCGCCCCAGCACCGACGATGTGAGGGTCGCCGAACGGATCGTGGCGCTCTTCGATGCCGCCCTGGCCGAAGGTCGGGGCGTCGCGGTCGATGACAACGGTCGCATGATTGACGAGGCGGTCGTTCGGTCGGCGCGTCACGTTCTGTCCTGACTCGCGGCTCGCACGATGAAGTCGGCCACGGTAATCGGTGTGAGCAGCGGTGCGTCGTGATGACTGGCGATCATTTCGTACTCGCGGCCCTCAACCTCGAAGCGACGACGACTGGCGACTGACGGAAAGAACTCCGGCGTGAGCGAACAGAACGCGACGGAGAGGGGAACACGTTCGTCCACCTCCACGGCGTCGAGACTCGGACCCATGGGAGTCGGTGACAATCGCTCGTTGACCCAGGCCGCCAGTGGCGCGTCGAAGCCGTTGGTCTCGCTCACGAACGTGGCCGCGATGTTGGTGTTTCGTGGTGGCAACGATGAAGGCAAGGGACCTGACACGTCGACGGCCCGCTGCCCGGACTCGATGACCGGGGCGTCGATCAGTACCACCCGCGACACCTGCGGCCAGCGTGCGGCGGCCCGCGCCACCACCCCGCCCATCGAATGACCGACCACGATGTCGCCGGGTTCGACCACACGGAGCACGTCGTCGATCCACTCGCTCATCGACGGCTCACCACCCCGCAGATCCACTGCCACGGCGCTCAGGCCATGCGAAGACAATACGGGGATCACCCGATCCCACGCCCACGAACCACGGAAGGCGCCGTGCACCAGAACGCACTTGCTCATCGATCGGTGGCGAGAAGCACGGAAAGGATCTCCCTTTGGGGATCATGGGGCTCGAGGTGTTCGCTCAAGCGCGCGATCCAGGTCGCGTAATCCGGATGAGCGATCAGTCGGTCGTAGTCGTCGGCGTGATCGAAGAAACGAATGTTCACAACATGACGGGGATCGTCGTTGCCATGGAGGAGGCGACGACCGCGGTAGCCGGTGATGGTCTCATGGACCTCCTCGAACTCCGCCGTGATGCGCACATACGCGTCGGCTCGAGCCGTCGGATTGTCGTTGCGCAACCAGGCGTGGGAGACGATCGCGATCACGACACGACCTCGCTTCCTTCAGGTGGCGCTCCACCGAACCGCAGCCCGGTCACCCCAGCATCACGAGACATCGGCGAAGAGACGTGACCGGGAAAGGCAAGTAGCTCGAGTCGCGTCGATGCACCGTCTTCGGATGCCAGCGTGATCATACGCAAAGGCGCATCGGCCACCGGTAAATCGAGATAGGCACCGAGTGACGGATCGGCGAACTCGAGGGGTGGGCCAGCGGTGGCCCCGACCGCGGTCCAGAGCGATGCCTCGACATCGCGATCACGCACGCACCAGACCACGCTGTAGATCTCCGAGCACCAGTGCGATTCGCTGTCGAGTAGTGACGGCCGGCGGTGCGAACTCTCGACCATCACGATCGGCACCCCGTCCGGTCCGGCCACCAGGGCCTGGCGCATACGAACCGGCCCGAGAGCGATCGCTCCGATCGCGCCCGCCCGCCAGCCAGCCTCCAGGATGCGAGTCAATGCCTCGTCGAGATCGTGCACGTACACGTCGAGGCCGCGCGGTCCGAGATCCCAACCCCGGCGCAAGACTCCCCGCGTGTCCGAACGGGAGACCTGTACGGTTGCTCCCGCCGAACGGGACAACACGTCATCACCACGATCGACGAAACCGAAAATCGCGAAAAAATCACGAGTCGCCGCCGGATCCGACGCCGCGACATCGATCCGGCGGATGGGCAGCATCAGTCTCCTTGCCAGGCAAGTGCGCCATAGAGCAGGTAGCGCATCCGGTCGCCCTCGATCCACTTCCAACATGCAGACATCGAAAGTTGGTCGTCATAGAGGAACTCTCGGCCTTGAATCTTGATGGCCTCCCCGAAGATGTGCTGCGCCGTGTACAGGGCCCGTCCGTAGGCCCGACCGTTGCCGTAGAGACCGGGTCCGTCGAAGGTGTGCAGGTTCCCGTCGTGATATCGATCGAATGTGTACTGCCTGTCGATCAGGCCGGAGAGTTTCACCGTTTGGTGCGCTCGCAAGAGGCTGGTGGGCTCGTGACGGATGGAGACATTCACTTCACCCGCCGGTTGCTGATCAGAGCCGTATGCGCGCATGGTCCCCGACCAGGTGCCCCTCTGCTTGGGCGGCAGGGTGTGTGGCATGCGACCGGCTTGAGCCTCGGAATCACAGAAGGCGTCGATGCGCTGGCGCGTCGCAGCGTTCGTCTCGTAATCGAAGGCAACCTTGTACACGCCGTTCATGACCGCGACGATCGTCTGGCCTTCGAACAACAGCGACGAATACACTTGGGTTTCACCGTCGTCGAGTATGTGGACCATGGTTCGCAGGTCGGCCTGCCACGCCGGCGAGTAGTAATTGGCATCCACCAACATCCCGTACGGATGACCCGCCCCGACGAAGTCAGGACCGAGATAGATGCGATCGCGATCGCTGTCGAGCAGTTCGAAGGCGAACTCGCTGAACTCCATTCGATTGCGTAATGGGCCGTCATTGTCGAATTTGGTGTGCATGTAGTAGATGGTCTTGTCGCCTTCTTTGCGCGACGACCGCGACACCTTGATCCAGCCGGTGTGGTTGCCGTGCGGATCCCAGACCGACGGACGGCCGTACCACTCACCTTCGATCGTCTGTTGCCAATTACTCGTGTCGCCCGACATATCCCCTCGCTTTTGTCACCTCGCCGGCGTCGCCAGCTTCGATCTGAGAACTTCAGCCCGCTCGGTTCCTATCAACTGACCGACGCGTCCCCACACGGGGTCGACCGTTGCATCGAACACGATCGCTCGATTGCGGCGGTCCCGGTCGGCGATCTGATCAGGACCCACGCCATCGAGAACGTCGCTCGGAACACCGTTCGTCACCAGCGACAACCAGTGATCGCGATACGCGGTTACCGCGGTTTCCACGTTCCGGAACGCCGACTCGTCGGCCCGGTGCACCAGCATCCACGCTGACATCACGGCGTACTGGGTCGGGCTCAAATGAGCTGGCTCGAGTCCGGCGATGGTCTGGGCCTCGGCGCGAATGGCGGTGAGAGGCTCGAAACAATGGCGAAGGTAACCGAGGTGCGCACCGAGATCGAGTTTCGGTATGAGGTCGAGGTGAAAGGCGAAAGCCGCCTGCGCACCTGGTTGGCCGCCACCGGCCACCGAGTCGACCGTGAAGTGCGGAACCGCCGATGCGACCGGCGAGAAGGCGAACATCATGTGGCTGTCGAGGCCGATGGGCGGAACCGACAAACCGATGTAGACGAGATCGACCGCTCCGATCCACCACCGCATCCGACCCACCGGAGCGTCCGGCATCATCGGACTGGTGAGCACGTGCAGGGCGTCGGGTGCCTCACCCGCTGTCTCCACCAATCCGAGTCGATCGACGATCGTCTGTACCGAGCGCCAGCACAGGTCGAACGACACGCTCACGCGCGCTCGACCTCTCGCCGTTCACGCAGGGCTTCCTTTGCTTCGAGTTCCTTGAGCACCCAGGCGTTGGCCAATTCGGGATTGGCGCGGCGCGCCGGTGATGGCACGACCTTGGCACCCTCGTAACGGCCCGTTCCCACGACGTGCTCGTCGATGAGCCAACCACGATCGATGTTGCCCTGACGCCATCGGCGATACGCCACTTGGACGGCATCACTCTTCACCTGCAACTCAGCCGAGAGGTCGAAGGGCACCAGTTCAGGACGCTGACCTTCAACGGTGGCGCGATCCTCGTAGAAGATCTTCATGGTGCGCTTGTACGAGTCCTTGTCGGCACGAAGCAACGTGATGGCCCACGGTTGGGTGAAAAATGTCCGCATCATCGTCCACTTCGAAATCGAGTGATTCTCGTCGACCGGAACGACCGCCGTGAAGATGGTCATCACCCCGATCGGCAGGTTGACCTGCAGGAACGTGATGTTGGGAAAGAACACGCCGTTCCCGGTGGCGACCGGCGGGCGCTCCTTGCCGCGACGCAACACCTTCCAGATGCCCTTGGGATCGGGGGGTTCGAGGTGCACGACATACGTGGCGCCCATCAGGTGGTCGCCGACTCGGTGCTCCACCAGATCGAAGTCCTCGATCTCGGGTTTGTTCGGGTTGCCGAAACTGGTGGAGTGCACGAATGGCGCGTGGGCGGCATCGGCACCGTTCTCGATCACGCGCTCGTAGTTGGCGTTCCAGGCGAACTCACCCTGCACGACGCGGTTGCCTTCGGCGCGCGCCTCGCGGTCGTCGGCCATCCCGGGTAATTCGGCCAGCGGCGGCCGCTCGTTCTCCGGAAGGTCACCGAAGAACACGAATACGTACCCGTACTTCTCGACGCAGGGGTAATTATCGACGCGGGCTTTCTTCGGAACGGGAGATCCCGCTTTGTTGGCCGGGATCTTCACGCAGACGCCGTCGGTGTCGTATTGCCAGCCGTGGTAGGGGCACTGGATGCAGTCACCCACGACCTTGCCGCCGGCCAGCGACGCACCGCGGTGGATGCAGATGTCGCTGTGGCACACCATTTCTCCCTTGGTGTCGCGGTACAGAACGAGGTCCTGTCCGAACAGCCGAACCTGATGCGGCGTCGAGCCGATCACGTGACCAAACTCCACCGCGTACCACTGGTTCTTGATCATGCCATCTCCTTGTCAGCCGATCCGGGCCCGGGATCCATCAGGGCGTGCGATCCGGCGGTCGCCACCCCACAACGCGCGCACGAGTCGTTCGGTCATCTCCTCACCGAAGAATCGCACACCGATCACATTGGCGGGATCACGGTCGGCCACCGTGCGGCGAACGAGAAGATCGCGTTCGGCCAAGGAACGTCGCTCGGCTGATGGCACCGGATCGCCCTCTCTCAGATGGTCGAGCCACGCATCCACGCGACCCTGTGCCAGTTTCAACATCTTGTCGACCGCGTCATCGGTACGTTTGACGACACAACACAAAGCGGTGTTCGACACCGCCTGACGGACGTAAAGCGTCTGGCTGACGAACGGCGAGAAGTTGGGGTCTTCACGAATGGCCATGAACTCGGCGTTCTGCGGCTCGTAATACCGATCGAGGTAATCGGGACGGGCGAGCAAATCGACGCGAGGCACGTAGTCGACGAAGTACCAGTAATCGGGGATGGTCCCGAGCGCGATACCGAGATGAGGCACGTAGGTGTGTGGTCCGAGGTACCCGGTGAGGTGCAGGTTGGTGAAGCCGATCGATGGATTACCAATCCACGAATGGATCATCCAATCGACTTCGGGTCCGACGAATGCATTGAGGCTGCCCTTGGGCCCATCCTCCACTCCGTAGGAAGCAAACTCCTTGGTCGAAGGATCGGGTTCGACCGTCAGCACCGCGGTTATCTGATCGAACATCTTCTGTAGGCCCGCCTGCAGCACGGCGAATTCGCGCGTGACGTCGAGCGGTCCGGATTCATCATGGATGTCGACGATCGACTTCGTCGTTTCGGTGGCTCCTACGGACATGTCCCCTCCCTTCGTACGAGTGCGTGGAACGTCCTTGCGCCCTCGACCCTAGCCCACGATCAGACCGCACTCCTTCAACGCTGGTGCGACGGCGGCTGGCCCATTCGGATCGGCCGCGTGCGCCGGCAACATGAAGGACAGTCCGTCGAGTCCTGAAACACCACAGAGTCCACCGAGGCGCTCGGCCACCTCAGCGTGAGTACCGACGATCATGCGCGCGGTGAGCCCGGCCCGAAAGCCCGCGTCGTCGAGTTGGGCTGGATCCATACCCCGTCCGGCAACCATGCGACGCAACAAGTCGTCCACCTCTTTCTCCGTCGGTGCGGTCACCAACGATGCCAGCAGCGTCACATTGATGGAGTCTCGCGACCGATTCTCGGCGTCGAGCGCGCGTTGGAGCACGGCGAGTTTGTGCGGAACCTCTTCGACCGTGCAGTTGAAGTTGATCGCATCGGCGACTCGCGCCGCCAAGGGAATGGTCTTGCGCTCCCCCGATCCTCCGATGATGATCGGCGGACCACCCGCGCGCAACGGCGCCGGAACGTTCACGAGACTTTCGGTCCGGAAATGCCTCCCGGAAACGCTGGTTTCGGCCCGGGTGAACATTCCGCGCAGAATCTGCACGCCCTCGTCCAACATCTCGAATCGTCGCGACACGGACGGGAAGTCGAAGCCGAAGGCTCGGTGTTCTTCCTCGTACCACGCCGCACCGATGCCGCAGATGGCTCGACCGCGCGATACGACGTCGAGGGTCGTGATCATCTTCCCGAGCAACGCCGGATTGCGGTAGGTCACACCGGTGACGAGGGTTCCGAGATTCACGCGCTCGGTGCGCGCCGCCAACGCTGATAAGAGCATGTAGCCCTCGAGCATCGGTTGACGCGAACCACCCAGGAAGATGAGTTGGTAGAAGTGGTCCATGACGAAGACGGTGTCGAATCCGGCTTTCTCGGCCGACTGTGTGTAGTTGGACAGGTGTTCGAAAATGCCGTCGTCCGGAACACCAAGGCCGTGGAAGGTGGGCATTTGCAGCGCCGCGCGAACCAGTTCGCGATTCGTCATGACAGTCCCTTCGTGTAGTCGTTCACGGTGACCACGTCGGCCACGCCGGACAAACTAACCAACGTCGCGTCGTGAACTCGGGGGTCGAAAGCCGCGCAACCGTCGGAGAGCAACCGAACGTGGAAACCGCGTGCGTGAGCGTCACGGACCGTCGACGCCACCCCGCCATTGGTCACGATACCCGCCACGGTGACGTGGTCGACGTTCCACTGCCGCAACAGCCATTCGAGGCGCGTGTGCAGAAAGGCTGAGTAGGCGACCTTTTCCACCACCGAGTCGACGGGTCGCAGTTCGTCGACCACCGCATGGCCCCACGAGCCGGCAGCGAAATCACCGCGGCGCAGGAACGGCCGCAACGCACGCAGGTGTTCGGCGACCATCGGATCACCGTTTCGATCAGGTACGAGGGTGAAACAAGCGGCGATCACGGGAACACCCTGGCGACGTGCGGTGGCGACCACTGGCGCCAGACGAGCGCCGAGAGTCCCCAGGGCTTGGCTCACCACTCCCCCTCGTGCGTACGCACCATCGGGATGCAGAAAGTCATTTTGCAAATCGACAAGAAGAAGGGCCGCGGTCATGGCTCCCGCACCACCTCGAGGTTGCCGAGCGGGTCGACCGTGACTCGGAAGCCCGGCTCGATGAGCGTCGTTGCGTCGGGTTGTTCGAGAACGATCGGCCCGACGATGGTCGCACCGATCGGGAGTTGCAGTCGGCTCCACACCTCGGCGTCGTGCCACTGCCCTCCCACGTACACGGGGCGACGACCGAGGCGAGCGGCCTCCAGAGTGGTCGTTCCGGTCACCAGACGGGTCAGGTCGAATTCGGGCCGCCGACCGATCACGCTGGTACGAACGGCGAGGACGCGAACGGCCACACCGCTCAGCAGTCGCCCGAATTGTGCACGGTAAGCGCTTTCGAAAGCCGCCGTAATCACGGATGAATCGAGCTGCTCGGGGTCATCGACGGGGAGCGAAACCGCGACGGCGTGGGTCTGACCGACGTACGACATGTCGAGAACCATCTCGACGTTGATTCCATCGAACACCACCGCCGACGATTCGATCGCACGACGAGACTCGTCGATCGACGCCCTCATCGATTCTCGGACGGCCTCGATGTCGAGTGAAGCAAGAGGAGACTGCCACGTGCGGACCGAGTCGTAACGCATGTCGGCCAACACACAGCCGAGGGCGGAGATCACCCCCGGCAGGCGCGGCACTAGCGCCCCGGCCAGACCCAGATCGCGAACGAACGCGCAGGTGTGCAGCGCACCGGCTCCCCCGAACGGCACCATCCAGAAATTGGACGGGTCGTGACCGCGTTCGATCGACACGATTCGCAAAGCTCCCGACATCCGAGTTTCGGCAACGGTGATAATGGCTTCGGCTGCATCCTCGATCGACAATCCGAGCAAACGACCCACGTGCTCGTCGATCGCACGGCGGGCCGCCGCCACATCGAGGGCCACACGTCCACCGATGGGACGCTCGGCGTTTATGCGACCGAGAACGACGTTGGCGTCGGTGACCGTGGGCCGATCATTCCCCAGGCCGTAGCACACCGGTCCGGGGACGCCGCCGGCTGACTCGGGGCCGATCTGCAACAGACCGCCACGATCGACCCAGGCAATCGACCCACCACCAGCTCCTATCGTGCTCATTTCGATCATCGGAGTGCGCACCACCAGACCGAAGTCGATGGTGGTCTGCGCGGCTTGAACGGAACGCCCACCGACGACGACGGCGACGTCGAAACTCGTCCCCCCCATGTCACCGGTCAGGACATTCGGGTGCCCGGCCGCCACCGCGATCCGACTGGCCGCGCTGACGCCAGCGGCCGGACCCGACAACGCGGTACGGATCGGCATCGAGCGGGCGCGTTCCACGGTCATCACACCGCCGTTCGACTGCACGACGAGGAATCGACCCGAAAACCCGTTTTCGGCCAGACCCTTCTCCAGTTGTTCGAGGTAGTCGCCGACGATCGGCTGCAGGTAGGCGTTCAGCGTGGTGGTGGACGTGCGCTCGAACTCGCGAATCTCCGGCAAGATCTCACTGCTGACCGAGACGTGCGCATTGGGCCACAACCCTCGGACGACTCGTGCCGCTGTCTGCTCGTTGCTCGGATCGAGGTACGAATGAAGGAAACAGATCGCGATCGATTGCGCACCGCGGTCGAGTAGATCGTGAGCGACCCGTCGCACCTCATCAGCGTCGACTGGCTCGATCACCGTCCCGTCGGCCAGTGTTCGCTCGGCCACCTCGGCCCGCATATCGCGTTCGACCACCGGACGGAAATCTCCCCAAAGCCCCCACGTGCGCGGCCGATCACGACGGCGCATCTCCAACACATCGGCGAAACCGGCCGTGGTGAGTACGGCGGTGTGCGCACCCTTGCGCTCGAGCAGGGCATTGGTTCCGACCGTTGTCCCGTGGATGATGGCATTCAGATCACCGAGGGACCGCTCCCCCGCCACGCTTCGAACTCCGTGTAGGAACCCCTCGGCTTCGTTGGTGCGGGTGGACGGGACCTTGCCCACCGAGACTTCGCCCGACGACTCGTCGAGAGCGAACCCGTCCGTGAACGTTCCTCCGACGTCGATGCCGACGATCACGAATCGCCCCGCGTGACGTACCCGAGACGGCGATCGCGCTCGACAGCCACAGGATCACGATCGCCGGGCGGACCGTATCCGCCGCCACCGGGCGATTGGATGCGAACGCGATCGCCGCGCGACATCTTCACCCCGAGCACCTTGGCTCCCAGTTCGGGTTCGATCACGTCACCGGCCACCACGAAACTCACTTCGTTGGTGGCGGCTGCACCCCCACCGGCGATTCCCAGGGGTGGACGCCATGCTCGATCACCGAAGGTGAATGCCTCGGCCGACTCGGCCAACAATTCGATGTCGTACGAGGCACCCAAACCGCCCCGGAACTTACCGTCACCACCCGAGTCGGGTCGCAACGACCAACGACGGAACCGAACCGGGTATTGCGCTTCGAGGATCTCGACTGGTGGAATCGTGGCCGTCGACAACGGTGCGTTCCCGTGATTGAGACCGTCGGAGACCGGCGAGCCACCCAACCCGCCTCCATAGAACGTGAACATGACCCAAGGCGAGCCATCAGCACGTTGACCCGCGAGTGACAAGGCGTTGATGGTTCCGTAACTGCACCCGTTCGACGCCGTGGGGTCGGCCTCAGCGACGCAACGAAAAATCAGATCCATCACGCGCAGGATGGTCTCGGTGTAACCACCCACCGGTCGGGGACGCGTAGCCGCCAGCAGACTGCCCGCCGGGATCACGATGTCGACCGGTTCCAGACAACCGAAGTTGGCCGGCACGTCGCGAAAGACGTGCTTGAGTCCGACGTAGCATGCCGCGACCGCGGTGGAGCGCGAGATGTTGATCGGTCCGCAGACGGCACCCGAGGTGCCGCCGAAGTCGAGTCGCAGACGATCTCCTTCGACCGTCATCGCGAGGGCGACCTCCACCAACTCGGACGACGAACCGTCATTGTCGAGATAGTCGACGGCACGGTAGACACCATCGGGCAACTTGTCGATACTCGACCGCATGAGTGTCGCTGCGCGGCGGGTGAGTTCGTCGAGGGCCTCGGCGACCACCCCATCGCCGTACTCGTCGAGGAGTTCGCCGAGGCGACGCGCCCCGAGATCAAGGGCGTTCAACTGCGCCTGAAGGTCGCCGTAAGCATTGACCGGTTGTCGGGATATCGAACACACCAAATCGACCACCCGTTCGTCGGTCTCGCCAGCGCGACGAATGAGCACCGGCGGAATGAGGGTTCCCTCTTGCTGAATGTCGCGCGCGGCCGGGTTGTAGTTGCCCGGCACGTTGCCACCCACGTCGGTGAAGTGACCAACCGATGCGAGATGACACCAGATTCGGCCACCGCGAAAGAAAGGGCGGATCATTTTGAGGTCGTTGAGGTGGGTTCCACCCTCGTACGGGTCGTTGAAGCAGTACACGTCGCCGTCCTGCACCGCACCCGACTCGACAGCACCATCGACGTCTGCTCGTCCCCCTCGGCGTTGACTGTCGGCCGACATCGTCGCAATAGCCAACCGCGCGGCACCGGCCATCGAACCGACGAACACCGGGAGACCGTTGGATCCCTGGACGAGCGTCGCTCCGGTGTGCGCGTGATAGATGCCGTGCGACGCGTCGTGCGCCTCGGCGATGATCGGATTGAATGCCGAGCGGAACAACGTCGCGTCCATCTCATTGGCGATTTGCTCGAGGCGACCGTTGATGACCGCGAGGAGCACGGGGTTGAGGCTCACTCTCGCGCGCTCCCGATCGACCCCAGGTGCGTCATGACGGCGCGAACGTCGGGGGTTGCGCTGGTGAGTACGTCGGCCACCAGAGTCGCCGCCTCGGGCTTCAGCAAACCATCCACGTTTTGATCGAACTTGCCCCGTAGCTCGGCGTGAGACAACGGTCGGCGGGGACCACCCCGGTTCTCCATGACCGCGCACTTCAACTCTCGACCGTCGATCGTGTCGACGGTGAGGACAGCCGGGAACTCGTACGGGTACACGGCGTCACAAGCGGCGTCACCAACCACCGTGATCTTCTTCATGAGTTCGCGTCGACGCGGATCATTGGCCAGGGCGTCGGTGAAGTCGTCGAGGCCCAATCCGAGTCCGCCGCCACCGATCAGCGCGGCGGCCACCGTGTACGGGCCGGAGAACTGTGCGGCATAACCCGTCGGCGGGGAGCGCTTCACGTCGATCGGATCTCCGATCGTGCGCACTGTTGCCGTGGCGACTGCCAAGGTCGCCGAGGCGACCTGCTCGGAACGCAGACCCTGACTGCGCAAGGCGATCGCCGCATCGATGCCGGCGTGGGTGAAATGGTTGGCGGGGTAGGGCTTGTAAAAGATGTCAGCCACGTTCCACTCGGTGCCAAGACCGTCGAGCAACGGATCGGGAGACCACTTGTCGCGCAATGTCGCGCCGTAAAAACCGAATCGTCCCTCCAGTGCGGTGGGAGCACCAGTCAGGCCGGCCACGGCCAGTTGTGCCGCGGTCACGGCGGCCTGGGCGGCCCAACCGCAGTGGATCCGTTTGACGGTACCGCCGGTGCGATTGGCCTCGATGATCCCCGAGGCCATCGAGCACGCCACGGCCATGGCGTGCGCGCATTCTTCCGCCGTACCCCGGGCCAAGGCGGCCACCGCACCGGCGGCGCCGATGGCTCCGCACATCGACGTGGCGTGCCAACCGTGCTCGAAGAACTCGGATTGCTGCGTCGCCTGGTCGTAGCCGGCCATTCCGAGGCGCACCACCAACTCGAGGCCGATGGCGACCGCATTCATGACGTCATGGGGCGCGCAGTCGTACTCCTCGGCCGCGGCCAACACTGCCGGAACCACGCTCGCCGATGGATGAAGGATGGACGGCAGATGCGTGTCGTCATAATCGAGCGAATGGGCGAGAACCCCGTTCACGAACGCTGCGGTGGTGGCCGGCATTCCCGAGGCGAATCCCACCGCCGTGCAACGACCGCTGCCTCGCTGGCGCTGAATGAACGTTCGGATCACGTCGGTCGAGTCGACTTCGGTCGCCCGAACGCAGATGCCGAGGATGTCGAGCACGCGACCGGGTACCGAGGCGGCAACATCGGCCGGTAGGGGACGGTGTATCGAATCGGCGGCGAAGCGCCCGAGGCGCTCGAGAAGCGTGGTCATGGATTCACCAACGCCAGAGGGCGAACCGGCGAACCGGTGGCCCCGACGAGAGACAAAGGGGCCAACACGAAGACGAACTCGTGCACTCGGCGTTCGGAGAGGACTTCCAAGTCGAGTGTTTCGATGATGTTGACACCACGTTCGACGAGCAATACGCGGTGGGCCGGTAGCAAGGCGTGGCCTCGACCCGGAGGCAAACACTCGAACGCAACGGTGTCGGCCCCAACGGCGCGCGGAGACCGATCGGCCAGCCATCGTGCGCCGGCCTCGCCCACACCCGGAACACCCGTTTCCCTGCCGATGAAGGCCGCGCCCTCGCTCCACTTCGATCCCCAACCGGAACGAACGAGGATCACGTCGCCCGGCCCGGGTTCGACTCCACTCCACGTGACGGCGTCTTCGAGATGATGCGGGGTGATCTCGACGCCACCGTCGAGCGACCGAAGTTGCAGTGACGCCGCCACGTCGATCAGGACCCCGCGCGTGACGATCGGTTCGATCTGATCGACCCCCAGGGTCGACAACCGGCCGCCGCGCTGGGCGTCATCGGCCTTGACGCCCCCGTAGAGATCACCGCAATGCGAAACGTGACCAAGGGCGTCGATGTGGGTGCCGACATGAGTTCCCGTGACGAGCAGATCGTTGGCGGCCGAACCGCCGTCGTCGCGAATCATGTCTCCGTGACGACGCGGCATGCTCAGCCGGAATTCGGGATGGTTCGGCGACTGTGGCATACCGACGACCATGGGCCGAGCCAGGTCGATGATGGAAACACCGCGACTCACAACCTCGAGCAAGGACTGAATGTTCGAGTTCACGCGAGGATTCCCCGCTCTCGTAACTTCGAGATGGTCTCGGCGTCGATACCGAGTTCTCCCAACACCTCGTCGGTGTCGGCCCCCAATTCGCGACCGGTGAAACGAATCGACCCGGGCGTATCGGACATTCGGAACAACACGTTGCCCATGAGCATCGAACCGAAGTGCTCGTCGACCACCTCGGTGATCATCCCGGTCGAACGAACGTGCGGGTCGGCGCAGAGATCGGCGGCGGTGTAGACCGGAGCCACTGCGGCTTCAGCGGCTTCGAACGCCGCGATTACATCGTCGAACGAGCGGGCGGCGATCCAGTCGGCCACCGCACCATCGAGCAGATCGGCATGGGCCACTCGACCCGAAGCCGATGAGAACCACGGTTCGCTCACCACGTCGGCGCGGCCCACCAGGCACATCACCCGCTCGGCAATGGGTGTGGCCGAGGTGGAGATGGCGACCCAACGCCCATCGGCCGTGCGGTACGTGTTGCGTGGCGCGTTGGCCACCGAACGATTGCCGACGCGAGGTGGAATCTGACCGGTGAGCGAATACACCGACGGCCCCGGCCCGACCGCCGTCATCATGGGTTCGAGCAACGAGAGGTCGATCACCTGACCTCGACCGCTCACGGTGTCGCGGTGGTACAGCGCCATCATCACCGCCGAAACCGCCGCGTACCCCGTGAGGGTGTCAGCCAGTCCCATGGGTGGCAACGTGGGCGGACCGTCGGGTTCACCGGTCGCCGCGGCGAATCCCGACATCGCCTCGGCCAGGGTCCCGAAGCCGGCCCGCGACGCATACGGACCGCTCTGCCCGAATCCGGTGATGCGGGCAATCACCAGCCGTGGATTGATCTCGTGCAGCACCTCGGGGCCGAGTCCCCACTTCTCGAGCGTGCCGGGCCGGAAGTTCTCGACCAAAACGTCGGCGACTCGCACAATGCTCTTGAAGATCTCGGCCCCCGCCGGATCACCGAGATAGAGGCCGACGGTTCGTTTGTTCCGTCCGACCGTTTTCCACCACACACCATGGCCGTCGACCACGGCGCCGTGATAACGGAACGAGTCGCCCGCCTTCGGGTGTTCGATCTTGACAACATCGGCTCCGAAGTCACCGAGGATCTGCGCGGTCAGTGGTCCGGCCAGGACCGTGCTGGCGTCGATCACGCGCACGCCCGACAACGACCCACTACCCGTCATGTCCCCTCCATCCGGTTTGTTCCCGTAGCGGAAGCAGAAGTCCGTTGGTTTCCGTTCTATCAGACAAGCGCCGAAACGAGCACCGGACGCTCGACCCGCGAACCAGGCCGTACGACATCTCCGAGCAACCCCTCCCGCGTCGAAGTGACCTCTCCCGAGTCGGCAATCTGGCCCGCTGTCTCCTCGAGACGACGACCGGGCCATGAGCCGGTCTCGGTTATGCTCCGACGGAGAGGAGCAGCATTCCGAAAGTCAGAACCGCACGGAGGAGGGGCCATGCGACCGCACGTCGAAATCGTCGACGAATGTGACTACATCTGGCATGTGGGCGAATTCGTCCACGCCAACGGCACCGCCCGGCAACGTAACCTCGCCTATGACGAAGAGGACGGCTCACTATCGGCCAAGGTTCAGTTCGTCACCGACTGGCACCGACCCGCCGGGGTGCACCACGCCGAGACCGAGTGGTTCGTCTTATCGGGCGAAATGACCATCGGCGACGAACGACTGGGACCGGGCGGCTATTTGATGGCCCCCACCGGTGTTCTCACCCCGGCCATCTCCGTGAAAGCCGGTACCGAGATCCTGTTCTTTCGCGAGTACGGCGACTGGGGTTTCGATCTCGCATCGGCTGATCGCGCCGGAGTTCGTGACGATCAAGTGCTCGTCATCCATCACAGTGCCGAAGCGGAGTGGTTGCCCGTCGAGATCGGTAGCCCGATGCGCTTCGACCTCGGTGGCACGCCGGTTCCGGGACTGTTCATCAAGATGTTGCACCGTGACGCCGAGACCGGCTTTTATACCCGTCTCATCAAGGCCCAGCCGGGTTGGCGCGAGCACCCCCTGGCCCATCATCCGGTGTACGAAGAGGCCTACTGCCTCGAGGGGGGATTCGACTACAACTTCGGCAAGATGTGGCCCGGCACGTACTTCTTTCGCCCAGCCCTCGTGCGTCATGGCGACTTCACCGCGGCCGAGGAGGAAGGCTGCACCTGGCTATTGCGTTGCGACGGCGATCTCGTCGACTGGTACACCACCGAAGCGTCGATCGAAATGAAGGGCAACGCGGTCAATTGGGGGCCTGAATTGAAGCACACGATCGCCCCAACCGTCGTCCAACCAGTTCGCTCGCGTTCGGTCGGGCCGATGCCCGACCCGCTCTACCAATAGACGGTCCATCACAGCCGGCGACACGAAAGAGGGGACGATGTCGAGAACACCAGGCAGCCGTGGTGTGGTCCGCTTCGTCTGGCTCGGCCCTTTGGTCGGATTCCTCACCTACGTGACCGGCTTGATGGCCGAGGAGGTCTTCGATCCCGTGACATCGTGGTTGCGTGGTCGCTCCACCGGTGTCGTTTCGGCCGTCGTGAGTGCCCTCGGCGCCTTCGTCATCTGGCTCCTCGTGCGGCGTCAGAGACAACGCCGTCGCCGCATCCAATCCATACGGGCACGCGTCGCGACGGGAAGTTCGACGTCGTGAACGGCAAACCTCTCGTTCGCGCCCTACACGGTGCAGCCAAGGTCCATCAGGCCCACGCACCACACGACACGATTCTTTTCCGGTTGCACTACCCGGCCGAGTACACCGGCTCCGATGCCGAACGACTGTCGGGAATGTTGCCCGCACTCACCGAGCAGGCCCCTTGGCCACTGGCGATCATCATGCCCGGAATCAACGTCGGCTCCGATCAGTACCGCTGGCTCGCGGTGTCATTGGCCCAGGAAGGGATCGCCACGATCACTTTCGATTTCGTCGACGAGGTCATGCCCAACAACATCGTGTTGTCGCCGGGCCTCGACTTAACCGCGGTCGCACCCGATACGTACGGCTCCCGGCCCAGCGCCACCGCCATCGCCCCCCTACTCGACGCACTCCGGCGCCTCGAGCGTGAGGGACCGATCACGGGTCTGATCGACGCCAGTCGATTCGTTCTCATCGGACACTCGGCGGGCGGCACCGTCGCGCTCGAGAACACCAAACGCGAATGGTTCCCCGGATTGTGCGGTGTCATCACGTACGGGGCGCACACCATGCCCGCACTCATGCTCGGTCATCCCGAAGACACGGTGTTGCCGATCCTCGACGATCTTCCCGTACTTCTCATCTCCGGAACGCACGACGGTGTCATTCGCCAAAGTGCCGATCGTTACAAAGGTGGTGTCGAACACGATCCGGTGAAGGCCACGTTCGATCGGGCGGTTTCGTCGCACGTGCTCAGCCGTCACGTGGTCATCGACGGTGGCTCCCACATGGTGATGAGTCACCCGGGCGACAGCACCACGGCCCGCGGGTTCCTCGACGCCGACCCCTCTACCGAGTCGCAGGCTCTCGACGGCGAAGTTCGTTGCCTGATCGCCGGGCTCTCGATCGCTTTCACCAAGGCCGCGGTGTCGAAGGATCCCCAGCGCACGAACACCAAACCTCTCGAGGCGTTCGCCAAGAACCCGCGCGTGAGCGAGTGGGGACGCAAGTGAATCGAACGAATCGTCTCATCATCGGTGTCGCCCTGCTCAGTCTGGCCGTCGGGGCCTGTGGACCCAAGCGCACCGAGCTCACACGCGAGGCCGCTCGGGCCAGTGTCGTGGTCGAGCCAGCCGAACCGTCGGGCGATGACCCATCGGGCGAACTCTCCGGGCCCGGTGTCACTGACACCACGGTCAAGATCGGCTTCATCATCGTCGACCAGACACAGTTGAAGAAGTTGTTGCGCTTCGACTCACCCGAGGTGGGCGACGTCAAGGGTCAGATCGAGGCCTTGGTCGCCGACGCCAACTCGCGCGGCGGAATCGGTGGCCGGACCATCGAGCCGGTGATCGTCGTATTCGACGCCCTGCTCGACAGCCCCGACACCGAAGAGAAACTTTGCCGCACGTTCACCGAAGACGACCCGGTGTTCGCGGTCGTGCTCTACGGCCAGGTGCAGTCGAACGCCCGCCCGTGTTATGCCAATCGCCGGACACTCATGATCGATCAGACCTTCTTTCCGGTCGATCAGCAGACACTCGAGGAGTTCTCGCCGTATCTGTGGCAGCCGCTCATGCCCGAGTACGGCAAGTTGCTGAGTGGCCTCGCGCTCGCGTTGTCGGCCAATCAATTCTTCGCCGATGGCGCCAAACTCGGCATCGTCGGTATCGACAGTCCCGAAAACCGGCGAGTGGTCGACGAGGATCTCTTCCCCACGCTCGCCTCGCTGAGTGTCGAGCCCTCCGGTATCCAATGGATCGACCCGACGTCCGGCGCCACGCTGCAGGCCGGTCAGGATCAGGCGGTTCTCGAGTTCAAGGATCAAGGTATCGACCGAGTGATCGTCGTGGGTGGCTCTCGACTCCTGGCCTTCCTCGTCACCACCGCCGTCCCGCAGGAGTACTTCCCCCGTTATGCAATCACCTCCTTCGACAATCCCGATTTCATCAAGCGCGAGATGCCGATGGCCCTCGAAGGCGCGATCGGTATCTCCATTCAGCCGGCGTTCGACGTCGCCGACTCCGAGTACCCACGACCCGGAAACGCGTCCGAGCAGCGTTGTATCGACGTCCTCTCCGCGGCCGGTCACGCGTTCGCCGAGCGCGCCAACATGCGCGAGGCTCTCGTGTACTGCGATGCGATTGCCTTGCTCGAGCAGGCAGGGCGCGGACTGAACGAACGCGCGCTCACCGCCTCGGCGATGGCCGAACAGATTGGTTTACTCGGATCATCGTGGATGAGCGCATCGAATTACTCGTCATCGTTCTCCCCCGGCTCATTCGATGGCGTGGCCGGCTTCCGCGCGACCATTTGGAACGCCGTCTGCCAGTGTTTCACCCTCACCAAGGAAACGGTGGGATTCCCATCATGACGAAGGACACCTGGTACCGGGATCCGGCTCAGTGGTGCGACCTGCTGGCGATTGCGGGCGCGGCGATTCCTCTTCCCCTCGTTCTCACGCGCATCGACGTGGTCGCCTTCGACGCTGACCGAGCAGTTCGTCCGCTCCTGGCGCTCATCGCAGTTGCGCTCGTAATTGGTGTCGGCATCGCGAACGCCGTGGCCGCGTCGCGGTCGCGACGCGTCGTCGCGCTGGCGACCGGAGCTCTGGCGGTCGGATTCATCGACATCGGTGAACCCGGTTGGGTCACCCTCGGAGTCCTCGCCCTCATCACCTTGTCGGCGGCCTCGATACTCGCCCATGCGGTCGCCCTCGAGCGCGCGCAGTCACAACGCCTCGTCGGTTCGGCTCTGTCGGTCGGTGCCGCCGCCGTCGGCGTGGCCGGTGCGTTGGCCTACGGAACATGGTCACCGGTCGTCGACTGGGGCGTGGTCACCGCGGTGGGCGGCTTCGCCCTCATCGTCGCCGGCGCCCTCGGGTGGAGTCAGCCCGATTCGAAGGCCGTTTGGTCCGCCTTCGACCCGCGCCTGGTGGCTCGACAGGCCGACGGCCGGCCGGTCGCCGAGGTGACCCAACGTCCCATCGGGCTCATCGCGTTTCTCGCCGTCGGCCTGTGGCCACTCGCTGCGGCTCAGATTCAGAGTGACTCGTTGGTGGGTCCGCGTTACCCACTGCTCACTCTGGTCGGTGGTGCGCTCGGCGCCTTGGTCATCGGCGGACTCGGACATCTCATCGATTCACGTCGCTACGACACCACCAGTCGACTCGTGCAGACTCTGCACGCGACCGTCGCCATCGGGGCGTTGTCCGCGTTGGCCGGGGTCGCGTCACACACCCTCGTCGGTGCCGCTACCGGATGGGGCATCACAGTCGCGTGCCTCGGGGCCGCCATCGTGTTCGCCAGCGGCATCGTGTCGTGTGATCCCGAGCCACTTGGTCGCGCCGTCGCCGTCGGTCGAGTGATCGGACGTGCACTCCTCGGTACCGCCCTCGGTCTCCTCGCATCGAGTCTCGCCGAGCCGCGCCATCACACGTGGTGGCTCACGATCGTCGCGGTGATCGTTCTCCACCAATCTCTTCGCCGTCTGCGTCGCCTCACGATCGTCGACCTCGAGCCTTCGTCCGAGCCGATGGTGAGTGCGGTCGGCTCCTCGCGCTCACGCGACAGGGCCCTGCTCGACGTGCGTCGCCTCGATTCCGGTTACGGCGCCCTGCAGGTTCTCTTCTCCGTTGACATGGTGGTGGCCCCCGGTGAAGTGGTCGCGCTCCTCGGACCGAACGGCGCCGGCAAGACGACGTTGCTGCGCACGATCGCCGGCTTACATCCCACGTGGTCCGGCCGCGTGCAGTACGGCGGTGTCGATCTGGCCGGACTCGACGCCGCCGGACGCGCGGGCGCCGGACTCATGCTCATCAGCCCCGAGGCTGCCATCGCCCGACCGCTCTCGGTCGACGACAACTTACGTCTTTTCGCCAACACCCTGTCCGTCGGTGAAATGCGAGCTGCTCGTGAGCGCGCGTTCGAGACCTTTCCCAAACTCAAGGAGCGTTTGCGCCAGTCGGCCGGAACACTCTCCGGCGGAGAACGCCAAATGCTCGCCCTGTCGCGAGCCGTGATGCTGCGTCCGCGCCTGCTGCTCATCGACGAACTCACTCTCGGGCTCTCCCCCGCCGTGATCGCCGATCTCGGACCGGCCATCCGTCGGCTCAACGACGAGGGGGTCGCCATGGTGATCGTCGAGCAGTCGACTTCGGTGGCCTTGTCCTTGGCGCAACGCGCGGTGTGCATCGAGCGCGGGGCGATTGTGGCCGACTTCCCGGCCGACGAGTTGCAGGCACAACCCGACTTGATTCGCGCCATTCATCTCGACGGCATGAGCACGGTGTTGGCCAAGAAGGCGGCATCGTGATGTGGGCCATCGCCGTGGGCGACTTCGACATCACCGCCGGCGGTGTCGCGCTGGGTTTGTTCACTGGTAGCACCTATGCTCTACTCGCGGCGGGGCTCGTTCTGGTGTACCGCTCGTCGGGCGTCATCAACTTCGCCCACTCGTCCATCGGTCTCTTGGGTGCCGCTTTGATGTCGTTGGCCATTCAGCAGTACGGCATTCCGTATTGGTTGGCCTTCGCGGTCGGCGTGCTGGTGTCGGCCGGTGCCGGAGCGGCCACCGAAGTCGTGGTGGTCAAGCCGCTCTCGTCGTCACCCAAGGTCATCCCGATGGTGGCGATGCTCGGACTCTCCACGTTTTTCGTCGTCTTGTCGCTCGCCCTCAACCCCGACGGTCTGAGCGGTGAGGCATTCCCCCAACCAGCGGGCATGCCCACCGGATCGATCGGTTCACTGCTCATCACCAAGCCCTACGCGGCCCAAGGGATCGTCGCGCCGTTGCTTCTTCTCGGTCTCGGTGTGTTCCTGTGGTTGTCGAAGACCGGCTTGGCCATTCGCGGTGCGGCGGCCAATCCCGATGTCGCATCGATGAGCGGAGTTCCACCGCGCACGATGATGGTGTGGTCGTGGGCTCTGGCCGGCGCAGTGTCGGCCGTGGCTGCCATGTTCATCCTGCCGACCGTGGGAGTGGTGACACCCGAGGCCCTCGGCCCCGAATTGCTGTTGCGCGGCCTCGCCGCTGCCGCCATCGCCCGTTTCGCCAGCTTCGGTGTCGCGGTCGCAGTCGCCCTCGCCATTGGAGTCATCGAACAGGTCATGACCACCAACGACGGGGCCAAGGGCTGGATCGAGATCGTCATTCTCGCCGCCGTCGCACTGGCCCTCGCTGCCGAACGACAACGCGGACGCAAGGCCGCCGAACCCTGGACCCAGGTCGGTGCCCCCCACCGAGCCCCCCTTCGACCGCTCACGATTGTCGCCGCGGTCATCGCCGTCGCGGCGGCGGCCACGGTGCCGATGTACGCCAACGCCAGCGATGCGGTCAACGCCACGCTCGTGATCGCGGTGGCGATCGTGGGCATTTCGGTCAATCTCGTCACTGGCCTCGGTGGTCAACTCACCCTCGCTCAGTTCGCCCTCGGCGGTCTGGCCGGTGCGGTGTCGATCCGCGCCGCCGCCGACAACATTCCGTTCCCTGTCGCCGTGGTGAGCGGCGCCGTGATCGCCGGTGCGGTGTCGACCCTCATCGCCATCCCGTCGCTACGGGTGCGCGGACCACAGTTGGCGGTGGCCACACTGTCGTTCGCTCTCGTCACATCGGCCTACCTCCTCGATCGTGACTGGCTGCTCGGTACTCGGCAGTCTCCAACGCGTCCGAGCGGTTCGATCGGCGGCATCGATCTCGCGTCCGGACGCGGCTACTACTGGGTCGCCCTGGCGGCACTGGTCGCGGTGCTGCTGCTCGTGCGTTGGATCCGTCGCACCGCTTTCGCCCGCAACGTGGTGGCCGTACGCGACAACGAGGACGCCGCCCGGGCCATGGCCGTGTCGGCTGTTTCGACGAAATTGCAGTTGGCCTTCGCCGGTGGCTTGGTGGCCGGTATCGGCGGAGCGATCTATGCCCACGTCTACACCTCGCTGTCGTCAGCCAATTTCCCGGTGGCGCTGTCGATCGATGCCGTCACCGTGGCCGTCATCGGCGGACTCGGTTCGCTCATCGGTCCGGTGTTGGGCGCGGCCTACCTGGTGGGCCTGCCCTTGTTCCTGCAACCACCGGCCGAAGCGCGCGCTGGTATCGCAGGAATCTGGTTGATTCTCGTGACCCAGCAACCGCGCGGCATCACCGGCTTGTTCGACGCCATCCGCAACCGGATGCGCCCCGTCGAGGTGGCCGAGGGAGTTCACGTAACCCATCGGGAGCACGAGCGAGGCAGCGCACCACGTCCGAGCGGTCGTTTGCTCGACATCGAGACGGTCACCCGCCGATTCGGATCGATCACCGCGGTCGAGGATGCATCGCTCACCGTCGATGCCGGCGAGATCGTGGGTCTCATCGGACCCAACGGAGCCGGTAAGACGACCCTTTTCGAGATCGTCTCGGGATTCACTCGTCCGCAGACGGGTCGCGTGATCTTCTGCGGCCGCGACGTGTCGCGACTCGGCCCCACCGCGCGAGCGCGACTCGGTATCGCCCGTTCGTTCCAATCGGCACAGTTGTTCCCGAGCCTCACGGCTCTCGAGACCGTCATGGTGGCCCTCGATTCGAGCCACGACGAGAAGCGCGCCGGCCAACTCCTCGATGAATTCGGCATCCTGCGGTACCGCCATGCTCAGGTCGGGTCGCTCCCCACCGGACTGCGACGCGTGTTGGAAATGACCTGCGCCTTCGCGTCGTCGCCCACTCTCGTGTTGCTCGACGAGCCGACCGCTGGATTGTCGAGCACCGAGCGGGAAATCTTCGGCGACAATGTGATGGCCTGGCGCGACCGCACCGGTGTGGGCATCGTGATCATCGAACACGATCTGCCCGTTCTCACCCGAGTGTGCGACCGACTCGTCGCGATGAATCTCGGTCGGCTGATCGCCAACGGCACACCGGCCGAGGTGGTGAGCCATCCCGACGTGGTGGCCAGCTACACCGGCTGACCAGTCGCCATCACCTTCGTCGGTGACATCGTCGACCCACACCGACCCGACGCTCCGCGTGACCGACGTCGTCCATCGACCAACGGGAGAACGCCCCGTCGAGCAACCGGGCCACCGAAACCCGGGACCTCACCGGCCCCGGACCGAGAAGGCGAGGGCAGTCGCACGAACCCGCGCCCTTGAATGCGAAGGACCCCTGACTGCGAACAGTCAGGGGTCCTTCTTCGATGAATCCCGGCAACGACCTACTCTCCCAGGAGGTCTACCTCCAAGTACCATCGGCGCTGGCGGGCTTAACTGCCGTGTTCGGAATGGGAACGGGTGTGTCTCCGCCGCTATGGCCACCGGAAATCTCTTGTCGATGGGCTCTCCCCAAGGACTCCAGAGCAAGCACGAGCTGTTTAACCAAGCCCTCGGCCGATTAGTACCGGTCGGCTACGAGTGTTACCACTCTTGCACCTCCGGCCTATCAACGTGATGGTCTTGTCACGGGCCTTACTGCGTTGACCGCATGGGAGTGCTCATCTTGGAACGGGCTTCCCGCTTAGATGCTTTCAGCGGTTATCCCTTCCGTAGGTGGCTAATCAGCGATGCCCTTGGCAGGACAACTGACACACCAGAGCTACGTCCGTCCCGGTCCTCTCGTACTAGGGACAGCCTTCCTCAACACTCCTTCGGCTGCGGAGGATAGGGACCGAACTGTCTCACGACGTTCTGAACCCAGCTCACGTACCGCTTTAATGGGCGAACAGCCCAACCCTTGGGACCTGCTTCAGCCCCAGGATGCGATGAGCCGACATCGAGGTGCCAAACCTTTCCGTCGATATGGACTCTTGGGAAAGATTAGCCTGTTATCCCCGGGGTACCTTTTATCCGTTGAGCGACCACGCTTCCACACGCTATGGCCGGGTCACTATGCCCTGCTTTCGCACCTGCTTGACCTGTCAGTCTCGCAGTCAAGCTCCCTTGTGTCATTGCACTCGACGGCTGATTGCCAACCAGCCTGAGGGAACCTTTGGGCGCCTCCGTTACATTTTAGGAGGCGACCGCCCCAGTCAAACTACCCGCCTGACGCTGTTCCTGATCCAGATAATGGACCAAAGTTAGAGACCCGACATACACAGGGTGGTATTTCAACGATGACTCCACCGACGCTGGCGCGCCGGCTTCACAGTCTCCCACCTATCCTACACAGTGCAGGTCAAATCTCAACATCAAGTTATAGTAAAGGTCCACGGGGTCTTTCCGTCCTTCCGCAGCTAACGAGCATCTTTACTCGTACTTCAATTTCGCCGGGTCTATGGTTGAGACAGTGGGGAAGTCGTTACGCCATTCGTGCAGGTCGGAACTTACCCGACAAGGAATTTCGCTACCTTAGGACCGTTATAGTTACGGCCGCCATTCACTGGGGCTTAGGTTCACAGCTTCGCCTTTCGACTAACCGTTTCCCGTGACCTTCCAGCATTGGGCAGGCGTCACAGCGTATACAGCGCCTTGCGGCTTCGCACGCTGCTGTGTTTTTGGTAAACAGTCGCTACCCCCTGGTCTGTGCCACCCCCTCCCGCTCGAGGCGCGAGGCCTTTCACGGTAATGGGGTCCTCCTTCTTCCGAAGTTACGGAGGTAATTTGCCGAGTTCCTTAACTACAGTTCTCCCGATCGCCTCGGTATTCTCTACCCGCCCACCTGTGTCGGTTTGGGGTACGGGCACCGTGTCTACTCACTGCTGGGCTTTTCTTGGCAGCATAGGATCAGTGACTTCGCCTGTTGCGGCTCGGCATCACGCCTCAGAGTTAACGGCCCCAACTCTCATCGGGACCCTCCTACACGCTTACCCGGGGACAACCATCGCCCCGGTTCACCTACCTTCCTGCGTCCCCCTTCAGTTACCCGCCACCAGCTAGGTGGGATCGCCCGAAGGCAGCCCCCACGTCGCCAATCTTGGGCTGGACGCGTACACGGTGGTACTGGAATATCAACCAGTTATGCATCGACTACGCCTCTCGGCCTCGTCTTAGCTCCCGACTCACCCTGGGGGGATTAGCCTTCCCCAGGAACCCTTGGGCTTTCGGCGGAGGGGTTTCTCACCCCTCTCTCGCTACTCATGCCTGCATTCTCACTCGATGGCGCTCCACCCCGGGTTACCCCGCAGCTTCGCAGCACCATCGACGCTCCTCTACCGCTCGTACTTTCGTACGAACCCATAGCTTCGGCTCAGGACTTGAGCCCCGTTGAATTGTCCGCGCAGGACCACTCGACCAGTGAGCTGTTACGCACTCTTTCAAGGATGGCTGCTTCTAAGCCAACCTCCTGGCTGTCTTTGCGGTCCCACATCGTTTTCCACTTAGTCCTGAATTAGGGGCCTTAGCTGATGATCTGGGCTGTTTCCCTTTCGACCAACGAAGCTCATCCCCCGTGGTCTCACTGCCGTGCTCTGGAGTACCGGCATTCGGAGTTTGGCTGGGGTTGGTAATCTTGTAGGACCCCGTACCCATCCAGTGCTCTACCTCCGGTACTGAACGCACGACGCTGCACCTAAATGCATTTCGAGGAGAACCAGCTATCGCCGAGTTTGTTTGGCCTTTCACCCCTATCCACAGTTCATCACCGCCATTTTCAACTGACGTGTGTTCGGGCCTCCACGGGGTCTTACCCCCGCTTCACCCTGACCATGGATAGATCACTCGGCTTCGGGTCTACAGCATGCGACTGAACGCCCTGTTCAGACTCGCTTTCGCTCCGGCTCCCCCTCAACGGGTTAACCTCGCCACATACCGTAACTCGCAGGCTCATTCTTCAAAAGGCACGCCATCGTGGCCGACTTGCGTCGACGACACTCTGACTGCTTGTAAACCAACGGTTTCAGGTACTATTTCACTCCCCTCCCGGGGTGCTTTTCACCTTTCCCTCACGGTACTGGTTCACTATCGGTCGCCAAGGAATACTTAGACTTACGAGGTGGTCCTCGCAGATTCACGCCGGTTTTCACGGTCCCGGCGTTACTTGGGATCGCACCCAGAGGCTGCGTGTGTTTAACGTACGGGGCTGTTACCCACTTTGGCTCGACTTTCCAGACGATTCTGATACACAGCAACTTGGTAACTCTGTGAGAGATCTGGCGCTCTCTCTGGTGATCCCACGACCCCACGTCAGCAACGCCACCAGGCTTGACACTGACACGGTTTAGTCTCTTCCCTCTTCGCTCGCCACTACTAAGGGAGTCGCGGTTGCTTTTCTTTCCTCGGGGTACTGAGATGTTTCAATTCCCCCGGTTCCCTCCACTGGCCCTATGTATTCAGACCAGAGTGACACTCCATAACGAGTGCCGGGTTTCCCCATTCGGATATCCACGGATCAACGCTAGGTAGACAGCTACCCGTGGCTTTTCGCAGTCGCCCACGTCCTTCATCGGTTCTTGGCGCCAAGGCATCCACCGTTGGCTCTTTGTAGCTTGGAAAAACTATTCAAAATTGAATTTGAAGATGCTCGTGCTTGCTCTGCAGTTCTCAAGGATCACCAGACGATCCAAGGCCACCTCCTCGGTGGCCGATTCTCGTCGGGGGCGCCGCATCGCCGGCTCTCGAGCCGACGGTTCGCACCGAGGGAACAACTCCCTCAAAACGGAAGAGAAGACAAAACCAGACGTCGGTGTGGACCAGGGAGGCGAACCTCGACCGGGAACCCACGACGACTGATCCGACAGTGCACCAACTAGGAATGGTCGATCTGGGAAGAACGGATGTCTTCCTACAGTCCGACGCAGACTCCTTAGAAAGGAGGTGATCCAGCCACACCTTCCGGTACGGCTACCTTGTTACGACTTCACCCCAATCACCGACCCCACCTTCGACGGCTCCTTCCTTACGGTTAGGCCACCGGCTTCGGGTGTTGCCGACTTTCGTGGTGTGACGGGCGGTGTGTACAAGGCCCGGGAACGTATTCACCCCGGCGTGCTGATCCGGGATTACTAGCAACTCCAGCTTCATGAAGGCGAGTTGCAGCCTTCAATCCGAACTGAGACCGGCTTTGTGGGATTAGCTTGCCCTCGCGGGTTCGCAGCCCTTTGTACCGGCCATTGTAGCGTGTTTGCAGCCCTGGACGTAAGGGGCATGATGACTTGACGTCGTCCCCACCTTCCTCCGAGTTGACCCCGGCAGTCTTCTGCGAGTCCCCGGCGTTATCCGCTGGCAACACAGAATAAGGGTTGCGCTCGTTGCGGGACTTAACCCAACATCTCACGACACGAGCTGACGACAGCCATGCACCACCTGTGTACGACCCCGAAGGACACAGTATCTCTACTGCTTTTCCGTACATGTCAAACCCAGGTAAGGTTCTTCGCGTAGCATCGAATTAAGCAACACGCTCCGCTGCTTGTGCGGGCCCCCGTCAATTCCTTTGAGTTTTAACCTTGCGGCCGTACTCCCCAGGCGGGGCACTTAATGCGTTAGCGACGGCGCGGATTCCGTTGGTTGGAACCCACACCTAGTGCCCACCGTTTACGGCGTGGACTACCAGGGTATCTAATCCTGTTTGCTACCCACGCTTTCGCTCCTCAGCGTCAGTATCGGCCCAGAGCAGTGCCTTCGCCATCGGTGTTCCTCCTGATATCTGCGCATTTCACCGCTACACCAGGAATTCCCTGCTCCCCTACCGAACTCTAGTCACAGTAGTATCGAGTGGCGTCTCTGGGTTAAGCCCAGAGTTTTCACACCCGACTTACTGAACCGCCTACGAGCTCTTTACGCCCAATAAATCCGGACAACGCTCGGTGCCTACGTGTCACCGCGGCTGCTGGCACGTAGTTGGCCGCACCTTATTCTCCAGGTACCGTCATTTTCGTTCCTGGTAAAAGCGGTTTACAGCCCGAAGGCCTTTATCCCGCACGCGGCGTTGCTGCGTCAGGCTTTCGCCCATTGCGCAAGATTCCCCACTGCTGCCTCCCGTAGGAGTCTGGGCCGTGTCTCAGTCCCAGTGTGGCTGATCATCCTCTCAGACCAGCTACCCGTCGAAGCCTTGGTGAGCCGTTACCTCCCCAACAAGCTGATAGGCCGCGAGACCGTCCCGATCCGGTAGCCCTTTCGTCATCGCCCCATGCGAGGCGACGACGGCATTCGGTATTAGCAGTCGTTTCCAACTGTTATCCCAAAGACCGGGGTTGGTTTCTCACGTGATACTCACCCGTTCGCCACTAGGTCTTCCGCAGTATTGCTACTGCCTGGACCTCGTTCGACTTGCATGTGTTAAGCACGCCGCCAGCGTTCGTCCTGAGCCAGGATCAAACTCTCCGTCAAGAACTCGCCATCGCATGATTGCTCACGAAATAGCTGCGTTCATTGAGTTAGAGCGCAGTTCCACCTGGGGGAATAGCCCGGGTGTGCCGAACTGCGATCCGCTCTGTCGAGACAAGCTCGACGATTTGTTTTTGTTCCACGAACGATTGCTCGATCATGGTGAATTGACAGACAGCCTCTCCGTCGGGAATGGCCAAGCCACACCCTTCGAATGACTGCCCGCACTGGCGTTCAGTCTTCTCTTCCGTTTTCAAGGAGCCGTGACTCGGGCACTCACTTCGAGAACGAGAAAACCCGTGTCCCGCGTGTTGGTGCCATGAGCCCCGATCGACCACGAATGGCCTGTGGGGGCGGACCTCAACCCTAGCGACTGGCCGGGGCACCATCAACATGCTGGGCAAAGTTCTTGGACCAGCCTCGACGGGGCTCAGTCGACGATGTCCAACAAGTGGAAGTTCGTCTTTCCTTTTCGCACGAGGATGTAGCGACCGTGTAGCAAACCCGCCTCTGACAAGGACTTTTCCGCCTCCAGGACCTGGCCGTTGGCCCAAAAGGCCCGCTGCTGCAGTCCCCGACGGGCCTCCCCGTTGGATGAGGCCAACCCCGCCTCGCGCAGCAACGCGACCACATCGCCCAAGGCGGTCCGGGACACGGTGGACGACGGAACTTCGCGGGCCACCACACCGAGAGCGTCGGGCGAAGCAACGGTGGGGTCTCCCCCGAACAGCACGTTCGCGGCCTCGCCAGCGGCCGCCTCGGCGGCTTCGCCGTGAACCAGCACCGTCACGTCATGGGCCAAGGCGCGTTGTGCGATGCGTCGACCGGGGTCGGCTCGGTGCTCGGCCACGAGGGCCCGTACTTCTTCGGCGGAACGCAACGTGAGCTGCAGCAAGAAACGCTCGACGTCTTCGTCGGGCAACTGGACCCAGTACTGACGGAATTGATAGGGACTCGTCTTGTTCGGATCGAGCCACAGCGAACCCTGCACCGACTTACCCATTTTTTGTCCGTCGCTGCGCACGAGTAACGGCCAGGTCAACCCGTAGGCGACGCGCGTCAGTCGACGGCGAATGAGATCGATACCCGCAGTGATGTTACCCCATTGATCCGATCCACCCGCCTGCATCTCGACACCCTCGTGCTCGAAGAGATGACGAAAATCGTTGGCTTGCAAGAGCATGTAACTGAACTCGGTGTAGCTGATACCGGTCTCGCTCTCCATGCGAGAGCGCACCGATTCCTTGGCCACCATCTGGTTCACGGTGAAATGTTTGCCGACATCTCGCAGAAATTGGAGCGCGCTCATTGGCGCGGTCCAGTCGGCGTTGTCGACCAGTCGCGCCGAGTGAGGACCATCGAAATCGAGAATGCGTTCCAACTGTGATTTCACGCAGCGGACGTTGTGCTCGAGCATCTCGCGATCGAGCAGGTTGCGCTCCTCACTGCGCCCTCCGGGATCACCAACCATTCCCGTCGCGCCGCCGGCCAAAACAATCGGTCGATGTCCCGCTAATTGGAATCGACGCAACATCACCTGACCGAGAAGGTTGCCGGCGTGCAACGAATCGGCGGTGGGATCGAAACCGACGTACACCGCGATCGGGCCTTGGGCCAAGCGTGAGCCGAGGACCGCGCGGTCGGTCGAGTCGTGGATCAATCCACGGGCGTCGAGATCGGCGAGGAGGTTCGACGAAGTCATCCTGTTCATTCTGGCAACAATCGACGCCCGTGTGGGTTTCTTTTCCGTGCTCCACAGCGATCTAGGGTGCGACCGTGATCGAACTCGAGCGTCGATTCGACGAATTCGCCCGGGCGTTCGAGGTGGGTGCCCCGCTGTACGGGAAGCTCGCCGCGCGGGTCGCCCGCGAGCCGCGCGTGCTGGGCCTCATGTCGGTGGCGCCCGAGACCCAACGCATTCCGGTCTTGCTCTTCGCCGCCGCCCACCATCTCCTCCTGGCCGAAGCCGATCATCCGCTCGCCGCCCACTACCCGAATCTGGCGCGGCGTGACGGCGACGGTGACACCGGTGACCACTTCGTGGACTTCGTGCTGACACGGGCTGATCCCATGCGGGAACTGTTGGCCTCCCGGTCGACGCAGACCAACGAGATCGGTCGGTGCAACTGGTTCCTCTTTCCTTTCGCGATCCTCTCCGAAGAGGTGGGACCGTTGGCCCGGGTCGACATCGGTAGCAGCGCCGGTCTCACCCTGTTGTCGCCGCACATCGGGTACGACGTGCGCCCGGGCGGGATCATCGGCGCGGAGTCGTCGTTGGCGATCGTCTGCGACGTGCGTGGCCAGCCACCGTTGCCGGGTCGGGTTCCCGCCGTCGCGTGGTCGATCGGCTTCGACGCTTCACCGATCGACGTGAGCGACGACGACGAGGTTCGATGGCTGGAGGCCTGCGTGTGGCCGGACCACGTGGAGCGATTCGAACGCCTCAGGGCGGCGGTGTCACTGGCCCGTGCCCACGGCGTGGTCGTCGAGAGGGGTGACGCCGTCGACTCCGTCGAGGACGCCGTGACCCGGGCCCGATCGCACGGACATCCGGTGGTGACGACGAGCTGGGTGATGAGCTACCTCACGCCGATGCGCCGCACGGAGTTCGTCGGGACGCTCGATCGGATCGGTTCGATCTCGGACCTGAGTTGGGTGATCGCCGAGAGTCCGAGGGAGACGCCCGAACTTCCGGGACACGAAGGCTCTGACGAGTTGATCACCGTCGTCACCCTCGTCACCTGGCGCGCCGGCCACCGCTCGGTGCGACGACTTGCGACGACCCACCCCCACGGCAACTGGGTGAACTGGGGCTCCTAACGACTCAGCGCCTCCCGCACCACGTCGGGCACCGGTGCCGGACGTTGCGACACGGGATCGACGCTCACGTAGGTGATGACCGCGTCGAAACGGGGTTCGCCGTCGACCCTTCCACTGATGCTCACATCGAAACTGCTGTTGCCCCAGCGCGACACAGTGGCGGACATGTCGATGGTCTCTCCGAATCTCACCGGTGCGTGCCACGTGAGATTCGTGCTCTTCAACATGAAATCGAACCCGATGGCGTGCAGATCGGTGCTGCTTCCGGTGGCTTCCAGTTCGTCGGAGAGGGCGGTGCGGGTCCAGGAGTCGACCACGTCGTCGCAATAGACGAAGTAGTTGGCGTTGAACACGACGCGTTGCATGTCGCACTCGCCGTAGCGAACCCGGATTTGCTGCTGGTAGGGCATGGTCACGTCGTTTCGGCGCCGAGGCGCACGAACTCGGTCACCGCATCGGCGATCATCTGCACCGCCAGCGACGCCAGAATCATGCCGGCCACACGAGCCAACAGCAGGACACCCGTGGGCCGCACGACTCGTTGCACGATGCCGCTGAAGCGCAAGGCGAGGAGCGAGATCAACAGGGCCACGGCGGTGCCCCCGACCACCGTGAACCACTCACCCGCACCCTCGGCGCGACTGAAGAACACGATGGTGGCCACGATGGCCCCCGGTCCAGCCAGCAACGGTGTGCCGAGCGGAACCATGGCAATCGATATTCGTTGCTCGGGCGTGGCTTCGATGTGTCCGTCGTCGCCGCCTTTTCCATACAGCAATTGGAGCGCGACGAGCAACAGCAAGAGTCCGCCGGCCGCCTGCAGGGCCGGCACCGAGACGTTCAGGTAATCGAGAATCGTCTGCCCTCCGATGGCGAACAGCGAGATGACGAGAAAGGCCGTGCCGATGGCCAGGTACGCCGCTCGGTGCCGTTCCTTGGCCGACAACTGACGCGTCACCGCCAGGAAGATCGGCACGTTGCCCGGCGGGTCGACGATGACCAGCATGGTCACCAACACCTCGCCGAACAAACGGGTGTTCACGCGATCGCCTGCTTCCACTGCAGCAAAGCGGTGGCAAAGTTTTCGATCTGCGTCGCTACGGGACGCGGACCGGCACCACCAGGAGACGTGCGCCGTCGCACGGCGACCGCACCAGCCAGTAACTCGGCGGCTTCGTCTCCGAGAAGTGACTCGCCCCGTACCAGATCAACTAAGGCCCCCTCTCCGGCGAGCGAACGACGCACCAGTGCTCCGACGATGGCATGGGCGTCACGGAACGGTGTGCCCGCGCGCACGAGGAACTCGGCCAAGTCGGTGGCGGCCATCGTCGGCGAATCGGCGGCGGCCCGCATGCGATCGGGGAGGAAACGCGCCGAGGCGATCATTCCGGAGAGCGCGGACAACGCCAGCGACACCTGATCCACGGCGTCGAACAGCGGCTCTTTGTCCTCCTGCAGGTCCCGGTTGTACGCCAAGGGCAGACCTTTCAACGTGGCCAGCAGTCCGGCCAGGTCGCCGATGATGCGACCGGCCTTGGCCCGCGCCAATTCGGCGATGTCGGCGTTCTTCTTCTGCGGGAGCATCGACGAGCCGGTGGCGTACGCATCGTCCAGCACGGCGAAACCGAACTCTTCACTCGTCCACAGCACCCACTCTTCGCCGATGCGCGAGAGGTGGAGAGCCACCAGTGACAAGGCGAACAGAATCTCCGCCACGAAATCGCGATCACTCACGACGTCGAGCGAGTTGTCGAAAGGACGCGCGAAACCGAGTTCGCGGGCGGTGAAGCTGGGGTCGAGCGGTAACGACGAGCCGGCGAGTGCACCGGCGCCCAGCGGCGACACGTCGACGCGTTCGAGGGCGTCGAGCAGACGTTCGACATCCCGGCCGAACGCCCAACCGTGGGCCAACAGGTGATGGGCCAACAACACCGGTTGCGCTCGCTGCAGATGTGTGTATCCGGGCAGGTACACCGCATCGTCGCCGACGCCAGCCTCGCGGGCCCGGTTCAGGAGAACTTCCTGCAGCGCGACGATACGCGCCGCCACCAGAGGCACCTCGCGTTTGCACCACAGACGCAGTCCGGTCACCGATTGATCGTTGCGGCTCCGACCGGTGTGCAGCTTCGCTCCGGGGGCACCGCAGATTTCGGTGACCCGACGTTCGACGGCGGTGTGAATGTCTTCGTCACCGGCGGCGAACACGAACGTTTCTCCAGCCATCTCCGACTCGACGGTGGCGAGAGCCGCCAACACGGCGTCACGTTCGGCGTCGGTCAGGATGCCCACGTGCGCGAGGCCGGTGACGTGTGCGCGCGAACACGCGATGTCGTCACGCCACAATCGGCGATCGAAGGGGAGACTGGCCGTGTAGGCCATCAGTTCGTCGGCGGGACCACCAGCGAAGCGTCCGTGCCACAAGGTCTTGGAATCGTCTTGGCTCACTTCTCTCCTCTCGACGTCGTCGACTTGAGTCCGGCGAGGTCGCGCAGAACGGTCGCGAGATTCGCACCCCCGAAGTCCTCGGCGGCGACGCAGAAAATGGTGTCGTCACCGGCGACCGTGCCCACGATCTCGGGCATGCCACTGCGATCGAGGGCCGATGCCACAACGTGCGCACAGCCCGGTGGGGTGCGCACCACGACCATCGGGCCGCTGTGAGCGACCTCGGCGACCCACTCGCCCATCACCCGTCGCAACTGTTCCTCGGGGGCCAGGCGCGCCGGAGCGAACTCGGGGATCGCGTACACGGTGTCACCGCCCGGTACCCGAACCTTCACCGCCCCCAGATCCTCGAGGTCGCGCGACACGGTGGCCTGGGTGGCGGTCACACCGTCACGGGCCAACAGGTCGACGAGCTGGGGCTGGTTGGTGACCGCGTGCTTGGCGATGAGCGAGGCGATCAGCTGTTGTCGATGAGCCTTGGACGCCATCACTTCACCCCCAAGAGGAAGGCCATGACCCCGCGGGCGGAGTGGAGACGATTGTGACCCTGTTGGATGACCCGACTGGCCGATCCGTCGATGACGGATGCCTCCACCTCGTACCCGCGATACGCCGGAAGACAATGCATGAATATGGCGTCACTCGCCGCCCGCGACATGAGCGACTGAGAGACGGCATAGGCCCCGAAGACGCCCAGTCGCTCGGCCTTCTCGGTCTCTTGACCCATGGACACCCACGTGTCGGTGTGGACCGCGTGCGCTCCGCTCACCGCCACGACGGGATCGTTGGTTTGCTCGACCGACCCGGTGCCGAGTGACGAAAGGCGGGACAATTCGGAATCCGATGCGTTGTAACCCGTCGGACACGCGAGGCGATAGTGGGCCCCCAACATGATGCACGCCTCCCCCAACGACCGAGCCACGTTGTTGTAGTCACCAACGAAGGCGACGATTCGTCCGGTGAGATCGCCGAACTCGTTCACCATCGTGAGCGCGTCGGCCAGACCCTGAAGCGGATGCGACTCGTCAGACAGCATGTTGATCACCGGCACCGAGCACGACTCGTGCAGGCGCTCGACGACCGAGTGGGAGAACACTCGTGCCGCGACGAGACCGTGGTAACCACTCATCATACGACCGATGTCCTCCACGGGTTCGCGAGTGTCGAAACCGACTTCCTCACCGCGCGTGTACACGGGGTATCCACCCAACTGGACCACGGCCATTTCCATACTGTGTCGGGTTCTGTTGGACGGCTTCTCGAAGATGAGAGCCGCACCGAGCGACACTCCCGTGGACGAGGTGAGGGGTCGGCCGAGCGAGGCCGGTTCGCGTCGCGACAACGACAGCACCAAGGCCAGTTCGTCGACGCTCAGGTCGGTGACGTTCAACAAACCGCGCACGCTCATGATGGGACTCCGATTCCGTCGGCCAGCACGCCCGACAGAACCGCCACCATCTCGTCGATCTCGTCGAGCGACACCGTCAACGGCGGGGCGAGCCGCAGTGAATTGGCGTTCACCGCGTTGGTGACGACTCCTCGACTCAACATCTCCAGATACACGGCCTTGGCGTCACGAGCACCGAGATCGGCGGCTCGCAACAATCCCTGGCCTCGTACCGCCACCACGCCCTCCAACGTTTCGAGGGCGGTGGCCAGGTGGCCGCCCTTGGTTCGCGCCATGGCCGGGGCATCGAGTCGACGCATCTCGGAGATGACGGCGTTCACCGCGGCTCCGGCAATGGCCGTGCCGCTGTAGGTGCTGCCGTGATCGCCGGGTTGGAACACGGCGGCCACCTCGGTGCGGGCCCAACACGCACCAACCGGGAAACCGTTGCCCATGGCCTTGGCCATGGTGACGACGTCGGGGACGATTCCGGCGTGTTGGAAGCCGAACCACTCGCCGGTGCGGGCGAAACCGGTCTGCACCTCGTCGACCATCATCAGCATGCCCCGCTCGTCGCACAACTGCCGGATCCCCCGCAGGTACTCGGCGGACGCCGGGATGACACCACCTTCGCCTTGAACCGTCTCGATGAGGATGGCCGCACAGGAGCCATCGATCGCCGCCGCCAAGGCCTCGAGGTCGCCGAACACCACGTGTCGAAATCCCTCGGGCATGGGTTGGAAAGGCTCGTGCTTGGCGGGCTGACCGGTGGCGGCCAACGCAGCGAGGGTTCGGCCATGAAAGCTGCCCAAGGCGCTGACGACCACGTGCCGACCACGACCGCCGAACTTGCGGGCCAACTTGATGGCGGCTTCGTTCGCCTCGGCCCCGCTGTTGCAGAAGAACACCTGCCCGTTCGCGCCCGAGGCCTCGCGCAACAGGGTGTTCACGGCGAGAGCAGCCGACGTGGCCGAATCGTTGGCGAAGAAGTTGCTGACGTGGACGAGCCGGCGCATCTGCTCGTCGACGGCGGCGGCAATCACTGGGTTCGCATGACCGAGCGACACCACGGCGATACCCGACAAGAAATCGAGATAACGCTTGCCAGCGGAGTCGAACAATTCGGTTCCGCTCCCCCGTTCGAACATGACCGGTGGTGCACCGAAAACCGGCATGAACGGGCACCGGTCGAGGCCGGCGGTGTCGAAGGCATGGGAACTCATGACTGAACCTTCTTGTAGGCACTTTCGACCATCGTGCCGATGCCGGCGTCGGTGAAGAGTTCGAGCAACAAAACGTGGGGAATACGGCCGTCGAGAATGTGAGCTCTCTTCACGCCTCCACGCACGGCGCGCGCGCAACTCTCGACCTTGGGGATCATGCCCCCGGCGATGGTGCCGTCGGCCATGAGGTCGTCGAGCTCGTCGGGACTGGTTTGACGAATGAGGCTGGCGGGGTCGTCGACCACGCGGCGCAGACCTTCGATATCGGTGAGATACACCAACTTCTCCGCACCCAACGCCTCGGCGATGGCTCCAGCCACCGTATCGGCGTTGATGTTGTAGGCCTGACCGAGCGTGTCGGTACCGATGGTGGCCACCACCGGTATGAACTCGTCGTCCAAAAGACGGTGAAGAATCCCCGGGTTGATGCGATCGACCTCACCGACGAAACCCATATCCGGATTCTTGGCCGAGGCGGTGATCAACGATGCGTCTTCTCCACTGACACCGACCGCGAAGCGACCGTGCACGTTGATGGCCGCCACGATCTGGGGATTCACCTGACCACTCAGGACCATTCGCGCGATGTCGACCGTTTCGGAGTCGGTGACGCGCAGTCCGTCTCGGAACTCGGTGACCTTGCCCAACCGGGTCATGAGATCACTGATCTGAGGACCTCCGCCGTGAACGACCACCGGCTTCAGACCGACGAGACGCATCAACACGATGTCCTCGGCGAACAATGCCAAAGCGTCGGACTCGGTGGCCCCGGCCAGGGCGTTACCGCCGTACTTGACGACGACCGTCTTGCCGGAGAAGCGCCGGATGTAGGGCAGCGCCTCGACGAGGACCGAGGCCCGCGCGTCGGTACCGATGGGATTCGCGTTCATGGATACACCCCGATCGAGGACAGGCCGGCGGTCTCGGGTAGGCCGAGGGCGACGTTGGCTGCCTGCACCGCACCACCCGAGGCGCCCTTGCAGAGATTGTCGAGCGCGCCGATGACGACGACGTGGTTGGTTCGCGCGTCGTGTCGCGCGGTGATGTGCACCGCGTTCGATCCCAGCGTGGCCTTGGTCGACGGCGAACGTTCGGACACCACGACGAAGGGTTCGTCGGCGTAGAAATCGGCCAAGGCGTTCAAAAGATCCTCGGTGGAGGTGGTGCTGGTGGGGGTGGCGTAACACGTGGCGAGAATGCCGCGATTCATTGGCGCGAGGTGCGCAGTGAAGAGCAACTGCGCGCCGATTTGGTCCTGCATCTCGGGCGTGTGGCGGTGATCGAGCAGTCCGTAGGCGTTGAAGTCCTCGTTGACCGAACCGAACAGACTGCCGTGCTTCAACGTGCGACCGGCGCCGGACACGCCGCTCGCGGCGTCGACGATGATCCCGGTGTCGCGAACCAATCCGCGCCGCACCAACGGGGCCAGACACAACGTGGCCGCGGTGACGTAACACCCCGGTGTGGCGATCAAACGCGCACCGGTCAATGCGGCGCGGTGCAGTTCGGGCAATCCGTAGGCGGCTTGGGCCAACAACTCGGGCTGGTCGTGTTCGAAGCCGTACCACGTGGGGTATACCGAGGCGTCCTTCATGCGGAAGGCGGCCGAGAGGTCGACGACGCAGCCCACCTTGCCAACGAGGGCCGGGGCGATGGCCATGCTGGCCTCGTGGGGTAGACCCAAGAACACCACGTCCAGTCCGGTGGCCGCGGCCACCACCGAGGAGACGTCGGACGAACCAAAGTCCAGATCGGGATACCGAGCGGCGACGCTGGGGTACAAATCTGCGACCGGCGTGCCGGCCTTGGTGTCGCCCGTGACCATGACCAAATCGAGGTTCGGATGACCAGCGATGAGGCGCATCAGTTCCACGCCGGTGTACCCGGACGCACCGACGATTCCGGCGCGTCGTCGGGCCCCCGACGAAAGCGAAGACGGGTCGAAACTGGCCATGCGTATGATCATACGGAATCATGAATGGGAATACAACCATCGGCATGGAGCCGCTCGCCCCGACGTGGGAGCATGACCATGTGCCGGGCCGCTCGGGCTTCTCCCTACCGTCTACCCGCGGACGCCTGCTGGTGGCCGCGCCTCCGTTGAGCGATCCGAACTTCGATCGAACCGTCATTTTCATGCTGGACCACAACGAGGGAGGAGCCCTCGGACTGGTGATCAACCGGCCGAGCGGCGAAATGGACATAGAGATCGATGCCTGGGCTCATCTGATCCAACCCCGCATCCTGTATCGAGGCGGACCCGTCGAGCCACAGGCCCTCATCGGATTGGGGTTGGTTCCCAACATCACCCCCGACGGACAGATCGTGGAGTCGGTGGAGTGCATCGAGCCCGTCGATCTCGACGAGGACCCCTCCCTGATGGCCACGGCACCGTCCAAGGTGCGGGTCTTCAACGGCTACGCGGGCTGGGGCCCGCAACAGTTGGATGGCGAACTCGACATGGGCGCGTGGATCGTGTTGCCCGCGCTGGCCAGCGACGTGTTCACCGACGAACCCGACGGACTGTGGCGCGCCGTGTTGGCTCGACAGCGGGGCGAGGTGGCATGGCTGGCCGACTGCCCCGCCGACGCCTCGCTCAACTGAGTGCGACCACGACAGCCGACCCGTCAGTCCGAAAAACTTTTTCACGCATTGGACCGGATTAGGACGGCACACTGTCGCCGATGTCGCCCTCAAAGTCCGACCTCGGTTCATCGGCCTCACTGCCCGATCGCCTACGCGCCAGTGCGCTCGAGGACATCTGGTCGTACGGCATTCTCGGGCTACGAGTCACTCGGGTGGCCAAGTGGGCCAACTGCTCGGTCACCCAGATCTATCGGCGTTTCGACGACCGTGACGGTTTGCCAGCCGACGTTCTGGCGCTCATCTTGCAGGGGTTCGCCACCACGAACATCGAGGCATCGTGGGCATCCTCCCCCTGCCCTGCAAGATCACCGATCGCGAGGAGTCGTTGTGGCGTTCGCCGATCCTGGCGGTGGCCACCGTCAACTAGCCCCTGCTTGATCATCTGGCCGAGATCGCCCAAGCCGTGGGGCCCCGCGGGGTGAAGGCCTGCGACATCGTCGACCGACGCCTGGCCCCCGGCGAATCGTTCGACCGGCGCGTGGTGTTCGTGGTATCGATGAACCAACCTGTTCTACAACTCGCTGCTGGACGACAATGGCATCAGCGACAAGGAGTACCGGCAGTTCATGATCGACACCTTCCGCATGAGGCCCCTCACGAACTAGCGAAGTTGCGCGCCGAGTTTCTTGGCGCCGGCGATGCACTTGTCGCGCACCTCGGCCACGTCGGCATCGGTGAGCGTTCGGTCGTTAGCCTGCAGACGCAGACGGAACGCCAAGCTGCGCGATTCGGCGGAGGAATCGGCCCGGTACACGTCGAACAACGCGATGTCCACCAGTAAGGTGCCGGCGTTCTGTCGCAACGACTTCTCGACCTTCTCGGCCGTCACCGACGACGGCACGGTGAAGGCCAAGTCGATGTCGCTGGAGGGGAACCGACTGGTCGGTTTCCATTGTGCCACCTTGGGCTCGGAAGCGAGCAACAACGAGAGGTTCACTTCCAAGACCGCGACGCGCTGGGAGATTCCGTAGGCGTCGAGCACGTCGGGATGCACCTCTCCGACGACGCCCACCACGTCACGACCGGCCGACAGCGTCGCCGAACGCGTGGGATGCAGGCCCGCCGACACGACGGACTGATCGAGGCGGGCACCCCAACCCATGGCGGAGGCCAGTTCGCGCCATACCGCCACCGCCGCCGGCGCCTCATGGCCCGCCAGAACCACCGCCAACACCTCGTGTTCGGACGGAAGCACGTCATCACTCGGCGGATAGACGTGACCAACCTCGAACAAGGTCACTCCATTGCGACGATGCGACTCGTTGAACGCGACGGCCTTCAGAAGTCCGGGGCGTAACGAGGTGCGCAGCACGTCGTCACCGACGGCCAACGGGTTCAGCAGTCGAACGGCCTCGTTCGACAGCCCGGCGCGATCGAGGTCGCCGTCGGTCAGGAACGGATGCGGCATGGCTTCGCTGACCCCGAGACCGAGCACGACCTCACGCACCCGACGTCGGCGTTGCTGGATCGGTGACAGACCACCGGGTTGTGTGGACTTGGGGACCGTCGTGCCGAGACGCGAGTAGCCGTAGTGTCGGGCCACCTCTTCGATGATGTCCACCTCGAGCGCGCAGTCGGGGCGCCACGTCGGAACCGTCACCGAGATGGTGTCACCGTGCAACGCACCGACGAAACCCAACGGGGCGATGAGCGAGACGATTTCCTGGGCGCTGAACTGGGTGCCCAACAGCGCGCCGACACGGGCGGGGCGCACCTCTACAACTGCCGGCTTGGGCAGGTGGTCGGTGCGGGCATCGACCGCCCCCTCGTGCACCACCAAATCGGGGCACGTGAGACGCAACAATTCGATGAATCGCGACACTGAGGCATCGATTCCATAAGGATCCATGCCCCGCTCGAAGCGGGCCGCGGCCTCGCTGCGCAGGCCGGTGCGTTGCATACTCTTCATGATGCCGAGCGGCTCGAACCAGGCAGTCTCGAGAGCGATGACGGTGGTGTCCCCGGAGATCTCGGTGTTCTGGCCGCCCATGATGCCGGCCAGTCCGATGGGACGATCGAGAAGATCGCAGATGAGCAGATCGGCGGCGGTGAGTACTCGCTCGACGTCGTCGAGGGTGACCATGGTTTCGCCCTCGCGCGCCAAACGAATGCGGAATCCCCCTCCACCCAATCGCTCGAAGTCGTAGGCGTGGTTGGGCTGGTTCGTCTCGAGCATCACGTAGTTGGACACGTCGACCACGTTGTTGATGGAACGCATCCCCGCGGCGGCGAGACGACTGGCCATCCAGTCGGGCGACGACGACACTCGCACGCCGCTGAGAACGATGGTGGTGAAACGCGGACAACGATCGCCGGCCACGATCTCGACCGGTGCCGACTTCAACGCCCCCGTGGCCTTGATGGATCCGTCGGAGGCCGAGAACGGCACACCGAACCGGGCGGCCAGATCGCGGGCCACACCGACGTGTCCATAGGCGTCGGGGCGATTGCGCAACACGTCGAGGTCGTACACCACCTCTTCGTTCAATCCGAGGGCCGTGCCGTAGGGAACGCCCACCGGCGTGTCGGGATCGAGGATGAGAATTCCACCGTGGTCGTCGCCCAGACCCAGCTCGCGTGCCGAGCAACACATGCCCTCACTCGGGATGCCGACGATCGACTTGGTCTCGATGGACCGACCGTCGGGCATGGCGGTGCCGGGAGTGGCCCACGGAATGACATCACCGGACTGCATGTTGAACGCGCCGCACCACACGTGGTGCTCGACACCGTCTCCGCTGTCCAGAAAGACCCGGTGGACCTTGGCTGCATCGGGGTGTCGTTCAGTCCTGATGACGCGAGCGGTGATGACCCCCGACACGGTCGCGCCGACCCGGTCGACGCTCTCGCAGGCCAGACCGATGTCGCTGAGGGTCTCGGCGATGGCGTCGACGTCGTCGGGAAGCGACTTGGCGAGATCGAGGAGCCAGGAGTGGACGATCTTCATGGTCAGCTAACAGAACTGCTCGATGAATCGGATGTCGTTGGTGTACATCTCGCGGAGGTCGCCCACGTCATGACGCTCCTTGGCCATACGGTCGATGCCGAAACCGAAAGCGAAGCCGCTCCACTGCTCGGGGTCGAGACCCCCGGCGCGCAACACGTTGGGGTGCACCATACCGCACCCTCCCAACTCGAGCCATGAACCGTCGGGACTGCGGATGTCGAACTCGGCACTGGGTTCGGTGAATGGGAAGTAGCTGGGCCGCAGACGACTGCCGAACCCCTCGCCGAAGAACGCCTTGGTGAACGCGTCGATGGTGCCGGCCAGATCGGCCAACGTGATCCCCTTGTCGATGACCAGACCCTCGATCTGGTGAAACACCGCCAAATGGGTAGCGTCGGCGGTTTCGTTGCGGAAGACCCGACCGGGCATGATCATGTAGATCGGTGGTTCGACGGTCTGCATGACGCGAATCTGCACCGGAGACGTGTGCGTGCGCAACACCGTGCTTCCCGGGGCACCGTGATCGACGTAGAAGGTGTCGTGCATGCTGCGCGCCGGGTGCGACGGCGGCATGTTGAGCGCCTCGAAGTTGTACCAGTCGGTCTCGACCTCGGGGCCTTCGGCCACCTGAAATCCCATCCCGACGAACACGTCTTCGAGGCGTTGCCACGCCTGGGTGACGATGTGGGGACGCCCGCGGCCGGGGGCGACGAAATGCTCGGTGAGATCCAAGGTCTCGGACTTCAACTGCACGTCGCGCTCGGCACGGGCGACGACGGCGATGCGGGCGTCGAGGGCGGAGCGCACCGCGTTCATGGCCTCGTTCACGGCCTGTCCCGCCGACTTCTTCTCTTCCACCGTAGCCAACTTGCCGAGCCCGGCCTTCACGTCGGCCAGGGCACTCTTCTTACCCAACAACTCGGTGTCGAGGGCCCGCAACTCGTCGACCGTGGAGGCCGCGGCGATGCGGGCCTCGGCGGCGGAACGGGCAGTGTCGATGGCGTCGGTCATGACCCGCTAACCGTACCGCAGCCCGCCCCACCGACTGCGGAACAAATCCGACGAAACGCGCGGTGGATCATGTTGCTGACCGGCGTTGACGAGCGGCCTCGAAACACAGCACCGTGCAGGCCATGGCCACGTTCAAACTCTCGGATCGACCGACCTGCGCAATGGTGATCCATTCGTCGACCGCGGCATCGTCGGACATTCCGTGGGCCTCGTTGCCGAGCACGATGGCCACGCGACGAGTGAGGTCGACCGCGGTGTGGGCGACTCCGTGATGCGACGACGTTCCCAAGCGGACGATGCCGGCACGACTCAATACGTCGAGGTTCAGGTCCTCGACCAGCGGCACGCGGAATACGGCACCCGCCGAAGAACGCACGACCTTCGGGTTCGAGGGATCGACGGTGCCCGGGGTGAGCACCACGCAATCGGCCCCCGCGGCCTCGGCAGAACGCAACATGGTGCCCAAGTTGCCCGGATCGGCGATGCCGTCGGCCACCACCACCAAGCCCGAGGTGTCCAGAACCGAGCGATCGGCGAAGGCGCGCTCGACCACGGCCAACACCGGCTGGGGTGTCTCGGTGGTGGCGATCTTCTCCATCACGCCGGCCGCGAGGTGACGCACCGTGCCGGCGCCGGTCACCGGATCGGCCCCCGGCGCCACGAATTGCTCGATCACGTGCCACCCGGCGTCCACGGCCTCGGCCACCAGGACCGCCCCTTCCACGATGAAGGCACCCTCCTCGAAACGCGAAATGCGACGCCCCGCCAGGCGCCGCACTCGTTGAACCGCTGGATTGCTGAGAACCAGTTCGTGGTTCAGATGAACTCGCTCAGGCGAGCGCCGTTTTGGCCGCCTCACAGAGACGACCGAATGCGGCCAGGTCGGTGACGGCCAGATCCGCCAGGATCTTGCGGTCGACGTCGATGCCGGCGGCGTGGAGGCCAGCGATGAAACGGCTGTAGCTGATGTCGTTCAGACGGCAAGCCGCGTTGATGCGCTGGATCCAGAGACGACGGAACTCGCCCTTCTTGGCGCGACGGTCGCGGAACGCGTACTGACCGGACTTCATCACCTGCTCGTTGGCGGCGCGGACGGAACGGCTCTTGTTGCCGTAGTAACCCTTGGCGCGCTCGAGAACCTGACGACGGCTCTTCTTGGCATTCACTGCACGCTTGACTCTTGCCATGACTCTTTCTCTTTCCTTGATCGTCGGTGAGTGACTGGTCGCTCAGCGCTCGGCGAGAAGGCGCTTGATCTTCTTTTCGTCACCGGGGTGAACGGCCACCATGCCGTCGAGACGACGGGTGCGCGTGGACGGCTTCTTCTCGAAGAGGTGCTGACGGTTCTGTTGCAGCCGGCGGAGCTTGCCGGTGCCGGTCTTACGGAACCGCTTCGCGGCGGTCTTACTGGTCTTCATCTTGGGCATCGAACTGGTCCTTTTCTCGACAGTGACGTCTGGGGGTTGTGAATCACTCCGGAGCCACGGCTTCTGAAGCCGTGGCTACGCGGGACTCCTCTTTCTTCTTGGTGGGCTTCTTGTCTGGAACGAGCACCAACGACATGTTTCGACCCTCGAGCCGAGCCTGGGTCTCGACTTTGCCGACCGCGTCGATCGCCTCGATGACCTCATCCAGGATCTTGGTTCCGAGCTCGGGGTGAGCCATTTCGCGTCCGCGGAACTGGAGTGTCACCTTGACCTTGTGGCCTTCGGCGAGGAACTCCTGAACGTGTCGCACCTTGGTGTCGAAGTCGCCCTTGCCGATCTTGGGTCGGAATTTGACCTCCTTGACCGTGACGTGGGCCGTCTTCTTGCGGGCCTCGCGGGCGCGCTGCGACTCCTCGTAACGGAACTTGCCGTAGTCCATGATGCGACAGACCGGTGGAACGGCCAGAGGGGCCACTTCGACCAAGTCGAGGTCGAGTTCTCGAGCCAGGAGCAAGGCGTCGGGGACAGCCTTGATACCCAACTGGGATCCATCGGGACCGATCACCCTCACTTCCCTGGCGCGGATGCGCTCGTTGTAGCGAGGTTCATTCGTCGGCGGTGCTATGGCTGCTCACTCCTGTGCAATGGGCTGACCTCCCATGGTGTTTGATGACATCACGAGGCGACGTCATCACGGGTCAGCACCGCACGAGGTGCCTTCTCGCAGTGACCCGAACGCACAGTTCCGGCGGACCGGTTGTGGTCGGGTGGGGGCGGAGCCCCACTTCGCTTTCTTTGTGACCGATAGAGTAACCGCTCGGAGCAGCGAAAACCTCCGATGAACCGCCGATGACCGACAATTCCGCCCCCGACCACCCCGGCCGCGGCGACGCCCATGGGGATGACGAGGATGTCGACGCCGCCGCCGAGGTACTGGCCGAGGCCCGTCAGCGCCTGGCCGAGGCGCCCGCTGACCTGGTGGTGTCCAATCACGCCATGGGCCTCTACGAACTGGCCGCCATCCACCTGACCGCCGCTCCCCCTCATCTGGCCGAGGCGGCCCTGGCCATCGATGCCCTCGGTTGCCTGGTCGATGGTTTGGGCGAACGTCTCGGCGAGAACCACGAGGTGTTGCGCGACGCCTTGGAAAACATCCGACTGGCGTTCGTTCAGGTGAAGGACACGCTGTAGTCGTCGTTCACCGCCCTCCACATCGAACACGAACGACGCGACCGGCCTCACAGAACACGCCCTCGGACATCAGCAACCGCGCCTGCTCGCTCTCGTGACCCGGCACCAACCGACCCACGGCATTCACCAGCCGCCACCACGGCAGGTCGAGTTCGTCGGACCACTGAGACAGGATGCGACCCACCAGCCGGGAGTGTCGCGGATATCCAGCGTCGCGGGCCACCTCGCCGTAGGACACCACCACTCCCTCGGGAATGGCGAGCAACACGGCGACGATGTCGTGGAATCGTCGATCGTCAGGTGGGGGTGACGGCGGCGGCTTCTTCACGACCGAACTTGGAGACGAGGCGAAACGACACCCGGGTTCCCACGGCGATGTCGCGCGACCCGTCGGCGATCTCGGCGCAATGAAACATGTACTCGGCTCCGTCGTCGGTGCGGACCCGACCCAGTCCGACGAAAGCGTCGAAGTCGACGACCATACCCATGATCAGGGCACGATCTTGGAAATTGGCATTTCCAACAAGTCGGAAGCGCCGGCGTCCTTCAACGCCGGGATGAGGGTGTTGATGGAGCGCTTCTCGACCACGCTTTCGACGGCGAAACCGCCTCCCGCCAACTCGCTGATGGTGGGCGACTTCGCCGACGGGAGCACGGCCAGAACCTTGTGTAGATCGTCGCTGCCGACGTTCAACTTCACCAATACTTTTCCGCGGGCGTCGAGTGTGCCGAGCAACAATGTCATCAACTGGTCCATCGCGTGGCGCTTGGCCGGATCAGCGTGCGACGACTTGTTCACCACCATCTCGGTGTAGCTCACCAACATGGTGTCGATGACCCGCAAGCCCGCGGCCCGCAAAGCCCGACCGGTCTCCGTGATGTCGATGATGCAGTCCGCGATGTCGGGGATCTTGGCCTCCGACGCGCCGTAGGACAAACGCACGTCGGCCTCGATACCGCGTGCGGCGAAGAAGCGACGGGTCAGCGACGGGTACTCGGTGCTGACGCGTACTCCTCGGGGCAGATCGGCCACACTTTGGGCCGGACTGTCAGCGGCCACGGCCACCACGACCTTCACCGGATCACTGGTGGCCTTCGAATAACGCAGTTCGCCGAGGCTCCCGACGGGACTTTCGGTCTCCTCGACCCAGTCCCGACCGGTGATGCCGATGTCGAAGAGTCCCTCGGCGACGTACTGCGGGATCTCCTGCGGTCGCAAGATACGCACCTCACTGATGCGGGGATCGTCGATGGTGGCCTTGTAGTCCACGCTGGACGAGCGCCTGATCGGAAGATCGGCGGCCTCGAACAACTCGAAGGTGGCCTGCTCGAGGGAGCCTTTGGGGAGGACGAGGCGCAACACGCCCCTGACGCTACCGGTACGACCCGACCCGATGACCGTGATTTCGAACGTCGGTGGCCCGTTCAGTGGGACGTGGGTCGATCGTCGAGCAAACGCAACGCGTGGGGCAACACGTCGATGATGGCTTCGATCTGCTCCACGCACCCCTTGGGTGATCCGGGCGTGTTGCAGATGATCGCCGCGCCTCGGATACCCACCACCCCGCGCGAGAGTCGACCGAGAGGACTGACGAGTCGCATGGCCTCGGCCAGACCCGGGGCCTCGCGTTCGATCACGTGCCGAGTTCCCTCGGGGGTCTGGTCTCGGGGCGCGAATCCCGTACCGCCGGTGGTGACCACGACGCCGGCGAAGTTCGCACAGAGTCGCCGTAGTGCGTCGGCGACGTTGTCGTCGCCGTCGGCGGTGAGGGCCCGCTCGACCACCGTGAACCCGTGGCGCTCGAGGCAAGCGGCTAAACCGGCACCCGAGGTGTCCTCGCGAGCTCCGTGCACGACCCCGTCGCTGACCGTGAGCACCTTGGCCAGGAGCGGGCCGTCGTTGGTGTTGCTCGTCGCGTTCATCATGCTCCTTCGCGTCGACGGTAACGGATGATCACCATGCCATCGGTGTCGGCGTGGTGCGGCAGCAAGCGATGGCCGTGCCCGAACGTGCGCCAATCCGACCCGAGAGCGGGAAGGAAACCGTCACCGTGGCGGTCGACCACGTCGAAACCATCGGGAACGACATGATCGATCGACTCGGCCGCGGTGATGGTGCACACGCTGTACACCAACACGCCACCGGGGCGCACGAGAGGGGCACTGGCCGACAACACGCGGTGCTGAATGCCCACGAGATCACGAACGTCGTCCTCGGTGATGCGCCAACGCGCGTCGGCACGACGACGCAAGGCCCCGAGCCCGGAGCACGGCGCGTCCACCAACACCCGGTCGAACGAGCCGACGATGAACGCCGGTGCCGTGGCGTCGCAGGCCACCACCGGCAATCGCTGTCCGAGACGCTCGGCGTTCTTGGCCACCAATCCGACCCGCGACGGCTGCAGGTCGGCGCCGATCACCCGCGCACCCGTGGTCGCCAACGCGGTGGCCTTGCCGCCGGGGCCGGCGCACACGTCGAGCACCGTCTCGCCTGGACGGGCCCCGACCGCGGACGCGACCCACTGCGACGACTCGTCCTGCACGTAGCCGTCGTCACGGGCGGTGACCGAGGCGGCTCGATTCATACGCTCCAGCGCGTCGGTGGCCTCGTCGCCGCACTCGCGGGCGAACAACTCGGTGATCCAGTCGGGGTAACTCAATCGCGTCGCGTCGCCACTCCACACCATCGGCTTGATGGACACCTTGCGCAACACCGCGTTGACGAATCCACTGGTCTTGCGTGAGGCCAGGTCGACCGTGGCCGAGACGGCGGCGTGCGGCGCCACCTTGGCGAACTGCAATTGGTAGGCACCGAGGCGCAACAGGGTGCGCGTGGCGTCGTCGGGTTCGCTCATCACGAAGCGATCGACGAGAGCGTCACACGCCCGACGCATGCGCGTGGTGCCGTAGACGAGTTCGGTGACGAAACGACGATCCACGTCGGACAACGACGAGCGCGACAACATCGCCGGCAGCACGAGGTTGGCGTAGGCGCCCTCGTGATCGATGCGCATGAGGGCCGCGTAGGCGACCGAGCGAGCGGACTCACCCATCGCCGAGCACCTCGTCCGGCCTCAACTGGGCACCGTTGGCCCACGCACCGGCGTCCATTCGGTTCTTGCCCTCGGCCTGCACGCTTCGTAGGACGAGAAACCCGTCGGAGGTTCCCACCTCCACGTGGCCGTCCACGGCCAGGATCGCACCGCGATCGAGGGAACCTTGTTCCGACGACGATGGGCGCACGTCGGCCGCGTGGATCTTGAGCCGCCGTCCCCGATGCGTGGTCCACGCGCCTCCGAGTCGGATCAATCGTGAGATCGACGCCGCGTCGCGCGACCAATCGATACGCAACTCACCGGGCTCGATCTTGGCGGCGTGACTGGGTTCGCCCACCTGCGGGACGGGCACGCTCAAGCCGTCACGTAGTTGCCGCAACAACAACACGGTGCCGTCGGCGATGAGTCGCGCCCGGATGTCGTCGGCCGTGGTGTGCTGGTCGATCGTCATGCGCGCCGAGGCCAACACGCCGCCGGTGTCGAGGCCTTCCTCCACCTGCATGATGCACACCCCGGTCTCGGAATCACCGGCCAGCAACGCCCGTTCGACGGGAGCGGCACCACGCCAACGCGGCAACAGCGAGACGTGGATGTTGACCATGGGAATCTCGCGCAGGACGTTCGGCTTGATGAGTGCTCCGTAGGCGACGACCACGCCCAGATCGATGGGCACGTGACGGTGGAGGTCGAGCAACTCGTCGACCGTGTGTCCGACCGGAAGTCCCACTCGCCGGGCGCATTCCATCACCGGGCTGGGCGACAACTCGGGTCCCCGACCGCGACGCTTGTCGGCCCGGGTGACCACGTGGGCCACCTCGACGCCGTCGTTCACCAGGGCCTCCAGCACCGGCACCGCCAGTGCCGGGGTGCCGAGGAACGCGACACGACGCACCGGCCCGCGGGGCAGAGGTGCCAGTGCGATCATTCGGCCTTCAGCCGCTTGGGGGCGCTCAGCCCGGCTGCCTGCTCGGTGAGCTTCTTGTATTCGGCGATGGCGGCCTTGCGCTGGTCGGGTTGCATGCGGTCGAACATGAGCACGCCGTTCAAGTGGTCGAGCTCGTGTTGGAACAGACGGGCCTCCAACTCGTCGGCCTCGATGGCCACCTCGTTGCCGTTCAAGTCGATGCCCCTCATGAGGACCGTCTTGGGCCGGGTCATCTCGACGTACAAGCCGGGGATGCTGAGGCACCCCTCGTCGTAGACCCATTCGCCGTCGGACTCGACGATCATTGGATTCACGACCACCAGCGGTTCGTCGCCCATGTCCCACACGAAGATCTGGCGTTGAATGCCCACCTGAGGAGCCGCCAGACCGATACCCGAATCACTCTCGTAGAGGGTGTCGAACATCTCGTCGACGATTCGGACGATCTTCGCGTCGATGTCGGTCACCGGCAGGGCCTGCGAGGCGAGCACGGGATCTCCGAATGTCCGAATCTGGTACGTCATGCGTGACAGGCTACCGATGCCATGACTTCTGACCCCGACCACCCGAGCCAGCACTACTTCAGCGAGGAACCCACGGTGGAGTCCGCGCGCAAGCGCATCGAGGTCACCCTTCCCGACGGTTCTTTCGAGATAGAGACCGACACCGGAGTCTTCTCGCACGGGCGCGTGGATGCCGGCACGAAATTCCTGTTGTTGGAGGCACCCGAACTGCCGACCTCGGGTGAACTGTTGGACCTCGGGTGCGGAACCGGGGTGATCGCGTTGACGATGGCGCGACGTCGACCGGAGTGTCGCGTGTGGGCCGTCGACGTGAACGCCCGCGCCCGACGGCTGACGAGCGACAACGCCGAGGCCCTCGGATTGCGCAACGTGACCGTGGCCGCGCCGGACGAGATTCCCGACGACGTCTCGTTCGCGGCGATGTGGAG
>VFYV01000009.1 GCA_016871395.1 Actinomycetota bacterium
ATCCGCGCCGCCTGAACTTGCGCGTTCGCCGCTAGAGTCGCGGTGCCCTCGGGGGTGTAGCTCAGTTGGCAGAGCGCTACGTTCGCAATGTAGAGGCCAGGGGTTCAATTCCCCTCACCTCCACCCGAGTTACCGTGTCCGCCCGTGATGGGAAGACTTGTCCCCACATTCGGGGGATGACCCAGACCTGCGAAACCACTTTGTGTGAAGTCCACTTCCACTCCTCGACCCGGGATAATCGAAAAACCGCGCCTCGTCAGGAATCATCAACTCTCCGACCCGCAAGGCACGGGCATCTTCGGCCGAGCGAGCGTTCTTGGAATTGTTGGGAGCGCCGTGAGCCAGGTGTGTCAGCCCTCGAATAGGTGCGTGATGTTGAGTTGTCCGTCGCGCGTCATTACTTCACCGACCGCCATCTGGGCGACCGACCTCGTTTGACGAAGGAGTCCCCGCCGAGGTCCGGAACGCGTTGGAGCTAGTCAAAACCACGGGCATCGGCGGCCCCCAACTAACGATTACCGGAGCCGATCCTCAGTTGGAGCCGACTTGATTTGCCAAATTGGTAATGACTTCCCGACAAACACTCACCTCTGTCTCAGTCAAACCGATGTCGTCGCTGATCAACGGTCGACCACAGACAAAGTTCAGGAAGAGAGAAGATGTCGCTATGTGACCCTGCACAACGTTGATGACCTTGGTATCCGGATCAAAGTAAGTCGGTGCAATTTGCCCTCCGAGAATCGTGGCGCTTCGGCCCACTTCCAGTATCTCTCCACAAGAAACGCTGAAGCACAGAGTTTCGGTCAACTCGAGCGCAGGCTCTCTCGACTTGATCGGAATCTGATCCATGATCACCTGAAGACCGGGGCCGGAGTCAGTATCAGAAGTTGCTTTGTACGCATAGCTCGAGACTCGACCGGCAAACGCGTATCGTCCTCGTGGCGGTTCGCTGTCTCCCCAAGACGAACGCAGGAGTCCGGAAGGGTCCATAACTTTTGAAAGGACATCGACATCAATTTCGTACTCCACTAACGGTTGCCAATCATCAACCATCGGGCCTTTCTGCGTCTTTCCAGAGATGTTCGGTGATGTCCCGCCCGTTAAGCGAAGCTCGATTTCGTCACGAATTTCCAGCATCGTTTCGCGGCTGCAACCTCCGTCTGACGCGAATTTCCCGAATCGTTCACAGGTGAGGAACGTCACCACCGACGAGTCACTTGCGACCCAAAACATGTACAAGCCCCGGTCGTCGGATCCCCAGAGAAGTAGACCGTCGGGTAACGCAAGCTCCTCCTCCAACTGTGAGATTCGAAGCAACTCAGCTCTCGCGGCGGCACTCGCGAGCTGTCGGTTCTCGAAATCGACCATGCCAACAGCGATGAAAACCGAGTCGTCAGGATCCTCGCCGTACAAGTCCCACCACTGAAGAAGTTTCGACCGGGCTCCCTCCTGGTAGTTGTCGCCCAAAAAAAGTCCGGCATCTCCCTGGCGAGCATCGAACAGTAGGAAGGTGGGAAAAGTAATAACCTCGCCGCCTGCCAACTTGTCCACGAGTCGAGCGCCGTCCCCAGTTGGGCTCAAGGCTGCGTCGTACATCGCTTGGGAGTACTCCGACGCTGTCGTGGCGCCGAATGCATAGTCGAACCCAACGTCTGAGTCCTCCTGGGAGGAGCACGACGCCAGAGCGAGCACTGTTAGTGCCGTGAAAACACGACAGTGACGAGTCCGGCGTCGGTGACCGGACAAATGAGGTACCGACTTATGCCAAGGACCGCTGCCCGAGAAGATCGTGCCCATAAATGAAATGACAGCAAACCAAGTTGGTCGCCCGAGCCACAACTATCGGGATGGGAGAACAACCCCTACGACGGCAGTCTTCATATCGAGAGGGGCAGGGGAATGGGGACTCGACACGACTGCGCCCTCGAGTGGACCTGCAGGCACGCGTCAGAGGCGACTTTGCCAACTGCGACGACACGTTGCGCGCCAGCGCCCAGAAGTAGGGTTCGCGCCATGCCCGGTCCGCTCGAGGGAGTGAAGGTCGTCGAGTTGGGCGTGTGGGTGGCCGGTCCCGCCGCGGCCGGTGTGCTGGCCGATTGGGGCGCCGACGTGGTGAAGATCGAACCGGTGTCGGGAGACCCGGCCCGCTCGTTCCAGTTCATGTACGGCGGCAACCCTCCCGACAACCCGGTGTTCGAACTCGACAACCGCAACAAGCGTGGTGTCGCGATCGACATCACCACCGACGAGGGGCGTGAGGCCGCCTACCGCCTCATCGACGAGGCCGACGTGTTCGTCACCAACGTGCGCGCGGCCGCTTTGCAGCGATCCGGTTTCGACTACGCCACTCTGGCGCCGCGCAACCCGCGACTGGTGTACGGGCTCATCACCGGTTACGGACTCACCGGCCCCGACGCCGATCGGCCGGGTTTCGACATCTCGGCGTTCTGGGCCCGCACGGGCATGGCGCACATGATGACCCCCGAGGGCAACACCATCCCCACGTTGCGCGGAGGCATGGGCGACCACAGCACCGGGGTCACCTTCGCCGGCGCCATCTCGGCCGCGCTCTACAGCCGCGAACGAACGGGCGTGGGGCAGATGGTCTCGTCGTCGCTCTTGCGTCAGGGCGTCTACACCATCGGCTTCGACCTCAACATGGTGCTCAGTTGGGGGCGTCACCCGCCCATCAACAACCGCTTCGAGGCCCGCAACCCCTCGGTGAACACGTACCAGTCATCCGACGGCAGGTGGTTCTTCGTGGTGGGGGTGGAGGGTGACCGTCACTGGCCCCCGTTGGCCCGGGTGGTGGGGCGCCCCGAACTGATCGACGATCCGCGTTTCGACAGCATGCGCAACCGTGCCATCAACTTCGAGGAACTGCGCGTGATCCTCGACGAGGCCTTCGCCGGTCGCACCATGTCCGAGTGGGAGACGATCTTCGCCACCGAAACCGACATGTTCTGGTCGCCCATTCACTCGGCCGACGACATCCTGGCCGACGAGCAACTGCTACACGCCGGGGGACTGGTCGACGTGCCCAACGGTGACGGCACCACCCGCATGATCGCCTCGCCGGTGGATTTCCACGGCACGCCGGGGACGCAACGATCGATCGCGCCCAAATTGGGCGAGCACACCCGTGAGGTGTTGCGCGAGGCCGGCTTCGACGACGATCAGATCCGCAAGATGATCGAGGCTGGCGCGGTGAGCGTCATCGACTGATCACAAACGCGGGCACAGTTCGTCGCACAACGCCACCACCTCGATGGCGCAGTCGATGAACACCTCCACCTCGCCACCACCGGGATCGACGACCTCTTCCCACGGCTCCAATTCCACCTCGTGGGCCCGCAGCGCGGCGACGCGTTCGGGCAGTGGGGTGTGGCGATCGTGCGACAGGTGTCTCACCAGTCGCTTCAACGTGACGGTCTTGTGGGCCACGTGTGGAAGATTGCGACGCACCCATTCCACGTGCTCGGGCGCCAGCGCGATGATCAACTGGGCCTCGTCACCGTGATGTTGTTGCATCTGCTTGCTGAGGTGGTTCGGTGCGTTCAGATCGATGCGCCGTAGCGCCTCGCGGGTGCGCCAGCTGATGGGCTGCCCGTCCATGGTGAGCGTGCCGGCGGTGACCACGTCCAGGTCGGGTCGACGATCGTTCACGATGGCCCCCACCATCACCGAACGCGCGGCGTTGCCGGTGCAGATGACCAGGATGGACGACACGTTCTCAGCCGCGCAGGGGCTTCATGCTGGCAGGGTCGATGTACTCGTCCAGTTCCACGATGAGCCCGTCGTCGTTCAGACGCACCACCATGCATGTGTGCGCGGCCAACTCGCCGTACTTGGCGGTGCCGCGAATGACGGCCTCCCACAAGAAACCCTCGTCGGTGGCCAGGGCCCGGCGGGTCTCCCAACGCAGACCCTCGACGGCCTTGAACATCCAGGGCAACGATCCCACGCTGTCGGCGTACACCGCGGTGGCGTCGTCGTAGTTGTGCCACACGGTGGCACCCGGTGCGCACATGGCGATGGCCACCTCGGGCTGACAGTTGTTGATGGCGTCGGCGTACCGCTGTTGCGCGGCGAGTTTGTCGGCGTCGGACAGGGCCATGTGTCGATTGTGGCATCCGCCCGCCGGTTTTCTCACATGCGCCGATGATGGGCGAGAATACGAGTATGCAGTTCGCCGACTCGCCCGAGGTCGCCCGCTTTCGCACCGAGGTGCGCGAGTGGATGCTCGATCATCTGGCGGGGGACTACCGCAGCCTCGGCACCTCGGCCGAGATGGGCGCCCACGACTGGCACGTCCGAGTGGCGTGGGAGCAAGAACTGGGCCGCGCCGGCTGGCTGGGTCTCACCTGGCCCAAGGCGTTCGGAGGCCGCGAGGTGTCGGTGGCCGAAGAGCTGGTGTTCGCTCAGGAGTACACGCTGGCCAACGGTCCGCAACGCGCCGGATTCTTCGGCGAAGGCCTGTTGGGGCCCACGCTCATCACATTCGGTTCGCCCGAACAGCAGGCCCGTTTCCTGCCGCCCATCCTGAAGGGCGAGGAATACTGGTGCCAGGGTTTCAGCGAACCCGGCGCGGGTAGCGATCTGGCGGGCGTGCGCACCACCGCGACACTCGACGGCGACCAGTGGCGCATCGATGGCCAGAAGGTCTGGACCAGCCAGGCGCAGTTCGCCCAGTGGATCTTCGTGTTGTGCCGCACCGAGTTGGACCAGAAGGCCCACAAGGCGTTGTCGTACATCCTGGTGCCCATCGATCAGCCCGGAGTCGAGGTTCGACCGCTGAAGGATCTGTCGGGCAACGACCACTTCTGCGAGGTGTTCTTCGACGGCGCCGTCACGTCGGCCGATCTGGTGGTGGGCGGACGCGGCAACGGTTGGAAGACGGCCATGGGCACCCTGGGCTTCGAGCGCGGCACCGCGTTCATGGCCCAGCAGCTGCGCTTCGCCAAGGAGTTCGCCAAGGTGCGCGATCTGGCGGCGGCGCGCGGACACGACCGTGACGCCGAGATCCGTCAACGCCTCGCGCGCGCTTACGGCGAACTCGAGATCATGCGTTGGTCGGGTATGCGCAACGTGACCCGCTTCATCCAGGGTGGTCAGCCCGGCCCCGAGGGATCGATCGGCAAGTTGTTCTGGTCGAAGTGGCACCAGCGTCTGGGCGAACTGGAAGTGGATCTGCTGGGCGCCGACGCGTTGGTGATGCAACCCGAGCACAGCGACGAGCACGACATGCAGCACACGTTCCTGTTCAGTCGGGCCCACACCATCTACGCGGGCTCCACCGAGATCCAGCGCAACATCGTGGGCGAGCGCGTGCTGGGCCTGCCCCGCGAGTGATCGTCACCTCTTCGGGGGTTCCCACATCGCACCCAGCGTTGCCACCGTTCCCTCGCGGGTGGTTGGCGGATCGTCGTCGGGCTGGGTCCCTCGGATCCTCTGTATGGACGAGACCGACCATAACGACTTGCGCGGGGAAGTCACGAGCGATTTCTCCCACCGTTTTCGTCGATCCCGGTCGGCGAGAGAACCGAAAACCGACGCAAAGTCGACCGAGAACGCCGGGGTCACAGGCGTTGGATGATGGTGGCGGTGCCCATGCCACCGCCCGTGCACATGGTGATCAGCGCGGTTTCCTTGTCCTGACGTTCCAATTCGTCGAGCGCGGTCTGGATGAGGATCGGTCCGCTGCCACCGATGGGGTGACCTAGGGCGATCGCTCCACCGTTCACGTTCACGTTCTCGGGGGTGATGCCCAATTCGCGCATGGCCTTCAACGGAATCGCGGCGAAGGCTTCGTTGATCTCCCACAGGTCGATGTCGCTCACCTTCATGCCCGCACGCTCGAGGCACTTCTTCGACGCGGGCGCGGGCGCGGTGAGCATGATCACCGGCTCGGCGCCGGCCACCGCCGACATCACGATGCGGGCTCGGGGCTTCAGGCCGTGGGCCTTGGCGTATTCGGGGGTGGTCACCATGATCACGCCTGCTCCGTCCACCACGCCCGACGAGTTGCCCGCGTGGTGCACGTGGTTCACGCCAGCGATGCTCGGGTACACCTGCTTGCACATGTCGTCGAACGACTTGTCGAATCCGTCGAGCACGCGCCCGCCGAGTCGCTCGAACGACGGCGCGAGACCGGCCAGCGACTCCATGGTGGTGCTCGGCCGCAGGTGCTCGTCCTTTGCCAACGCCACCGAACCGTCGGGGTTCAAAATGGGCACGATGCTGCGGTCGAAGCGTCCTTCTTCTTGGGCCCGCGCGGCGCGCTTCTGGCTCTCGAAGGCCAGTGCGTCCACGTCCTGGCGGGTGAAGCCCTCGACGGTGGCGATGAGGTCGGCCGACACGCCCTGGGGCACCAGCGGATACACCTCGCGCAGAGCGGCATTGCCCACCGTGAAGTCGGGCGGACCGCTGGGAGCGGGCCAACGCGACATGGACTCCACGCCACCGGCCACCACCACGTCCTGGTGTCCGGCCTGCACGGCCATGGCCGCCCAGGACACGGCCTGCTGACCCGAGCCGCAGAAACGGTTGATCGTCACGCCCGGAGCCTCGACCGGCCAGCCAGCGGCGAGCACGGCCATGCGGCCGATGCAGGCGCCGTGGTCACCGGCGTCGTTCCCGTTGCCGATGATCACGTCGTCGACGTCGGCGGGGTCGAAACCCACCCGGGCCTGCAAACCTTTGAGCACCTGGGCCAGCAACTCCTGGGGGTGGATGTGGTGTAGGGAACCGGTGTCCTTGCCCTTGCCACGCGGGCTACGCACTCCGTCGATGATCCAAGCTTCGGCCATGGTGTCTCTCCTCGTCAGCGGGAACGAGGGAACCGTAGTGGACTCGGGTGGAGGTGTCGTACCTCGACCGGTGAGGTTCGGCCTCATCCGGTGCAAGTTCACAGAGAATCGACGATCCGACCTTCCTCGCGTCCCCTCAACGAGATGTTCACCTGCTGACGTTCGAGCACCTGATCGAGGGTTTTGGCCGACTGTGCAATGGGATGCTCGGCGAAGAAGGCACGGGCCTGGGCACCCATCTCCGGTGTGTCGAGCGTTGCGACGGGCTGGACCATGCGGATGATGGTGTTGACCGGGAACGTCGAGTTGGCGTGGGACCAGTTCTCGCAGACGAATCGCCAGGCGACGGATCCGTGTCGACGATTCTGCATCGCCCGGGCCAGCACGAACGGGGCATTCTGCGACTTCACCTCGTCGCTGAGGGCGAAGAGGCAGGTTTCCTCGATCGAGGCGGCGTCGTCGAAGTCGGCCAGTGCGTAGAGATACCGCAGTTGTTCCTGTGGGGTGGTGGCGGAACGGAAGAGCTCCCGAAATCGGCTGTAGTCCACGCTGTCGCCGGTGGAGGCCACAACCGTTGTTGCGGCGGCGACGAGTTCGGGGTGGATGTTGCTCGATTCGCCAACCGACACTTGGAAGATCGAGCGACAGCGCTCGCGGGCCTCGTCGTCACCACCGTTGATGGCCAACAGGGTGATGAGCAGCCCGCGTAATTTGGATCGCAGATCGTCTTCGCTCGGTCGAGGATCCCATCCGATGTCGAGCAGCGCACCCGACACGAGAGAGCGAACGCGAGCGTTCAGTTTCCTTTGGTGCGACTCGGGCACGATGCGCGCGAGACCGCGAAGCCCGATCGCTACGGCTTGCCAAACCGCCAAATCGCGTTCGTCGGCGAAGTCCGAAACGAGCGTCAGATAGTCGGTCGCGTTCAAACGACCGGCCACCACCGCGTTCCAGGCATCGTCCACCAGGTTGTAACGCTCGACCGTGCTCATGCTGGCCACCCCGACGTGCGAAAGGCGAGTGAGCAGCTCGGGGGCATAATCGACGCGGAAGAAGCCGTGACCACCGGCGTTGACGATGACCGGAGACGACGGGTCATCGAGCGCGACCCGTAATTCTCTCGACGACATCAGGTGCTTGGACGTGATGCCGTTGGATCGAACGTGTACGGGAACCAACCACGAGCCACCCTCGTCGTTGGTCGAATCGAACGAGAAACGACGTTGACGCAGCACGAGTTCGTCACCGTCGACGTGGGCGCCGATCAGCGGGTAACCGGGTTGCCAGATCCAGGAGTCCATGAGGGCCCGTACGGGTTCACCTCCACCGTCCGCTTCGACGGTGGCCTCGATGGCATCCCAAAGATCGGAGGTTTCCGTGTTGCGGTAACTGTGGGTGCGCAGATAATGGCGTATGCCGTCGCGAAATCGGGATTCGCCCAGGAACTGCTCGAGCATGCGCAGGATCGCGCCACCCTTTTCGTAGGTGAGGACGTCGAACATGCCCTCGCAGTCATCGGGTGAGCGCACCTCGAACTCGATGGGCCGGGTGCTTGCCAGCGAGTCGGTGTCGAAGGCCGCCGTGCGATCGAGGGAGAAGGTGGTCCAGCGATCCCAGTCGGGTCGGTAGGCGGCGCAGGCGGCGACTTCCATGAAGGTTGCGAAAGCCTCGTTCAACCAAATGCCGTTCCACCACTTCATGGTGACGAGGTCACCGAACCACATGTGGGCCAACTCGTGGCTCACGACATCGGCGACGAGTTGTTGCTCGGATTGGGTGCTGGTGGCGGGATCGACGAGCAGCAACGACTCGCGGTACGTGATACAGCCGACGTTTTCCATCGCGCCGGCGGCGAAGTCGGGAAGTGCGACCATGTCGATTTTGGCGTCGGGGTACGCAATGCCGTAGTAGTCGACGAACCACTGCAGGCTTCGGGCCCCGACATCGAGTCCGAACGCGGTGAGGTGCGACTTGCCCGGCACGTGCACCAGCCGGAGAGGTACTCCACCCACGTCGACGGCCGGGGTGGCCTCCAGTCGACCGACGACGAAGGCGACGAGATAGGTGCTCATGGGCATCGTGTCGGCGAATTTCACCAAAGTTCGCTCGTGACCTTCGGGGTCGGTGAACGTGGTCCTCTCGATCTCGGGGCCGTTGCTGATGGCCAGGTGGTCGGGTTCACAGGCGAGGGTGACAGCGAAGACGGCCTTGAAGTCGGGCTCGTCGAAGCACGGGAACGCCCGACGGCAGTCGGTGGCTTGCATCTGCGAGGCGGCGATTACCTCCTCGGAACCCTCATTGTTGCGATACGTGCTTCGGTAGAGGCCGCGAAGTTTGTCGTTGAGCACCCCGGAGAAGGTGATGTCGATCATCGACGGGCCGACGGGCACGGTCTCGGAGGCGTCGATGATCAACCGATCATCAGCGACGTCGATTGCGTGTCTGGCTGGGGCCCCATCGACGAAAACCGTGTGGATGGTCAGATCCTTGGCATTGACGACGATGAGACGAGTCGGAACCTCGACGACGCATTCGATCACCACTCTGCCAGTGAAAACGGAGGTCCGCAGATTCGGATCCAGGTGCACCTCGTAACGCCGTGGCATCACGTGTCGGGGAAGGCGGTAGCGGTCCAGATCGGCGGGGGTTTCGGGGGCGAGCGTCACGCGGTCATCGTAGTTCGGTGCCCCGTGATGCCATGTGGCGCGAGCCATCGTCATCGGGCTACTAGCGTGCGATGACGTGTCCGATCCCAGACGACATCTCCCGGCCCGTTACGACGTAGTGGGAATCGGTAATGCGTTGGTGGACGTCATCGCCAATGCCGACGATGCGTTCATCGAGCGCGAGTCGCTGGTCAAAGGTTCGATGACCTTGGTCGACACCGACCGCGCACTCCAACTCCACAAGGCTCTCGGATCGGCCGTCGAGATGAGTGGAGGATCCGCGGCCAACACCGTGTGCGGCGTCGCCAGTTTCGGGGGGAAAGCCGCCTACATCGGCAAGGTCAGCGACGATGACCTGGGTCGGGTGTTCGGCCACGACCTATTGGCGGTTGGCGTGCAGTTCAGTGCCGGCAAGCACATCGATCAGAGTCCGACGGGACGCTGCATCATCGTGGTCACCGAGGACGCGCAGCGGACCATGAGCACGTTTCTCGGCGTGTCCAGTTATCTCGACCGACATGACATCGACGAGCAGACCGTGGCTGACGGACGCGTGCTCTACATGGAGGGCTTCCTTTTCGATCGTGAAAACGCCAAGGACGCCTTCCGCCACGCGGCCCGAGTTGCGCATGCCGCGGGGCGCGAGGTGTCCCTCAGTCTCTCGGACAGTTTCTGTGTCGAGCGCCATCGAGAAGACTTCCGAACGCTGGTGTCCGACGAGGTCGACATTCTCTTCGGCAACGAGGCCGAATTGAAGTCCCTGTACGAGCTCGACTCGTTCGACGATGCCGTCGAGGCGATTCGTCGCCACAGTTCGCTGGCCGTGATCACTCGAGGTGCTCTCGGCACTTCGATCATCACCCCCCACGAGGTGTTGCACGTCGACGCCGACGATGTGAAGCAGGTGATCGACACCACCGGAGCCGGAGATCTGTACGCGGCCGGCTTCCTGTACGGCTACACCAACGGCTATGACCTTCTTCAGAGTGGGTGGCTCGGGTCGGTGGCGGCTGGCGAGGTGATTTCGCATGTCGGCCCGCGTCCGTTGGTGGAGTTGCGCACCCTGATACCGGATTTTTGAGGCTTGTCGTGTCGGACCACCGGGTCGTCGCCGAGCAGTGGTTGGCCGCCGAGCCCGATCTCGACGTCAAGCGGGAGTTGCAGATCCTGCTCGATGGCGACGAATCCGAACTCGCCGAACGTTTCTCCTCGCGACTGACGTTCGGTACCGCCGGTCTGCGGGCGGCGATCGGAGCCGGCCCATCGCGAATGAATCGACTCGTCGTTCGCCGTGCGGCGGCCGGACTGGTCGATCATCTGTTGGCAACGGTGCCCGGAGCGGCCGAGCGGGGCCTGTTGATTGCCTGCGATGCGCGCTTCAAGAGCGCGGACTTCGCCCGGGACACCGCGCGCGTCGCCGCGGCTCGGGGAATGAAGGCGCACCTGATCGACGGGATGACACCCACGCCCGTGTTGGCATGGAACATCCCGCGGCTCGCCGTGGCCGCCGCCGTGATGGTGACCGCCAGTCACAACCCTCGCGGCGACAACGGGTACAAGGTGTACCTCGGACACGGGGCGCAAATCGTTCCCCCCGATGACACGGCCATCGCCGCGCGCATGGACGCCATCGACGCGACCACCGTTGCGCTCGCCGATGACGATGACGCGCTCATCGACGTCATCGGTGACGAGGCCACGCGCGCGTATCTCGCCTGGGTGCCCTCCGTGCGCCTGGCACCGGGGGCGACGGGGGCGCGGGTCGGGTACACCGCGATGCACGGGGTCGGGGGATCGGTATTGCTGCGCGCCTTCGAGATGAGCGCGCTTCCCGAGCCCGCGGTGGTGACCCTGCAACAAGAGCCGGACCCGAACTTTCCCACGGTGGAGTTTCCGAACCCGGAAGAGCCGGGGGCGATGGATTTGGTCATCGATCTCGGACGCAACGAGGGATTGGATGTCGTCATTGCGAACGATCCCGACGCCGACCGCCTCGGTGTCGCCATTCCGAGTGGCACGTCGGGAGCGTGGCGATTGTTGCGTGGCGACGAGATCGGATGGTTGTTGGCCGACCACATTCTCCGCCGCACCCACGGAGACGATCGATTGGTGGAGACCACCGTCGTGTCATCGTCGTTGTTGGGCAAGATGGCGGCCGCCCACGGCGTGCAATACCGCGAGACGTTCACCGGCTTCAAATGGATCGCCGATGCAGCGATGAAGGCCCACGGGCTCCGCTTGGTGTTCGCGTACGAGCAGGCCTTGGGGTTCCTCGTCTCCGATCGGCCGCTCGACAAAGACGGCATTGCGGCCGCTGTTCTCGTGGCCGAGATCGCGGGTGTGGCGGCCGACGAGGGAACCACCATCGAAGGGAGACTGGACTCCATCGCGGCGACGTTTGGACGTCATGTGACCGCCGAGCGCAGTGTCAAGATGGATCCATCGGTGGGCGCGCGACTGGTTCAGACGCTGACGGACGCGCCACCATCATCGATCGGCGGACGGCCGGTGGTGGCGGTTCGGAACTTCCCTGAGGCGAATCTGGTGCGCCTGTGGCTCAGCGAGCAAGATGGACGGGGCGTGCGTTTGCAGATTCGTCCGAGCGGAACCGAGCCCAAGGTGAAGTTGTACGGCGAGGGCGTGGAGGTGACGGCGAGCGAACTCGACCGACTGCTGGAGGCACTGGTCGACGTGGCCGTCGGACTCGTCTGACGGGACGAGTCGGGACCCGGGCTTATTCCGCGGTGCCCACCGGCGTACCGTCGATGATCTGATCGAGGTACTCCGACAGTCCGTATCCGATCTTGCCCGCGTGCTCCTCAGAGACCATCTCCCAGCGGGTCATTCCTTCGCTGATGCGAGTGGTGAGCCACTCACCGTCAGGGGTCTGACGTCGGTTGCGCAACGGGATGAGGCTCATGACGTCACCGGTGAAGCGCCACTCCCGTTGACTGCGGCTGCTGCGTAGCACCGCTTCGATCTTGTCGTGGTAGGTGTCCTCACCCACGAAGTCGGTGGAGATCTCGGCATGGTCACACAGGTGCATTTGGCCGTCCTCCCAGACGAATCCGCCTCGAGTTCCCGGACCGTTCTTCTTCGCGACGCGCGACAACATGAAGCCGAGGTTCTGATCGAAGTTGGCCGTCAACCATCGGTAATACCACGGTGCCTGCCAGTAGCGGGGACCCCACGAGTGGTCGCGTAGCCCGAAGCCATTGATTTCCCACTCTTGGTCTCCGACCCGAATGCTTCCCCGCGCCTGCACCAGTTGCTCGTAGTGACCTTTGGCGAATTCTTCGCCCGGCGTCTCGTGGGGGGTGTCGGGCTCGCCGCCGAACATGCTGGGACGACCCTGGCCGGTGAAGGTGATGTGGGCCTCGCACTCAGAGTAGGGATTGTTCTTGAACGCCGTCTTGGGGTCGACCATCTGGGTGGGCTCGGCCAGAACGACGACCTTGCCCGTGAAGTCGATACGCAATTCCTCGAAGGGTTTCACCATGGTCCACGTGAGACCGCCTGCGTCCAGCTGGTCGTTGTTCTCGATGGTGGGACGCTTGAACATGAACGCCACTGACCCGTCGGGCAGGTAGATGCAGACCGTCATCTCGGCATAGCCCTCGTTGGCGCGGTTGCCCATGCGGAACCAGCCACCGACCTTGTTGGTCGGGTCGAAACAATTGATGTACATGCTCTCGTTGAAGTTCGACTCTGGGCCGAGTTCGTGCATGTATTCGTCTTCAGGATCCAGTCGTACGCCCATGGGGCGAGGGTAGTCGCTCAGAACAGGGTGAGTTGCTCCCAGGTGACCGCCACCTCGGTCACCGGGATCCAGACCGGTCTGCCACGCCGTCCGGGTCGCTGGACCTCGAGTCTTTCGGGACGCAACGAGCGAGCGGCACCGTGGGAATCGTGCACCGTGATGCTGCCGTCGCGTTCGACGCCAGAGATCCGGCCCGATTGCCAGCGTCCCCGATCGGCGCGACGGAACCGAACCTCCTCTCCGGCCACCAGTCCGATGCGACGCAGCACGTCGGCTTGCTCCACGGTGAACTTGGGGGCCACGCTCAGTGACCTCCGAGCACGCGGGCCTGAAGTTTGCGCATACCCGCGAGCCAGCGCTCACGGTCGGCGGCCTTACGTTGCTCGTATTCGGACACCTCGGGATGGGGCAAGATGAGGAAGCGCTCCTGGGCGATGGCCTCGGCCACCACGTCGGCCACCTCGGTCGGCTCGAGCACCACACCGGCGGCACGCACGACATTGGTGGCACCGGCGAAACCGCTGTCGTCACTTTGACGAAGCATGTTGGTGTTGACACCCTGGGGACACAAGCAACTGACCTTGATGCCACGGTCGCCGTAGGAGATCGAGACCCATTCGGCGAAAGCCACCGCGGCGTGCTTGGTCACCGAGTAAGGACCTGATCCGATCTGGCTGAGGAGACCGGCGGCCGAGGCGGTGGAACAGAAGTAGCCGCGACCGCGAGCCAGCCAATCCGAGATCAGGTACTTCATGGCCCATCGATGCGCGTGAAGGTTCACGGCCATGGCCAGTTCCCATTGCTCCTCGGAGGTCGACTCGAGAAAAGTCCCGCCACCAACGCCGGCATTGGCGAAATAGAGGCTGATCCCAGGTCCGTCATCGGACTCGAGAAAGTGGCGGGCGACAGCGACCAATTCGCGGTTCCCCTCCTCGGAGGAAATGTCGACCGTGAGGGCGTGGACGGAATTCGGGCGGACGGCGTTCAATTCGGCGGCCAGGGAGGCGATTCCCTCGCTGTTCAGGTCGGAGACCACGACTCGGGCGCCAGCGGCGTGGAATCTACGGGCCAGCGCGTCACCGATTCCGCCCGCGGCGCCGGTGACGACGGTCCCCGCTCCGTTCAATTCCATGCCCCGATTGTAGGTGGTGCGTCGTGTCCGTGACGCTGCAACCCGTCGGCGATGTGTCGGACAACTCAGGTACACGATGCACACTTTTTGTCTGGAGGTGCGTTACTTTTCATGAACCGTTCGTCTCCGAACCCTCGGAGCCGGGCCCGATGAAGGGAAAATCCGATGACTGCTCAGGTTGCCGAAGAAATCGTCGAACTCGACATCGACGACATCAAGGTCGTTTCGGCTGCGGTGATCGAGCGGGCTCTCACGACAATCGACTCGGCACTGGGTCAGATGGTGAGTCGTGAACTGGTGGCGGCTGGTGAGGTCAGCGATCTGTTGCTCGATGTCCGCAATCTGCTCACGTCGGCCGTGCGCGGCTGAGCCTCTAACTCTTCGCGCTCTTCGCGTCTTTCGATCGAGTCCGGCGTGTCCTCGCTCGTGACGCCTTCACGAGGTCGATGAACGAGTCGTTCAGACAGTCCCGCATCAACTCCGGTTGGGTGATCGCGACGGCGTCCATGTTCAGGCCCATGTCCAGGCTGCCGACGTGGGAGAGCAACGTGAGGTTGAACGCCACCCCGCCGAGTGGGCCGAGGGGGAAGTTGTTCACGATCTGCGATCCGGCGACGAACACCGGGATCGGGGTTCCCTTCACGTTCGACGTGGCGAAATCGACGGTTTGGGACTGCAGCCGAGCCACTCGGGTGACGAGGGTGGTGGGAAGTGACGTGGCAAGGCTGGCGGCGACGCCGACCAGGGAGGCAGCTGACGAGCCGGTGGCATCCAGGGTCGCCTTGTTCACCGCGGCGAATCGCTCGCGCACATCCATCTCGGCGGTGGGAACCAACATGCGGGCCAGTGAGAAGGCGTTGGTGGCCTCGCCAGCGCCCGATTGTTTGCGGGTGCTGATGGCCATCGACGCTCGAAGTTCTTCGACGGGAGCCCCGAGGGCACGGTGGTAACGCCCGGCGGCGTCGGCGGTGGCGCACAGAAGGGCGGTGTTGAGGGTTCCGCCGAGGGCGCGGGCCGCGTCGCGGGTGTCGAAGAAGGGGGCACCGAGGACCTCGGCGCGTCGCCGTAACGATCGGGTGGTCCACAGTGGCGAGCGGGCCGGTTCGGTGTCGGTCAACTGTCCGAATGTCGAGCGCAGGGAGTCGATGGTCGCCGAACCATTCGCCGGAATCTGCCCGGGGTCGGCGACCAAATCACGAATTTGTTTGACCACTGCCACCGGCAACTTGAGGGGCCCGGCCAGCATCGCTCGCCACAAGTCGACGTCGAGCATCGAGGACGAATCCGACGACGGTTCCCAACTCAGGGGCGCTGGTTCGGGAGCGTCGCGCTCGAAGTCGAAGAACTGCAGCGACAACTGCACGCTGCCCTCACCGTCGGCGATCGAATGGTGGAGCTTCTCGACCAACACCGCTCGGTCGCCGTCGAGTCCCTCGATGACGACGAACTGCCAGAGCGGTCGGGTGCGATCGAAGGGATCGTTCGTTATCAGCGTGGCAAGGTCGAGCATGTGTCGCAGGGACCCCGGGGCCGGGAGCGCTACCCGACGTACGTGGTAGTCGATGTCGAAATCAGGATCGTCCACCCACAAAGGGGGCGTGAGGCTCGCGGGCGACGACTGCACGCGTTGACGGAGTCGGGGGATGGCGATGGAGGCCCGCTCCATGCGCCGGCGCAACCGGTCGAAGTCCGGTGCACGATCGAGAACCGAGAGATTCGCGAAGGTCGAGGAGAGGTACGGGTCTTTGTCGAGGCGCCACAACAGACCTTCGGCCTCAGACATCCGTCGATCGAAGCGAATCTCGGTGCTCACGACGCCAAGGCTACGGTGAACGGGCGATGAAGTTCTCAGTGGGGCCGGCGATGGTCATGGCGTTCCTCGCCGGATCGGTGGGTTGCGGATCCGGTGAGCCCTCGGAGTACCTCGATCCCGTGGGGCGACTTCTTGCCACGTCGGAATCCGTGTTCGAGCGGGCCAACGGCGAGGACGTTTGGGAAGTGGTCGTGTGTCGCATACCGCTCCAGTCGACGGACCCGTTGTACGCGATGCTCGACGATCGAATGGAGCGCGACGCCGTCGAGATCGCCCGACTCCTGCAGCCGGTGACGGAGTACTTCCAGCGCTGGTCGGGTGGTCGATACGAGCCCCGTTTCGTGCCCGCATCGTTCGCGGTGTCGATTCAGGCCACCGACACCTCGCAGCAGTGTGTCGAGCACGCATTCGAGCAGTCCTCGCCCTCGTCGAGTGGCGTATTGGTGGTGGCCGACGCGCAACATGCCGAGGGATCCGAGGGCGGACGGGGAGGTCCCGGGGCGCGGTGCTCGGGAGATTGTTCGGCTCAAACGACGAGACGTTACGTGTACGTGGGGGCATCGGACTTCATGTCGGTGTGGGGCAGTGAGCCACCGCTCGACCTGATCGAACACGAGCTGGGGCATGGACTGGATTGGCCCCACAGTTCGCTCTCGGCGGAAGGTCTCGACGACGTCGAGTACGACAGCCCGTACGACTTGATGAGCAACAACGCGTCGGCGCGTGAAGTGGACCCGAGATTGCGCCATGGTCCGGGAATTTTGGTGGTGAATCTGTTGGCGACCGGCTGGATCGATCCGGCGCGAGTCGAGCGCTGGAGTCCCGATGAAGACTCACGGGTCGTCGACATCGTTCCTCGCTCGCGGCTCACGTCCGCGGAATCGATAGCGGTGGCGATACCGATCGACGCCTCGACCTTCGCCTCGGTCGAGCTGGTCGAGGCTTCGGGAGATGACGCGTTTCATGTCGGTGATTTCGTGCTCGTTCATCGGATCGTCGTGATCGGGGAAACGGGCTTCCAACGCCGTCAACATCTGATGTCGGGGGAGTTGCGTGAGGGTGACGAGTGGTCCGGTGACGGGTTCACGGTACGGGTGGTGCGGATCGATGCCGGCGCCGCCCGCATCGAGATCAGCGGAGCCGCCTGATGATCGGGCGAGCCAGCAGACCCAGACCGAGACCGACGGCTGCTCCGGCGACGACATCACTGGCGTGATGGATGCGGACCACTGCGCGGCTACTACCCACCACGGCGGCCAGTCCGAACCACAGCGGCGCGGTCCGCTTGCCGTCCCAAGTGGTGAGAACGGTGGCGGCGAACACGGCCGAGCTGGCGTGTCCGCTGGGAAAACTGCTGGTGGCCGGGGTGCGCACGTCGAAACGATCGTCACCGCTGGAGGTGGGGCGCTCGCGTTTGAAGATGCGCTTCACTCCTTGGTTGACCAAGAGCGACTCGGCACCGAGTAGCGCCGAAAAAGCGATGGCCTGCGAGGCTCGTTTTCCGCCCGTGAGCCCGCGGGCGATGCCGACGAGGTGCCACACGAGACTGAAGTCCCCCAAATGACTGGCGGCTTCGAAGGCTCGGGACGCCACCGGATGATTACGAACACGCTCGAGCAATTCGTCGACCACCTGATCGAAGCGATCGACGGTCGGCCCGAAAGCGCCCGAACCCGGTGCGGAGTCGTGCTCGGAACCGATGACCGCGGACATCGTGACGTCAGGGCTCCAAGGTGTCGGCGAAGGTGTCGATGATGCGAGCGATGCGGGCCGGATCGACGAAGGGGCCGAAGTGATCGAGATCGCTGTACTCGATGTGATTGCCCTGGGGGAGGCGATCGGCGATGGCCTCGGCGAAACCCGAGGGTTGGAAAGGCTCGGGGTGACCGCTCAGGACCCAGACGGGAATACCGATCTCGGGGAGTTTTTTCCAAAGATTCGGAATGCTCGGATTCTTGAAGTTCTCCGATTCGAGAACGGGCGAACACTTCAGGTGCATCAGGCCGTCGTCACCTTTGCGGAACCCTCCGTGAACGTAGGCCTCGAGAGCCTCGGGTGTGAAGTGAGACATCGGGAGTTTCGACGAGTAGTTCTTGATGGCCTCGTCGAGCGACTTGAACGACGGCTTGCGGCGCGCGGCACCCTCGGCGAGAACGTTCGGACGAGAGGCCGGGCGTCGGACGTTGTCGGGGACGAGGATGGGTTCGTACAGGAGGAGTCCGCGGAAGAGTTCCGGGTGCTTGATGGCGGTCAGCAGCAACGTGGCACCACCCATGGAGTGCCCGACACCGATGATGCCGCCCTTTTGAGCAATGGCCTTGGCGGCGGCGGTGGCATCGGAGGCGTACCCCGACCAGGCGACTCTCCAGTCCTTGGGGGCGGCGGTGTCACCGTGACCACGATGGTCGTGGGCGTAACAGTGGAAGCGCTTGATGAGGCTGGCGGCTACTGGTTTCCAGCACAATCCGTGGAACCCGTTGGCGTGGGACATGAGCATGTGGGGACCCGAGCCGCCGAGATCGTGAAGTTCGACCTTGACGCCGTTGGCGGATGCAACTTTCACGATTGTGTACCCATGATTCCGTTCGTGACCAAGACCGTGATTCTACGGGGGAGGGGCGATCTTTGACTCGCGCCCACCCCACCTCTCCCTGTCGGCCATGACCGAAATGCGACAACTCGTCGCCACTTTCGTGTGTCAGTGGGAGGGGTCGCGGGGGAGGCCCAGCAGGCGTTCCCCGATGATGTTGCGTTGCACCTGGCTCGTGCCACCGGCAATCCGACCCCCCGGCGCCGACAACAGTCCGAAGGCATCGGCACCATCCAACGTCGATTCCACCCCGGCGATGTCGGCGCGCAACATTGCACTGTCGAACATCATTTCGGTGATCCCGAGTTTCATCAGCGAGGCCGCCGTCGAGGCCACCGGTCCCTGTCGTTGCGCCATCGCCTTGTAGGCCATGCCTTTCGACAGCAGTTTGGTCAGGTCCTGTTTCTCGGTTCCGCTCAACTCCCGCCCTTGAGCCATTCGCGCGATCGACTCCAGACGGCGTTCCAACGAGATCACGCTCGTTCCGATGTGACCGCGCTCGGAAGTGAGCACCGCCATACCCACGCCCCAACCGCCATGCAACGGCCCGAGCAACGCGTCGGCCGGAAGTTCGACGTCGGTGAAGAACACCTCGTCGAACTCGGCCTCGCCGGTCATCTGTTTGAGCGGCCGTATTTCGATCCCGGGCAGGTTCATGTCCATCAGGAAGAAACTGATTCCCTTGTGCTTGGGTGCGTCGATGTCGGTCCGGGCCATGAGGATGCCCCAGTTGCTGTAACGCCCGCCGGAGCACCACACCTTCTGTCCGTTGACGATGTACCGATCCCCGTCGGATATCGCTCGCGTACTCAATGACCCAAGGTCACTTCCGGCCCCGGGCTCACTGAACAACTGGCACCACACATGGTCGGCCTGCAACGTTGCATTCAGGTGCCGCACCTGTTGCTCGGGTGTTCCGAACTTTTGAATGGCCCCACCAGCCAAAACCAGGCCCACCATGTTGAAGACACCGGGAACTCCGGCCAACGCGCATTCGTACAGCCACTGGGCCTGATGAGCGGCGGTCAGTCCCTGTCCTCCCACCTCGGTTGGCCAATGGATGCCCGCCCATCCCGATTCGTAAAGGTGACGTTGCCAGGACAAACCGGAGTCCACCAGATCTGGCGGGCAGATCGCACCGTAATCGCGGGGCGCCCGCAGCCGGTTGGCCGTCAACCACTCGCTGGCGCGCTGTCCGAACTCCTCGACGTCGATCATGGTGTCGCCCCTCTCATTCGCGCGCTTGGGCCCTCGTGCTCACGTGAAGAACGGGAGGAACAGAGCGGTCTCTTCGCCCAGATTGCTCGGCACGGAATAGGTGGAACGATCCGTGATGGTGTCCCAGTTCCCCTGCACGTCCTCGGGTGTGAGAGCAGGGTTGTGGTACCCGTTGGTCTCACCGAGAAAGACCTGAGCCACGCGTCCGCCCCCGACCGAGAAGAGCTGGCCGCTCACCGGGCAGTCCTCGTGGGCCAGGAACGCCACCAACGGGGACACCAGGCCCGGATCCAACTTGTCCTTCAGCCCGCCGAGAATGTTCTCGGTCATGCGCGTCATCGCCAATGGCGCGATGGCGTTCGCTTTGATGTTGAATTTGGCGCCCTCGACACCGAGCACGCGCGTGAACCCGACCAAGCCCATCTTGGCGGCGCCGTAATTCGTCTGTCCGAAGTTTCCGAACACGCCGGCGGCCGACGAAGTGGAGATGACGCGGCCGTAACCCTGTTCGCGCATACGTACGAAAGCCGGCCTGGTGACGTAGAACGCGCCCTTCAAGTGGACGTCGAGAACGGGGTTCAGCAGGTCGGGCTCCATGTTGTGGAACGCCTTGTCGCGCAGGATGCCGGCGTTGTTCACGACGATGTCGACGCGACCGTAGGAGTCGATCGCCGTCTGGACGATGGCCTCGCCGCCCTCGGGGGTGGCCACCGAATTGTGGTCGGCCACGGCCTCGCCGCCGGCGGCTCTGATCTCGTCGACGACCTTCTGGGCCGCGGAGGCATTGGCGCCCGTCCCGTCGACGGATCCACCGAGGTCGTTCACTACGATGAGGGCGCCGCGCTCGGCCATGAGCAAGGCGTGCTGTCGGCCGAGGCCGCCTCCCGCTCCGGTGATGATCGCGACTTTGCCGTCGAATCCGAGTACTGCCACGGGTACCGCTCCTGAGGTGTGTTCGTGTCGGGTCGAACGCTAGCCGAGGGCCTTGGTGGCCCGCGCGGTGAGCGCCTTGTAATCGAGTTTGCCGTTGCCCGCGCGACCCACGGTGTCCACTACCACCACTCGCTTCGGGGCCTTGTACGCCGCCAATCGAGACTTGACGTGGGCGATGATCTCGATCTCATCGATCGTCTGATTCTGAAGCGGCTCGACGAGAGCCGTGATTGCTTGGCCGAATCGTTCGTCGGGAAGGCCCACCACGGCAGCATCGGCGACTGAGGGGTGACGTTTCAGAACCTCCTCCACCTCCTCGGGATACACCTTCTCACCACCGGTGTTGATGCACTGACTTCCCCGTCCGAGCAAGTGGACCGTCCCGTCGGCGTCGACGCTGGCCCAGTCACCGGGGATCGACCATCGCACACCGTCGAACACGACGAAGGTCTCGGCCGACTTCTCGGGATCCTTGTAGTAGCCGATCGGTGTGTGGCCACGAAGTGCCACGCGCCCCAACTCGCCGCTTCCGGGCAGCACCTCGCGACCCTCCTCGGTGAGCACCTTGGTTCGGGGTCCGAGCTGGAACGTGGCGGTCTTGGTCGACCCATCGGCGGTCGTGGTGTTCTGCGCCATACCGATGGCCTCGGACGATCCGAGCGCGTCGACCATGATGAAACGATCGTTGTGTCGAAGCAGCCCGGCTTTGGTCTCGGCGGCGAACATCACTCCGCTCGAGATGATGACGCGCAACGACGAGAGATCCCATCTCGACGGCTCGGCATCCAATGCGCGCAGAATGGGCTTGGCGAAGGCGTCGCCCACGATGGACATCGAATTCACACGTAGCAGTTCGATCGTGTCCAATAGTTCCACCGGATCGAACCTGCGGCCGCGCATGGTGACGATCGATCCCGCCATCATCAGATTGCTCATGGCGTTGAACAGTCCGGTGCCGTGCATCAGCGGAGCAGCGGGAAGGTTGCGGGGGCCGATCTTGGCGGTGCGCGCGAGCAACGAATCGAGATCCGGTGTGGGTGGCAACTTCACGCGGTTGGCGTCGTCGAGGGCCAGCAACAAGTCCTCCTGTCGCCACATGACCCCCTTGGGCATGCCGGTGGTGCCACCGGTGTAGATGAGCAACAGGTCGTCGCCCGACCGAGACCATGGGGCAATCACCGTTTCGGCCGTGCCGGCCAGCGCGGCGGTCTCGTAGTCGGTGGCCCACGACGGACATTCGCCACTCGAGTCGTCGACCCACAACCACAGCGCGACGCGGGGAACCCGATCCCGTAGCGAGGCGATGGTGTCGGTGAAGCAGCCGTGGAAGACGACGACCACCACGTCGGCGTTGTCCCAGATGTAGACCAGTTCGTCGGGCGTGTAGCGGTAATTGGTGTTCACCGGTGCGAGGCCGGCCTTGAACGTGGCGAGGACACTCTCGAGGTACGGGGGGCAGTTGTACATGTACTGCGCCACCTTGTCCTGACGAGCGACTCCGGATGCGAGCAACGCCGTGGCGATGCCGTTGGCTCGTCGATCGAACTCGGCCCAGTCGTACCGCAGTTCGCGCCCGTCGCGTTGGGAGAAGCCGTATTGGGCCGGCGCGTCCGGGATCGCTCGCGCGAGGGCCTCCCATGAGTCGGCGAAGTTCCACGTGGCGCTGGGTCCGAGGGCGGGCACGGGAGCGATGGTACGCCGTGCACCTCGGGGCGAATACTCTCGCTTCATGGATTTCCAGATGCCCGCCGTCGACGATCCGCGTCGTCTCGCCGTGCGCGACTGGATCGCTGCCAATCCCCGTCCGAGCGGGCGACAGTTGGCCGAGGCCGGATACGTCGCTCCGCACTGGCCGGCGCCGTTCGGACACGACGCCGACCCGATCCACCAGTTGATCATCGACGACGAACTCGCCAAGGCCGGCATCCGTCGGCCCGCCAATCCGATCGGCATCGGCTGGGCGGGCCCCACGATTCTTTACGCCGGCACCGAGCAACAGAAGAGCCGCTATCTGCTGCGACTTCTTTCCGGCGAGGACTTCTGGTGTCAGCTGTTCAGCGAGCCCGGCAGCGGAAGCGACCTGGCGAATCTCGGAACCCGCGCAGTTCGTGACGGTGACGAATGGATCGTCAACGGGCAGAAGATCTGGACCAGCGGAGCGCAACACGCGAAGTACGGCATCCTCATCGCCCGTACGAACCCCGAAGCACCCAAGCACAAAGGGGTGTCGTACTTCGTCTGCCCCATGGACACTCCGGGCATCGAGATCCGCCCCATCAAGGAGATGACCGGGGCGTCGACGTTCAACGAGGTCTTCTTCACCGACGTGCGCATTCCGGCGGGGAATCTCGTCGGCGACGTCGACGAAGGGTGGCGTCTGGCCAAGGTGACGCTCGGAAACGAAAGGGTTTCTCTGTCGACCGGTGGCGTTCTGTGGGGAAGCGGACCCACCGCGCTCGAGATGCTCGACGCGGTCCGCGAGCGTGGGCCGGTGGTCGACCCGGTGATGCGTCAGCGATTGGCGGGCGTCTACATCGAGCACGTGCTACTCGACCTGATCCGAATGCGAACACTGTCCGCACGACTGCGCGGCGAGCAGCCCGGCCCCGAGGCCAGCATTCGTAAGATCCTGGCCGACGAGCACGGACAGAACGTGATGGAAGTGGCTCGCGACGTGCTCGGTGCCCATGCGCTGTTGCGTCAGAGTCACGACAACTCCGCGCGCGGTGAGCACAATGGACTCGGCGGTGGTGGTGGCGTGGGCTTGCGTTCGCTCGACCACCCGGGCTGGTTCGACGGCTACATGTTCGCCCGTTCTCTCACCATCGGCGGCGGAACGGGCGAGGTGCAACGTAACATCGTGGCCGAAAGGGTGCTGGGTCTCTCGCACGACATCGATGCCCTGGCGGGTCTGACGTGGGCGCAGACCCAGAGACGGGAGACGACGACGTGAACAATCCGCCGCGGCCACGCGCCAAGCCCGACCGGCCGACGCATCCGACGAAGATCGCCCTACTCGAGGCCGGACGAACCCTGGCCGCCGAACACGGTCTCTACGGGTACACGGTCGAGATGTTGTTGGAGCTGTCGGGCATCTCCAAGGGTTCGCTTTACCACCACTTCGCCGATTTCGTGGACTTCGTGGAGTCGGTGCAGGTGGAGATCTTCGCCGAATCGGTGAAGGCCGACATCGAGAACGCCCGGGCCGCGTTCGAACGGGCCACGTCCAAGGTCGACTTCCGTCGCTTCATCATGGCGGTGGTGGGTTCGGCCTTCCTGCCTGATCGGCCCGATCTGCGTCTGCTGCGCGCCAGTATGTTGGGGGCCACTCGCGGTCGTGAGGAGTACCGGGTCCGTCTCGGGGCCGAGCAGCGGCGTTTGCGCGAAATGTTGGCCGAGGTGATCGAACAAGCCCAGGCTCGGGGTTGGGTGCGCCCCGACGTTCATCCCGACACCGGTTCGGCCTTCATGCTGGCCTATTCCTTCGGGCTGGTCCTTGACGAGGTCACTGACCAGTCGGTCGACCCCCAGGCGTGGCAGGATCTGGTGATGGCGTTCATGGATCGGGTCATGTTGGTACCCGACTGATCGACTTTTCGACCCTCGTGCTATCGTTGAGCATGCTGAAAAACACTTCCTCTTTTTTCGTTCGGTCTTCTCGTCCTCGCACCACGGTTCCCATCGTCATCATGGCCGCTCTAGTGGTCGCCTGTGGTGGTGGCGACTCGACTTCGGTCTCGAACTCGGTCCCCGACACGGCGAGTGCCTGTCCCCTGCGTTCGGCCGTGGAGGAGGCTCCGTTGGTGATTGCCACCACGGTGGCTCCCATCACGAGCATCGCGGCCAACATCGCCGCCGGCACGGATACTCGGATCGTCGGCGTGGTGCCCGAGGGAACGAACAGTCACACCTACGAGCCGCCGCCCAGTGTTGCGGCCACTCTGGAGGGGGCCGACATCGTTTTCATCAATGGATTGGGGCTGGAAGACCCGACCCGCCAATTGGCTGACGCAAACCTGGGTGAGGGTGCTGTCGTGTGCGAACTAGGAACGGCGATCCTGCCGCAGGACCAGTGGATCTTCGACTTCTCGTTCCCCGAGGAGGGCGGAAAGCCGAACCCTCACGTGTGGACGAATCCCCCGATGGCCGGTGACTTCGCCGCTTTGTTGCGCGACTCCTTGTCGGCGGCCGACCCGGACAACGCGGCGACCTACGCCAGCAACTACGAGGCCTTCGTGGCCAAAGTGGATGCACTCGACGCGGCCATGGCCACCGCCTCGGCGACCCTCGACGAATCACAACGTCAACTTCTGACCTATCACGACGCCTACGCGTACTTCGCCGACTATTACGGATGGACGGTCATCGGTGCCATCCAGCCATCATCGTTCGAGGAGCCCACCCCGCGCGAAATCGCGGATCTCATCACGCAGGTGAAGGAGTCAGGTGTGGCGGCCATCTTCGGAAGCGAGGTGTTCCCGTCCACCGTGCTCGAGCAGATTGGTGGCGAAACGGGGGTTAGGTATGTGGACGTGTTGCGCGACGACGACCTGCTCGGGGCACCCGGAGATCCCGAGCACTCGTGGCTGGGCCTGATGCGATTCAATTACGTGACCATGGTGGAGGCCCTCGGCGGCGACGCGAGTGCGTTGAAGGCCGTTGACGTCTCTGACGTCGGTTTGGACGAGGCCGAGTACCCCCAGTGAATTCCGCCGAAGCGACGCCTCCTTTGGTTCGCTTCGATCATGTGTCGTGCTCGTACGGCAACGGGCCGGTCATCGAGAACGTCGATCTCACGGTGGCGCGTGGCGAGTTCGTGGGAATCGTCGGACCCTCGGGATCCGGAAAGACCACGTTGCTGCGCGCGATGCTCGGGTCGGTGAAGCCGGTTCACGGCTCGGTGATGTGGTCGCCGTCGTTGCGGGTCGCCTACGTGCCCCAACTCGAGACTTTGGACTGGAATTTCCCGGTCACTGTGTCCGAGGTGGTGGCCATGGGCCGACCGCAACGCTCGTGGTGGCCGCGACTTCAGCCCTCCGAGAAGTCCGAGATCCAACGCGTACTCGAGCACCTCGGCTTGGCGGGTCTCTGGTCGCGACACATCCGCGAGTTGTCCGGCGGCCAGCAGCAGCGCGTGTTCCTGGCTCGGGCCTTGATTCAGAAACCCGATTTACTGGTGCTCGACGAGCCCACGGCGGGCGTCGACGTGCGCACACGTCACGAGGTTCTGCACGTGCTGGCCGATCTCAACGAGTTGCACCCCGACCGCGGCGACGGCGAATCGGGCATCGCGATCGTTCTCACCACTCACGATCTCAACGGCCTCGCGGCCCATCTTCCCCGATTGATCTGCCTCAACAGAAACGTGGTGGCCGACGGTTCACCGAGCGAGGTGTTGAAACCCTATTTCCTCGAGCGCACCTACGGAGCCCCCATGGAGGTGCTGCAACACGGTGGCATGCCTGTCGTTCTCGAGCAGGGAGGTGACGAGTTGCGCCTGCGTCTCAGTCGTCGCGGAGCGTGAACCTGATCGCGGTCGACCTGCTCGAGCCGTTTGCATTCGAGTTCTTCCGCAACGGTTTGCTCGTCGCCACCTTGGCCGGCGCCTTGTGTGGCCTGATCGGCGTGTTCGTAGTGTTGCGCAGCATGAGTTACATCGGCCACGGACTCAGTCATGCCGTGTTCGGTGGTGCAGCCCTGGCCGCCGTGTTGAACATCAACTACTTCATCGGGGCCGGCTTGTGGGGTGTCGTCTCGGGTCTCATGATCGGTCGCGTCTCGCGCAAACGCATCATCGGGGCCGACGCGGCCATTGGCGTCATCACCACGGCCTCGTTTGCGGTTGGCCTGGCCCTCCAGGCCCGTTTCGGTCAGGCCAAGCGCAGCATCGATGCGGTTCTCTTCGGCAACGTGCTCGGGGTCTTCACCGCCGACATCCTCGCCGTGGCTGGCGTGGGCGTGGTCAGTGCGGTGGTGGTCGTTCTGTCGTACCGAAAGTTGCTGTTCACCACGTTCGATCCCGAGGTGGCCGGAGTCAGCGGCGTCAACGTTCCCGGCATGGAAGCGGTGCTCATGATCCTGCTGTCGGCCACCATTTTGGTGACGGTGAGGGTGATCGGGGTGTTGTTGATCTCGGCCCTGCTCGTGTTGCCGGCGGTGACGGCCCGACTGCTCACTAATTCGTTCGGTCGGATGTTGTGGTTGTCTCCGGTGTTGGGTGCGGTGTTCGGAGGGGTCGGAATGTACGCCAGTTGGTACGCCGACGTTCCGAGCGGTGCGGTGATCATCATCGCCGGAACCATCGTCTTCGTCGTCGTGTACACCGTTGCGGGCGTTCGTCGTCGAGCGCGGGTGGCCGGCATGGACCACCACGGCCCGTCACTGCGGTCCGCGTAACACCCATTCCACGCCCTGGGGCGTGTCGCGCACCTCCACGTCGACGGCGGCCAGACGGTCGCGAATGAGGTCGCTCAGGTCGTAGCGCTTGTCGGCGCGCACCGCGGCCCGCAACTCGAGCAACACCCCGATGTAGGGCCCGATCACGTCGCGGGGATCAGCGAGACCGCCCACCGCGGCATCGCCGAGTCGAACGATCATCGAGCGCAACGCCGCGCGAGCCATGTCCATGTCGGTGCCCTGCAACGTGTCGGCCGACCAATCTCGTATGGATGTCTCCAGCTCGAGAGCCGCTCGGACGGCGTCCCCGGCCCGTCCGGTGGCCAAGGCCGCGTCGAAGGCAGCGACCGCACGTGCGGTGTCACTGGCGAGCGACGCCGAAGGGTCGATGTCGGACACTGGCTGGCTGGACAAGGTTGGTGTCACTGCGCTCGTCGATGCCACGCTCGTGGCCCCCGCTGGATCGCGCAGTTGATCGATGCTCACGACGCAGCCCGAACGGTGTACGACTGACGAACCCCGCACCCTCACCGTGACGGTGCCGTTCCCGATGATCGTGGCGGTATCGGCGTCGAGGTCGAGTATCACGCCGGTGTGCTCGTCCACCCCTATGACGTGTGTATCGGAGGGCAACTGATCTTCCAACAGGCGTAGCCGACGTTCGCCCAGATAGCAAAAACGGGTGTCGTGATGACCACCCTCGGCGTTGTCGTAATGGGGAATCACCGCGACGCTCAGGCCTATCTCGCTCAACACGTCCAGTCCGTCGAGCCAGTAAGGCTCCTCGCCGACCTTGTAGATCTCGTAGACCGGAACCGTGAAGCGGCCGAGCGTCAAAGCGGCGGCCGAGGCGAAGGTGACCGCACCGCCGGTTCGCATCTTCGCGCGTATGAGGTCGGGCACCGCACTACCCGCCCACTGACGCAGGGCATAGGTCGGACTTCCGGGTCCGGCGAACAGGTAGTTGGCGCGACGTAGGCGATCGAGTCCCTGCTCGACAACGAGTGGATCCTCGTCGCGCAGGCGCGTGAGCCCGGCCACCTCGATGGGCTGTCCAACGGACTTTTGAAAGTACTCCACCGCGCGCCCCGCCAACTCGGGGGCGTTCTCCTGGAAGCCGTACGGAGTGTCGAGGACCACCGCCGAGGGCGTGCCGGGAAGCCGTGCGATGAGGTCGCGGTGCGGCTTCATCATGGTCGGTGCGGTCTCGCCCGAGCCCATGATGGTGAGAAGTCGGGGAAGGCTCATGACAGGAATCCGTTCTCGACATTGTCGATGAGGACATCAGCGCAGCGCTGCGGGTGCTGGGCGTGCAGATCGTGGTGCGCGGGTCGGAACCAGTGTGCCCGACCACGCTTCAGGCTGGTCACCGCGCGATCTATGGATCGTTCCTTGTCGTTGGTCCACGAGACATCACCGGAGTCCGCGGGGAGGAAGAGCACCGGACGCTCGATGGTGGGAAACAGTTCCGACGGACGGTGAGTCCATAATTCGTGCAAGATCTTCATGTGACGCTCGAAGCTGAGGTGTGGTCGGATCGTCCCATCGTCGAGGAAATCGAAATTCGACAGTGAACCGATGATCCCTGTTTCAGGCCAGTCAGCGCTGGTGGCCCTGATCGCGCTCTCCAATCGGCTCGCGCGCATGCCAGCCAGACGTGGCGGCGCCATGTGGCGCGCGCAGTCATCCCAGACGGGAAACACCTGACCCAACTCGATGATGCCTCCGTCGACGGCCACCGCACCGATGACCCGGTCCGGATCGCGATGAGCCGCGTGCACGACGATGTTTCCGCCCCACGACTGACCGACGAACACCGCGCGGGGGATGTCCAGGTGATCGAGGAGTCCGCACAGGTCGTGGCACACCGTGTCGAAGTCGTAGCCGTCGTCGGGTTTGTCGCTCGATCCATGTCCGCGCAGATCGACCGCGATGCTGGCGTACCCGGAACGAGCGAGAGCCTCGCCGACGCCGTCCCACATTCGGGCGTTCGACGCCAGACCGTGAATCAGCAAGAAGACGGGGGAGTCGGAGCGTCGCTCACCTCGCTGGATGGTTCGCAGGATCGGACCTTGTCCGGTGGGGACTCTGTCGACCACGGCGCCCCGGAGGGGAAAGCGTTCACTCGGAGACTTCACCCCCGAAGTCTGCCCGCCTTCGCCGGTGTTTGCCCGAACGAGCGGTTCATCGGTCGGAGATTCGTGGCACGATGGGGTCATGTCCAACGCCCACCAAACGTTGACCGGCAAAATCAACGCGCTCGAGAGCATCCTGCGCGACCTCGAATCGGTCGTGGTGGCTTTCAGCGGGGGAGCCGATTCGGCGTATCTCGCCGCGGTGGCGCATCGGGTTCTCGGGGCCGAACGGGCGCACGCGGTCACGGCGGTTTCACCCAGTCTGGCCGGCGACGAGGAACGCGACTGCCGAGAGTTGGCTCGCGAGTGGGGACTTCGTTGGACGCCGGTGTCGACCGCCGAGATGGAGCGCGCCGCGTATCGAGCCAACGACCTCGATCGTTGTTATCACTGTAAGACCGAACTGATGAATGTCGTCGGGCCGATCGCCTCCGAGGAGAGAGCCACCGTGGTTCTCGGTGTGAACAATGACGATCTCGCCGACCATCGACCGGGCCAACGCGCGGCCATCGAGCTCGGTGCGGTCTTCCCGTTGGTGTTGGCCGGCTTCACCAAGGACGACGTTCGCACCGCCTCACGTCTGGATGGTCTGCGTACTTGGGACAAGCCGGCAGCGGCGTGTCTGGCCAGTCGGGTGCCCTACGGAACGCCGGTGAGCATCGAGATCCTCAGCCGCGTCGATCGGGCCGAGGCGGGTCTGCGCCGACTGGGTTTCCGCCAGGTGCGAGTGCGCCACTACGGCGAAACCGCCCGCATCGAAGTCGACGAGGGCGACCTGGGGCGCGCGATCCTGGCCCGCGTCGAGATCGTGGAGGCGGTCAAAGGGGCCGGCTATCGCTACGCCACCATCGACCTCGAGGGCTTTCGTTCGGGAAACCTCAATCCCGGGCCGGTGGGTGGTGAGGGTTCGTCCCCGGACCTGCGTCGCTCGTAGGGTTTGGTGGGTTGGGCCGTGTCGGCCCGCGTCACCGGAGGAAAAGCATGAAGCTGTCCATGATGCTCAACTATGCCGGAGGCTTCCATGCCGCCGTCGATCGCGTCGTCGAGTTGGAAAAGGCCGGGCTCGATGTGGTCTGGATCGCCGAGGCCTACAGCGCCGATGCGATCAGTCAGGTCGGGTATCTGGCCGCCAAGACGAACACCGTCGAGATCGGCACGGGCATCGTGAACGTGTACAGCCGAACCGCGGCACTCATGGCGATGACAGCGGCTGGTTGCGACTACGTCAGCAACGGACGTTTCATCCTCGGTCTCGGCGCCAGCGGACCGCAGGTCATCGAGGGCTTCCATGGCGTGCCCTACGAGAAGCCGATGCAGCGCATCAAGGAATACATTCAGGCCTGCCGCATGATCTGGGCTCGCGAGGAGCCATTCCACATGGACGGGCAGACCGTCAAAGTGCCGTTGCCCGCCGGTGAAGGAACCGGCCTGGGTAAGCCGTTGAAGATCATCAAGCCCGGCCAGGAGATTCGTAGGGACATCCCCATCTGGTGGGCGAGCCTCATGGGCCTCAGCGTTCAGGCCACGGCCGAGGTGGCCAATGGTTGGTTGCCGATCTTCTTCGATCCCGACAAATTCCAGAACGTCTGGGGCGACGATCTGAAGAAGGGTCTGGCCAAACGAAACCCCGACCTGCCGCGCCTGCAAATCTCGGCCGGAGGCATGGTGGTCATCGACGAGAAGCTCACGGGTGACGCTCAGGACAAGATCCTCGACTTCGCCCGCCCCAACGCGGCCTTGTACATCGGCGGTATGGGCGCGCGCGACAAGAACTTCTACAACACCATCTGCAAGAAGTACGGCTACGAGAAGGAAGCAATCGAGATCCAGGACCTCTACTTGTCCGGACGCAAGGACGAGGCCGCCGCGATCGTGCCGCGCGAAATGCTCGCCAACTCGAACCTGGTCGGTCCCAAGAATTTCATCAAGGAGCGTTTGGCAGCCTTCAAGGAAGCCGGCGTCACGGTGCTGTCGGTCAACCCGGTCGGACCCGACGCGGTCAAGACCATCGAGACGTTGAAGGAGATGATCTCCTGATGGTCGCCGTCAAAAACATCGCGGGCTCGGTGGCGCCGGGTTGGGAGAAGGTGCGTGACGCTTTCGAGGCGAATTTCGCCGGTGAGGAAATCGGGGCGGCGACAGCCGTGTATCACCGTGGCCGCAAGGTGGTCGATCTGTGGGGTGGCTCGTTCGACGCTCGAGGCACCCGCGATTACACCGAGGACACGCTGCAGTTGGTGTTTTCCACCACCAAGGGCATCACGGCCATGGCCGTGGCCATGTGCGCCGAGCGGGGGTTGCTCTCCTATGACGAGAAGGTTTCCACCTATTGGCCCGAGTTCGCCGCCGAGGGTAAGGGCGAGGCCACGGTCGCGCAGCTGTTGTCGCATCAGTGCGGCCTGTACACGGTCGACGGCGACATCTCACTGGCCGAGGCGCTCGACTGGAAAACGATCACGTCACGTCTGGCGGCTACTGCTCCTCGGTGGCCCATCGGAACGCGGCATGGTTACCACGCGTTGACCTACGGCTGGCTGGCCGGCGAATTGGTTCGTCGTGTCGACCCCGCTCATCGCAGTCTGGGCACCTTTGTTCAGCAAGAGATCGTGGCTCGTGTGGGTGGTGAGCTGTGGATCGGCTTGCCGGAGTCGCAGGAACATCGGGTGTCGCCGATGATCGGTGGTCTGACCACCATGGACGACCCCAACATGGACCCGGCCGTGAAGGCCATGATGGAACAGTTCATGGGGCCGAATTCGGCCGGAGGACGCGCACTCAGTTTGAACGGAGCGTTCAGCGTGGATGGTGCGTTCAATCGTCGTGACGTTCATGCCGCCGAGATCCCCGCCGCCAATGCCATCACCAACGCGCGCACCTTGGCCCGCATCTACGCCGCCGCCATCGGCGAGGTGGACGGCGTGAGGTTGTTGAAGCCCGAGACCGTCGAGCGCGCCCGCACCAAGGTGACTCCGGAAAACGAGCCCGATGAGTGTTTGATCATGCCCACCACGTTCGGAATGGGGTTCATGGTCCATGGCCTGTTCAGCCTGTTCGGCGGTCCCGGATCGTTCGGACACCCCGGCGCCGGTGGCTCGGTGGCCTTCGCGCTTCCGGAGGCCGAGTTGAGCGTGGCTTACGTCATGAACAAAATGGCCTCGAACTTGGCCAACGACGTCAGGGCGCAGACGCTGGCGAATTCAGCAGTCGAATGCGCAGGCTCCGCGTCGCCCTGATGTAGACGAAACTGGCCACCGCGGCCGCCCCAGTGAACAAGGTGATGGTCTCGCGCACGCCGATGGCGTCGGAGAGCAACCCCGCCAGGGCACTGGTCACCGACAGGGTCAGCGTTACCAGCGCGAAGTCTCCGGCGATGATGCGACCGCGCACGTCGTCGGGTGATCGCATCTGCAGGCCGAACGTGCTCAGCGTCCACTGTGCTCCACCCCCCAGGTGCGCCAAAACGATGAAAAAGACCGCCAGAGCGAACAACGGCATCCACGCTCCCGCCAGGTAGCAGAGACTGAACGTCAAGCTCGACACTCCGCACACTTTGAGTACGCGACTCAGATCCCGCCCCGTGTACTTCATGGCCAAGGCGGGACCGATGCCGGCGCCGAGTCCTCGGGCTCCGATCAGGATGCCTCGGTAGCCGTCTCCGCCGTCGAACACGTCCGAGGCCACCACCGCCAACTGCGACACCACGCCGCTGCCCACGGCAAAGGTCGTCTTCGACAGCATGAGGGCCATCAGCACCGGGTCCCGACGTGCGAGGGCGAGAGCCTCGCCCATGTCGGCCAGCGGGCGCAGTCGCTGTTGCCGCTTGGAGGGATCCGTCGGGGCCTGCAGTGGCGTGACGATGCGGAAGAAGAGGATGCCAGACCCGACGAAGGACAACGCATTGGCGATGAAGGCGGCGTCACGGCCGAACGTGGCCGCGAATACGCCACCGATGGCGGCCCCGATTGCGAGCATCACACCCCACGTCGAGCCGAGCAACGCGTTGGCTCGTGAGAGTTCGTCCCCGTCACGAGCGATGTTGGGTACCGCCGCCTGCGTCGCGGGACCGACGACGGCGGCCAGTGCCGACACCGTGCTCTGAAGCACCAGGGCCAGCCACACGGTGTCGGTGCCGACCAACAACAGTCCCGACGCCGCCAAGGCCTGGGCGCCCGACACCACCACGAGGACGCGGCGACGATCGAATCGGTCCGCGATCGGTCCGGCAATCGGTGAAGCGACGAACGACGGCAGCGAGAAGGACACGACCACCATCGACACCACGAAGTTCGAGTCGGTGAGATCCGTGATGAGACCGACGAGAGCCACGAACGAAAACCAGTCACCCATGTACGAGACGACCTGGGCGACGAACATCCGACGCATGTCGGCATTCGATCGCAGCATCGTCAACACAAGGTGCCCGAGACGAGTCAGTCGGTCATCTGGCGAATCGGGCGAGGGCGGCGATGACCTGTTCCGCCTCGCGCACGATCCTGCGAACCAGATCGCCGGCTGGCACCAGTTCGCGCACGGCGCCGACACCTTGACCCGCGGGCATGAACTCGCGCTTCGGGTCGATCTCCACCTCTGGGGGTGCTCCCATGTGATTGGCGCCTGCTTTCATGGACACCCCCACTTGGTCGGGGAACTTCTTCAGCTCCTCGGGATGCTCCTCGAAATGCTGCGTCCACTCGGTTCGCACCACCCGACAGGTCTTGCCCGTGTAGGCGCGCGAGACCACGGTCCCATCCTCGGGCAGTCCGAGCAAGGTCTGCTTGTAGGCCTCGGGCGCGTGGGCCTCGGGCGTGGCGATGAAACGAGTACCCATCCACACCCCGTCGGCACCCAGCGCCAACGAAGCGGCCAGGCCCCGCCCGTCGAACAATCCACCGGCGGCCACCACCGGGATCGAGTCGCCCACGGCATCCACCACCTGGGGGACCAATGCCATGGTGGCCACCGTGCCGGTGTGTCCGCCGCCCTCGGTTCCTTGCGCGACCACGAAATCGCAACCACTGGCCAACGCCGCTTGGGCGTGCCGAACCTTGCCACACATCGATCCCACGAGAATGTTGTTCTCGTGCAACACGTCGATGATCTCACGGGGCACGCCGAGTCCGGCCACGAAGATGCGTGCACCACCTTTGATGATGCTCTCCACGTCCTTTTCCAACTGGCCGGGGATGGCGGCCAACAAGTCGACGCCGAAAGGCTTGGACGTCAGGCGATGCACCGCCGCAATCTCTTCGTCCAACTGACCGGGGCGCATGGGAGCGGCTCCGAAGGTTCCGATACCCCCGGCCTCGCTGACGGCGGCGACGAGTTGGGAGTAGGACACCCCGCCCATGCCGGCGAGCATCACCGGGTGTTCGATGTCGAGCAGATCGGTCAGTCGAGTGCGCATGTCGATACCGTAGCCGTGTGGTGCTCGGGTCGATCAGTACGCGCCACGTCGACGGAAAAATCGGCGGTGCCAGCGTCCCGGTGTCAACACGATGGCGCGTGGCTCGTCCTCGAACATCCAGCGGGCGAAGTTTCGACGTCCCCACGATCCGGACCTGTCCAAAAGAGCGATGGCAGCGCGGGCACCCCGAGACCTCGCCAGAATCTTCGAGAGTCGCAGGGACATGCGATGGTCGGCCAGAAGATGGTGACGGACCGCGCGGGCATACCGACGTCGCACGCTCGCGGGCTCGCCCGCACCGACGACGGCCTTGGCGGCCTCGATGCCGGTCAGAAGAGCTTGCCCGATGCCCTCGCCGGTGAGAGCGTCGGTGGCCATGGCTGCGTCACCGACGAACAACACACGACCGGCCGAGGTCACCGCCTCGTCGATGCGGGCCGGAATGGGCCAAGCGGTGTGGCGACCCTCCAGTTGAAATCCCTCGCCCAACGCTTCGACCACGTGATCGCGACGCAGGAGATCGGTCCACAAGTCCTTCATGTCCTGTACGCGGCGCTCGCCACCTCGAAGAATGCCGAAGCCGACGTTCACGCGATTGCCCGGTAGGGGAAAGCTCCACGCGTAACCGGGAAGAAGATCCTCGTCGAACCACACGATGAGACGGTCCTTGGCCGGACCGGTGACGTTGCGCGCGTACTGACGAAACGCGTGCCACTCGCCGAGGTAGCCGTCCGTGGCCACGCCCATCGCCTTGCGCACCGGACTCCACATGCCGTCGGCGGCGATGACCCACGGTGCACGGATGATCGATGTCACCTCGTCGACGACGACCGCGACCGTCACCTTCTCGGAGTCCGACGAGATGGTCGAAAAGGAGCACTCCTCGATGACGGTGGCGCCCGTCGAGCGCGCGAGGTCCACCAGAGCGGAGTCCAATTCGATACGCGGGGTGATGGCAGCGAAGCGCCCGTTCTCGGGCAGGGGCAGGCGAACCTCGCGACCCGAGGGCGATCTCAGGTGGGCGGCATCCACGTCTCGCCACGAGGACACGGTGGAGGGTTCGAAACCCAAGGACTGCAAGTGGCGTAGGGCCAAGGTGGTCAGCCCGTCTCCACAGCACTTGTCGCGTGGGAATCGGGCCTTGTCGATGACGGTCACCGCGAGTCCGGCTCGGGCGGCGGTGATGGCAGCGCTGGTGCCCGCGGGACCGGCCCCCACGATCAGCAGATCGCAATCGAATTCGTTCGAAATGGGAGACACGTCGGAAGGTTACGAGTGGTCGGCGACTGGCGCGCCACCGAGTGGCGCAACCTATGATCCGGCGTGCAGATGTCACAGACGGGCCAAGCCCGAGAACGCGAGGAGACGGCGATGGCTCGACTGTGTGAAGGACGAATTGCGATCGTGACCGGCGCCGGACGTGGCATCGGACGTGAGCATGCTTTGAGTTTGGCGGCTCAGGGTGCCAAGGTCGTCGTGAACGACCTCGGCGGAAATGTCGACGGCAGCGGTGGTGATCTTTCGCCCGCCGAAAAGGTGGTCGAGGAGATCGAGGCCATGGGCGGTGAGGCCATAGCCAACGGCGACAGCGTGAGCGACTATGACGGCGCCGCACGCATGATCCAGACCGCCATCGACACGTTTGGTGACCTGCACATCGTCGTGAACAACGCCGGCATCCTTCGGGATCGCATGCTGTTCTCCATGACGGAGGCCGAGTGGGATGCCGTCATCAACGTTCACCTGAAGGGAACCTTTGCTCCCACGCGACATGCCTGCGCCTACTGGCGCGATCAGAGTAAGTCAGGTCGGGCCGTGTCCGGACGCATCATCAACACCACGTCGGTGTCAGGCATCTATGGCAACGTCGGACAGACCAACTACGGCGCGGCCAAGGCCGGAATCGCCGCCTTCACGAACATCGCCGCTCTCGAGATGGCCCGCTACAACGTCACCGTCAACGCCGTGGCGCCGGTGGCCTTGACCCGTATGACCGAAGGTCTCGGACCGGCTCCCGAGACCGACGAGGACCGCGAGAGGCGTTCGCCACGTTGGATTGCTCCGATCGTCACGTGGTTGGCCTCCGACGAGGCGGCCGGGGTGACCGGTCGGGTGTTCGAAGCCAGCGGTGACCTGCTCGCCGTGGCCGAGGGTTGGGTTCGCGGACCGAAGCACGCACCCATCGACGACCCGACCAAACTCGGAACGATCGTGGCCGACCTTCTCGGTTCCGCTCGCAAGAACTCGGGTATGGACGGAACGCCCGGTGGGTGGCCGCAGCCGCGATCGTGAGAAGATACGACGAGATCAAGGAGACATGACATGCCGTTGAATCCCGAAGCAGTCGGAACTGTCGGTGACGTCCGCACGATGTCCTGGAATTCCAAGGACGCGTTGTTGTACGCCGTCGGCATCGGTGCTGGACAAGGCGATCTCGCGTTCACCACCGAGAACACCAAGGATGTCGCCCAGTTGGTTTTCCCCACCTTCGCCGTGGTCGCTGGTTCGGGCACCACGTCGGCGGGTCGCAGTGCGATGGCCGGCATCGGGTCGTTCAACTGGGCGATGCTCGTGCACGGTTCGCAGGCGATCACGCTGCATCGCCCCATCCCGGTCGAAGCCGAAGCAACGGTGCAGGACAAAGTCGTCGCGATGCACGACAAGGGCAAGGCGGCCGTCGTGGTTACCGAGACCGAGGTGAAGTCGTCGGCGGGCGAGCCCTTGTGGACCACCCGTTCGTCGGTGTTCATTCGCGGTGAAGGTGGTTGGGGAGGTGACCGCGGACCGTCGGGCCCACAGAACGAACCGCCGACTCGTGCCCCGGATCACGAGGAGTCGTTGACCACCTCGTCCGACCAAGCCTTCGTCTACCGGTTGTCGGGGGACCGTAACCCGTTGCACACCGATCCATCCTTCGCCGCGTTGGGTGGATTCGATCGACCGATTCTTCACGGCTTGTGCACCTACGGGTTCACCGGTCGCATGTTGCTGAAGGCTCTTTGCGGCAACGATGTCACCAAGTTCCATCACGTCGAAGGACGTTTCTCCTCTCCCGTTCTGCCCGGCGACGAGTTGACGGTGCGCATCTGGAACGTTGCGGCCGGTGAGGCCGTCTTCACCACCTCGGTTGGTGACCGCGTGGTCATCGACCAGGGCCTCGTTCGCCACTCCTGATCAGAACAGGCGCAGATCGTCGGGGCGTCGCCCCCGGAGGTCGTCGTAGTCCACCTCGACGCACGTGATCGCTCGCTGTTGGGCGATCACCTTGGCCTGGGGCTTGATCGATTGCGCCACGAACACCCCGCGCAGCCCCACGAGGTTGGCGTCCGCGCGCAGTACCTCCAGGTAACGGGCCAGCTGCTCGACTCCGTCGATCTCACCGCGCCGTTTGATCTCCACCGCCACGTAGTTCCCGTCCGGATCGAGGCACATCAGGTCCACCGGACCGATGGCGGTGGGCCACTCGCGACGCACCAGGGTGAGGCCGGGCTGGACGGACCCCGGTACGGCCGCCAACAGTTCCTGCAGGTGGGCCTCGACTCCGTCCTTTTGCAGTCCGGGATCCTCACCGAGCGGGTGGTTGGTCTCCATGTGGATCTCGTGAAAGTCGATCGTCAATGTCTCGCCCTTGGGGTTGGTGACGATCCACTTCTCGTCGGTCTCGACGATGGTGTTGGGCGCGTTCATCCAGTTGAGGGGCTTGTACGCGCCTCCGTCACTGTGAATCGCCACGCAACCATCGGCTTTCACCATCACCAGTCGAACTGCCTCGGGCAGGTGCGCGTCGAGGCGCCCCTCGTACTTCACGCTGCAGCGGGCGACGACCAGACGCATGACCGGACAATCTTTACCGCGTCACGTGCTCCCGCATGCGCTTTTGGATGAGGTCGCGTCGGGCCTGCAGTTCCTTGTAGGTCATGCGATCGACATCGGCCTCCAACCCCAGGCTGGCCCTCACGCTGGACATGTCGAATTGAACCGCGTTGGGATCGACGCCCAGTTCGCGACCGAGACGCTCACCGTGGCGTTGGGCGAATGTCATGGAGATGTTGGCCACCTCGCCCAAGATGTCGAGTTCGGGCGCCAAACGTGAGATCGCACCGTCCAAGAAGACCATGTTCTTCACGTACAGCATCAGTTCCTTGGGCAGACGAGCGCCGTAGCCGAGAAGTGCTCGCACGACACGTTGGACTTCGGCGACCATCTGCTCTCCCGTGAGCGTGGTGGGGTCGACCGTGGCTTGGTCGAGCCGCAGGTCGCGAATAACGGCGGCCAGATCCGTGTCGTGCGGGAGTGCGCCCAGATCGCGCAAGGCGGCCATCTGGCCCATGAGGTCACTGGTGGTGGCGCTCAACATGAGACGAAGGAACGCCAGCCGGCGCTCGTTGCTCAATCGAGCGACGATGCCGAAGTCGAGCAGGGCGGTGCGACCGTCGGGCAGAACGAACAGATTCCCCCCGTGGAGGTCGCCGTGGAAGGTGCCGTGAATGATGGCTCCCTCCATGAACGCGATCATGCCGGTACGCACGACACCTTCGGTGTCGATTCCCGCGTCCTTCATGCCCGCGACATCGTCGAAGTTGAAGCCGGATACCCGCTCCATCACGAGAACGCGACGCGTCACGAGGCGGGGGTGCGGGCGAGGAACGACGAAGCCGTCCTGATTCAGGTCGCGCAACATCGCCGCCACGTCGAGCATGTTCGCCGCCTCGAGTCGGAAATCCAGTTCCTCCACGATCGTCTCGGCGAAGAGTTCGACCAAAGCGGGGGGATTGGCGAGCGCGGCGATCGGGATTCGTCCGACCAAGTGAGGAGCGATCCACGCCATGACGGTCAGGTCCTTGCGGACGAGGCGGGCGACCTTGGGTCGTTGCACCTTCACCACGACGTCTTCTCCGGTGCGAAGTCGTGCCGCGTGAACCTGGGCGATCGACGCGGCGGCCAAGGCCCTCTCGTCGAACCATTCGAACACGTCCTCGAGCCGGGCTCCGAGATCCTGTTCCACTGTGACCCGCACGGTGGAGAACGGCTCCGCGGGAACCTGATCACGACACATCTTGAACTGCTCGACCAGTTCGACGGGGAACAGGCCTTCACCGCTGGAGATGATCTGACCCAGTTTGATGTAGGTGGGACCGAGCGTCTCCACGGCGAGTCTCAGTCGCCGCGAGACATCACCTCGACTGTCGGCGGGTTCGACGTATCGGCCGCGCTTCTTGTTCACGAACCACGGAGCGATCGCGCCTCCGATCTGGCGCGCCACCGTGACCACACGGGCGCCCGGTGGCAACCGTCGAGGGGTGGTGAGTGCGGGAACCTCGGCCCGGGCGGCCGAGCGCAGACCATCGATCAGGGGCTTCCATTCGATGTCGGAGAGATCGAGTTCCCAAGGACCACTCTCGGTGAAGGCACCCCAAGTGCAATCGCCGGGTGTTCGGGAGGAACTCACCTTGTGAGTTTGCCCCAGTAGGGATTGGAATTCACCTCGGACCGGAGTTGGAAGTGTGACACAACACGCCGACTATCGTGCGGACAGCACCGCAGGGCCGGTGCACGAGATCTCTCGGACGAATCGTTGGGGGCGGGTCATGGTGCCGGAACGTTGGATAACAGACTGGGAGTCGAGTCCGAAACTGCCCGTGTACACCCGCGCCAACGCCGGTGAGGTGCTCCCTGACCCCTGCAGTCCGCTGTGTTGGACGGTGGTGTGGGAGCCCGGGGTCATCATGGGTTGGCGTGACAGTCAGATCAGTGCCGGCACGATGGACGACCACGAGTTGCACCCCACGCGCCCTGAGGTGATCGGCCACTTCGGGGGGTACCTGTTCATCAACGGATCGACGGCTCGACTTTTCGGGGCGCGGGGTCCCGGTCTGTCGCCCGAGATGATCGACGCAACCTATTTCGGGTCGCACCCGGACGTTCCACCCTACGTGGCCGAGCCGTGGCACGACAGTCCCGCCAACACCGCCAAGTTGGGTGAATGGATGATGCGGGCCATGACCGCCGAAAGTCTCGATCACCTGTTGGTCGATCGGGCCGATGCCAACGAGGCTCGCGCGTCACGTCCCAACCTGTCCGAGTTGGACGAGACCGCCCTCGTCGGGCGCATGCGCTCGTTCACGGCTCTGTTGCGTCGGATGTTCGAGCATCACCTCGACACCACGGCGGGAACGTCGATCGGACTCGGAGTCCTCGGCACGATCGCGGCCGCTCTCGGTGACCCGTCGTTGACGCTCATGTTGATGACGAGCATCGGTGACGTCGACTCGGCTGCGCCGAGCCGGGCGATGTGGGCGATGTCGCGACTGCCCGCGGAGTCAGCGGAGTTCCGGACGAGATTCTCGGACTTCATTCGCGAGTTCGGCAGTCGGGGGCCGAACGAGTGGGACATTCGCTCGGATACCTGGGAGACCAAGCCCGAACTGGCCGTTGTTCTCATCGACGCGATGCGAGGGGCATCCGATTCGGAGAATCCGGTCGGTCGCGACTCGAAGAACACGGCGTTGCGCGAGGACGCCGAGGCCCGGGTGCGTACGGCTTTTGCGGACCAACCAGAGGTGCTGGCCCAATTCGAATTGGGTCTGCGCTCGGCGCACCTGTATCTCGCGGGTCGCGAGCGAGCCAAGACCAACATCATCAAGGTGGTGCACGAGGTGCGCATGGCCGCTCATGCCTTGGCGGCCCGCTCGGGGTACACGAGATCTCAGATCTGCATGTTGTTGGCCGACGAACTCGATGCCTTCGTCACCGGTCCCGATGAATTCCGTGCCCGCCTCGCCCAACGCGAGCGTCAATACATGGAACTCTTCGAACTCGAACCTCCGTTCATCGTCAACGGGGTCGTGCCCCCGTTGACGAGTTGGGCTCGCAAGGGTGAGTCACGGGCCACCATCGTTGCGGCGGGTGAGGTGTTGTCGGGGATGCCGGGTGCTCCCGGCACCTACACCGGGAGGGCTCGCGTGATCCGGGACCCCGCAGATCCTTTGGCGCTCGAACCCGGTGAAGTTTTGATCGCACCCTTCACCGACCCGGCATGGACGCCGTTGTTCGTTCCGGCGGGTGCGGTGGTGGTGAATGTCGGTGCGGTGGTGAGCCATGCGATCATCGTCAGTCGCGAGTTGGGCATGCCGTGTGTCGTCAGCGTCACCGATGCCACCGAGCGCATTCCCGACGGAGCCGTCGTGACGGTCGACGGTGCCTCGGGCACCGTCGCCATCGTGAGCTTGCCCTGAAGCCGGTTCATCAGTATCTCTGGGTCGCGCTCGTCATGGGCGTGGCCCTCTCGATCCTCGGTCCGGCGGTTTCCTACTTGGAGGACCGTCTCGGTGTCGGAGCGGGTGTCATCGGCGTGCTGTTCGCCTTGAGTGCCGCCGGAAACTTCGTGGGGGCGATGCTCGGTGGCCGATGGATCGATTCGATCGGCGGGCATGCCACGTTGACCATCGGGGTCGTCGGTTTCGTGACTGGCGCGGTGCTGATCGCCGCCGGTAGTGAGTATCTGGTCGTGGCTTCGGGGGTGACCCTGGTCGGCGCGGCCACTGGTGCCGCTGATGCGGCGATGAACACGATGGTCGTGTGGGCCCGAGTCGGTCGGTCGGGTCCGGCTCTGAACGCCCTCCATCTGATGTTCGGTGTCGGGGCGCTGATCGCTCCGCTCGCCGTCGATCGATCCTTGGCTTGGTCGAGTGGTCTGTGGTACGTCGCCGCGTTGGTCGGGGCGATCGGGCTGATCAGTGTGATCTTGTTGCTCGGTCATCGCGCCCCCGCCGCTCCGACCCCGGAGGACCACATCGAACGACCACCGATGTCCACCTCGACCACGGCGTCGGTGGCGTTTTTCTTCCTTTTGTACGTGGGGGCCGAGATCGGGTTCGGAGGCTGGATCTTCACCTTCGCCGAGGACCGGAATCTCGCCGGTTCGGCACCGGCGTTGGTGACCGCCGCGTTTTGGGGAGCCTTCGCTTTGGGACGCCTTTTGGCGATCCCGGTGAGCCGTGTGTCGAGGCCGGTCACCATCGTGGTGTCGTCGTGCGCGATGTCGGTGGTCGCGTTACTCGTGATGGTCGTGGCTGACGGAGCGGTTTGGTCGGTCTGGTCGGGTGCGGTCGTCTACGGGTTGAGTGCGGGTCCGCAGTACCCGACCATGATCGCCCTCGTCGACACGCGACTGTCCCTGACGGCTCGGGCCACGTCGTGGATCGTAGGTGCCGCCGCCATCGGCGCACTGATCGTTCCCACCGGTATCGGACCACTCATCGAGTCGTACGGCTCGTCCACCATGCCCAAGATGGTGTTGGGCGTGAGCGCGGCTGGCTTCGTGTGGGCAGTGCTCGTTGGACGGCTGATCAACCGTGCGAGTGCACCTCGTCGCACAGACGTTCTTCACCCGGCTTGATCTGGCCCGCTCCAACACCTTCGAGCGCCGCGAACGGACCACAGGGGTGAGGCTTGATCCAGACGTGGATCATCGGGTTTTGATTCAACTTGATGCCGAAACTGCACGGACCGTTCTCCGAGGTCACGCCGACGACGCGCGTGGAGCCGTGTACGAACGGGTCCTGGCTGTAGCACAGGTTGTTGTGGATGTGCCACTGGGTGAGTGGCCCGCCGATGTCGGGCACTGTTTCCAGTGAATACGAGTCGCCCATCATGTACATCGCCGACACCAGTGTCCGTTTGCCGTTGGGACCGACTTGGAACACCAGACTCTCGGGATAGTCGGGGTTCAACTCGTGCTCGTCGTTGATGTACGACCAGTTGACGTAATGCTCCACGCCGGTGGCCGAGTCCTGGATGCTGGAAAAACCGTTGGCGATCGCAATGTCGGTGGTGGCGAACTTGGGCAACACGGTGCGCGTTCGGAATACCAACTCCTCCGCGCGAGCCTGCTGAGCTGCTGACACACCGGGGAAACCGGCCAGGGTGATGCGTGGCGAGCCGTTGTCCTTGTAGCTCGGGGTCGTTGTCGTGGGTGCCGATGTCGTGGCTGCGGCAGCCGACGACGTCGCCGAACCCGCACCGTGCGACATGGCCTCATGGTCGTGCTGGCACAGGTCCCGACGTTCCTCGTCACTCACGTCGGCGCGACCCGCACCTTCCCCTTCGAGTGCGGCGAAAGGCCCGCAGGGGTGAGCGGCGATCCAGACGTGGACCATCGCGATACCGATACCGCCGAGCACCGAACCCGGGGGACACTGACCGGCGGCATTCAACACGCCGGCCACGACGGAACGTCCTTCGGCGTTGTTGCGGAAGCACAGATTGTCGTGCACGTGCCACTGCATCAACGGGCCGGCGTAATCGGTGAGGGACGGATCATCCAGGGCCACGCCGATGTTGGCCATGAACATCGCCGAGACCAAGGTGCGCTTACTTCCCTCGGCCTTGAACACCAACGATTCCGGTGCCGAGGGGTCGAGGAACTTGTCGTCGACGATGAGAAGACGGTTCACGAGGTGTTCGTAGCCGGTACTCTCGTCGCCGATGGACACCCAGCCCTGCGCGACCGCATCGTCGTAGTTCGCCCAGCGGGGAAGAGTCTCGAGGGTGTCGAGGATCAGATTTCGCGCCCGAGACTCTTGCTCGGCACTCACACCCTCGACACCGCCTATGTCGATGCCGGCGGCCGGATCGTACGCGCGCGGCCAGTTGGTCGAATGCGCATGGGCCTCGCCGACGTGGGGCTCCTCGACGGTGGCCACGCCCACGACGGAGGGATCAGAATGGTCGTGTGGATGCGACTCATCGATGACGTTTCCCGACGCTGTGCCCGACGAGTGATCGTGCACGTGAGTGCTGCCGGTCCACATGGCGGGCACGACCAACACCGCACACGCCATCGCCGGGTAGGAGAGACGCACCGAGGGAAGCGGGCGAGAACCGATCAGGACCGATGCCAACGCCGTGGCGGCCGCCACCGCACCGAGACCGGCGCAGATGGAGTCGGCGATTTGAGGTCGCTCGGCCACGCCGAGCCCGTCGATCCAGGAGATGCCCGAGATACGTGTCAGCAACCATCCACCGACGGCGGCACCGTTGATCAAGATGCCGGCCGGAATGAGCACGACTCGCGGGGCCAAGAGCATCATCAACCCCCAGCCCACTTGGAGCAAGGTCATCACGATGAAGATGCGTGCCAGTTGGGGGTGCTCGGCGTGCAGACCGATGGCGCCACCGTGAATGATGCCCGCGGCCAACGAGGACAGACCGGCGACAGCGATACCCGGATGACGATTCACACCAAAACGCTACACCTAAACTGGTTGGACCTGATGGTGGTGCGTTCAGAAATCGACAGCGGCCAGAACCGCATCGGCCAGTTCGTTTCGGCACACCACGAGATCGGGTAGCCACAGGGATTCCTGGTTGTAGACGAGTGGACTGCCGTCGATCCGGCTGACGTGGAGGCCGGCGGCCCGAGCCACGGCCGCCGGCGCGGCGGAGTCCCACTGGTACATGCCGCCGTCGTGAACGTAAATGTCGGCCTCACCCATGACAACGGCCATGGTCTTGGCCCCGGCCGAGCCGAGTCGACCAACGTCGCAGTCGAGCGCCTTGGCCACGCGAGCCGCGGAGTAGGAGTTGCGTGACCGCGACGTCACCAGGATCGGGCGTTCGCGTTCGACCGCGGGAAGGGTCGGAGCCGGATCCGTGCTGAAGATCAGGTCGAGGGCTGGCATGCTGACCGCAGCGGCGGTCAGGGACTCTCGTTCCCAGAGGGCGATGTGGATGGCCCAGTCGAAGCGGGGCGGTTCGGCGAATTCGTTGGTGCCGTCGATGGGGTCGATGATCCACACGCGGTCCGCCTGCAGACGACGGCGGTTGTCGGCGCCCTCCTCGGACAGGATCAGGTCGTCGGGACGCGCGGCTTTGAGAGCCGAGACGAGAAAGCGATGACCGGCGACGTCACCCTCGTCCTTCAGATCCCAGTAGTGGATTCCCTCGCGCACGAGTTCGTCGCGCAACTGAACCAACATTCGTCCGGCCTCGACGGCCAGGCGAGTGGCGAGCTCCTGATCGGTTTCTCGTGCGCCGCCGTCGGTCACTGGCCGCGACCCAGTTTCAGGGAGGCTTTCACCAACTCCCGCAACTCGTTTTCGTCGACACCCGCCGCCGTCAGTCGCGCGATCCGAGCCTCGATCGCCTCGGCGTCGGCTTCATCGAATTCGGGGAGGCGCCGATTGGCCGTCACGAGCGACACGACGATGAGGATGACCGCCGCCGAGGCTCCGTACAGACCGATCGTGAGAACCCAGCCCTCGTTGTTGCCCGCGATCGACGAAATGATCAAACCGGCGATACACGACACGAAGACGAACGCGCAGGCGACGCGGACGAAGCGAACCGAGGTCGACATCAGCGGGCGAGCGGCTTGTACTTGATGCGATGGGGCTGATCGGCCGCCGAACCCATCTCCTTCTTGCGCCACGCCTCGTATTCGCTGAAGTTGCCCTCGAACCATCGAACCTGGCTGTCGCCCTCGAACGCCAAAACGTGGGTGGCGATGCGGTCGAGGAACCAACGATCGTGGCTGATGACCACCGCGCAGCCGGGGAACGCCTCGAGAGAATCCTCGAGAGCACGAAGGGTGTCCACGTCGAGGTCGTTGGTGGGCTCGTCGAGCAACAGCACGTTGCCGCCGGTCTTGAGCAACTTGGCCAGATGCACGCGGTTGCGCTCACCGCCCGAGAGATCACCGACCCTCTTTTGTTGGTCACTACCCTTGAAGTTGAATGATGCCACGTAGGCACGACCGTTGATCTCGCGGTTGCCCACCTTCATGTGTTCTATGTTGCCGGTGATCTCCTCGTACACGGAGGCATCGGAGTTCAGTGAGTCGCGACTCTGATCGACGTAGGCCAGTTCCACGGTGTCGCCAACCTTCACCGAGCCCGAGTCGACCGGCTCCTGACCGGTGAGCATCTTGAACAACGTGGTCTTGCCGGCGCCATTCGGTCCGATGATGCCGACGATTCCCGCTGGCGGCAGCGAGAAGGACAGGTTCTCGATGAGAAGGCGATCGCCGAACGACTTGCTGACGCCGTTCACCTCGATGACGTTGTCGCCCAGGCGCTTGCCGGCTGGGATCATGATCTCCAGCTTGGACGGACCGCGATCGGCGGCTTCGGCCTCGGCCTGCAACCGCTCGTAGGCGGAGAGTCGCGCCTTGCCCTTGGCCTGGCGGGCCTTGGGGGACATGCGGACCCACTCGAGTTCGCGCTCGAGGGTGCGCCGACGGTTCTCGTTGCTCTTCTCCTCCTTGGCCAGGCGTTCCTGCTTCTGCTCCAGCCAACTGGTGTAGTTGCCCTCGAAGGGGAATCCGCGACCACGATCGAGTTCGAGGATCCATTTGGCGACGTTGTCGAGGAAGTAGCGGTCGTGGGTGATGGCCACCACGGTGCCGGGGTACTCCTTCAGGAAGCGTTCGAGCCAATCCACGCTCTCGGCGTCGAGGTGGTTGGTCGGCTCGTCGAGCAACAGAAGATCGGGTCGGCTGAGCAACAGGCGACACAAGGCGACCCGACGGCGTTCGCCACCGGAGAGCAAGGTGACGTCGGCATCGTTGGGCGGGCAACGCAGGGCGTCCATGGCGATCTCGACGTTGCGCTCGAGGCTCCACGCGTCGGCGGCGGCGATCTTGTCCTCGAGTTCGGCCTGCAAGGCGCCGACCTTCTCGTAGTCGGCATCGGGGTCGCCCCACATCGCCATGACGTCGTTGTAGCGGTCCAAGATGGCTTTCACCGAGGCCACGCCGTCCATCACGTTGCCCAGCACGTCCTTGGCCGGGTCCAGTTGGGGTTCTTGAGCCAGATAGCCCACGGTGAAACCCGGGGTGAGGCGGGCCTCGCCGGAGAAGCCGTCGTCGAGACCGGCCATGATTCGCAGCAGGCTCGACTTTCCGGCTCCATTCGAGCCGATGACGCCTATCTTGGCCCCGGGGTAGAACGACAGCGAGATGTTCTCCAGCACCGTGCGGTCGGGCGGGTAATGCCGCGCCAACTTGTAACAGGTGTAGATGAACTCGTGCGCCATGGCAAGCCTCCGAGGGTCAAGGCTAGTGCCCGATGTCGGAGGGCCTCTGGCCCGTCGCGAACTCTCGGACGACATCAACCCGTGTCGCATCGCGGTTTGGTACCTTGAAAAGGTCCGTGTGCTCTCGGGCGGACATCTCGAAGGAGGAACTCATGGAAATTTTGACCCAGGACGGTTTTTCGCACTTCTTGCGGGCGCTGCACGTGCTGGCCGGTATCGGCTGGATCGGACTGCTCTACTACTTCAACCTCGTGCAAGTGCCGGCCTTCGCCGCGTACGGCGACGAGGGTAAGGCGCGCAACATCTCCATCGACAAGTTGGCTCGCCGGGCCTTGTGGTGGTTCCGCTGGGCCGCCGTCGTCACGCTCGTCCTGGGCCTGCTCCTCATCGGAGTGACCGAGAACTACATGCAGGACTTCATGAGCGGAAACGAATCCAACGACTTGGCGCACGATGCCACCATCTTCGTCGGCATGATTCTCGGTATCACCATGGCCGCCAACGTGTGGATGGTCATCTGGAAGAACCAGAAGATCGTGCTGGCCAACGCCGCCAACGTGCTCGCCGGAGGCGAGGCTGACCCCGGTGCCGCAGCGGCGGGTCGCCGCGCGCTGTTGGCCAGTCGCCAGAACATGATTTTCTCCTTCTCGATGTTGTGGTTCATGGTTGGACCGGCGCACTTCTACCCCCTCTTCGGCGAGAACGGGTCAGCGGGAAATGCGTGGACTTTTGTCATCATCGCCGCGGTGATCGGGGCGATCCTGCAGTTGAACGCCTTGGGCAAACTGGGTGGCACCGCCAATACCAACAAGTTGCTGTGGCCCTACGAGAACCACAAGAACGCCATGATCACCGGGGGGATCGTGTTCGTGATCCTCTACCTGCTCAGTGAGGCGTTACTCAAGGCCTGAGCGCTCCGCTTCGGCCCCTGATCCAAAGAGAAGGACCGCCCGTCGGGGCGGTCCTTGTCCTACTCGGTGGTCGTTCGTGTCAGGACACCGTGAGCACGCTGTTCATGTTCCCGTGACCGGGAATGGTGCAGTACAACGAGTACTCGCCGGCATCGAGGGTGATCGTTCCTCGATCGGTGTCCCCGCGATCGTTCACCACCAACTCCAGGTCGCCCACGACTTTGTCATCCTGCAGCACGACGAGAACATGCTTCACGCTGTCGTCATTGGCCAAGAACACATCGATCTCACCGGCCGATGCGGTGTACGTGTTGGCGTCCCAGCGGATGTTGGGCACCGCTTTGACGACTAATCCGACCCCGGCGGGAACGCTGTAGTCCGGAGTGCTCGAACTTGCGCCGCCACAGGCTGCCAGGAGAGCCGAGCCGCAGGTGACCCCGACGAGAGAGACGGGGCGAAGGCGACGCTTGAGCAACATAAAAAGAATGTACAAGTGGCGACTTGCGAAAATCAACGCAATGCCTGTGCGAGCGGTCACGCGGGTCGGTTCTGCGGACATAACTCCGCAGGTGCGCGTGCAGGGACGGGTACAGTTTCCCCGTGTCCGAAACGCTGATACCCCCGTCTGACGCACAGCCCGACTTCGGGGCCAACTCCTGGCTCGTGGAGGAGATGTACGAGCAATTCCGCCTCGATCCGACCTCGGTCGGGGAGTCCTGGCGCGAGTTCTTCTCGGACTACAAGTCCCTGACCTCCGGAGCCGGCCAGGGGGTCACGACTCCCGGGAGAACGTCGTCCGAGGTGGCGAGCGTCAGCACGTCCGCCCCGAGACCGGCGGCCCCGGTCGTCACGAACGACGCGGGCGAGCCGATCAAGGGAGCCGGCGTGGCCATCGTGGCCAACATGGAACGCAGCCTCACCGTTCCGACCGCCACCAGTTTCCGCAACATCCCGGCCAAGTTGCTCGAGGTCAACCGCTCGGTCATCAACGGTTATCGCAGTCGCACCGGACAGAGCAAGGTCAGTTTCACCCACCTCATTGCCTACGCGATCGTGCGCGCGATCGCCGACGCGGTGCCACAAATGAACAACGCCTACCTCGAGGGTCCTGATGGAAAGCCTCGTATCGTCCGCAACGCGCACGTCAGCATGGGTCTCGCGGTCGACGTGGTCAAGTCCGACGCGAGCCGCCATCTCGTGGTGCCCGTCTTGCGCGATGCCGACACGATCTCCTTCGCCGACTTCGTCGTGGCCTACGAGGATCTGGTGCGCAAGGTCAAGCAGAACAAACTCCAAGTCTCCGATTTTCAGGGTGCGACCATCAGCGTCACGAACCCGGGCACCCTCGGCACTGTGCAGAGTGTGCCGCGCTTGATGCCCGGGCAGGGCGTCATCGTCGGCGTTGGTTCCATCGATTACCCGGCCGAATTCCAAGGTGCCGACGAGCGTGCTCTGGCCACCCTCGGAGTCTCCAAGGTCATCACCGTCACGTCCACGTACGACCACCGCATCATTCAGGGCGCCGAAAGCGGGTTGTTCCTGCGGCGGGTGCACGAGTTGCTGTTGGGTGAGCACGGTTTTTACGAGTCGGTCTTCCGCAGCCTCGGGGTGCCCTACGAGGCCGTGAAGTGGCGCATCGACATCAATCCGATGGACAGCGAAGAGGCCATGCTGCACAAGCAGATGCAGGTCGCCACCCTCATCCGCGTTCACCGCGTGCGCGGACACCTGATCGCCGACCTCGACCCGTTGCGATGGAAGGAGCCCAAGCTCCCGGTCGAACTCGATCCCCTCACGTACGGGCTCTCGATCTGGGACCTCGACCGCGAATTTCTCACCGGAGGGGTCGCCGGGACCACCAAGATGCCGCTCGGCGATTTGCTCGGAGTGTTGCGCGACGCCTACTGCCGCACCATCGGTGTGGAATACATGCACATTCAGGACACCGACGAACAGCGTTGGATCCAGTCGCACTTCGAGGGCGTGTCCTTCCAGTTGTCCAAGGAGGAGAAGCACCGCGTGCTGGAGCGATTGAACGCCGCCGAGGCCTTCGAGAAGTTCCTCGCCACCAAGTATGTGGGCACCAAGCGTTTCGGGTTGGAGGGCGCCGAGAGCGCCGTCCCGATCATGGACGAGATTCTCTCGCGCGCGGCGAACGCTGGTCTCGATTCCACGGTGATCGGGATGGCTCACCGCGGACGCCTGAACATCTTGGCCAACGTGATGGGAAAGAGCCTCGAGCACATCTTCAAGGAGTTCGAGGGCTACGTCGACCCGTCGGCGGTGCAGGGTTCCGGTGACGTGAAGTATCACCTCGCGGCCTCCGGTCACCATCACAGCCCGGCGGGTAACGAGATCAAGATCGAACTCGCCGCCAACCCCAGCCACCTCGAAACCGTGGATCCGCTGGTGTTGGGCATGGTGCGCGCGCGCCAGGATCAAATCGATCCGCCGGGTTCCTTCCCCGCCTTGCCCATCCTCATCCACGGCGACGCCGCGTTCGCCGGTCAGGGCGTGGTCGCCGAGTGTCTCGGTATGAGCGACATCAACGGCTATCGCGTCGGCGGAACCATCCACCTCATCATCAACAACCAGATCGGCTTCACCACGTCACCGCTGTTTGCGCGGTCGTCGTTGTACTGCAGCGACGTGGCCAAGATGGTCCAAGCCCCGATCTTCCACGTGAACGGTGACGATCCCGAGGCCTGTGTGCGCGTGGCCCGATTGGCTTGGGAGTACCGCCAGCGTTTTCACAAGGACGTCGTCATCGACATGGTGTGCTACCGCCGCCACGGTCACAATGAAGGTGACGATCCCAGTTACACGCAACCTCTCATGTACAAGGCCATCGCCGACAAGCGCAGCGTGCGAAAGTTGTACGTCGAGACTCTGGTGGGTCGTGGAGATATCACGCTCGAGGAAGCCGAACAGGCCCTCGACGACTTCCGACGTAAGTTTCAGGTGGCCCTGGACGAGACTCGTGCTCACGCGCCGGCGCCCTCCAAAGTGGCCAAGCCGCCCCGACCGGTCGGCGTGTTGCCCCACGTGAACACCGGTGTCGAGCGAGCGATCCTGGATCGCGTCTTTTCACAACTCACCAACTACCCGGCCGACTTCACCCCCCATCCCAAGTTGGTCAAGCAGTTCGAAATGCGCGCCAAGGCCTACAAAGAGCAAGGTGACATCGAATGGGCCACCGGAGAGGCGTTGGCCTTCGGGTCATTGGTGCTCGAGGGCTGCCCCGTTCGCTTGGCTGGCGAGGATTCGCGCCGAGGAACGTTCAGTCAACGCCACGCCGTTCTCATCGACAACATCAACGAGCGCGTCTGGATCCCTCTGTCGGAGTTGCCGGGTGCCGAGAAGTTCTGGGTGTACGACTCGTTGCTGTCCGAGTACGCCGCGCTCGGATTCGAGTACGGGTACGCCCACGCCAACCCGGAGGCTCTCGTACTGTGGGAGGCGCAGTTCGGTGATTTCGTCAACGGCGCTCAGATCATCATCGACCAGTACATCGTGGCCGCCGAGGACAAGTGGAATCAGCACAACGCACTCGTCATGCTCTTGCCGCACGGCTACGAGGGCCAAGGCCCCGAACACAGTTCGGCTCGCATCGAAAGATTCCTCACTCTGTGCGCCGAGGACAACATTCAAGTCGTGAACGCCACCACGGCCGCGCAGTATTTCCACGTTCTCCGTCGCCAGATGCACCGTGAGGTGCGCAAGCCGTTGGTGATTTTCACACCCAAGGCACCTCTTCGAATGAAAGAGTCGCGCTCGCGCATCAGCGAACTGGAACCTGGGACCTCGTTCCACGAGGTGCTCGACGACCCCGCGATCACCGACCGCGCCGCGGTGAGGCGCGTGGTTTTTTGTTCGGGCAAGGTGGCGTGGGACGCGATGGCCGAGCGCCACAAGCGCAACGCGCCGCTGGCGGTCGTTCGCGTGGAGCAGTTGTATCCGTTCCCGATCGAGCAGATGGCCGACATCCTCGCCCGTTACCCCCAAGCTCGCGAAGTGGTGTGGCTGCAGGAGGAGCCGAGCAACATGGGGCCGTGGCACTTCGTCGAACATCGCCTGTGGCGAATCAAGGACCAGGGTTACGACCTGCGACGCGTGGCGCGCGTGGCCAGTGGTAGCCCGGCCACCGGCTCCAAGACCGTGCACGATCAGGAGTTGGCCGAGTTGATGGACGAAATCTTTCGAGATCTCTGACCATCGGCCCACCGCTTCGATCGCCCTCAGCGCAACGTCACACCGAGGATCGCCTCCAGATCGTCGATCGCCTGTTCGGACTGCACCACCTTGATGGTGCGCATCCCCATGGCGGCCGCCGGCTTCAGATTGACCCCCAAATCGTCGAGGAACACGCACTCGGCAGGCGAGACCGCCAACATTCCGCAGGCGATCTCGTAGAAGCGAGGCTCGGGCTTGCGCACGCCCACCTTCGAGCTCTCGACGATGACGTCGAAGCGCTCCATGACGACGTCGATCTCGGTCTGACGATCGGAGGCTGGTCGCTCGCCGACGGCGTTCGCGCCCGCCATGTTGTTCGTCAGGCAGGCGGTCTTGTAACCGGCGGCCTTCACCAGGTCCAGGGCGCGCACCATCTCCGGACGGATCTCGCCGTCCAACATCATCAAGACGTCGGCTCCTCGAATCGAAAACCCGATTTTCGATGCCTCGGCGGCAAAGGCGCTGTCGAATTCGCGGGCCGAGATGTCGCTGCGCTCGAAACGTGCCCACGCATTGGTGTCGGGGTCGGTGGCGTTGATGCGTCGGATGGTGTCCCGGGGAACCCCGAGTCGGCCCTCCAACCGATTGAAGGCTTCGAAGGGGCTCGTGAGGATCACCCCGCCGAAGTCCCAGAGAACGGCCGAAATCTTGGTTGAACCAGTCACATTCCGATCGTATGGCTATCACCTTCGGGGAATCCCATTGGTGGTTGACTGGAGAGGTGGGCAGACATGTCATCGTCGATGGTTCGAACCTCGCCACCGAGGGTCGTTCGAAACCGAGTCTGAAGCAGTTGAACGAAGCGGTGATCGCCTTCATGGCCGATCATCCCAAGGACGTCATCACGGTCATCGTGGACGCCACCTTTGGTCATCGCATCGACGCCAAGGAGACCAAGGCTTTCGACAAGGCGATCGAGCACAACGAGTTGGTGACACCGCCGGCTGGTACCGTCGGCCGAGGTGACGGCTTCGTATTGAGCATCGCTCAGAAGGTCGGCGCATCCATTCTTTCGAACGACAGTTACCAGGAGTTCCATGGGCAGTACCCGTGGCTGTTCGACGAGGGTCGCCTGATCGGCGGTAAGCCGGTCCCCAACGTGGGCTGGGTCTTCGTGAATCGCATCCCGGTGCGGGGGGAAAAGAGTCGCCGTTCCACGCGCGATGCCGACACGGGCCGCAAGAAGGACTCCGCGCCAAAGCCGAGGGTCAGCGCCGAGGCCATGAAGCCCATGCCGGTGCCCAAGGCTCCGCCCCCGGGTGCCACGTTGCCGGCGAAGAAAACCACCGCGCCATCGACGGGCAAAACCGTGAACGGGGTTCTCCCGTTCCTGCAATTCGTCGAGAAGCACGGTGTCGGCTCGGTCGTCAACGGGGTCGTCGACAGTTACTCGTCTCATGGCGCCTACGTCATCATCGGCGAGGTGAAGGGTTATGTTCCGCTCCGTTCGTACAGCAGCCCGCCTCCGCGTTCGGCGCGCGAGGTGATGAAACTGGGAGACACCATCTCTCTCGAGGTGATGGAGATCATCCCCGCCCGACGCAGTATCGATTTGAAACCGAGCACGCGAAAGACCCCTCCGGCCAAGGCGATAGTGGTGAAAAAGGCGACAGTGGTGAAAAAAGCGACAGTGGTGAAAAAGGCGCCCGCCAAGTCGGCGGTGGTGGTGAAGAAGGCGCCGGCGAAAAAGACGGCAGTGGTGGTGAAGAAGGCGCCCGCCAAGTCGGCGGTCGTGGTGAAGAAGGCACCCGCGAAAAAGACGGCGGTGAAGAAGGTGGCTCCGCCCAGGACCCCGGCGACCAAGAAGATGGTGGCGAAGAAGAAAACGGCGAAGAGGCCCGCGCCGGCGAAAAAAGTGACCTCGCGTCGCAGGTGACGCGGCCACCCCTGATCGCCTACGGTTCGGTCGTGCGTCTGGCCACCTGGAACGTCAATTCTTTGCGGGCCCGCATGCCCCGGGTGGAAGAGTGGTTGGCCGATGTTCACCCCGATGTCCTGTGCCTGCAGGAGACCAAACTCGCCGAGGATGCGTTTCCCGACGATTTCTTCGCCGCTCTCGGTTACGAGTCCATCCACCATGGTCAGGGTCAGTGGAATGGCGTGGCCATCGTCAGTCGGGTGGGTCTCGAGAAGCCGGTGCGAGGGTTCGCCGATGGGCACGACGCCGACCCCGAGGCTCGGTTGGTGACCGCCACGTGTTCGGGCATTCGCGTGAGTTCGGTGTACGTGCCCAATGGCCGGGAACTCGATCACGACCATTACCGATACAAGTTGGCGTGGATGAAGAGATTGGTGGCCCATCTGGAGGCCAATGAATCGTCGACCTCCGACGTGATCGTCACCGGAGACTTCAACATCGCGCCCGACGATCGAGACGTTCACGATCCATCGAGGTTCGTCGGAGCCACCCATGTCAGTGAGCCCGAGCGTCAGGCACTGCGTGATCTCGAACACTGGGGGATGAGCGACGTCTTTCGGCTTCACCATGCCGACGAAAAATTGTTCTCGTGGTGGGACTACCGAGCCGGAGCGTTCAATCAAGGACACGGAATGCGCATCGATCTGGTGATGGCCACCCGGTCGGTGGCGAAGAAATGTCGATGGATCGCGGTCGATCGTCAAGCTCGCAAAGGCGAAAAGCCCAGCGATCATGCGCCAGTGGTGGTGGACATAGATGTCTGAGACCGGTTCTTCGTCCTGGGCCGACCCCGACAAATCGGGCTCGGGAAATCCGTTGGATCTCCCCAGGCATCGAACCGTGATGTTCGAGGCATCGAATCCTCGACTGCGGTTGGCGAACGCCACTCGCGCACTGTTGCAACATTCGGCCACGTCGGTCGCGGACCCGGAGTCCTTCGCGCGCGTCGCCGAGTTGCTCGAGCAAGCGGCGACGCTCTTGGGCGCGGGCCCGCACGGCCGGAGTTATCACGCCAGTGCGGAGGGTGCCGTCGGAGGGGCGACTCATGGCTTCATCAGCCACAGTCCGGTCACGGGCCCGTTGAACGGCATGGCCGGCCTGGTCGACATCTCGACGACCGAACACGAGGTGGTCGCCACCATGACCTACGGAAACGCCTACGAGGGTCCACCGGGATGCCTGCACGGTGGATTGATTGCGGCGATCTTCGACGAGGTGTTGGGTTTCGCCCAAGCCTTGTCGGGATCGCCGGGCATGACCGGGCGACTCGAGGTGACCTATCGGTCACCCACCCCGCTGCATCAGCCGTTGCGGGTGGTCGGTCGGTTCGACGGGGTGAATGGTCGCAAGATCATGACGTCGGGAACGATTCACGCTGGTGATCGTCTGTGTGCCGAGGCCATCGGTACCTTCATCACCGTGAAAGCGGCGACGTTCGCCGATCTCAATCGTCAGCGTGATCGGGCCGACGAGACACACCCCGACTGACCGCTTCCAGAATTCGCGTTCCGGCTCGCCGGGCCAGAAGTGGTCCCACTCCGTCGATGCCGGCCAATTCGTCGACCGACGTCGGTCGACGCTCGGCGATGCGCGCCAGTGTGGCGTCCGAACACAGAAGGCTCACTTCCACTTGGGCGACTCGCCCGGCAGATCGGCGCCACTCCCGAAGTTCGTGAAGCACCGCGTCACCCTCGGACACCGATGATCGGCGTCGACGATTGTCACGACGAAAGTCCTCGGGCGGGGCGACACCGGGTTCGATGGTGTCGGCACCTTCGATCAGGGGACTGGGCGTTCGCGCTCGCTCGCGGCGACGACGCGAGTAGGTGAGGATCAACTCGTCGGCGGCACGGGTGATCGCGACATAGGCGAGTCGCACCTCTTCGGCTCGTTCGAGTTCGCTCTTGGCTGAAGAGTGGGGCATGAAGCCGACCTCACACCCGGCTACCACCACATGGTCCCACTCACGGCCCTTGGCCCCGTGAAACGTCAGCAGTTCGACGGTATCGACATTGGGTATCACGTCGAAGGGTCGGTTCGCCCGCACCCACGAAAGGAATGCGCGTCCGTCGCCACCACCACCACGAAGGAACTCGTCGATCGCATCAGCCACCGTGCGGCGCGCACTGATGTCGTCGTTGTCGTCATCGGAGGGGTCACGGGCGTCGCGGGACCAGGCGGCGATTCGAGTGGCGCTGGGAAGATCGCCGACCTCGCGAGTCGCCCGTTGAATCGGATCGGCCGTCGTGGCACTCTGGATTCTTGCCGGCACACCCTGCGACACGAGGGCGGCGTGTATGGCCGGAAGTTGGGCGTTGGTTCGTGTGAGCACCGCGATGGAACGCCATGCTCCCTGCTCGCGACCGATGCCGAGCAGGATGTCGGCGATTCCTGACGCCTCCGACGTTTCGTCGGCGAAGCTTTGGATACGAACCGCCGACCCGCTCGGGCGAGCCGAGGACAACGAGGGCTTTTCCTCGCCACCGTGAACGAGGGCTCTGAGACCGGCGGTCACCACCTCGGGGGTGCTCCGGTAGTTGGTGTCGAGTCGCACGACCTCGATACCCGGGAAACGAGATTCCAAGTTCGTGAGAATGGTGGGGTCGCTGCCGTTGAACCCGTAAATGGATTGCGATGGGTCTCCGACCATCGTGAGTTGGTCGCGGTCACCCCGCCACAGTTGGAGGACCTCCAATTGAAGTGGGTTGAGGTCCTGGGCCTCGTCGACGAACAGATGCCGGATGCGCCAACGGGCAATGGCGGCGAATTGTTCGTCGTTCCTCATGAGATGGATGGTCCGTGACAACAGGTCATCGAGATCGATCACACCGCGCTGAGCCTTCAGTTTCTCCACTGCCGCCATCACCCGGGTGACATCAGTCGTGGGTGCTGCACTGCGTCTACCGGTGGCTGCGACACTCGACGCGTATCGAGAAGCATCCACGTTGCGGGCCCGCGCCCAGTCGATGTCGGCACTGAGGGCGGCGATACTCGTTCCATGTTTGGGACCGATGACCTCGCCGATGAGTCGGCGCCGATCGGACACGACCGTGGGGTGGTTACGACCTTGTTGGTCCCAGTAGTGGCGCAACATGGAGAGGGCGACCGAGTGGAAGGTTCCCGCGATGATTCCGTCACCGGTACCCAGGACGCGAAGTCGACGATGTAGTTCGGACGCGGCCTGTCTGGTGAAGGTGAGCACGGCGACGTGGGACGGCTCGGCGAGGCCCGTCAGGCATTGATAGGCCACCCGTCGGGTGAGGACGCGCGTCTTACCGGAACCCGCTCCGGCGATGATCGCCAACAACGGAGCGGCAGAGGTGACGGCCCGTCGTTGAGTTCCGTCGAGATCGGCCAGCAGCTCCGCGGTCGTCGTGTCGCGGTCGTCGACCGGTGAAGTGTCGGGACTATCGGGCACCTCGCCATCGTAGGCGTTGGGTGTCGGACTACTCTCGGGCGATGGACCTCGGGGAATACCCTCATCGAAAGCCGTCGATTCTGAATCCTCCCTTCCCGGAGAAACTACTTTTCGGTGGCGAGGTCGTCAGCGTCGACCTAAAGCCCCACTGGTGGCAGTTCGCTCAGCCGGGAGCGGCCTCCATCGTGACGGTGATCCTCTGGTTGCTGTCGATGGCACGGGTCGACGGCGGTCTCGGGACCCTTCTGCGGTGGGTGACGGGGGTGGCGGCTTTGTATTCGATCCTGTGGCTCGCAGTTCGGTGGCTGGGGTGGCGAAGCACTCACTTCGTGGTCACGTCGCACCGCTTGATCTATCGCGGCGGTGTTTTCGCCAAGAAGGGGATCGCCATCCCACTGGAACGTGTCAACAACGTCAACTTCCAGCAAACCATCTTCGAAAAATTGATTCGCGCCGGTGACTTGTTGATCGAATCCGGTGGCGAGGACGGACAGCAACGATTTTCCGACGTCCGTCGACCGGACGAGGTTCAGCGACTTATTCACGCGCAGATCGAGGAGAGCGGTCGACCGAGTACGCGGGCCGGTGTGGTCAACGACGTGGCGACTCAGTTGGAGAAGTTGGAGGGTCTGCGCGATCGGGGCTCGATCAGCCAAGATGATTTCGAGCGGGAGAAGCGCCGCTTGTTGGGCTGAGCATCACAGTCGCCGACGAATCGCCACGACGCATCCTCCGAATCCCCCTCCGGTCATCCGAGCTCCGAGAACTCCGGGCTCGTCCATGAGTTCCTCCACGGCCGCGTCCATTCGTGGGTTCGAGGTCTCGAAATCACGAGCCAAGGATCTGTGCGAGTCGACCATGAGTCGACCGAACCCGTCGAGGTCACCCTCGCTCAGTGCTTCCAATGACGCCAAAACCCGAAGATTCTCGGTGATCACGTGTCGCGCCCGACGACGCAGACGCTCGTCGACGATCGACTCGAGGGCCGCCGGATCGGCCTCTCGGAGAGGTCCGATGAGCGCTTCGATCGCGCGACAGTCGGCGACGCGGTCGGCGTACTCGCTTCCCACGAGGGTTCGGCGGGCGACGAAGCGCACGACGACCTCCAGCGTCTCGGGGATAGGGACGTGTCGAAACGAAAGGTCGCGACAATCGATGAAGGTGGCATGGTCGTGTCGTCCGACGGCGATGCACAACTGGTCCATGATCCCGCAGGGAACACCCGAGGCGACGTGCTCGGCGCGTCGGGCCGCCTCGGCCATGGCGACGTCGTCCCACTCGCGCCCGGTGATTTCTCTGATGAAGCGACCCGTGGCGATCTCCAGGGCCGCGCTCGACGACAGGCCAGATGCGATGGGTAGATCGGTGGTGACCCGCGCCCGAAAAGCCGGAACCTCTCCGGCCTCGCGCACCATCGCGGCGACGTAACGTCCCCAGGCCGGGTTCAATCGCCCCGGACTCGCCACAGTGGCGGGAAAGACGCAGATGTCGGGATCATCGGCCGACTCGATGCGGATCATGTCGCCCGGGATGATCTCTCCCTCCACGACGGTGCGTCGCTCCAGGATCATGGGCAGCACGAAGCCGTTCGTGTAATCGGTGTGGTCACCGATCAGGTTGACGCGTCCGGGTGCTGCGACCCGTACGACCGTCATGCCAGGTCGAGAGCTCCGCTGAACCGTTCGAGGGCGTCGCGGTCGAACGGCGCGCGCAGAGCGAGGTTGATCTGTTCGGCCCCGGCGGCGACGTATTGCCCGATGCGGTCGATGACTTCGGCATCGGAACCGGTGAGCACACCCGGGCGCACCCCGTCGGCCAACATTCCGAATTGGGCTCGCAGACTTTCCTCGGTCCAAGCGATACCCACGTTGACGGTGCGCTTCACCGCTTCGGGGTCCCGGCCGGCCCGGACACAATGTTCGGTGAGAACGGCACTCTTGTGCGAAAAAGCCTCCGGCGAGACGAAGGGAACGTTCCAACCGTCGGCGTAGCGCGCCGCGATGTTGAGCGTGCGCTTCTCGCCGCCGCCCCCGACCCAGATCGGCAGTCGCTTCTGCAGGGGGCGCGGTTCGTTGCGAGCGCCGCGGAGGGAAAACCACTCACCATCGAAGTCGGTGACGTCATCGTGCAGTAGTCCGCGCACGCATTGAATGGACTCTTCCAATTGGTCCATTCGGGTTTTCACCCCCGGAAAGGGGATTCCGTAGGCGTCGTACTCGACGACCGCCCAACCGGCACCGAGGCCGAGGTCGGCGCGACCCCCGCTGATGTGGTCGATGGCGGTGATCATCTTGGCCAGCACCGCGGGATGGCGATATCCGACGGAGTAGACGAGCGAGCCGACACGAATCTTTTTGGTGGCGGCGGCCAGTGCGCTGTGCATGGCGACGGCTTCGTAGCACGCCGCATCGTCGGGTTTGCCGGTGGCTCCGTAAAAGTGATCCCAGATCGAGATCCAGTCGAAACCCAATTCTTCGATACGCCACCAGAGTGACTGCAAGACGTCGTAGGACGTGTGCTGGAGTCCGGTGTGGACGCCGAATCGGACGTTGGGGAACATTCCAGAGGTCATGTCGCAAAGGTAGCCCGCGATGACGGGATAGTGTCGCCCCATGCCGCGAGCGAACGTGCCCTCCAACGTCGGAAACATCGAGATCGAGTACGAGACGTTCGGGTCGCCATCGGATCCGACCCTGTTGCTGGTGATGGGGTTCACGGCCCAGATGATCGCTTGGTCCGATGATTTTTGCCGCGCTTTGGCCGGGCTCGGGTTGTACGTGGTGCGATTCGACAACCGTGATTGCGGTTTGTCCTCCAAACTCGACGGAATGGTGGTTGACGCGGGTTCGGTGATGGCCGCGGTCTTAGCCGACGAGCCATCTCCTCCGGTTCCGTACACGCTGTCCGACATGGCGAGCGACGCGATCGGCCTGCTCGATCAGCTGGCGGTCGACTCGGCCCACGTCGTCGGGGCATCGATGGGTGGCATGATCGTGCAGCACATGGCCATCGAGCACCCGACCCGTGTTCGCTCGCTGACCTCGATCATGTCGACGACGGGCGAGCCCGAGTACGGCTCACCCACGCCCGAGGCGGCCCAGGTGTTGCTGTCCCCGCCCGAAACCGAGCGACAGGCCTTCATCGACGCCAGCACGAGGTACCGCGTGTGGCAATCGAAGCGTTATTTCGACGAGGTCAAGGTGAAGTCCGAGGCGGCCCGGTCCTATGACCGCAGCTTTTATCCCGAGGGATCGACGAGACAGTTGGCCGCCATCTACGCCAGTGGACGCCGTCACGAGGCACTGATGAAACTGACCGTGCCGACCCTCGTCATTCACGGCACGGACGACACGCTCATACCGCCCAGTGGTGGGCGGCGGACCCACGAGTCGGTGCCCAACTCGACGCTCTTGATGATCGCCGACATGGGGCACGACTTGCCGGACCCGATCCAGCCGATGGTGGTGTCGGCGATCCACTCCCACGTCCGACTGGCCGAGTGGCGTCGAGCGACGGGCCGCTGAATACGATCATGGGCGAATCGTCGCCGTCGATCGACCATCGAGGGGAATCAAGGTGTCCGGACCGTTAACTGGTTACAGAGTCATAGAGATCGCCGGAATCGGGCCCGGCCCGTTCGCCGCCATGATGCTGTCCGACATGGGCGCCGAGGTCATTCGAGTCGAGCGCAGCCAAGCGGTGCGTGGTCCGGCGCCCACCACGCCCGGGTTCGACATCTTGCAGCGTGGTCGTCGCAACATCGCGATCGACTTGAAGAACCCCGAGGGCGTGGAGACCCTTCTGAGGTTGGTGGAGTCTGCCGATGCGTTGATCGAGGGCTTCCGTCCCGGGGTGATGGAGCGCCTCGGCGTGGGTCCCGACGATTGTTTGGCGCGAAATCCCCGCGTGGTGTTCGGACGCATGACCGGATGGGGACAGACCGGCCTGTACGCGAACGCGGCCGGACACGACATCAACTACATCTCCTTGGCGGGCGCCTTGGCACACTTCGGTCGTGCCGGCGAGGGTCCGGTTCCGCCCATGAACATGGTGGGTGACTTCGGTGGTGGTGGCATGTTCCTCGCCTTTGGCGTGGTGTGCGCTCTGTTGGAGGCAGCCAAGAGCGGCAACGGACAAGTGGTGGACGCCGCCATGGTCGACGGCACCGCCGTGTTGATGACCATGTTCTGGGCCTTCTCGCAGATGGGCGCGCACGACGAGAATGCTCGCGGGACCAACCTTCTCGACACCGGTGCCCACTTCTACGACGCCTACGAGTGCAAGGACGGCAAGCACATCTCCATTGGATCCATCGAGAGCCAGTTCTACGCGGAGCTGTTGAAACTCACCGGACTCGAGGACGATCCCGAATTCGTCAAGCAAATGGACAAGTCCCAGTGGCCCCATTTGAAGAAGCGGATCGCCGAGGTCTTCAAGTCGAAGACTCGTGACGAGTGGTGCTCGATCATGGAGGCCACCGACGTGTGTTTCGCGCCGGTCCTCACGATGAGTGAAGCCGCGACGCACCCGCACAACGTGGAGCGCAACATGATCATCGAGATCGCCGGCGTCAAGCAGCCCGCCCCGGCACCACGCTTCTCGCGCACCGTTCCCGAGGTGGCCTCGGCCCCGGCGCACCCCGGACAGCATTCGCGCGAGATCCTGGAATCGTGGGGCTTTACCGCCCCCGAGGTGGAACGTCTGCTCGCCTCGGGCGCCGTGGTCGACGCGTGAGCACGCTGCTCTGCTTTCACGCGCATCCCGATGACGAGTCGATTGCCACCGGCGGCACCATCGCCCGCGCGGTGAGCGAGGGGCATCGTGTGGTCCTGGTGATCGCCACCGACGGACGTCATGGGGAAAACCCGCCCGATCTGATGTCGGGGGAGACTCTGGTCGATCGGCGACGTTCGGAGACCGAATCGTCGGCCGAGGCCCTCGGAGCTCACGCGGTTCATTGGCTCGGGTACATCGACAGTGGCATGACCGGCTGGCCCCAGAACGACGAACCCGGCGCGTTCATGCACGCGGACGTCGACGAAGCGGCTGACCGACTGGTCCAAATCCTGCGTGACGAGAACGTCGATGTGATGACGTGTTACGACTGGCATGGGGGATACGGGCACCCCGACCACATCCAAGTGCATCGCGTGGGGCATCGTGCGGCCGAGTTGTACGGCGATGTCCGACTGTTCGAGAGCACCATGAACCGCACGCGCATGGTCGCCATGTTGAAGGAGAACCCCGATCGTCCCGAAGACTGGGACCCGGAGGGTCCGGCGGACGATGGCAATCCGTTCGGATCCACCGAGGACGAAATCACGATGGCCGTCGACGTGTCGGCTTTCATCGATCAGAAGCGCAGTTCGATCATGTGTCACGCGAGTCAGATGACCGACAACGGCTTCTTCGCGCAGATGCCCCCGGAGGTTTTCGCCGTCGCGTTCGGCACGGAGTGGTTCATCGAGCCCGGCGCGCCGGGTGGAGCAAAGGTCGGGTGGTTGCTGTGACTCGGGTGTACCTGGTTCGTCATGGCCGGGCATCGGCGGGCTGGGACACGGAACCGGATCCGGGTCTCGACGACGAGGGTCGTCGGCAGGCGGCCGCCACAACGGAAGCGTTGTCGCTCTTGCCCGACATGCCCCTGGTGTCCAGTCCGTTGCGTCGTTGTCGCGAGACCGCCGCATTTCTGTCGGCGAAGTGGAAGTACGACCCGGTGACGATCCAGCCCGTGGTGGGTGAGATTCCGTCTCCCGACGGCGTGCCTCTGCGCGAGCGGGTGGATTGGTTGCGCACTGCTATGGCCGGCACGTGGGCCGACCTTGGCCCCCGTTACACGTCGTTCCGGGACTCGGTGAGGGACTACGTGAGCAGCCTGAGTCGGGACACGGTGATCTTCAGCCATTTCATCGCCATCAACGCGGTCATCGGCGCCTGTCGAGGAGACGATCGGGTGGTGATTTCCCGTCTCGACAACGCATCGGTGACCATCATCGATCTCGACGTGAACGGGCATGCGACACTGGTGCGCACGGGTCGTCAGGCCGACACGTTGATTCGCTGAACGGTATGCCAACACGATGATTCGCTGATCGGGCAGACTGTGGGAATGGCGGGGGCGACCGATCGGCTGTTTCGTCGAATCGTGGCTTTCGTTGTCGGCTCGGTGCTGCTGGCCGCTTGTGGTGGCGGTGGTGAGGGATCGGACACCCTGGCTCCGCTTCCCACGAACCTCTCCACCACCACGGCCTCCTCGTTGGCGCCTCTGGTGACCACCACGGGGGTGCCCGATTCGACCACGACGTCCGTCGTCGAGACCACCACGACGGTTCCTCCCGCTGCCAAGCTGGTCTTGCGAGGTGACTCGCTGGGTGACGTTCGCTTCGGTGTGGATGCCGACGGAGCGCTGGCGTACGTCGAGTCGTTGTTGGGCCCACCCGACCAGGACAGTGGATACGTGGACTCGGTCTCGGAATTCGGAGTCTGCCCGGGCGAGCAGGTTCGTGGCGTGCAGTGGGGCGATCTGCTGCTGCTTTTCGGAGACGAGAGTGAGGTGGCCTCGGGGCGAATGCACTTCTACGGCTGGCGCTTCGGACCGATCAGAGCGAGCATGCCCGAGCCGACCGGACCGGCGACCGAGGGCGGAATCACGCTTGGAGCGACCGTGAGCGAGGTGCTGGCGGCCCATCCCGGCGCCGAGGTGTTCACTGACGACGTGTTCGGGGCCGGCTTCGACATCGACTCGGGGGCTCGGGGCCTGGTGTCGGGGTCGCTGTCCAAGGATGCGCCGAGCGGCGTCACACTGACGCTTTTCGGTGGCGTGACGTGCGGCGAGTGGGTCGGCGGCATCTAGGTCGCGCGCGCGGGTCATCTAAGGTCCTACGAGTCATGAACTCTTCGATGCTGATCGATCTGCACAAGTCGTGGGCGTGGTTCGTGATCATCGCGAACGGTCTGGCGGGCTGCTGGTCACTCGGTGCTCACAAGTTCGAGTCATTACGCACTCGGGCGCTGTGGTGGTTCACGTTGTTGGCTCAATTGACGATGTTCGTCGAGGTGACCCTGGGTGTGATCCTGGTGAACAAGTACAAGATCGAATTCCCGCAGTTTCACGCGTTCTATGGGTTCGTTGGAATAATCGCGGTGGCGATCATCTACTCGTATCGGAACCAGATGAAGCACCGTTTGTACCTGTTGTACGGGTTCGGAGGATTGTTCATCATGGGCCTGGGCATTCGAGCCCTCCTCGTGGGCCAAGTCTCGTGAACCGAATGCGCGACGACGTCGCCTTTCAGTAGTCAGAGAGCGGAGGCGAGGGAGTCCAGTTGGGCCGTCAGTTTGGTCGGCAACCTCGGACCGAACTGTGCGAAATGATCCTTGATCTGGGGCAGGGCCGACATCCAGCCCTCGGCATCCACGCGTAGCAGTTCGTCGAGGTCGTCCTTGCTCACATCGAGTCCCCCCACGTCGAGCGAACCCTCTGCGGGCAACAGTCCGATCGGAGTCCTCACCGCATCGACCGAGCCGTCGATGCGTTCGAAGACCCACTTCAGGACGCGACTGTTCTCCCCGTATCCCGGCCACAAGAAGCGGCCGTCCTCGTCACGACGGAACCAGTTGACGAAGAAGATCTGCGGCAACTTCGAGGGGTCGGCTTTGGTTCCCATGGCCAACCAGTGGGCGAAGTAGTCACCCATGTTGTAGCCACAAAACGGCAGCATTGCCATGGGGTCGAAGCGCAAGTTGCCGACCGCGCCCTGCTGGGCGGCGGTGGTTTCCGAGGCCATGATCGAGCCCAGGAACACGCCGTGCTCCCAGTCGAAGGCTTGGGTCACCAGCGGTACCGTCGTGCGGCGGCGTCCTCCGAACAGGATCGCCGAAATCGGTACCCCGGCCGGGTCCTGCCACTCGGGGGCGGTCGAGGGGCACTGCGACGCCGGAGCGGTGAAACGGGCATTCGGATGCGCGGCCGGCGTCTCGGTTTCGGGAGTCCAGACGTTGCCCTTCCAGTCGGTGGCGCGCGCGGGCTTGTCCTCGCTCATGCCTTCCCACCACACATCGCCATCGGCCGTGAGCGCGGTGTTCGTGAAGATGCTGTTACCCCACAAGGTGTGCATGGCGTTGGCGTTCGTTTCGTAGCCGGTGCCGGGAGCGACGCCGAAGAAACCAGCCTCGGGGTTGATCGCGTACAGACGACCGTCCCGACCGAACTTCATCCAGCAGATGTCGTCGCCGATGGTCTCGGCCTTCCAGCCGGGGATGGTGGGCACCAACATCGCGAGATTGGTCTTGCCGCACGCTGACGGGAAGGCGGCCGCGATGAACTTGGCCTCGCCGGCGGGGTTCGTGAGTTTCAAGATGAGCATGTGCTCGGCCAGCCAGCCGTCGTCACGGGCCATGACCGAGGCGATCCGTAGCGCGAAGCATTTCTTGCCCAACAAGGCGTTGCCACCGTAACCCGAACCGTACGACCAGATCTCGCGGGTCTCGGGGAAGTGGACGATGTATTTGTTCTCCGGGTTACACGGCCACGCCGAATCCACGGAACCCGGGGTGAGGGGAGCGCCCACCGAGTGCAGACATGGCACCCACTGGCCGTCTCCCAGCACGTCGAGCGCACCCTGGCCCATGCGGGTCATGATGCGCATGTTCGTCGCCACGTACGCCGAGTCGGTCAATTGCACTCCGATGTGGGCGATCGGTGAGCCGAGAGGGCCCATGCTGAAGGGCACGACGTACATGGTGCGACCTCTCATGCATCCGTCGTACAGACGCTTCATCTCGTCGCGCATCTCGGCGGGCTCGCGCCAGTTGTTGTTGGGACCGGCGTCGTCCTTGTCGGTGGAACAGATGAAGGTGCGATCCTCGACCCGGGCCACGTCGCCCGGATCGCTGTGCGCCCAGTAGCTGTTCGGACGTTTGGCTTCGTCGAGCTTGGTGAACACTCCGGCGTCGACCAGAACGCCACACAGGCGGTCGTACTCTTGTGCACTGCCGTCGCACCAATGGATGTCATCGGGCTGCATCACCGCGGCCCACTCGGCCACCCATTTCTTCAGAAGCTCGTTGTTGCTCGTGCCCGCCATGGTGTGCTCCTTCGGCCGGGGGACGCCGTGGATGATGGTGTTGTTCGGTGGTGACGGCGCTCAGTAACCCGGAGTGCCCATGTCTGATTCTGAACCTAGGCGCAGGCGGGTTGCCAGGCCCTCATCGTTCACGTCAAATACGACACGCTGACCGGGTCGCAACATGCGAAAAATGCTCCCCTCGAGGGCGTCGGCGGCCAACTCCAGTTCGCCCAAGTCGGTGTCACGCAAAATCAGGCCGGTTCCCGAGCCCGGGTCGAAGGCTTTGACCACCCCTTGCATCGTTCAGGTGGTCACTTGTTCGAGGCGGCGGAGCCGCGACCGACCTTGGTCACCTTGCCGGCGCGGATGCAACTGGTGCACACGTTGAGGTGGGTCGGTGTGCCCTTCACCAAAACGCGGATGCGCTGGATGTTCGGGTTCCAGCGACGCTTGGTGCGCACGTGCGAGTGCGACACCGACATGCCCCATGAAGGACGCTTTCCGCAGACTTCACAAATTGATGCCATTGCTTTCTCCGACTCTTCGTCGTGCCGGCGGGGTCACGATCTCGCCCCCGCGACGCTACCAGCGGATTTCTCCCCCTCCCAATGTCGCCGGGAGCGGTTTTCGGATCGATTCACCCTCGATAGAACGCAGGTCACGCCCGGATCACCCCTGACCACTACCATCGGGCGGGTGAACCCTGCCGTCCTGACGCCCCCGGGGGCCGGGGAACGTTTCGACGCCGATCGCCTACGGCGAACCGTGGTGGCGTTCCGAGATGCCGTTCGGGAGCACGCCCCGCGAATCAACCGTCTGAACGTGTATCCGGTCCCCGACGGTGACACCGGCACCAACATGGCCCGCACGTTGGACGCCGTGGTGGCCGAACTGGACCAGGCCGGGCCCGACATCGAACCCACCTGCCAGGCCATTTCGCACGGATCCCTCATGGGCGCTCGGGGCAACTCGGGGGTCATCTTGTCGCAGATTTTGCGGGGTTTGGTCGGCCGGTTGTCCCGCACCGCCAGTAGCACCGCCACCGAGGTGGCCGAGGCCCTCAGTGAGGCGTCGGTGGCGGCGTACACGGCGGTGCTCAAGCCCATCGAGGGCACCATCCTCACCGTGATTCGTGAGGCGAGTGAGGCCGCCAAGGCGTCGGCGGCCACCGGCTCCGGTCTGGGGGCCACGTTGCGTGCCGCCCGTGACGCCGGTCGTCGGGCCCTCGACGCCACTCCGGACCTGCTGCCGGTGTTGAAAGACGCCGGAGTGGTCGACGCGGGCGGTGCCGGCTTCTTGTTGCTGCTCGACGCGGCCCTCAACGTCGTCGACGGCGAGCCCATCCCGACGCCGGCGGACTCCATCGGTGGTGACGCCGTGGATGAACCGTTGCCGGCCATGACCATGGCGTTGATGGCGCCGGACCGCCACGGCGAGACGTCGGTGGCCGATCTGCGTTACGAGGTCATGTATTTCCTGTATATCGACGACGACAAGATCGAGGCCTTCAGGTCCGAGTGGGACCGGATCGGTGATTCCATCGTCGTCGTCGGCGGTGATGGACTCTGGAACTGTCACGTGCACACCAACGACATCGGCGCGGCGATCGAGGCGGCCATCGATCTCGGCGGGCGACCCAAACAGATTCGGGTCACCGATCTCTTCGAGGAGGTGGCCGAACGCCACCTCGCCGACGATGCCGCCCGCGCCGTAGCGGGTTTGCCCGCGGTCACCACGGCCGTGGTGGCGGTCTGCAGTGGCGGTGGCCTGGAGGAACTGTTCGGGCAGTTGGGTGTTCAGGGAGTCGTCACCGGGGGCCAGACGCTGAATCCGTCGACCGCCGAGTTGCTGGCGGCGGTCGAAGCGGTGAACGCCCAACAGGTGATCGTGTTGCCGAACAACAAGAACATCATCCCCGTTGCCGAGCAGTTGAGTTCGTTGACCTCCAAGCAGGTGCGCGTGGTGCCCACGCGTTCCATGCCCGAGGCGTTGGCGGCACTCGTCGTCTACGACCCCGAAGCCGACGTCGACGAGAACGCCTCATCGATGAAGTCGTCCACCCAAGCGATGGTCACCGGTGAGGTGACCCGAGCGGTACGTAACTCGTCCAGTGACGTCGGGTCGGTCACCACGGGTGATTGGATCGGCCTGGTTCGCGGAGATGGCATCGTCGCGATTCACGAAACCCTCGACGGCGCGGCGGTTGCCCTTCTCGCCCTCTTGGTCGACGAATCCCACGAGATCGTCACCGTCATCGAGGGCATCGACGCCACCGCATCGGCGACGTCCGTCATCGAGGACTGGTTGTCGATCGAACGCCCGGGGGTACAGGTCGAATGGCATCGTGGTGGGCAACCGCTGTACCCGTACCTGTTCGGCGTCGAATGACGCGGTGAGCCGTGGCCGACCCGAAGCCTCCACTGACCTTGGCCGACTTGGCGGCGAAACCGATCTCCGAACTGAAGTCCGTCGGCGCGGGCAAACGGGTCGAAAACTTCGCCAAATTCGGGATCACCAATCTCGTCGAATTGTTGACGCACTATCCCCGTCGCTGGATCGATCGCACCCGCGAGGCACCCATCGACGAGGCTGCCGAAGGGGTCGACGTGCTGGTGATCGGCGAGTTGCGCTCGGTCAACGGTCCGCCTCCGGGTCCTCGTCGGGGCCCGTCGAGGGTGACGGCCACCTTGGCCGACGACAGCGGACGCTTGTCGCTCGTCTTCTTCAATCAGCCGTACCGAGCCAGGCAGTTGAAGGTCGGATCGTTGGTGGCGGTGTTCGGTCGTATCGGACGTTTCAATGGCGTCAAGCAAATGGCGAATCCCACCGTCGACGTGTTGGGCGACCCCGACGAGCGTCCCCGCCCCATCGTGGCGGTGTACCCACAGAGCGAGAAAGTCGAACTGCCCTCATGGACCGTGTTGCGGGCTGTCGACGAGACGCTGGCGCGCTGTAAATCGCGAGGAATCAGCGATCCGTTGCCGAGGGACATCCGTGAGAGATGCTCTCTGATGGATCGTGGCGACGCGCTGGTTGGCATTCACGCTCCGGAGACTTTTGCCCACAAAGAAGCGGCGCGTCGTCGATTGGCTTTCGACGAGTTGTTGCGGGTGCAACTGGTTCTTGTGATGCGCAAGCGGGCCTTCGAGCGCGAATCCGTGGGAATCAAGCACGTGATCGACGGTGACTTGGTTCGCCGTTTCCACGCCGGGTTACCCTACGAGTTGACCGGTGCTCAGCGGCGGGTCATCGGCGAGATCGAGACCGACTTGGCGTCACCGACTCCGATGCACCGCCTTCTGCAGGGCGACGTGGGTGCGGGCAAGACTTTGGTGGCGGTGTCGGCCATGCTCGTCGCCGTCCAGGGTGGTCATCAAGGGGCGCTGATGGCGCCCACCGAGGTTCTCGCCGAACAACACGCTGCGGGTATCCGACGCCTGCTCGAGGGCTTGCGCGTGCCCGACGAGGACACCCTCGACGGAGAGCGTGACGTACGTGTCGAGTTGCTCACCAGCAGCGTGACGGCGGAGAAGCGACGCGACGTTCTCTCCGGATTGGCCGACGGAAAGGTCGACATCGCCATCGGCACCCACGCCCTCATTCAGGACTCGGTCGTATTCCACGCCCTGGGTGTCGTGGTGGTCGACGAGCAACACCGCTTCGGTGTGGAGCAGCGGGCCGCGCTGCGCGCCAAGGGAGTCGATGGCCGTGCGGTGCCCGATGTGCTGGTGATGACCGCCACTCCGATTCCACGCACCGCCGCCATGACCGTCTACGGAGATCTGGATGTCAGCGTCCTCGACGAGAAGCCGCCGGGTCGCACCCCCATCGTCACTCGCTCGGCCGACGGCCCTGGAGCCGAGGAGGAGGTGTGGTCCGACGTGCGGGCCCAAGTAGCGGCGGGTCGTCAGGTGTACGTCGTGTGCCCCCTCATCGAGGAGAGCGAGAAGTTGGAGGTGGCCAGCGCGGAGGAAACGGTCGCGCGGCTCTCCTCGACCGAACTGAGCGGACTGCGAATCGAACTCCTGCATGGACGCCTGTCGTCGCTCGACAAGGAAGTCGTGATGGAGCGATTCCGGCGAGGGGACACCGACGTGTTGGTGGCTACCACCGTCATCGAGGTCGGCGTCGACGTGCCGAACGCGACCGTCATGGTGATTCTCGACGCCGATCGATTCGGAATTGCTCAGTTGCATCAGTTACGGGGGAGGGTGGGTCGCGGTCTTCATGCGTCGACCTGTTGGCTCGTCACGACGCCGTCGGACGAGGTTGGCGAGTTGATCCCCGACTCCAATCCACGCATCGACGCCCTGGTGGAGTCCGACGACGGGTTTTACCTGGCCGAGGTCGACCTGGAGCTGCGCGGTGAGGGCACCCTCATGAACAAGGATCAAAAAGGCCGAAACGATCTGAAGTTGGCGTCGTTGCGTCGCGATCGTGAGTTGGTCCAGTTGGCTCGGGACACCGCCCATGAGATCGTGGACAATGATCCGGAGTTGGCCGCGAACGAGGAACTTCGGCAGGAGTTGTCGTTGTTTCTGCGCCCGGAAGACGAGGAATTCCTGTTCAAGAGTTGACG
>VFYV01000010.1 GCA_016871395.1 Actinomycetota bacterium
TCGGAGAATCTTCGACGACGCTGATCGACGCCCCGACGTTCGGGGACGAGGAGTCCGAGTTCGTCAGCACCAGGACCGAGCCGGCGACCGTCAGCGCCACCGCGCCGCTGATCCACCCCAGGCCGCGACCGACAAGGCGCGCGGCACGGGGGAACCCGTCGGTCGACCGCAGCCGAATACGTGGTGCCGACCCACCGGTGGAACCGCCTCCGGCTCCCGGGGTCACGATCTTGGACGCGGCTTCCAGCACGCGCTCGCGCAGACCGAGCGGAGCGGCGAACACCGGAGCGGCGCCGAACAGTGCCAAAGGAGCCACCTTGCCCTTGGTCGCCTCACAGACGCGGCAGGAGTCGATGTGCCGAGCCACACGTTTGCGAATGAGCACGCTGAACTCGCCGTTCCAGTCGCGCAAGATCTCATCCAGGGTCGCGCACTCACGGCGACCAGCCTTGGCAACGACGAGCGCTCCGAGACTGCGGTCCACTCGCTCGCGCATGCGATGGACCAGGGAGTAACTCTGCTCGGGGGTGACCCCGAGAGCATCGGCGAGATCCGAGCCGTCCAGGCCTTGTCGGATCGACAACTCGAGAACGAGCTGGTCACGCTCGTCGAGTCCGGCCGCGGCCGCTCGTACGAGTGAGGCCAACTCGGCAAAAGCAACGGAGGCGCCATCGGCGTTCGGATCAGAGGGCGCGACCACGTCGGGTACCGTGTTCGATTGGAAGTCGGTGGGAGTCGCTCGCCGACGCCGCTTGGTACGCCGATACACCTCGTTGCGCAGAACGGCGTACAACCACGGCTTCAAGCGATCCGGGTCGCGGAGCTGACCCAAACGCTCGGCAGCGATGCAGAAGACGTCTTGCACCATGTCGGCGGCGTCGTGACGATCCGAGAGCATGGCCGCCGCTGTGTCGTAAAGACCACTCGCGTAACGGTCGTAAATGGAAGCAAGAGCTCCTCGATCGCCCGACAGATGGGCGGAGACGAGCGCAGCGTCGGAGAGTGTCATGCTCATGATCGATTGGGCGCCCCATGTCCTCTGAGAGGACGACGGGCAACGAACCTCGCTCAAAGTCTGCCCGAAATCGGGCTCGAGATTCTCAGGAAACGATCATGTGGATACGGAACCACCGGGTCATGGACTCCCCGGCGGCCAGAACGACGGGTGCGTCGTTGACCTGGTTGGGCGGTCCGGATTGGGGCTCCACACAGGTCGCATGTCGGGGCTCGTCGTAAAGGACCCAGTGAGTGCAGTCGGAGGAGAGGCCGAGGTCGACGTTCGCGATACGGAATGTCAAGAGTTCGTCTGCGTCACTCGATCGGCCGTCGAAGCGACCGACGAAACAATCGTCGACGGGACCGGCGGGGCGGACGACTCGCTCGGTGGAGGCGATTCCGGAATCGTCGCGACGCAGCATCGTGCGGAGTTCGGTCGGGGAGGAATCGGGCTTGACGAACCATGGATGCCAGCCGACCATGACCGGCATGTCCTCGCCGGCTTCCACGGTCAGCCGAAGCGACAACGATCCCGGGCCGAGGGACACGTGATGGACCACGTGTCCGAGAAAGGGCCAATGTGGTCCGAGATCCGTGCACAGTTCCACCGACGACTCGTCGGCGTCGACGACGTCCCAACGACGGTCGAAGGTCGTTCCATGAATCGAATGCGGGTCCGCCGAGACGGGGAGATCGTGCGAACGACCGCCGAAGGACAATCGCGCGTCACGAACCCGACCGCAATAGGGAACCATCGGGTAGCAGCCCCATCCGAGAGGATGCACCGCTCGGGGGTGGCCGGCGTCGATCAGAAGCGGGGTCCCGTCGAACGACAGACGAGTCAGGCGTCCACCGAGAACCGGATCGATCGAGGCGAATAGATGACCGTCGTCGGATCGTAGGTCGATGGTGAGGGAATTGCCCATCCGATCATTGTTGCCCGTACGATCGCCTCGTGCGAGCACTGGTGCAACGAGTGAAGCGGGCTTCGGTGGACGTCATCGAGAACGCGACGGCGACGCGGGTCGGCGAGATCGGCGCCGGCCTGTTGGTGCTCGTTGGCGTCACGCACACCGACGACGAACGGACCGCCGCGAAGATGGCCGAGAAGATCTGGCACCTGCGGATCATGGACGATGACGGGGGGGTGATGAATCTTTCGGTGGCCGATACGACTCGCACGATCCTGGTGGTCAGCCAATTCACTCTCTATGGCGATACGTCGGCGGGGCGTCGCCCGGGATGGGTAGCCGCGGCGCGTCCCGAGCAGGCCGAGCCATTGGTCGACCACGTCGTCGCAGAACTGCGGCGGCGAGGCGCCGTCGTGGAGACCGGTCGGTTCCGTACCTACATGAGCGTCGAGTCGACGAACGACGGCCCGACGACGGTGATGATCGACTTGTGACGGGCGCAGGAGTCTCTCAGGCGCGTCGTAGCGGGCGCCGACGTGCGTGCAACACGCCCAGCAACACCACGGCCGTGGCCACGATCCAGGGCCCGTCGCCGAGTCGCACGTAGAAGGTTTCACCCTCGCGTACGGCAACGTCGCGGATGATCACGGCACCCTCGCTGACGCTCGTTCGCGCGAACACGTCACCGGTGGGGCTGACGAAGGCACTGAAACCGGTCGGGGCCACTTGAACCACCCAGCGCCCGGTCTCGATGGCGCGCAATCGTGACGAGGCGACTTGTTGCGACTGCAACACGGTCCAGGTGTAACTGGATCCATTGGTCGGGTTGATGATGAATCCGGCTCCGAGTGCCACTCCCTCGCGGGCCCGACCACCGAAGAAGACCTCCCACGAGATGACGACCGCTGCCCGTTCCTCACCGACGTCGCTCATGAAGTCGAGTGTCGCCGGCGAGGTGCCGGCCACCGCATCGCGTGGTATCTGATCCACCGGCGCACCGAGCGATTCCAACAGTCCGCGCAGCGGCACGTATTCGCCGAAGGGGACTCGTCGCACCTTGTCATAGCGGTCGAGCACCGACGCCGACTCGTCGACGATGACCTGAGCGTTGGTGAAACTCTCGTCGTCCACGTCCTCGGTGATACCGACGGCGAACGGGGCGCCCAGCCGGGCTGATTCACTCGCGACTTCCCCGATCTCGGGACTGCGCTCGAAGTCGGCGACATCGATGACGTTCTCCGGCCACACGATGAGATCGAGATCGTCCTCGGTGATGGTGGCGGTGGTCGTCAGATGTCGTTCGACGACGTCTCGGGGATCGGTGTCGATGGCGCGGGTTCCCTGGGGGCCTCCGCCTTGCACGGCGGCGACCGACAACGAGCGGCCGGTGTTCTTGGTCCAACTCATCGCCGGGAACGAAACGAGCCAGAGGGCGACGCACACGAGTGCGGCACGACGGCGGGTCGAGCGCACCTGGTGGTTGTCGCGACGATGTTCACGCGGTGTGCGCGCCAAAAGGGCGCCGATCTGCCAGGTGACCCACGTGAGCGCGATCACTCCTCCGAGGGAAGCGATTCGATGGAGTGGTCCGGCGACCTGGGCGATACCCAAAGTGGCCAGCGGTACACCACCGAACGGGAAGATCATCCGCAACATCTCCACGATCGTGTGCAGAACGGGCCCGGTGATCACCGAGAATCGATCCGCCCGACCGCGGGTGATCGTGGCGGCCAGTGCGTGAAGGGTCGCGAAGAGGGCGACAGCGACGAGGAAACCGGGTGCGGTGAGGAACCACATCCACGACATGGCCGGCAAGAACCAACCCAGTCCGAATACGAAGCCGGTCGAAAAACGACGACGCGAGTTGTCGGCGGTGAACTCGAGGCTGGAGTACAACGCGATTCCGAAAAACGACAGGGGCCACCATCCCCACGGCGGCATGGACGCGGCGACGAGCAGTCCGGCCACGAGGGCACGCAGCCACGTGCGTCGACCGGCGAGAATCATGCGCTCACCCGACGCCGCGCGATCAGACGTCGGTCCGTCGCGAGTAGTTCGCCACCACGACGATGCGCTCGCGAGTGGACCCCGGAGGGTGGCAGGCGAAAAGGGTCAAGGTGGCCGCCGTCGTCTGATCGATGATCCACACGTCGGATGGTTGGACGATGAACGTGCGATCGACGACGTACACGAAGTCGCCGTCGGCTGACGACAGGAACACCTCGTCGCCCGGCTGCAGTTGTTCGAGGTTACGAAAGGGCTTTTTCTTGCTGACGCGATGTCCGCCCAAGACCACGTTGCCGACTTGCCCGGGCATCGCCGTACCCGGCCACCAACCCACGCCCTTGTCGAGGGTCGGTAAGGTGATTCCGCGGTAGAGCGTCTGAAGGACGTCGATGCGCGGGATGGCGATGGCGCCCACGATCACCTCGGGTTCGACCGTGTCTTCGGGTGGGGCGTTCTCTGGTTGGGGTAACGACTGACCCGGGGCGAGCGTGGGTGGCCCCGAGTACGCCAGAGTGGTCGAGGTGGACGTGGTGGACGAGGTGGTGTTTCGCGCCGTCACGGTGGAAGGGGCGACCGAGATCGTCACCGACACCCCCTCGTCGAACGCACACCCGGCGACGAGCGCGGCGATGACCAGGGAGACGGCAACGGCTCGCAACATAGTCAGTCTCGCACCGCACCGATACCGGCGACGGTCGTCAGCACCGCTGCGGACACGGATTCGGCCTGAGAGATACATGATGCGACGCCGATTCCCCGCATGCTCGCCCCGACCAGTCGCACCCCGGGCGCCTCAGCCATCAGGATCGCCTCCATGGTCGCAACGCGTTCGATGTGACCCGGTCGATATTGGGGGAAGGAGTTCTCCCAACGGGTGATGCGGTGCTCGACAGGAGTGATGTCGACGCCGGTGTGGTCGCGCATCTCGTCCACCACTTGTCGCACCAGTCGATCGTCGTCCCACTCATGAACGAGATCGTGAGTGGGTGCACCATCGCGTCCGAGTGACACCCGCATGATCATGGAGCCGTCGCCGGGATTCCAGTGTGCCCACTTGTTCGATCCGAACGAGGCCGCAGTGACACGCTTCTGGTCGGGCTTGGGGACGAGGTAGCCACTCATGCCATCGAAGCGCGTCAGATCGGTTCCGGTGACCCGCAGGGTGACCATCACCACCGAGGCGTGTTCGGTGGGGGCCAACATGTCGGCCAACTCGGACGACAAAGTTCGAAGAAACAACGACGACACGGCCGCTGGGGACGCGACAATGACGTAATCGGAGTCGCAAGAAGACGTCGTGGTCTCGACCCGGTACGAGCGACCGAAACGATGAATCCCGGTGACCGTGGTTTCGGTGAGGATGTCACCGCCACGACGTCGAATGGAGTCGGCCAGAGCCGTGGTCAGAGCGCCGAGACCCGACCGCGGCGTCTCGAAGACCGGTCCGGGGGTGTTGGTCGTGACCCGACGACGACGGGCGGTCAGAAGAACGCTGCGTCCGGGCGTGAGATCGGCGAGTTGGGGGACCGCGGCCAAACTCAAGTTGGTGGTGTCAGCGGCGTAGATGCCACCGATGAGGGGGTCGACGAGAAGTTCGTGAACTTCGCGACCGAAGCGCTGGCGTACGAAGTTGCCGACCGAGTCGTGGTGATCGCCGCTCGCGGGAAGTATCGGCTCGAGCGCGGCGCGAATCTTTCCCCGCCATGTCATCAGGCCACTGCGCGCCAACGACATCGCCCCCGTCGGAACACCCATCATCAAGCCATCCGGTATTCGATGAAGCCCGCCGTGCATCACCGAAGCGTGCGCATTGGTGGGATTCGTCATCGAGGCCGCCAGCCCGACCTCGCGGGCCAATCGACCGGCAGCGGGCACGCGGGCGAGATAGGAGTCGGGGCCCTCGTCCACGCCACCGATTCCCGCGAAGGAGGACGTTCGAATTTTGCCTCCGATCTGCGACGACGACTCGATCAGGGTCACCCGAACGCCGGGCGCCGAACCATCGAGCGGATTCAAGAGGCGATGCGCGGTGGCGAGGCCGGTGATACCGGCTCCGATGACGACGACGTGGGCGCGCGTTTCGTTCATGGTGGGGCGCTCGTCGTCACCCGTCGATTCCGGCGACTCGCCTCGCCAGCGACGCGATCACGCGCGCGTCATCGTTGACACAAGCGGTGCGGTCGAAGGAGAGTCCCTTGGACTCGGCGTGTTGTCGTGCCTCGATGTCGAGGTCGAAGAGAACCTCGAGGTGATCGGCGACGAATCCACAAGCGCACACCAATGCTCCCGATGAGTTTTCGCTGGCCGCCAAATCGTCGATGACGGAGAGGATGTCGGGCCCGATCCACGGTTCGGGCGTGCGCCCCGCCGACTGCCAAGCGATCGACCAGGAGGACCAGTCCGAGAGGCCGACGGCATCGGCCACGGCCTCGGCGGTGGCCCGCAACTCGTTCGGGTACGGGTCACCGGAGTCGATGATGCGCTGGGGGAGCGAGTGCGCCGTGAAGAGCACCTTGGTGTTGGACGGCATGTTCGCGAGACGGGCCTTCATGTCGGTGGCGAGGAACTCGATGAATGCCGGTTCCGTGGCCCAACTGTCGATGCCGGTCACCGCGATGCCGTGGGGCTCGGCAGCCGCGCGTGTGCGGTCCATGTATTGGCCGATCGAGTACGACGAGTAATGAGGTGCCAACACCAATCCGATGATGGATCGGAATCCGCGTCGCGCCAGATCCTCGACGGCGGTCTCGATCTTGGGCTCGGCATGCTTCAGGCCGAGCACCACCTCGAAGCGCTCGGGTGCGATGGAATCGAGGGCTCGTTGTAGTGCGTCGCGTTGGGCCTCGGTGCGCGCCGCCAGTGGTGAGATGCCGCCGATGGCGTCGTACCGCGCGGTGAGTTCGGCCAAAAGTTCCGGAGTCGGGGGACGGCCGCGCCGAATGTCGGTGTAGTAGGGCTCGATCTCGTCCGGGGTCCGCGGGGTCCCGTAGGCCATGAGAAGGACCGCGGTCTTGTGATCCGTCGCTGCTCCGGTGGTCGACTGGGTGGTCGTGGTCATGTCAGCGTCTCGTGGCTTCGTGGACGTGAGCGACGATCTCTTCGAGGATCGTCGGGTCGGTGGAGGGATCGACGCCATGGCCGAGGTTGAAGATGTGTCCGTCGCACCCACCGTTGTCGGCCAGCACCCGAGCGACGCCGCGGAGAGCGGTTTCACGTCCGGCCAGGACGAGAGCCGGATCGAGGTTGCCCTGAACGATCAGATCGGAACCCATGCGTGCCCGGGCATCGGAGATGGAGGTGCGCCAATCGAGTCCGAGGACCCTCGGTCCGGCCGAGAGCATCGACTCCAACAAGTGGTCGCAGCCGATACCGAAGTGAATTCCCGGGACACCGGGATGCTTCAGAGCGATGGTTTCGAACACCCGGCGACTGTGAGGAAGCACGAAGGTGTCGTAGTCGCCACGAGAGAGCGATCCGGCCCACGAGTCGAACAACTGGAATGCGCGTGCACCAGCGCTCAACTGCGCGTCGACGAACGCGATGGCGTGCTGCGTCAAACGTTCCATCAACTGGTGCCAAAGTTCGGGGTCGGTCGAGAAGAGCCGTTTGGTGTTCTGATACGAGCGCGAGGGACGCCCTTCGACCAGGTAGCTGGCCACCGTGAACGGTGCCCCGGCGAACGCCAGCAACGGAACCGAGGCTGGAAGCTCGCGCACGAGATTGCGGACCGTCTCGATGACATAAGGGATGTCGGTGTCGGGTTCGAGGGGACGCAGTCGATCGAGGTCCGAGGCGCAGCGGAACGCCCTCTCGGCCACCGGCCCGGTGCCGGGGGCGACGTCGATTCCGAAGCCGACGGCATGCGGCGGCACCACGATGTCGCTGTACAACACGGCGGCGTCCACTCCGTAACGGCGCACGGGTTGCAGGGTGATCTCGGTGGCCAGGTCGGGCTGCTTGATCGCTTCGAGAATGCTGCCGGCGCCGCGAACGGCCTTGTATTCCGGGAGGCTACGACCGGCCTGTCGCATGAACCAAGCCGGAGTGTGGTGCGGGCTCGAGCCCGAGGCCGCGGCGAGAAATGCGGAGGTCGCGATGACTGTCATCAACGGTGACGTTACCCGTGGGAACCGTCACCGGGGCGAGGCGGGCGGCTTCAAAGACCGTTCGAGGGGTGACGTCCCTGACGTCGACGCAAGGCGGCATCGATGCGAGCAATGCGTGTGCGGGCCGGAGGATGGGCGGACGATCCCGAACCAGACGTGTGTCGAAGCGCGGCCGCCAATTGTCGTCCGTACCCCATGGCCACCACGCGGCGATCGGCGCTGAACTCCGCGGAACGCCCAACACGATTCGTGAGATAGCGAGCGACGGCAAAGCCCGATCCGAACACCCACGCCGTGGTGGCGAAGAGGGCCGAGACGATACGCCCGGCGACACGCGCGAAGTCGTTGCCACCCGCGAAGTTGTCGGTGGCGGCAATCGAAACGTCGCGCAGGAACGAACCGACGCGCGCCAACAACACCACCGGCATGATCAGCCACTGATTGATGGTGAGCGCGATGGTGTGGGAACCGAGGTGATGGCAGATCTCGTGGGCGAGCACACCGCACAATTCGTCGTGATCGAGAGCTCGCGCCGCATGAGACGTGACCACCACGAGGTGACCGCCGCAGGCGAAGGCGTTGAGGTCGTCGTCGTCGACGACGCCGACCGCGAAGTTGTGGCGACGCAGATGCCAGGCTTGGGTGACCTCGTTGAAGGCCTTTTGCAGGCGCGGGGCCTCCGACGCCGTCGGTTTGCGGGCTCCGATCATTTTGGTGAGCAGGCGTCGCTGCACCATCGGAACGAACAAGACGACGCCGAGCAGGAGGTAGCCGAGAGCCACCTGCAGGTACGACACCCCCGAGACGAGCCAGAGGGGCCACCACAGTACGACCATGGCCAACAGCCAGACCGGGACGACGACGAGCACGGGGACCAGGGCGACCAGAGCCGCGCCGTCCACGTCGCGCCGACGCCCTCGACGTCCGAAGTTCCCGCTCATGCGCTTGCTCACGGGGTGAATTTTGCCTGATCAAGGACGTTTTCCCCGACATGTTCAAGATTCCGTCCCCACGGGCCGAAGAAAAGTGGTCCCGTCGCCCTCGACGGGTCGTCAGGAGTTCGGGTGCCCATCACGGAACGGCAGCAAGGAGCGGGGTCGGCGGCGCTGTCCGGTCGTTCGCACGCGTCCGCGCGACTGTTGTTGGATCTCGCGCGCACCCACGAAGTCACCGAGCCGGAGCGGGCTCGCTCTCTGGTGCAACAGGCGCGAGCGTTGGCGCGCGCCGAAGGTGATCACCTCGGAGAGGCCGAGTCCCTCTACCGACTGGCATCACTGGCTCACTACGACGGACAACCCGGCGACGCCTTCGCACTCGCCGTCGAGGCCCGTGACTTCGCCATATCGCACGATCTCCCACTGGTGCTGGCGTGGTCGTTGAACTTGATCGGTCTCGTGCACACGAACTCGGGGAATCACTCTGAGGCCCTCTCGTGTTGCATGCAGGCCCTCGACTATTACCGGGGTACCGATCACCGGGTCGACGAGGGCAACCTCCTCAATACCATCGCCACGATTCACCACGAACTGGGTGACACTGATCGTGCCATCGTGAACTACGAGGCGGCGATCACCGCCAACGCCGAGTTGAATCGTCCCGACTTCGATGCCATCACCTTGGCCAACGTGGCGACGTTGCGCGCGGAGCGAGGCGAATATGACGAGGCGATCAAAATCGGCGAGCGTGCGTTGGATTTGTGTCGACGACACGCACCTGGGTTCCTGCCCGAGGTGCTGTCGTCGTTGGCGGAGTCCTACGGTAAGTGTTCCGATTTCTCGAACGCCCGCGTGCTGCTGGAGGCGGCGCTGGCGATGCTCGACGCGTCGAGCGTCAGCTTCGATGATTCGGTGCGCTCGGGAGTCGAATTGGCTTTCGGGCGGGTGGAGATGGCGGCCGGGGAACACGCAACGGCCATCGTTCACCTGGACCGTGCGCTCGGGCTCGCCGAGGTGATCGGTGCCAAGCCGGTGGTGATGTCGGCTCACGACGCGCTCGCCGAGTCCCTCAAGGCCGTCGGCGACTTCGAGAAAGCGGTTTTCCATCTCGAGCGCAAATTCAAGGTCAATCAGCAGATGTTCAACGAGGGCACCGACATTCGTATCAAGACCCTGCAGATCGCTCACGAGGCCGAGGAGGCCCGCCAGCAGGCCGAGATCCTGCGACTACGCACCTCGGAGTTGGAGGGCTTGGTCGTCGGGCGCACCACCGAACTGGAGCAGTTCCAACTCGAGGCCCTCGAGCGCCTGGCCATTCTCGGCGAGTTTCGTGACACCGACACCGGTGAACACACGGTGCGCGTGGGGGACATGTGCGCCGAGATAGCCCACTTGTTGGGGCAGGACCCGGTCTGGTCGGAACGCCTGCGATTGGCGGCCCGTCTGCACGACATCGGCAAGGTGGCGATTCCGGACTCGATTCTCCTGAAGCCGGGGCCCTTGACCTCGGCCGAGTTCGAGGTGATGAAGACCCACACCACATTGGGGGCGCGCATCCTGTCGGGGAGCAACAGCCCACTTGTTCAACTCGCCGAGCAGGTTGCCTTGAATCACCACGAGCGTTGGGACGGGACCGGTTACCCGAACGCCATCGGGGGCACCGAGGTTCCCATGTCGGGTCGTATCTGCGCGGTGGCCGACGTGTTCGACGCACTGACCAGCGATCGGGTGTACAAGAAGTCCTGGACCGTCCCCGATGCCGTGCGTTACATCGCGCGCGCCGCCGGCACCCAGTTCGATCCGCACGTGGTGGAGGCCTTCGTGCGCATCGCCGAGGAGCGATTCGGCGTTCGAGTCTGATCGACCCGGTTCATCGGCTAGAAAAGGGGAATGAGCGCGCACATCGATCGATCACCGGTTCTTTCCGGAGCCGAAGCCTGGAGTCACGAAGGATCTTCGAGGGTGGGGGCACTGTGCATTCACGGCTTCACCGGCAACCCGTCGTCGATGCGGGGGCTCGCCGAAGCTTTCGCCGCCGCCGGCTATCACGTGGAGTTGCCACGACTTCCCGGCCACGGCACTGCGGTGAGCGACATGATCCCCACTCGTTGGAGTGATTGGTCGTCCGTCGTCGACAAGACGTTCGAGAAGTTGTCGGCGCGGGTCGACAAAGTCGTCGTGGTCGGATTGTCGATGGGGGGCTCACTGACATTGTGGACCGCCCTCGAGCACCCCGAAGTGTCGGGCATCGTGTGCATCAACCCGGCGTCTCAACCCCAAGCACCCGAGATGGTCGAGATGGTGAAGGGCATGTTGGCCGAAGGAACCGAGACGTTCCCCGGCATCGGTTCGGACATCGCGGACCCTGACGTGAAGGAGAATTCGTACTCCGAGACCCCGTTGGCTCCTTTGGTTTCATTGGTGGAGGAGGGGATCACGCCCATGGTCGAGCGTTACTCCAGCAGTCGGGTGCCGATGTTGTTGATCACGTCGAGAAATGACCACGTGGTGGATCCGGCCACCAGCGATCAATTGGCGGCCGCCTGGGGTGGCCCCATCGAACGCATCTTGCTCGATCGCAGTTTTCACGTGGCGACCCAGGATTTCGACAAGGAACGTATCTTCGAGGCCTCCGTGGCGTTCGCCGACCAAGTCACGGCGTGAGTTCCGCCCTCGACGTGGCGCCGATGACGAACCTGTGGACGTCGGTCGTGGGGTCGATCCCCAGTCCGGGATCGGGTTCGCTGCGGATTGGTCCCCTGCAGTTGCGGGCCTACGGTCTGATGATCGCGATCGGCGTGATCCTGGCGGTGCGGTTGTGGGGTCGGCGACTGACACTGATCGGTGTCGGTGGCGCCGATGAAGCCAACGCGGTGGCGATCTGGGCGGTGCCGGCCGGCGTCATCGGTTCACGGCTGTACCACGTGGCCACGGAGTGGGACCGTTTCTCCGACGACCCGGTGGCCATCGTGCAGTTCTGGAAGGGTGGCCTTGGCATTCCCGGCGGAATGTTGTTGGGAATCGTCGTGGGTGTATGGGTCATCAAGCGTCGCGGGATGCCAGTGGGTCCGACGCTGTGGGCCGTGGCCCCCGCGCTTCCGTTGGCCCAAGCCGTCGGTCGTTGGGGTAACTGGTGGAATCAAGAGCTGTTCGGCCGTCCGACGACGTTGCCGTGGGGACTCGAGGTCGACGCCGACAAGGTGGCCGGCGCCGGTTACGAGCCGGGCACGTTGTTCCATCCCACCTTTCTCTACGAGTCACTGTGGAACCTCGCCTTGATGGTCGTGCTCATCGTGATCGGGCGTCGAATGATCGATTCACAACCCGGTCGACTGTTGGCGGGTTACGTGTTGGGATACGGCGTCGGTCGCTTCTGGGTGGAGGGTCTACGCATCGACCCGGCCAAGGAGGGCGGGGGATTACGTCTCAACCAATGGATGGCCATCGTGCTGGTGGTTGGGGGCGTGCTGTGCTTGCTCATTTGTGCCCGTCGAGCACGGCTCGGTTACCGTCGGGAGAATGTCGAACAGTCCTGATCTCGTTCTCGCCTCGGTGACCCCCTCGGGTGTCGGGATCATCACCTTGAACAATCCCGAGCGTATGAACGCGTGGAGTTCGGTCATGTCGAAGCGCTTCTTCGAACGCCTCGCCGAGTTCCGCGTGAACGCCGAAGTGCGCGTCGTCGTCATCACCGGCGCCGGCAAGGGCTTCTGCCCAGGAGCCGACATGGACGCCTTGAACCAGATTCGGGCGAATCCCGCCGGTGGGGCCGGCCCGGCCACCGGAGTTGGTCGCTTCAGCGATCTTCTGGATTACCCGAAGCCCGTGATCGCCGCCATGAACGGTGCCGCCGCCGGAGTCGGCTTCGTTTTGGCGATTTTTTGCGACCTGCGCTTCGCCGCCGGTGGCATCAAGCTCACCACGTCGTTCAGTCGTCGCGGCCTCATCGCCGAATACGGATCATCGTGGGCCCTGCCGCGCCTCGTCGGTTCGGCACGGGCTCTCGACTTGTTGTTGTCGGGTCGCGTCATCACCGCGGACGAAGCCGAGCGCATGGGATTGGTGAACGCCGTGTACCCGGCGGAGGAGTTGATGGACAAAGTGATGGCGTACGCCGAGGACTTGGCCACGAACTGTTGCCCGATCAGCTGGGCCACCATGAAGCGTCAGGTGTACGGCGACTGGTTGCGCGACGTGGATGCCGCAACCACCGATGCGATCCACCTCATGAACGAATCGGTGAAGAGCTCCGACTTCCAAGAGGGGGTGCAGTCGTTCCTCGACAAGCGCCCCCCGGTTTTTGCGCCCTACACCGACTGATCATTCGACGCGCGCAATCGCAGCGCCAACTCCTCGGGCACCACCGGATTGAAGTACTCGCCGGCGCCCACCTCGGCGGCGGCGATGTAGCGAGGGAGATTCGCCGCGCGCCACGGCGAGACGATTTCGATGTTCAGCCAGGCGTCATCGAAACCGGCGGTGAATGGGCGTTGATTCACCCACAGCATGTAGGGAATCGGTTCGTCGTAGAGCCGGTCGAGCCGGTCGAGCACGTCGGCGAGCATGCTCGCCAGATCCCGACGGGTCGCGCGGTCCAGTTCACTCAGCCGGCCGACGCGGACTCGAGGGGCGATGGTGACCGCGACGGGATACACGGGCGCAGGGGGAACGGCCGCGATCATGCTGTCGTTCCCGACGACGAGGAGTTGGTCGTCGAAGGAAGGCACCCATCCGCCCGTGCCGAGCAACTGGTTGCTTCGTCGGGGAACGTGGTCGTAGGCGTAGATCTGCCCGTGCGGATGCGAGATGGTGGCGCCGATGCTGGTCCCGCGGTTCTCGAAGACGAGGACGAACTCGACGTCGTCTCGTGCGCCGAGAGTCTCGGTGCGCTCGACCCACAGGTCGATCACCCGAGCGATACCGTCGACGCCGAGCGAGGCGAAACTCGCGTCGTGATTCGGTGAATACAGGATCACCTCGCAACGATCACCGTCCATGGGCGGCCAACGGTTGATGAACCAACGCGTCTCGTAGGGGTCGGGTGCCTCGAGACCACCGACGCAGAACGGGCAAGCGGTCACCGACCGACCATCGGAGATAATCGGTCGGCTTTGGCGACCACCCACTATGTGGATGGTGGTTCCGAGAAACGGGTCGATGCGGCGCTGGCTCTCGGGCACGGCGTCATTCTTGCCGCCCATTAGGTTGAGTCCGTGCACCAGTCGATCGAGCACCTGCGCGCCGACACCACGAGCGTGGTGGTCGACGTGTCGCGGGGTATTCCCGTGATCCTGCATTGGGGCGCCGCCTTGAGTCAGGATCCGACGCAGTGGCAGCAGGGTATTCCCGCCCACGGGACGATCGACGTGGTGGCCCCTATTTCCATGGTGCCCATGCACGGGGACGGCTTCGCGGGGCGCCCGGGGTTGCAGGTTCATCGTCGGGGTGGTCGGCATTGGTCGCCTCGTTTTCGCGCCGCCGAGCACGCAGTGACGAGAATCGACGGGGGCCTGGTTCTCGAGAGTCGCGCGATCGACGAGGTGTCCGAGTCGGAGATCATCGGTCGTCTCCATCTGGCCGATGACGGGGTTCTGACCGCGTCAGCCGACTTCCGCAACAACTCGAATTCCCCGGTGATGCTGAACTCGTTTACGGTGACGCTTCCCATAGTCAGTGGAGCAACCGAACTCGGGGTCTTCGCCGGTCGCTGGTCCCGAGAGTTGCAATTGCAACGTTTCTCGTGGCCGTACGGCGCATGGACCAGCGAAAATCGGATGGGGCGAACGTCGCACGAACATCCGCCGTACTTGTTCGCTCTGGAGTCCTCATCGGACGAGTGGAACGGACAGGTGTGGGGGATCCATGCAGCGTGGAGTGGCAACCATTCGATGTACGCCGAATGGATGCCCGACGGACGTCGTTACGTGCAGGCGGGCGAGCTCTTCCACCCGGGCGAGATGTGTGTGTATTCCGGAGAGAGTTTGTCCGCGGTCGACGTGATCGGTGTGTACTCGAATTCGGGTTTGAACGGTGCGTCACGCTCGTTTCACCGGGAGGTTCGCCGACGGCTACCAGCGAACGCTCGTCGAGTCCGACCGGTGCACCTCAACACCTGGGAGGCCGTCTATTTCTCGCACGACGAGGAGCGTCTGAGTCGATTGGCCGAGGCGGCCGCGTCGGTCGGGGTCGAGCGGTTCGTTCTGGACGATGGTTGGTTCGGTGGGCGTCGCAACGATCAGACCGGACTCGGAGATTGGACGGTCTCTTCGACCGTGTATCCCAACGGCCTCGCACCCCTGATCGCGCAGGTTCGAAATCTGGGCATGGAATTCGGCATATGGGTCGAGCCCGAGATGGCCAATCCCGACAGTGACCTATTGCGCGCTCACCCCGAGTGGGCCGCCACCACTGATGGATACGACCCGGTGATGGGGCGTCGGCAACATGTGGTGGATCTCACGAATCCGGCGGCTTACGAGCACGTGCTGTCGGCTCTCGACGATCTGTTGACCGGGCACGAAATCACGTACGTCAAGTGGGACATGAACCGTTGGCACGTGCAGGCCAGCGGTGCCGATGGCACGGCGATCACCCACGCACTGACCAAGGCCGTGTACGCGATGATGGACGAGTTGCGTCGACGTCATCGAGACGTCGAGTTCGAGTCCTGCGCCTCGGGAGGTGGTCGCATCGATTTCGAGATCCTGCGACGCTGCGAGAGAGTGTGGACGAGTGATTGCAACGACGCCCTGGAGCGTCAGCTGATTCAGCGGGGCGCCTCCATGATCATCCCGGCCGAGGTGATGGGCTCACACGTCGGACCGTCCCGCTCGCACACCACGGGTCGACGTTTGTCGATGGAGTTACGCGGCGTCACCGCGATGTTCGGTCACATGGGTGTCGAGGCCGACGTCTCGGCCATGGGCGAGGACGAGTTGGCGGATCTTTCCCATCTCGTCGCGGTTCACAAACGCTTTCGAGCGCTGATCCACTCCGGGGACGCAGTTCGATTCGAGACGTTCGATCTGACCGGCGGTTCGGCCTTGTCCCACGGCGTCATCGCCTCCGATCGGTCCGAAGCCATCGTCGCCTACGTGCAGTTGGTGACCGCTCAGGCCGCGGTGCCACCGCCATGGCGAATTCTCGGACTCGATGCCGCGCGTGACTACACGGTGAATCTGATCCCGCTGACCCGTGCGACGGTTCCGCTCTCGGGAACGGCCGCGGATCAACCGGCGTGGTCGAGTGATTCCCTCGCGGGTCGTCCCCAACGCGTGTCGGGCGCATTTCTACGCGACATCGGTTTGGCGCCTCCCGCCATCTGGCCCGAATCAGCGGTGCTCGTCCACCTGTCCGGCTCGTAGCATTGAGACTCGTGCCCGATCCCTCCCGCGAAAGAATCTCGGCCGACGCCGTAGCCAAGGTGGCCCGTCTGGCCCGACTCGATGTGAGCGATGACGAGATCGCTCGCATGACCGGGCAACTGGCCGTCATGCTCGAGCACTTCGCCGATATCGACTCCCTCGATCTGTCCGACGTCGCCCCCATGACGCAGCCGTATCCGCTGGCCAACGTCCTGCGTGACGACGTGGTGATGCCCAGCTTGGATCGTGACGAGGTGTTGACCAATGCTCCGGCGACAGAGGACGGACGTTTCAGGGTGCCCCCGATCATCGGGTTGGAGGGCTGAACATGGTCTCTTTCCCCTCCAGCGCCTTCGACATCGCCGAGGCCGTGCGTTCCGGCTCGGTGAAAGCCGCCGCCATCCTCGAGGATCATTTGGGACGCATCGCCGAACGAGAGGCCGACATTCACGCCTTCAATCTGGTCACGGCCGACGCCGCGCGCGTCATTGCCGCCCGTGTCGACGACGTGGTGGCCGCGGGACATGATCCGGGACCGCTGGCGGGTGTCCCGATCGCGCTCAAGGACAACATGTGCACGCGGGGCGTGCCCACCACCTGTTCGTCTCGCATTCTCGAGGGATGGAAGCCCCCGTACGACGCCACGGTGGTGTCGCGATTGGCTGAGTTGGGGGCGGTGTTCGTGGGCAAGACGAATCTCGACGAGTTCGCGATGGGTTCGAGCACCGAGAACTCGGCCTTCGGTGTCACGCTGAACCCACGCGACACCTCGCGGGTGGCCGGCGGATCCAGTGGCGGTAGTGCCGCGGCCGTGGCCGCCGCTTTCGCTCCGGTGAGCCTCGGCAGTGACACCGGTGGATCCATTCGCCAACCCGCCGCGCTGTGCGGTGTGGTGGGCGTGAAGCCGACCTACGGCACCGTCAGTCGCTACGGCTTGGTGGCCTTCGCCAGCAGTCTCGATCAAATCGGTCCGTTCTCGGTCGATGTGCGCGACTCGGCGTTGATCCTGGAGTCCATTTCGGGTCACGATCCCCTGGACTCCACTTCGATTCCCCAGGGACCGCTCGACCTCTTGTCGGTCCTCGACCAGGACGTGAAGGGAATGCGCATCGGCCGCATCACCGACATGCCCGAAGGGGCCGATCCCGACGTACTGGGTCGCCTGGAGGCGGCCTTCGACGCGTTGCGTGCCGCCGGTGCGACCATCGTCGACGTCGAATTGCCGACGCTGAAGTACGGGATCACCGCGTATTACCTCATCGCTCCCGCCGAGGCCAGTAGCAACCTGGCTCGTTACGACGGCGTGCGTTACGGACGACGGGTCGATTCGGTCGACACGAACTCCATGTACATGGCTACGCGTGCCGCCGGGTTCGGCGACGAGGTGAAGCGTCGCATCATGCTGGGCACCTACGCGTTGTCCGCCGGTTATTACGACGCCTACTACGGTAAGGCCCTGAAGGTGCGCCGTCTCATCAGCGACGATTTCGCCCGCGCCTACGGCAAGGCCGACGTGTTGCTGACGCCCACCTCACCGATTCCCGCGTTCAACGTGGGCGAGAAAGCCGACGATCCGTTGGCCATGTACCTCTGCGACGTCTACACCATTCCCACCAACCTGGCCGGACACCCCGCGATGAGTGTTCCGTTCGGTGATTCCCGTGATGGTCTTCCCATTGGGGTACAGGTGATGGCTTCCACACTCGGCGAGCGACCCATGTTCAAGGTGGCCGCCGCCCTCGAACGACACATGGTCGCCACCGGAGGTCGATCGTGAGCCCCGCCGAGATGGAGGTCGCACCGAACGACGGTTCGTATCTGATCGACGGCTACGAAGTGGTGTGTGGTCTCGAGGTGCACGTGGAGTTGGCGACGGCGACCAAGTTGTTTTCGGCCAGCGCCAACCGTTTCGGTGACGAACCCAACACCCACATCGACCCGGTGACGCTCGGCCTGCCCGGCGCCCTTCCGGTTCTCAATCGTCGGGCCGTGGAGTTGGCCATGCGAATCGGCTTGGCTCTGAATTGCACGGTGCAACCGAGCACGTTCCATCGCAAGAACTATTTCTATCCCGACATGCCCAAGGCGTATCAGATCTCGCAGTACGACCAACCTCTCAACATCGACGGCTGGCTCGAACTTCCGGGTGGTAAGCGAATCGGCATAGAACGCGCCCATCTCGAGGAAGACACCGGTAAGAGCACCCACGTCGGTGGTACCGGTGGTCGGATTCACGGTAGTGATCACTCGTTGATCGACTTCAACCGCGCCGGCGTTCCCTTGGTCGAGATCGTCGGACGTCCCGACATCGCGAGCCCCGACGAAGCCAAGCAGTACGTCACCGAGTTGCGCCAAATCCTGGTGGCGATCGGTGCGAGCGACGCCAAGATGGAGGAGGGCTCCATGCGGTGCGACGCCAATGTCAGCGTGCGCAAGCCGGGCTCGCCGCTCGGCACGCGTTGTGAGATCAAGAACGTCAACTCCGTTCGCTCCCTCGGTCGAGCCATCGAGTACGAGGCTCGTCGGCAGATCGCCCTCGTCGAAGCTGGCGAGTCCATTCGACAGGAGACTCGTCACTGGGACGAAAGCGATGGTCGTACGCACACTTTGCGCTCCAAGGAGGACGCCGACGATTATCGGTACTTCCTCGAACCGGACCTGGTTCCGCTGGATCCGGGGGCCGAGTGGATCGAGGCCGTGCGAGCGGCACTTCCCCTGCTCCCGCGCGAGCGTCGAGTGCGTCTGTCTCGGGCGACCGGTGCTGCGGCCGACGGCGAAGCGGTGATGGTGGTGGTCGAGCGTGGACAAGACGACTACGTGTTGGCTGTCACCGAATCGGGCGCCGATCCGGCTCGCGCCTTGGTGCACGTGAAAGAGGCGTACGCCGAGCAGGGTGCTCGACCGAGCGTCCCTGTGCTCGACCTGGCGCGAATGATCACCATGGAGGTCAGCGGTACGTTGACCTCGACCCAGGCCAAGATTGTGCTGGCCGAATTGGTGGCCAACGGCGGGGGCGACGCCGAGGCGATCGCCACGGCCAAAGGTTTCGAGGCCTTGGACACCTCGGCGTTGGAGGCCATCGTCGACGACGCCATCGCCGCTCAGCCCGCTGCGTGGGCGAAGTACTGCGCCGGCGAGGAGAAGGCCATGGGCGCGTTGGTGGGCGCCATCATGAAAGCCAGCAAAGGCAAGGCTGACGGCAGGATCGTCACCGCGCTCCTGCAGTCGAGACGCGGCTAGACCCGGCCTGACACGATCCCATCGATGGTGGAGGACGAAATCATGTCGGTGTGAATGCTGCGTCCCCCGAGGGACGGTGGCGGCGTGGTGACTTCGCTGGTCCAAGGGGGCCCACGACGAGTGAACACCCGCCGAACGTCGCGGCAGCGAGACCAGACGACGAACGAGGGGTGCCGTCGGACACGACCCAACGGTAACTTGATGAGCCGTGACGGGTCGATCGACGGACCACATCTTCATCGAGCGCTTGCGGGTCGTGAGCATCATCGGCGTTCTGGACCATGAGCGGGTCACCCCACAGCCCCTGCAGATCGACGTCGACATCGAGGTCGATCTCCATGATGCCGGTCAAAGCGACGACCTGACGCAGACGGTGCACTACGGCGAGGTGGCGGTGGCCCTCGCAGAGTTGGCGCGCAACACCCGCTACCAGTTGCTCGAGCGATTGGCCCAACACATGACCGAGGTCGTGCTGTCGTTCCCGCTGGTGCGCGCCGTCGATTTGACCCTCACCAAGTTGGAGCCGCCCATTCCCGAGGACATCGGATCGACGGCGGTGCGCCTGCGCCGAGTGCGATCGGACTTTTCGACCAGCAGCGTGCACAAGGCGATCATCGCCCTGGGCAGCAACATCGGCGACCGCGCCGGTTATCTGCGCTACGCCTTGGAGCAATTGGGTGACCGCGTCACCGCTGAATCTCAGGTGTTCGAGACCGACCCGGTTGGCGGCCCCGAGAACCAGGATGCCTACCTCAACATGGTCGTGGCTATCGACACCGAGCTCGATCCGTACGCGCTATTGCGTTGGCTGCACCGCATCGAGGCCGATACCGGTCGCGAGCGAATCGTGCATTGGGGTCCGCGCACCCTCGACCTGGATCTGTTGTTCTACGACGACGTGGTGATCGACGGCGGAAACCTGGCGGTGCCCCACCCGCGGTACGCCGAGCGTCGTTTCGTCTTGGCGCCGTTGAAAGAGGTGGCCCCCGATCGGTGCCCGGCTGGCTGGGAGACGGATCTACCACCCGATGCGGTGTATCCGCGAGGGCCGCTGACGCGCTGACCCGCCTCGTGTGAGTTCACATGCTCTCGATCACCAATCGTTCGACGCGCCGAATCTTCTCGGGGTAGTGGCCGCGCCCGAACTCGGGTCGCTGACGCAGAACGATCTCGAGCAGTTCGTCATGTTGAGCCGTTTCTTTCCATGGGAGGGCGATGTAGAGCGGAAGACCGAACACGCGAAGGGCGGACAGGTTGGAGTACACGTGCTTTTGGTAGACGTACCTCTCCTCCCACGGCCAGTTCGATGGCGCAAAACCGGTTCCCGGATCGAGGATGCACAGCTCGCGCAGACCGAATCGGTCGGCGACGGCGAGCTGGGCCTCGAAAAACTCCAACATCACCTTCACCGGGTCGGTGCGAACCATCTCCATCTCGCGGGGGTTCGGACCCGACAGGAACGGCAGTACGATCGGAGCTCGGAAGTCCGCGGCCACCTGCCACATCTCGTCGGTCTGCATGCCGTCGGCGGCGTTGATCACGGTGGCACCGGTGGCCAAGGCGCGTCGCGTCACCTCGGGCTTCCAAGAGTCGATGCTCACGGGCACGCCGAACGCGGCCAGGGCCTTCACGATGGACTCCAATCGTTCCCATTCCTCCTGCCACGACACGACGGTGGCGTTGTCGGTGCTGCCTTGACCGCCGAGATCGATGCCGTCGCAGCCGTTGCCGAGTAGGTACTCACCGCGACGGGTAGCGGCGGTGGCGTCGAGGGCGATTGACTCGGTGTTGAGCGAATCCGGAGAGGCGTTCACGACGCCGTACAAGAACATGCTCGGCAGATTAGGGCGAGCGGGGCGAGGCGACATGAGCGTGAAGACATTCGATCCCTCCGGCTGGACCCTGGAGACTGCGCTCTTGATGAAGGGCGATCGCACCGTCTCGGTCTGCATTCCGTGCAAGAACGAGGCCGGAACCATCGGAGATTTGGTACGTCTGATCGAACCCCAGTTGCTCGGTACCTTGGTGGATGAGCTCATCGTGTTGGACGATGATTCGAACGATGGCACCAGTGAGATCGCCGTTGAGGCCGGAGCCAGCGTGGTTCACATTGATCTCGTGCACTCCCTCCACGGGAAGGGCGAAGGCAAGGGCAATGCGCTGTGGGCCAGTCTTCTGGCCAGCACGGGCGACATCGTGGTCTGGATCGATGGCGACATCACCAGCTTCAGTATCGATTGGATCGTCCGATTGGTGATGCCGTTGCTGATCGACGCCGAGGTAGGTCTGGTGAAAGCCAGCTACGAGCGGCCATCCCACCTGGGTGGTGGTGGACGCACGACCGAACTGGTGGCTCGGCCCTTGTTGTCGATGTTCTTTCCGTCGATCGCCGACATGCAACAGCCTCTGGCCGGCGAGTATGCCGGGCGTCGATCGATGTTGGAGGCCATCCCATTCGCCACCGGTTGGGGGGTCGAGATCGGCATGATCATCGACATGGCGAGCGTCTTTGGGCCCTCCAGCCTGGCACAAGTGGACCTCGGCGTTCGACTGCATCGCCATCACAATCTGGAGACGTTGGCGATTCAGGCGGCTGAGGTGGCCGCGACCGTCTTGGCCCGCACGGCGAATCCACCGACCCCGGTCGATACGCAACCGACGTTACGTCGCAAGTCGGGGGAAACACTCCTGTTGAACGTGGGGGAGCGACCTCCCGTGAACACGCTGCCGAAGTTGGGTGTCGTCGGTCAGTTCCCGGACGACGCGCGCAAGTAACGCAGAAAAACGAAGCCGTCGTCGGTGGCAATGTGAGCGAGATCCCACGGTTCGCGAAGGGCGAGCGGACCGGCCGCGATGCGCTGACTGGCTCCACTTACGAAGCGGGGTGCGATGGTCAGGCAGATCTCGTCCACCAGATCGGCGGTCAGCATCTGGGCGTTGAGACTCGGGCCTCCCTCGAGCACACACAGACGCCCCGGCAAGTCGAGAACGATGTCACGTACGTCGCCGCCCACGATGCGTGTGTTGCCCGCGACCGTGAGTGCTGTGGCGTTTCGCCCGAGGTCGCCGGTTTTGGAGACCACTACCAGCACCTGGTGGGCGGCGAGAGGGGTGTACACGTCTTGTCGAACCGTCTCGGCGCCAACGAGCACACTGTCGGCCGAGCGATGAAGATGGAGGAAGACCTCCCGATCGGTGGGGCCCCCGAGAAGTGACGAGTTCCCCTCGAGCGACACGGCTCCGTCGGCGGTACTGATCATGGACATGACGACCCACGGGCGGTCCTCACGGCGAGGGCGGTCGGTCAGGTCGTAGGCGACGTCGACGGACACATCGTCGACACGGGGATGGATCAAACGCACGAACCGTGTCTAGCGGGACGGAGGCGGCCGAACCGCTCAGCCCCGGAATTGACGCAAGACTGACAACTTGGCGGTCCCTGCTCCTCCCCCCGGGACCTCACAGGTCACAAGATTTCGCTCACATTTCGCCCGCTCGGTTTCTGAGAAGTCGTCAGATGGTGGAGTAGGATCGGCCCATGTTCCTCGCCGAAACACCCGACCAGCAGGCTTTGCGCAAAGAGCTTCGCGAGTATTTCGCGGCCATGCTCACCCCCGAGGTACGCGCCGAGTTGGGCGAGTCGGGTGAGGGTAAGCCGTTGTTCCGCGACTTGGTGCGCCGTATGGGTGCCGACGGTTGGCTGGGCCTCGCATGGCCCAAGGAGTTCGGCGGTCAGGGCCGGCCGGCCACCGATCAATTCATCATGTTCGACGAGATCCAGCGTGCGCACGCGCCGTTCCCTTTCGTCACCGTGAACACCGTCGGACCAGCGATCATGGCGCACGGCACCCAGGCCCAAAAGGATCGATACCTCACCGGCATCTTGAAAGGTGAGATCAACTTCGCGATCGGATACACCGAGCCCGAGGCGGGAACCGATCTGGCCAGTTTGCGCACCACTGCCGAATTGGACGGTGATGAATGGGTCATCAACGGCAACAAGGTCTATACGTCGGGGGCCAATCAGAGCGACTACGTCTGGTTGGCCTGTCGTACCGACGCCGACGCCCCGAAGCATCAGGGAATCAGCATCATCATCGTCCCCACCAACACCAAGGGTTTCGAGTGGACCCCGATCGTCACCGTCGGCGGCGTGGTCACCACGGCTACGTACTACACCGATGTGCGGGTACCCAAGGAGAATGTGATCGGACCGATCAACGGTGGCTGGAAGCTCATCACCATGCAACTCAATCATGAGCGCGTGGGTTTGGCCGCCTTGTCCGGATTGACCGAGCGCTTGCTGGACGACGTCACGACGTGGTGTCGGGTGACTCCGTCGGGTGCCGCCGGGGGAGAAAAGATGATCGACGTGGCCTGGGTCCAGCAAGATCTGGCCAAGTGCCACGCCCTGCTCGACGCCATTCGGCTCATGACGTGGAAGTTGGCCCAGAGTGTGGCCGACAACACGCTCGGAGCGGCCGAAGCGAGCGGTGTGAAGGTGTTCGGCACCGAGCGCGCCGTCGAGGTGTATCGCATCATGCAAGGCATTCTCGGTCCGATGTCGCACCTGCGCGATGGCTCCGATGGGGCCGTCATCCACGGCGAGGTCGAGCGCGCCGCTCGCGCCGCTCAGATCAACACCTTCGGTGGTGGTGTGAACGAGATCCAGCGCGAGTTGGTGGCCACTGCCGGCTTGGGTTTGGTTCGCTCGACGCGCTGAGTCAGCCGATTCGCTGAATGATGGTGCCCGTAGACACGGCTCCACCACAACACATGGTCACCAACGCGAACTCTTTGTCGGTGCGCTCCAATTCGTGCAGGGCCGTAGTGATCAGACGGCTTCCGGTGGAACCGACCGGGTGACCGATCGCGATCGCTCCTCCGTTCACGTTCACCTTGGTCATCAATTCGTCGCGACTGACGCCGTGCACCTGGGCCCAACTCAGCACGACGCTGGCGAAGGCCTCGTTGATCTCGACGATGTCGATGTCTTTCAACGTCATACCAGCGTCGGCCAACACCCTCTCCGTGGACTGCACGGGTCCGTCGAGGTGGAAGTAGGGCTCGGCCCCCACGAGGCATTGGGCCACGATCCGCGCGCGAGGACGCAGACCCTCGGCGCGAGCGCGGTCCTCGTCCATCCACAGAACCGCGGCGGCACCGTCACTGATCTGACTGCTGTTGCCGGCCGTGTGGATGCCATCGGGCAACACCGGATTGAGCGACGCCAACTTCTCGGCGGAGGTCTCGCGCAGACCACCGTCGCGAGTGACGACGGTGGTGTTGCCGTCGGCATCGACGACCTCGACCGGGATGATCTCACGTTCGAAGCGACCCTCCGAGGTGGCGCGAATGGCCTTTTGTTGGGAGATGAGGCCGAGGTAGTCGACGTCGGCGCGGGTGATACCCCGACGACTCGCGATGCGCTCGGCGGCACCGAATTGATCGGGCATGTCGAGGGCGAAGTCGGCCGGCTTGGAACTGCCGTTCAAGAGGGTGACGTCGGCACCTTCGCCGAGTCGTGGAACGTTGGCGCCCAGCCACACTTTGCTCATGTGCTCCACGCCGCAGGCCAGGCCCGAATCGATGACTCCCGCGGCGATCATGTTGTGGATCATGTGGTTCGCCTGCTGACTGGATCCACACTGGGAATCGATGGTGGTGGCGGCAACCTGCCACGGCAGACCCTCGTTCAACCACGCGGTGCGCGACACGTTGCTGGCCTGCTCGCCCGCTTGCGTGACGCAGCCCCCGACCACTTGACCCACGCTCATCGGATCGACACCCGCGCGTTGCAGCACCGCAGCCTGGATGCGACCGAGAAGAGTGGCGGCGTGGGTGTCGGCGAAGACACCGTTGCGCTTGCCGATGGCCGAGCGGCCGGCTTCGATGATGACGGGCTTGCCCATGAGGATCTCCTGATGAAGTCGCGGGGTGATTATTTGGCGGGGGTGAGGTGCACCGGCAGCGTCTTGATGCCGTGGATGAAACTGGAGCGCAACTTGCGAACCTCGCCGGCGAGCTCGATGGTGTCGACACGCTTGGCCATTTCCTCGAACAGGATGCGCATCTCGAGGCGGGCCAAGTTGGCTCCGAGACAGAAGTGTGGTCCTCCACCTCCGAAAGTGACGTGAGGGTTCGGGTTGCGGCTGATGTCGAAGGTGAAGGGGTTCTCGAACACCGCCTCGTCGCGATTAGCCGACGGATACAGCATGCTCACCGTCTCGCCCTCTTTGATGGTGACTCCGTGCAGTTCGACGTCGCACACCGCGGTGCGTGCGAAGTTGTTCACGGGCGTGCCCCAGCGCAGAATCTCCTCGACGGCCGAGGTGACGAGCGAAGAGTCGCTCTTCAATCTGGCCCATTGATCGGGATGCTCGATCATGGCGAGTGTTCCGTGGCTGATGCCGTTGCGAGTGGTCTCATTGCCGGCGACGGCGAGGAGCAGCATGAACAGGTCGAATTCGTGCTCGGACAACACCTCGCCATCGTGTTCGGAGATGAGGGTGGTGATGATGTCGTCTTTGGGATCGGCCCGGCGCTGCAGAGCCAACTCGTTGGAGTAGGCGTACAGTTCCATGGACGCGACCATCGGAGCGTTGGGATCCTGATTGAAGTCGGGATCGGTGGAACCGATCATGATGTTCGACCAATCGAAGACCTTGCGACGATCCTCGACGGGGATACCCACCAGTTCGGCGATGGCGATGAGAGGTAGCTCGGCCGAAACCTTGTCGACGAAGTCGACCTCTCCGGACTCCAGCGCCTCCTCGATGAGCGATACCGCCACGTCTCGGAAGTGTGCCTCGAGCATGCGCATGGCTTTGGGCGTGAAGCCCCGGTTCACCAGACTCTTGAGGCGGGTGTGGTCCGGTGGATCGAGGTCGATCATCAACCGCGCCGCTTCGAGGTCGGGGCGATCCTGATTCATGAGCGAACCCTTCTTGGCTGACGAGTACACCTGGAACTTGCGGCTGACCTCGACGATGTCGGCGTGGCGCGTGAGGGCCCAGAACCACTCGGGGTAGCCGGCCTCGATACCACGGTGTCGCGCGACAGGAGCCTCGCGGCGGAGTTGCTCGAACATCTCGTGGGGTGGGCCGTTGCGGTAGGCGTCGTTGGAAATGACGTCGAGAATCTCGAAACTCAACGCGTGGTTCGTGGCCTGGCTCATCGATCTACCCCCAGAATCAGCCCACTCGTGGGCACACCCGTCCCCGCAGAGACGAGGACGTTGACGACATTATCCACCTGATTGACGCTCGTTCCCCGGATCTGACGCACCGCCTCGGCGATGCCATTCATTCCGTGGATGTAGGCCTCGCCCAACTGACCGCCGTGGGTGTTGATCGGAAGACGACCGCCGATCTCGAGTGCTCCGTCGGCGATGTAGTCCTTGGCCTCGCCGCGACCGCAAAAGCCGAACTCTTCCAACTGCATGAGCACGTAGGGTGTGAAGTGGTCGTACAGAATCGCGGTCTGAATGTCGGCCGGGGTCAGACCCGACGAGGTCCAGAGTTCGTCGGCGACGACTTTCATCTCGGGTAGCTGAGCGATGTCGTCGCGGAAGAACGAGGTCATGGTCCACTGCTCGTCCCCGGCGCCCTGGGCGCCGGCGACGATGAGCGCGGGCGTGTTGGGCAGATCGCGGGCACGCTCGGCGCTGACCACCACCAGGGCTTGTCCGCCGTCGCTTTCTTGGCAGCAGTCGAGCAGGTGCAACGGATCCACGATCCAACGACTGGCCTGATGCTCCTCGAGTGTGATGGGCTCGTTGTAGAACCAGGCCGCCGGGTTGTTGGCGGCGTGCTTGCGTCCGGCTACCGCGACCCGCCCGAAGTCTTGCGAGGTGGCACCGTAGAGGTGCATGTAGCGGCGCGCGACCATGGCCACCCACGACGCGGGTGTCAACAGTCCGGAGGGAGTGGTCCACGAGAACTGCGCGCGCTCGGCGGTGGCCGCGATCGGGATGTCTTGCACGCCCGCACCGAAACGCCGACCACTGCGTTCGTTGAATGCGCGGTAGCACACCACCGCGTCGGCGACGCCGGTGGCCACGGCCATGGCGGCCTGGACGATGGTTCCGCAGGCCGCACCGCCGCCATAGTGCACTCGGCTGAAATGGCGTAGCGCCCCGATGCCCACGTGTCGGGCGATCTCCACGTCGGGATTGTTGTCCGCGCTGTAGGTGACCATGCCGTCGATGTCGCACGGCTTCAGGCCGGCGTCGGCGATGGCGGCGGCCACGGCCTCGCTGGCGAGACTCATCTCGCTGCGTCCGGAGTCCTTGGAGAACTCGGTGGCGCCGATGCCGGTGATGGCGGCCCTGCCACCGAGTTGGTTACCGCGGCGATTGATGCTCACGGCAACACCACCTCGACCGTGGCGTTCATGTGGTCACCGAGGGAGTTCGTGCCCTTCACGGCCACGGTGACGGTGCGGGTGTCGTCGTCTTTGGCTGTGATCGAACCGGTGACGACCATCGTGTCACCGGGGTAGTTGGGGGCGCCCAAACGGATTTTCACCGACGAGATGAAACTGTTCGGGCCCGCCCAATCGGTGATGTAGCGACCGACGAAGGCGTTGGAGGTGAGGATGTTCATGATGATGTCCTTCGAACCGCGTTCGGCGGCGATGGACGGATCATGGTGGACCACCTGGTAGTCGCGAGTGGCGATGGCGGTGCTGACGATGAGGGTGCGCGTGAGTGGCAACTCGAATGGAGCGATTTCATCGCCCACGCTCACGCTGGCAAAGGTGCGGGTGTCGGGAAGCGTCGAAGTCATGGTTTCATCGTCACTCAGGTACGGGCGATGAGATTGCCGAGTCGGGACAGATGGGCGCTGGCCGAGCCGAGGACGCTGGCCAACTGGATTCCCCACAAAAAGTAGCGGTGAACGGGGTATTCGACGTCGGCGCCGATTCCACCGTGAAGGTGTTGAGCGGCGGTGACCACTTGTTGCGCTCCCTCGCTGGCCCAATAGGCGGCCACGGCCACGTCGCGTCGCGCGTCGAAACCCTCGCTCAATCGCCACGCGGCGTTGAGGGCGGTCACGCGCATGGCCTCGGCGGTGATGTAACCGTCAGCGGCGCGCTGCGTGGTGGCTTGAAAAGCCGACAACGGCTTGCCGAATTGGGTGCGTCCCGACAGGTGGGTTGCGGTGAGAGCCAACGATCCCTCGGCTACCCCCACTTGAAGGGCGGCCAACCCGACCAGGGAATGTTCGTACAGTGAGCGCAGCGCCTCGCGACCGTCGATGCCGACGCCGTGTCCGAGGATGGCCTCCACGGGAATGTCGATGTCGAGTTCGAGGTGGGCCTGCGGTTCGTGATTGGTGGTGGCTACTGGCGTGAGCGCGACACCGGTGGTCGAGCGGAGATCGACGAGGGCGATCTGCGCCGAGCCGTCGAGGTCGATGGGGACGAGGCCCAGCGAGGCGTGCTGAGCGAAGGGCACAGCGGGCTTGAAGCCCTCGATGTGCACACGACCACCCGAGGTGGAGCCGACGACGGTGGGTCGCATCACGTCGTTCACACCTTGCTCGGCCAAAGCGATGGACGCCACGGTCTCTCCACTGGCGATGCCCGGCAGGTACGTGGCCTGTTGGGTCGGGCTTCCAAAATCCGTCAGAGCCAACGCGGTGACACCGCTCAGCCACAGCGGCACCGGTGCCACGTTGCGCCCTTGTCCCACGAGGGCCAACGCCAATTCGACCGCGCCGAAACCGCTGCCGCCGAACTCCTCGGGCACGCACAGCGCCTGAATGCCACTGTTGGCCAGTTGCTGCCACAAGTCGCGGTCGAAACCGCCGGACTTCTCGACTTCCTTCACGCGCTCGACAGTGGCCTGCTCGGTGAAGATCTGCAGAGCGAGGTCCCTGATGACCAACTGCTCCTCGGAGAGGTCGAAGTTCACGATGTTGCTCCAATCGGGTCGATGACGGCGAAGGGAAGTTTCATGTCGGGGTCGGTGGCACGGATCTCGATTCGCACTCGGGCGCCCACGGCGAGTGCCGACTCGGCAGAGTCGGCGGTGTTCATGATCATGCGCACCCGGTCGTTACCGAGTTTGCCGATGTGCGAGGTGCTGGGGTCCATGTCGACCAACACGATGGGCAGGGGATAATCGAAGCCGGGCACTTGGGGATAGTGGGCCACGACGAAACTGTGAATCGTCCCCGACAGGGGCAGCTCCACCTTGTCGTACGAACGCGAGTGGCACGACGGGCACATCGGCCCGGTCGGGAAGCGGACGCGTCCGCAGTTGGCGCACGCCTGGGCGCACAAGCGACCTTCGCCCAGTTCGTCGAACCACCACTGGTTGTCGTACGTGGTGGCCGGACGCGGACGCCGAGGTTGGGGCTTCGCCGGTGGCACTTTGGCCGCCGGTTTGAAGCGGAATATACGAAAAAGCATCGACCCGACCAGTTGGTCGTCGGCGTCGAAGTAGTCCTGGCGGGTACTCACGAAATGACCGGTGCCCAGACCCGTGGTCTTCTCGTCGCTGATGCTGTCGATCACGGTGCGCATGGTCAGGTGATCGCCGGGTCGCAGATAACGCTTGTAGGACTGTTCGCTGTTCGTCCCCAGCACGCTGGTGAAGCCCCGTGAGAAGAGTAGTTGGTTCATCTTCTCGTACGGTCCGTTGCCTCCACGCGCCGGACCGTCGATGCCCCGCATCACCCACGCCTGCAACATGGTTGGCGGGGCGACGATTCCGCCGTGGATGCTGTCAGCGGCGAGTTCGGGATTCGTGTAGATCGGGTTGCGATCGCCCACGGCTTCGACCAGATGACGGATCATGGGGGCGTTCACCTCGTCGGGTCCCGGCGTCGGTTCGCCAACCTCGAGTCCGACGTACGTCTGCAACTCGGCGTAGAACGCGGCCTTGGCCTCGGGGGTGGAGTCGACGATGATCGAGGGGCTGGTATTCGTCATGACGTCGTCGCTCATCCGACCCGATTGAGGGACCGCCACGGAAGGTTCTTGTCGGGCGTGGGTTCGCGCGGTAGACCGAGACCGCGCTCGGCGATGATGTTGTGCTGGATCTCGTCGGTACCACCACCGATGCGGATGGCGAATTGGCTCAACAGGTGATGACCCCACTGATTGTCTTCGATGGCGTCATCACCCCACAACATGGCGTCAGCACCCAAGATGCCGATGGCCGTTTCGGCGCTGAGTCGCCAATGATTCGCGAAAGCCAACTTCAGCGCGAGTATCTCCGGCCCGGGCATGCGCTTTTGGCTCATCGCGGTGCGCATCCGGAAGCCGAGGTACTTCAACGTTTCTTGGCGGCTCACGGCTTCGGCCAACCGTTGACGCACGTGTGGGTCAGCGGCGCAACCACGACGCTGAGCCAGATCCACGAGGTCAGTCGCGCTCCAGGAGCCACCCGATCCGATGAAGTTGCGCTCGTTGGCCAAGGTGGTTTGGGCGACCTTCCAACCCTCGTTCGCCCCGCCCACGACGTTGGAGTCGGGAATGCGCACGTCGGTGAGGAAGGTCTCGTTGAAGTGCTGGACGCCGGTGATCTGGGTGATGGGACGGACCTCGATACCGGGGGACTTCATGTCCAAGATGAAGTAGGTGATGCCGGCGTGCTTGGGCCGGTCGCCGTCGGTGCGGGCCAACAAGATGGCGTAGTCGGCGTACTGGCCCAGGCTGGTCCAGACCTTCTGGCCGTTGACCACCCAGTCGTCACCGTCGCGCACGGCCCGGGTACCGAGCGAGGCGAGGTCGCTGCCCGAGCCGGGCTCGCTGAACAACTGGCACCAGACCTCCTCACCCTTCAGAATCGGGGCCAGGTGCTTTTGCTGTTGCTCGGGCGAGCCATGGGCGATGAGGGTGGGACCCACCATCCCGATGCTCACCGCGAACGTGCCCACTGCGACATCGAACTGCGCCATCTCCTCGTTGAAGATGGCGGCCTGTATGGCACTGGCCCCCTTCCCGCCGAATTGCTCGGGCCACGTGATGCCGGCCCACCCATGATCGAACAACACGCTCTGCCAGTCACGACACGCCTGCACGTGTCCGGCCAGGTCGCGTGAATGATCGACGCTGTCGGCGCGATGGGTGTCGCACTTGCGGGGGGCGTGGGCTTCCAACCACGCGCGGGCCTGGGCGCGATAATCGGCTTCTTCTCGTGTGTCACCGATGTGCATGGATCTCGTGGTTCCCGAAATGAGCGCGACGCGGGAGGTTCCGCGACATCTGACAGTCTGTCAGAAACCCGCCGGACCCCACCTAGCCGGGGAAGGCGGCATCACCGGTGTAGAAACCCAGATCGTCGCGACTGTGGCGCATCCACGCCGCGCCGGCGGAGTCGGTGACCTCGTCCCAGTGGGCCAGTAGCCCCTCGGCGTCGGTGGTGGGTCCGCCGTTCCAACCCGGAGTGGTGATGGAACCGATCAATGCCGTTCGTCCGGCCCCGGTGGGGAAGAAGTCGCCCGAGGCTGGGGCGCACTCGTGCAACAACACCACGGCGGCCGCAGTGCAGAGATGCGCGGGGAAGTGCTGCTCCATCCAGGCCCGCGTGTCCGGGTTGGGATTCAGGGCGGCCGCCCGGGTGTAACCGATGGGCATCAACGCGTTCACCTTGATGTCGTGGTCGGCACCCTCGATGGCCAACGACCGGGTGAGACCGAGCAATCCGGACTTGGCCATGCTGTAGGCGGCCATACCGCTGTTGCCGATGGCCGCACTCGAGGCGGTGTTGAGGATGCGGCCGTACCTCTGGGCCTGCATCACGGGCCAGGCGGCATGACACACCAGATAGGTGCCCATCAAGTGCGTTCGCACGATGGTCTCCATGGTGTCGAGGGACGAACTCTCGAATGGTCCGGTCGGGCCGCCGCGTCCGGCGTTGTTGAGCACCACGTGCAATCCACCAAAAGTGTCGAGGGACGTGCCAACGATCGCTGCGGCTCCTTCGGGGGTGGCCACCGTGTTGGTGTCGGCCACGGCCACACCTCCGCGGGCCGTGATCTCGTTGGTGGTGGCACGAGCGCGCTCGGCGCTCACGTCGTTGACCACCACGCTCGCTCCTCGGGCAGCCAAAGCCAAGGCGTGTTCGCGACCGAGTCCGCGCCCGGCACCGGTGACGATGGCGATTCGGCCGTCGAAACGCAGTTCGTCTCCGGAGCGGGCGGTGTTCATAGTGCCACCGTACCGCTCGATCTCCGACGGGTCGCACGTACAGTGGGGTCGTGACGCAACCACGAGTTGTCATGGTGACTGGTGCCAGTCGGGGCATCGGTCGGGCCACCGCGTTGGTCTTGGCCGCGCGGGGACATCACCTCGTGCTCACCGCTCGATCGGTGTCGGGGGGCGCGCGATTCGACGGGACGACGAGGGACGATCCGTTGGCCGGAGTCGCTCTGCCGGGCTCCGTGGAGGAGGTGGCCGACGAATGTCGGGCAGTCGCCGGGCGCGTCGGCTCTGCTGCGAGATTCGTGTGCGTGGCCATGGATCTGGCCGCGGAGGAGTCGGTGCGAGCGGCGGCCCACGTGGCATTGAGTGAGTTCGAGTCGGTGGACTGTGTGGTGTCCAATGCGATCTACCAGGGACCGGGCGTGAACGACCGATTCCGTGACGTCCCCATGCAGTTGTTGCGCACCGTGATAGAGAGTGACGCCGTGGCTCCGTTGATTCTGTTGCAGGAGTTCCTCCCGGGCATGATCGCCAGCGAGCGGGGGGTCTTCGTGCATCTCACCTCGGGGGCCGCGACGCTCGTGCCGCGCGCTCCAGCTGGTGAGGGAGGCTGGGGACTTGCCTACGCCATGGCCAAGGGAGCAGCGCACCGAATTGCCGGTGTGTTGCACGTCGAACACGCGCACCACGGTATGCGCGCCTACAGCCTGAACCCCGGACACGTGACCACCGAGGTGATGCGACTGCGCGCCGAGAGTGAAGGCCGACCGGTGACCGGCGGAAGTCCCGACGAGGTGGCCCGGGTGATCGATTGGCTGATCGAGGGTGGTCCTGATGCAGTGACCTTGTCGGGTCGTGAGGTCGTCGCGCGCGAGGTCATCGAACGCTGGGGGTGAGACATCGGCGTAAAAATTCGCTCACGGTCGGTGTGATGACGTTCTCGTTCGGCTCGCCCAGCACCCGGTTGACTTCCTCGTGGGAGTAGTCCCCGGCGAAAAGCACGCTGGCATCCCCACCGGCCGCCACGACCAGATCAGCGAATTCGACGGCCCGATGTTGTGCCGACCCCCGGGTGATGATGAGGTATCGCGTGGCGGGGGCACCCTCGCGTTCGACGCGCACCGACGGGGACGCGTCGGCCAGAACCTCGGGATCGGTGCCGAACGCGTTGTCCACGGCGATCGGATACGAGGTGGCGCGATCAGCAAGTCGATAACCCACGGTGTCGTTGGCGATCACGCAGTCGAGTGTCGTGTCCGCCAAGCCCCGAGCCGACATGTACGAACGGTCCGCCGACAAGATGGCCACCGTGTGACCACCGGCGGAGTGACCGAGCAACGAGATGCGTTCGGCATCGAGCAACAAGGTGTCGGCGTTGCCGACGATGTGTGCGACCGCATCGGCGACGTCGTTCGGATAATCGGGCCAGAAGCCTTTGCCGAATTTGTTCGCCAATCGGTAATTGGTACTTGCCAACGCGTAGCCGAGCGAGAATGCGTACGAGGCGCGGTCGAGGGCCTCGGGGTTGGCCTTGTCACCGCCGACCCAAGCACCTCCGTGCACCCACACGAGTACCGGAAAAGGACCGCATCCGGCGGGGAGATACAGATCGAAACTGGTGAAGCGGTCACCGACACCGGGATAGGTGGCGTAAACGTGGTTGGTGATCGTGGGTTCGAGATGGTTGCACGGCACCGTGGTGGTGGTCGTGCTGGTGCTCGTCGAGGTGCTCGTGCTGCTGGTGGTGCTCGAGGTCATGAATGACGTGGACGCGCTGCCGGCCACGATCTCGTCCCGGCCCCCCGACGAACCGCAACCCGTCAACAGCGCCAGGACGGCAACCACGATGCGTCTCATGACGACGAAGAGTTCCGCAAGTCCGCGATGGCCGCACCCAGCAGGGTGTCGTGCGTGGGGTCCGGCGGGGGAGCGACGAGGATGCCGTCGGCGAGCCCCGCGAACCACTCACGAGCCACCCGTGGGAGTTCGTCGTAGGTGGCTTGAGGAACGAGGGTGTCGAGCACCTCGTCGGTGACGAGAGCGGACAAGTCGGACCAACGATCATCCCGAATGAGGGACCGCAGACGACCGGCAAGATCGGACCATCCGAACAACTCGAGCGTTCGCTCGTAAGCCGGAGTGCTGTACAGGAACGCGAGAAGTCGCCGGTTGTGCTCGCGACGCTCTAAGAGTTCCGACGCCGAGGACCCCAGAATCCACTGCGTTCCAACGACCAGTTCGATCTCGCGTGGATTGCGTCCGGCCTCGCGGGCGCTGGCGTCCAAACCGGGACGACACAGCTCGCGCAGATAACGCGGGTGACTGTTGGTCGGATGGGTGACGAAGCCGTCGGCGATGCGTCCGGCGGCGCTCACGAGACGCTTGTTCACTCCACCCATCCAGATGTTCGGTCGTACCACGTCGGGGGCAAGCGGGTCGGGCGTGAAGTTGGGAGTGAGCAGGTCCAAGTCGTAGTGGGTGCTGTGATAATCGAGTTTCTCGAGGCCGTCGAAGGCTCTCCAGCACGCGCGCACCGCCCCGATGTGATCACTCAATCGGCCCACCGGATCATCGAACGGGGCTCCGAAACGTCGCTCGATGTGAGGTCGGATCTGCGTGCCCAGGCCCAACTGGAAACGACCGTGCGACAACGACGCCAGATCCCAGGCGCTGTAGGCGACGGCCATGGGGCTGCGCACGAGCGCCAACGCGACGCTCGTTCGCACCACCAACGACTCGGTGGCCTGCAGAGCCGCCATCGACGCGAGGAACGGATCGTGAATCGTCTCGGCGATGTGCAATCCGTCGTAGCCGAGGCTTTCGATCCGTCGGGCATGCGCGGCAATGCCGCTGATCGGCAAGCGAGGATCCATGCCGGCGTAGACGCGCATGTCAGATCCGTTCCGACCGTTCGGCCGCGCGCTGGGCGGCCCACTCCCGGGCCCGACGATTCTCCACGGCGAAGGCCTCGTCACCTTCACCCAACGTCGCGACTTCACGGTACAGATTTCGGATGGCGGAGACGGCGGGACCGTTGTTGCCCGCGATGGTGGTGGCGATCTGCAGGGTGCGTTCGAGCAGTCGATCGTGCTCGACAATTTCGGTGACGAGTCCCCATTCGAGTGCTCGATGCGCGTCGATGAACTCCGACGTGCTGGACATGCGTCGGGCGCGACCCGGGCCGATCAACGCAGGAAGCAGTACGGTCAGGCCCCAACCGGGGATCATGCCCACCTTGGCGTGGGTGTCGGCGAAGCGGGCCCGATCCGAGGCGACGAGGAAGTCACAGGCCAGAGCGATCTCGAGACCTCCGGTGACCGCCGCACCGTTGATGGCACCGATGACGGGCACGCGAGTGGGAGGAAGGGCACCCCAATAACCGGGATGCGGATTGGTCCCCTTCTTCTTTCCCGATCCGACGTCGCCAAGATCGAATCCGGCGCAAAAAGCGGGATCGGCACCGGTGAGCACGATGGCGCGCGTCGATGGATCACCGTCGGCTTGGCGGATACGTAGCGGCAATTGTTCGGCCAGATCGGGGGAGATCGCATTGCGCGCCCCGGGACGGTTCAATGTGACGATCGCGATGCGCGCGGTGTCGTCGATCTCGTGCCAGGCCAAGGCGACCGCATCGAAGTTCGGCTCGTCCGCTCCTTTTGGCTCCACTCTGGCATAGTGTCAGAAAGGGAGGAATGCGGTGAAGTTCTGGTGTGCGACGGCGTTCATGAAGACCAAACAGTTGGTGCACATCGCCCAATTGCTCGACGAGGCTGGCTATCACGGATTGATGGTCAGCGATCACCTCGTGTACCCGAAGAATCTTCGATCGAAGTATCCCTACTCACCCCACCCTGATGGTCGACCCATCTGGGACCCCGAGACGGCGTGGCCCGATCCGTGGGTGTTGATCGGCGCGATGACCAGCGTCACCAAGCAGTTGAACTTCACCACCAACATCTACGTGGCGGGACATCGACCCGTGTTGCAGTTGGCCAAGGAGATCGCCACCGCCTCGGTGCTGTCCGACGGACGCGTGGCGTTGGGCGCCGGAGCCGGATGGATGAAGGAGGAATTCGACCTGCAGGGACAGGACTTCTCCAACCGCGGCAAGCGCTTGACCGAGATGATCCAAGTCTTGCGAGCCATGTGGGAGGGCGGATGGGTCGAGTTCCACGGTGAGTACTACGACATCCCGCCGGTGACGATGGAACCGCACCCACCGAAGAAGGTGCCCATTTACGTCGGTGGCCACACCGATGCGGCGCTGAAGCGCGCCGCCAAGGTAGGCGACGGTTGGATCGGCAACGCCTATCCACTGGAGGAGGCCGAGATGCACATCAAGAAACTGAAGGGATACTTGCGCGAGTACGGACGTGAGAATGACGATTTCGAGATCATCTGCGGCTTGTATGCGATGCCGACCGCCGATCTGTACAAGCGCGCCGAAGAAGAGATGGGTCTCACGGGCACGCTGTGCATGCCGTGGGCCCTCGGTAACCCGTCGGCCGGCGATCACGCCGGATTGACCGAGATGTCGGCGGCCTACAAGCCCTTCATCGACGACTTTGCCGCGAACGTCGTGGCGAAGTGCCAATGATTCGTGACGGCGGCGCCGGCGATCTCGTCAGCCCGGCCAAACGACGGACTGCATCTCCGTGTAGCAATGCAGTCCGAAGTCACCACCGTCACGACCCACCCCGCTCATCTTGAAGCCTCCGAAGGGCGCCTCGTGATTGCGCTGGGCGGTGTTGATCCCCACATTGCCGCTTCGGAGTCGACGAGCGATGCGGTACGCACGGTCACTGTCCTGCGAAAAGACGTAGTCGTACAGACCGAATTCGGTGCCATTGGCGATCGCGATTCCCTCGTCCTCGTCGTCGAAGGGGACGACGACCACGACCGGTCCGAAGATCTCCTGTTGAACGGGAGTCATGTCGGCACGGCAACCGGTGATGAGAGTCGGACCGACGTAAAAGCCGCGTTCCATGTGGGAGGGACGACGACCGTCGACCACCACGTCGGCGCCCTCGTCGGCACCGGCTTTGATGTAACCCTCGATGCGGTCTCGCTGGATCGACGAGATGACTGGTCCGACGAGAGTGTCCATCGAAGTGGGATCGCCCACTCGGAGATTCGGCGCGACCTTGGCGAGCGCGGCCACCAACTCGTCGTGGCGACTGCGGTGCACGATGGCGCGGGTGGGGGCCGTACAGATCTGACCGCTGTGAAAGGCCCAAACGCTCTGGATACCGGCCACGGCCTTGGCGATATCGGCGTCGTCCATCACCAGTCCGGCACCCTTGCCACCCAGTTCGAGTAATTGACGCTTCATGGTGGCCGCACCGGCTTCCATGATGCGTACGCCCACGCTGGTGGAACCGGTGAAGGACACCATGTCGACATGGGGACTGGTGGTGAGTGCCGCGGCCGGCGCCGGCTTGGACGAAGTGATGATGTTGATGACCCCCGGTGGGAAGCCCACCTCGTGCATGATCTCGGCCAACTCGATCACCGCCAAGGGATCTTGGGGGGCCGGCTTCATGACGACGGTGCAACCGACCGCGAGGGCGGGAGCGATCTTTCCGGCCATATTCACCACGGGGAAGTTGTACGGCGAGATGCAGGCGACGACGCCCACGGGCTGTCGGTGAACTACGCCACCGATGAGGCCTCCGGCGGCGAGTGGCGTGGCCTGCGTCGGCGATGGCGGCAACGCGATGTCGATGCTTCGCGTGGCGGACCGGGCGTAACGCTCGAATCGTTCGATGGCCACGGGAACCTGCATACGCGAGCCGACCATGGCGGTGGCTCCGGTTTCGCTGATGATGAGAGGAACCAGGTCGCCTTGGCGTTCGCGCAACTTGTCGGCGACTGCCTGCAACAAACGGGCCCGCTCGGCGGGCGGGGTGCGCCACCATTTGGGAAAGGCTTCCTGGGCGGCGCGGGCGGCGGCTTCGGCTTGGGCCTCACTGGCCTCGGGTGCATGGCCGACCACTTCCTCAGTGGCCGGATTGATGATGGGGGTCGTGCCTTCGTCTCCATCGACCCAATCTCCGCCAATGAGAAGTCGGTACCTCTTGTCCACTGTGCCCGATGAACCCATGTTTCCCTCCGTGGTGACGACCAGGGGGAAGGTTACAATCTGACGGACCGTCAGATTCGATCGCGGTCGGAATACATTCGCGACGCCATTCAGCCCAAGGGGTTCAGAGCATGCTCGACATCGTCATCCGCGGAGGCAACGTCATCGACGGCACGGGAGCTCCGGCTCGTCGTGCCGACGTCGGTATCAAAGACGGCCGGGTGGTGGCTGTCGGCGTGGTGGAGGATTCGGCGGCCGAGGTCATCGTCGCCGACGGCATGATCGTCACCCCGGGCTTCATCGATCCGCACACGCATTACGACGCCCAGTTGCTGTGGGACCCGACTGCCAGTCCGTCGAGCGTCCACGGGGTCACCACCGTCGTGGGAGGAAACTGTGGATTCACTTTGGCGCCGTTGTTGCCCGGTGATGCCGACTACTTGCGCAAGATGATGGCCAAGGTCGAGGGTATGCCGTTGGCGGCACTCGAGAACGGCACGGACTGGTCGTGGGAAACCTTCTCGGAATATCTGGGACGCCTCGAGGGCAACATCGCGGTCAATGCCGGCTTCCTGGTGGGACACTGTGCGATCCGCCGTTACGTCATGGGTGACGACGCCGTGGGTGCGGTCGCCGACGCGGACCAGATCACGGCGATGCGGGCCGAGTTGGCGCGTGCGATCGAAGCGGGAGCACTGGGATTTTCGTTCACCAACAGCACGTCGCACAGTGACGGCGACGGTGAGCCGGTAGCCAGTCGTTGGGCGACCCACGACGAGTTGCTCGCTTTGTGCGACGAAGTGGGCCGACACGAGGGCACCACCTTGGAAGGCATCGTCCCGGGCTGCCTCGATCGTTTCGAGGATGACGAAATCGAGTTGTTGGGGGCCATGAGTGCGGCTGCCAACCGGCCGATGAATTGGAACGTGCTCACGGTCGACTCTCGTGAACCCGATCGGGTTCCGCGTCAGATCTCGGCTCACGACCGGTCGGTCGAATTGGGTGGAAGGGTGGTGGCCCTCACCATGCCGGTGCAGGTCCCGATGAACATGAGCTTTCTCAATTTCTGCGGACTGTGGCTCCTGCCGGGTTGGCAGAAAATCCTCGGAGTCCCGGTGGCCGAGCGGATCGCCCGTCTGCAGGACGCGGACACGCGCGTGGTGTTGCTGGAGAACAGTTTGTCGCCGGCGGCCGGGGTCTTCCGCCGACTAGCCGACTGGGGTGACTACGTGGTCGGTGACACCTTCTGCGACGCGAATCGCGGGCTGAAGGGTCGTGTGGTGCGCGACATCGCCAACGAGCGTGGGCGCAGTTGTTTCGGAACCTTGCTCGACATCGTGATCGCCGACGAGTTGCGAACCGTGTTGTGGCCGACCCCGCAAGACGACGATGCCGAGTCGTGGCGAATGCGGGCCGAGTTATGGCAAGACGAGCGTGCGATCATCGGTGGCTCCGACGCCGGCGCTCATCTGGACCGCATGTGTGGCGCGCCGTATCCGACGCGTTGGCTGTCGGACTGCATTCGTGGTCGGCAACTGGTGCCGGTCGAACACGCCGTGAGGATGATGACGTCGGCGCCGGCACGCTTGTTCGGCTTCACCGATCGAGGCGAGTTGCGCGAAGGAGCGTTCGCCGACGTGGTGGTGTTCGACCCGGCGGTGGTGGGCTCGCAGGACGCGGCGTTGGTGACGGACCTGCCGGGCGATTCGTCGCGATTGACGGCAGGGTCGTTGGGAGTGAAGCGTGTCTTGGTGAATGGCGTGGTGATCGTGGAGGACGGAGTGGCAAATGGTCGGGTGCCGGGAACGGTGCTGAAGTCCGGTCGTGACACCTACACCGTTCCCGCCCGCTAGACCTTTCTCGACAGGTCGTCGCTCGGTCACGGGGGGTCGAGGAGGTTGAGATTCTCGCCGACCGTGCCCGCGCCCAGTGTTCCCGCCGCCCGGTACACGTCCAACTTCTTCCGGCTGTCCTCGATGTCGAGGTTGCGCATCGTCAACTGCCCGATCCGGTCGAGCGGACCGAACGCTTGATCCTGCACCCGCTCCATGCTCAGTCGTTCGGGCGCATAGGTCAGATGCGGGCCGGTGGTGTCGAGAATCGTGTAGTCGTCACCCCGACGCAGTCGTAATGTCACCTCGCCGGTGATCGCCGAACCGACCCAACGCATGACCGGCTCGCGCAACATGAGGCTCTGCGGATCGAACCAACGGCCCTCGTACAACTTGCGACCGAGGCGCCGACCCATCGTCCGATAGTTCTCGATCGTGTCCTCGTTGTGGATCGCCGACACCAGTCGCTCGTAGGCGACGTGCAACAGGGCCAGTCCGGGCGCCTCGTAGATGCCACGACTCTTGGCCTCGATGATTCGATTCTCGATCTGGTCGCTCATCCCCAGTCCGTGCCGCCCGCCGATGCGATTCGCTTCGTGGACCAAATCCACCTGATCGGGGAATTCGCGTCCGTTGATCGCCACCGGCCAACCCTCGAGGAATCGAACCGACACCGTCTCAGCAGCGATCATCACGTCCTCGCGGTAAAAAGCCAGTCCCATGATCGGCTCGACGATGTCCATCGACGCCGACAACTCCTCGAGCAACTTCGCCTCATGGGTGGCACCCCAGATGTTCGCGTCGGTGCTGTAGGCCTTCTCCGTGCTTGCTCGGTACGGCAACTTGCGTTGCTGCAGGAACGCGCTCATTTCTTTTCGTCCACCGAGTTCGCTCACGAACGTCTCGTCCAGCCACGGCTTGTACACCCTCAGCCGCGGGTTCACCATCAGTCCGTACCGGTAGAACCTTTCGATGTCGTTGCCCTTGTAGGTGGAGCCGTCACCCCAAATGTCGACCCCGTCATCCTGCATCGCCCGCACCAACAAGGTGCCCGTCACGGCGCGTCCGAGAGGCGTGGTGTTGAAATAGGTTTTGCCCGCCGTCGTGATGTGGAACGCACCGCATTGCAGAGCCATCAATCCTTCGCGCACCAACTCGGCCCGGCAGTCGACCAGTCGGGCCCGCTCGGCGCCGTATTGCTCGGCCCGGTCGGGGATGCCGGCCAGGTCGGTTTCGTCCGGCTGGCCGAGGTCGGCGGTGTAGCAGTAGGGGATGGCCCCCTTCTCGCGCATCCAGGCGACGGCCGCTGAGGTGTCGAGGCCGCCGGAGAAGGCGATTCCGACACGTTCACCGGCGGGCAGGGAGGTGAGAACCTTGGCGGACATGAGGAGACGTTACCGGTCGTGCGCGACCGCCCTCGCGACTATTGCGTGCGCACACCTAGTGTTCTGAGGATGGAGCAGCGCCGGAGCGGTTCGCTCAACATGGACGGGGGGATCCACGAGGTACCGATTGCCAGAACTGCGGGCCGACTTTGGGTGTGCGGCAAGCATCGAATCGCGCCAAATCCCGAGGCGACTCTCCTCGCCACCGGGGCGACGCATGTCGTTTGCCTCGTGAAGGAACATGAATTGGTCGGTCATTTCGATGATTACGTCGTCTGGTTGCGCGGATCCGGCCGAGCGACCTGGGCGCCGACGAGCGACTTCGGATTCGACCCGCTCGACAAGGTGTTGCCCTTGTTCGAGGAAACATTCGCTCGCATGACCGCTGGTGGGTCGGTGATCGTTCACTGCGGGGCCGGATTGGGGCGTGCGGGAACCTTCGCTTCGGCGATGTGCGTGATGGCGGGCATGGGGGTCGATGACGCGGTGGCCCACGTCCGCCGACATCGTCCCGGGGCCGGACCAGAGGTCGGTGAACAGCGAGAGATACTCGAGTTGTTGGCCGTCCGCCTCGATCGTTGAGATCGCGAGTCGTCCTCGTCGCTCACTCGTGCACGCGAGCGCTCAGCGCCGCCACGCCGGCGAGGATGGCGGCCGCGGCCAACGCGGCGAGCACCACCGCCGAACCCGGTGAGTCGTGTCGGTCGACCAGAGCCAACACGGTCAACTCGATGCTGACCACCCACGCCGACCAATGGACCGCCGGACCCCGCAGCAACGACAGCACCGTCGACGCGATGCTCGGCATGAGAAACGCCAACCCGAGCGAGTAGCGAAGCAAGGTCGACCAACGCTCCTCGTCCGCCCACCACAACGGACGGCCGATCAGGTCGGAAGAAATCGCCACTGCAGCGATGCTCAACGACATCGAGGTCCAAAAGACGGCCAGAACACGGGCCCAAACCGGATGCACGCGCACCCTGGTGGCGGTCGGTTGGCTCATCGACTCGAAACTACTGCCACCGAGCCGTGGACGACGCCCGCCGATAACTTGATCAGGTGACCCAAACGGTGCACTTTCGAAAACTCTCCCTCTTTTTCCCCATGTGGAACGAGCAGGAGTACATCGGGCGCACCCTCGCTGCGGCCCACGAGGCCTGCGCGACCTTGATCGACCTGGGCGAGATCGCCGACTACGAAATCATCATCATCGATGACGCCTCGACGGACGACACCCCGCGTCTGGCTGACGAAGCGGCGGCGGTCGATCAACGGATCAAGGTCGTGCACCACCCCAAGAATCGCAAACTCGGTGGTTCCATCAAGACCGGCTTCGCCACGGCAACCGGTGACCTCGTGCTGTACACCGATGCCGACCTTCCTTTCGACATGGGTGAATTGAAGCGCGCTTGCCGCATCATGCGGCTGTACGAAGCCGACATCGTGAGCGCCTACCGTCTCGATCGCACGGGGGAGGGCTACGTGCGCACGGTGTACTCGTTCATCTACAACGTGCTCGTGCGGGTCTTCTTCGGCGTCAAGATGCGCGACGTCAACTTCGCCTTCAAGTTGTGTCGCGGACGAATTTTCGAACACATCGAACTACAGAGCGAGGGCTCGTTCATCGATGCCGAGTTGGTCATTCGAGCCAACAAACTCGGGTACCACATCGTCCAGTTCGGGGTGGACTACTTCCCCCGAACCCGGGGAATCTCCACCCTCTCGTCACCGAGCGTGATCGTCAAGATCCTCCGTGAAATGCGCCACTTGCGCCGTGAACTACGGGCGATCGAGCCAGTCGTTCGGCTCTGAACGGAACGTGTCCGGACACCACCGCTAGCATCTCATCGTGGCGACAGACCCCGATTCCCCTCGGTCGCGTCGTGCCCACCCGAGTTCCCTGGCCTATCGCTGGGCTCCGGTCATCGCAGCGGCGGCGGTGTTGCTCGCCGTCGTCGTCGTGGGGGTAGTGACGTCGGACGGTGACGACTCTTCCACGCCCACAACCACCATCAACCAAGTCGTCACCGACAGCACGAACGTCCCCGTGACCAAACTACCCCTCACCCAGACCTACGGCCGCGGAGCGGCTGGTCCCGAGATCAAGCTCATCCAGGACCGCTTGATCGAGCTGAAGTTCGACCCGGGTGTTCCCGATGGCGCCTTCGGCGAACGTACCCAGCAGGCGGTCTGGGCTTTCGAGGCCCTGGTGATGGGCGTGCCGGGCGACCAACTCACCGGTAAGGTCGACGCCGAGATGTGGAGTCGGATGCAGGACCCCATCACCGTCGCCCCGCGTCGCGCGAGCGCGACCCCCAATCACACCGAGATCTATCTGCCCCAACAGGTCCTCATCGTTTTTCGGTCCGACGTTCCGGTCCTCATCACGCACATTTCGTCGGGCGACAACCAGGAGTGGTGCGAAGTGGTGCAGATCTCACCAGGTGAAAGGGGCAATGAGGACGGCACCGAGCCGATCGAGAAGGGAGTTTGTGGTCTGTCGTGGACTCCGGGCGGGGTCTTCAAGTACTACCGAATGGTTGTGGGTCGCCGTGAAAGTCAATTGGGTGGCATGTACAACCCGGTGTACTTCAATTTCGGTATCGCGGTTCACGGGGCGGCTGAGGTTCCCGACTTTCCGGCATCGCACGGGTGCATCCGTATCCCGATGCACATCTCGGAGTATTACCAATCCTTGGTGGCCAAGGGTGACCAGGTGTTCGTCTTCGACGGTGTGAAGGAACCCGAGGAGTATGGGGCGCAGGTGCCCCGCTTCAATTGGCCTGACCCGAGTTACACCACGACGACCTCGTCGACGACGACCACGACGCCACCGGGGCCGAGCACGACTTTGCCGGTTGCCCCGACCACGCTTCCCGCGCCGCCGACGGCAACCACCACCACCCTGGCTCCGGGCTGACGTTCAGGTCGAAAGGCGACCATCGACGCCGAGCGACATCGGGCCTGAGCTTCATCGACCACTGATCAGTTCACCGAGAACGGTCTCCATTTCGGTGATTTCGGCTGATTGACCCCGAATCATGGATTCGGCGAACGAGCGCACTGCGGCGTTGTCGGCTCCGTCGAGGGCGACTTCGGCCATGTCCACGCCCCCACGGTGATGAGCGATCATCAGTTCGGCGAACATGATCGACGCTGCGACACCAGTTGCGTTCGCGAAAGCGTCGAGTTGTTCCTCGCTGGCCAGTCCGTCCATCTGATCGATCGGTACCTCGTGGCCCATCCACCCCATGGCGACTCCCGTGTCGTTCACCTCCGACAGTCCGAGGTTGCGCAACATCTGGATCATTCGCCCGGCTTCCATTTGTTGGGACAGAAGGATCTCTTCGGCGAACATCGTCAAGCGAGGGTGAGGCTCGTCGACTTCGGTGAGGTAGAAGAACGCCATCTGCACCGCTTGATCGTGGTGGTATCGCATGTCCTGAAGGAAACCCTCGTCGACCTCGTTGAAGTCGGGTGTGGCCGATCGGTCGCCGACCAGATATCCGATACCCGCCCCGAGGACGAGGCCGCCGATGGCGATGGCGATGAAATTGAGGGGGTTCTGCCACCATGGAAGAACCCGTGCTTCATCGAGATCATCGACCTCTGAGTTGGTTCGAATCGACGGATCGCTCACGCTCCCATGGTCGCACACGAGGGTTGCCCGACCTCATCAGTGTCCGTGACTGAGTTGACACACCGGGTCTCCCTCGGTACCGTCCGATCCCGCGGCTGCCAGGCCGGTCCGATGAGAGAGAGGTTGTCATGACTACTGCTTTGGTTTCGCCTCGCTACACCCTCGTGGATGCACTGCTCGGATCGCCGAGCGACCGCGCGGGGAGGGTTCGCAGTGGTGTGGCGGTGGCCGGTTTTGCGGTCCTGACTGCGCTCCTGGCCCAGGCACGGGTTCACCTCGGTTTCACCCCCGTGCCGATCACGGGGCAAACACTGGCGGTGCTCCTTGCCGGCACCACCCTGGGCTCTCGGCGTGGCGCGGCGTCGATGGCTGTGTACTGGCTCGTCGGGATCGTCGTGCCGTTCGGGTGGTATTCGGGCGGGACTCATGGCTGGGAGGTCGCCACTGGTGCGACCGGTGGATATCTGTTCGGCTTCGTCATCGCGGCTTTCGCCGTCGGTCTCCTTGCCGAGCGTGGTCAAGACCGGAGTTTGCTGACCTCGGTTCCGGCCATGTTGATGGGCACCTTCGTCATCTACGTTTTCGGCGTTGCTTGGCTGGCACATGAAACCGGAGTGCCGGTGTTCGACGGGGAGAAGACTGCTGTGACTCTCGGTGTCGTTCCCTTTCTCGCGGGTGACATCTTGAAGCTCGTGATCGCCGGTCTGATCGGACCACTGTCGTGGAAGTTCGTCAACGGTCGTACTCGCCAGTAGCCAGTGGTCAACCGGTGACCTTGCCGTCGATCACGGTGATCTCGCGGTCACCGGTGATTTCGACGATGAAAGTCCAGACGTCACCGTCATTGTCGGTCGCCCCGCAGGCGAATTGGGTGCCGTCCGAGGTGGAGGCCGGTGTTTCGCAGCGGGCGTCCCGAAAGGTGTAGCCGGCTTCTTCGGCCAAATCCTTGCTCTCGAGGAACTTCTCGGCCTCGTCCTTGAAGTCGCCGGCGGAGGTCGAGCATCCGGCGAGAACCATGAGGCCGACCACCGAGAGGGGCAAAAAGAATCGGTTGGGGTGGGAGGTCATCACGCAACGCTACGGGAGACACGAGCCTCGTTCAACGTATCGACGGTCACGAGAAGCAAGGCGATCCAGACCAAGGCGAAGCCGATGATCCGACTGGTGTTCAGCGTCTCGTGGTAGGCGAGCCAGCCCAAAAGGAAGTTGATGATGGGGACCAAGTACTGCATCGGTCCGAGCACGGTCAGTGGAAGCCGCTGGGAAGCATGGGCGAAGAGTACGAGAGGGACCGCGGTGATGACGCCCGAGAGGGAGACCAAGACGAGTTCGGCGGCCGAGGCCGAGCGAAACACCGAACCTTCGTCCTGAAGATGCCACAGAACGAGTGCCAGCCCGGGAACCATGAGGACGATCGTTTCGGAGGCCAGGCTTTCGAGGGGGGTCAGGGAAATCTGTCGTTTCAGGAGTCCGTAGATCGACCAGGTGATTGCCATGGCCAGGGCGTAGACGGGCAGACGCCCGTAACTGATGGTGAGTACCAAGACAGCGATGGTCGCCAGCGAGGCGCTCACCATTTGCCGGGGTCGCAGGTGCTCGCGTAGCACCTTCACTCCAAGCAACATCGTCCCGAGTGGCGCGATGAAGTAGCCGAGGGCGGCTTCGATCACCCTGCCCTCGTGGATGACGACGACGTAGGTGGCCCAGTTGCCCGCGAGGAGGGCAGAGGCCAACGTGACGCGACCCCACAGAGATTCGGCGCGCATGCGCCGGAAGAAGGTTCGCAGGCGCGAGCGTGTCGCGAGCAGAACGAACAAGAAGACCACGGACATCGTGATTCGGAACCCGACCAACTCCAAGGGGGCGAACTCTTTCAGGGCCTTCCAATAAATCGTGATGAGTCCCCAGAGCAAGTAGGCAGTTACTCCGGACACCACACCACCAACGGTGCCGTCAGTGGTGACCCCGCCCCCGACGTGCTCGTTCGTCTCGGCTCCGGCGGTCACGACCTCTTCCTATCACTCGGCCGGTCCGAGCGGCGATTCTCCACTAGCGTCGAGATGGTGACTGGTATCGAGGCATCGAAAGCGTGGACCGAGATGCTGGCCGTCGAGCGGCCTCTCTCGATCGGCGAACTCTTCGCCGACGATCCGACTCGTGTGGAGAAACTGACCTTGTCGATCGGCGACCTCGTCATCGACCTCTCCAAGAATCTGATCGACGACCGCGTGGTGGCGACGTTGTTGGCGGTCGCCGACGAGGCTGACGTCGAATCGGCCATCGGTCGCTTGCTGGATGGTTACGTCGTGAATCTCACCGAGGGCCGAGCCGCGGGACATGGGTTGCTGCGTCGACCCGAGGAGGCCCGAGCGATGGTCGACGGGGTCGATGTGGCCCACCTTGTTCACGGTGTGCTGGCGCGCATGAGATCCTTCGTTGCTGATGTGCACTCCGGTCGTCGTCTCGGCGCAACGGGTGAACGACTGACCACGATCGTCAACATCGGCATCGGGGGGAGTGATCTGGGTCCATCCATGGCGTACGAGGCCCTTCGTCCCCACCATGTGACGGGACTCCGCTGTCGCTTCGTGTCCAACATCGATCCGGCGGACCTGCGGGCCGGTCTGTCGGACCTCGAACCGGCGTCGACCTTGTTCGTCGTGGCATCCAAGACCTTCGCCACCACCGAGACGCTGGCCAACGCCAAGGTGGCGCGGGACTGGATCGTCGATGCTCTCGGTGAGAAAGCCATCGCATCCCACTTCGTGGCGGTCAGCACGAACTCGCAAGCCGTGCGGAACTTCGGCATCGGTGATGACGAGATGTTCCCGTTCTGGGACTGGGTCGGGGGCCGGTATTCGCTACCCTCGTCGATCGGATTGTCGCTCATGTTGGGCGTCGGCTCCGACGCCTTCGATCAGATGCGCGCCGGCATGCATGTGATCGACGAAGCTGTGCGCTCGACTCCGGCGCGCGCGAACGCCGCGGTGATGATGGCGCTCATCGGCATCTGGAATCGGAACGTGCTCGGTTGCGTCAGCAAGGCGGTCTTGCCGTACTCGCACGATCTGCGGCGGTTCCCGGCCTTCCTGCAGCAACTCGACATGGAGTCCAACGGCAAGTCGACCAGACTCGACGGTTCGCCCGTGCCGTACGAGACCGGTCCGATCATCTGGGGTGAGCCGGGTACGAACTCCCAGCACGCCTTCATCCAATCGATCCACCAGGGAACCAGTGTCGTGCCGGTGGACTTCATCGGATTCGCCGAACCGGCCGACGCACTGGTGCGCGTCGGCGCGCCGGACGATACCCGTCATCGCACACTCTTTCTCGGCATGCTGGCTCAGGCGCGGGCCTTGGCCTTTGGACGTTCGCTCGACGAGGTGTCCGCGGGTCCATTCGCCGAACACCGCGTCTTGCCCGGCAATCGCCCATCGACCGTGGTCGTGGCAAGACGTCTGTCGCCGTCGGTGTTGGGTCAGTTGGTCGCCTTGTACGAACACGTCGTTCACGTGCAAGGAGTCATCTGGGGCATCAACAGCTTCGATCAATTCGGTGTGGAGTTGGGAAAAGAGATGGCCCTCGATCTGGCCGTCACCGCTCCGAGCGACCGAGGAGCCGATCCTTCCACCCACTCTTTGCTCCGGTGGTACCACGGATTCGCTCGGGGACCCGACGGAGGCTGACTCGCGATGCACCAATTGGAACGGGTGACGAATCTGCTGACCTTGTTGCTGTCGGCGCGTCGTCACGTGACCTTCGACGAGATCCGCAACGAATTGCGGGGGCAGTACCCCGAAAATCTGGTGGCAGCGCGAGCGGCCTTCGAACGCGACAAGTCGTTGCTCCGCGACGAGGGCGTACCCATCGATTCGGTGGTCCTCGGAGGCGACCAAGCCGGGACCACCGGGTACCGAATCCTGCGGTCCGAATACGAGTTGGGAGACATCGACCTCGAACCGGACGAGGCCGCCGCGTTGCGGGTCGCGGTGTCCACCATCCGAATGGGTCAAACGTGGGGTGTCGAGGCGCTGTGGAAGGTCGACATCGAGCCGGGGCCCGCCCGAGACGGTGGTGCCGCTCCGGTGGTGGTGGCGAACCTGCCCGTCGATCCTCGTCTTCCCCTCCTGCATCGATCGTTGGCGTCGCGGTGCGAAGTGTCGTTCGACTACAACGGCAAGTCGCGTGAGGTTCGACCCTTCGGATTGTTGGCTCGTGACGGCTGGTGGTATCTGGTGGGTCACGACCGAAGCGTCGACGAGTTGCGGACCTTCCGGGTCGATCGCATCGCGGGAGAGGTCGAGGTCGGACGAAGCGGGGCCTTCACGATCCCCGAGGGGTTCGATGTGAGCGCGGTGTTTCCATCCGATCCGAAGCTGCTTCCCGACAACGTGGACATGGGCGCCGATGTGGCCGAGGTGTTGGTCGACGCCTCCGATGTGGGCGTGGTGATGGCCCAGTACGGTGCGGGTGCGGTGGTGTCTGAGCGTGCCGACGGGTCGACGGTTTTCGCCATCCCCTGCTCGAACGTGCGAGCCTTCGATCAGTGGCTGTTGGGCTTCGTCGATCGTGCCGAGGTGTTGTCACCGCCTTTACTTCGCCAACACGTCGTCGATTGGCTCGAGTCGATCGGAGCGCGGGCGTGACACGTCGGGGTCCCCGTCCGGTCAATCTGCGGCTGCGTCGGCTGTTGGTGATGCTCCCATGGTTGGCGGAGCGTGGCACCGTCTCCACCGCGGCGATGGCCGAACACTTCGCGATGACGGTCCCCGATCTGATGGCCGACCTCACGTTGGCCTCGTTGTGCGGTGTGTCGCAGGATCCTCGTGATCTGATCGATCTGTGGGTCGACGAGGAGGCGGTGCACTTCGGAATACCGAAGTACTTCAATCGCCCACTTCGTCTCACGGCGCCCGAAGCCTTCAGTCTGGTGGCCTCGGCGACCGCCGCGCGCAACCTGACGGGCTCAGACCTCGGTGGTGCGCTGAATCGCGCGGTCGACAAAGTGGCCCGGGCCCTGGGCATCGACGACGTCGACCGGCTGGTTGTCGAATTGGAGACCCCCGCCGCGGTGGCCGACTTCGCCCGGGCCGCCGAGGCGGGCGTGGAGGTGACCATCAGCCACTGGTCCGTGACCACGGGCGATTCCGTGGAGCGACGGATCGTGCCGGCGGAGGTCTTCATGGAATCGGATCATTGGTACGTGCGAGCCCTCGATCTCGGGGTCGGGGCCGAACGCACCTTCCGCCTCGACCGAATCGAGAGTCACCAGGTCGGGCAAACCCGACACGATGTGGATCTCGGACCGCGACGCCCGTGGTTCTCCGACCCGGTCGAGACGACCCGGGTGACGATCGAGATGGATCCGGCGTGGATGTGGGTTCTCGAGCAATATCCCGGGGTCACGATCGACGAAGTCACGACGCCCAGACCCCAGGGTTGGGTCTCGGTCTCGATGCCGGTGAGCAGTGAACGGTGGTTGCAACGTTTGTTGTTGCGTCTCGGGTCGCATGCCCGAGTGCGGGCGCCAGAGAGTTGGACCGACTTGGCCTCAGACACCGCTCGACTGGTGCTGACGCGCTACGGCAAGAAATAGTCGGTCATCTGGGCGACGGACTCGATCGCGTGTCCACGCAATAGATGAGGCAATAGTTCCGCTGTGGCCTGGGCATCGTGAAACGCGTCGTGGGCTTGATCGAGTCGGATCCCGTAGTCCTCGCACAACGAACCCAGCCGATGGTTCTTGTGGCCGTGGGGGTCGAGGCGCCGAGAGAGGTCGAGGGTGCACAAAACTCCGGCCCAATCGAGGGTGACCCCGACCTCCTCGGCAGCGTTTCGCAGAAATCGCGTGTCGAAGGGAGCGTTGTGGGCCACCACGATACGCCCGGTCGTGAGTTCGGCCAGGGTTGTCATGGCGCGTCGTAGTCCGGGAGCGAACAACACGTGTCGTCGTCCGATGCCGTGGATGTGGCGGGGACCGAGGTCGGCGGTCAAGACGCCTCGGGGGCGTACGTGCGTGCTCCAGTTTCGCGTTGTGCGACCCGATAGATCGCTGAGGATCACCGCCATCTGCAGAATCGTGTCCGAGGCGCGCAGACCGGAGGTCTCGAGGTCCACCACGGCAAAGCCCCGAGCGGCGCTAGCGGACGACGATGAGGACATCGACCTCACCCTAGAGTCGAGGTCGGTCAGCTGGCGGAACGAAGACCGCGCGCGCGTACACCGATCGGTGCCGCCACGGTGAAACCGGCCAGGTGGCGTTCCTCCTCGGACTCGCCACCCCAGAACCCGTACTCCCGGTTGTCACGCGCGAAAACCTGACATTGATCATTGACCGGGCAGGTGCGACACAGGAGACGAGCCTGCGTCTCCCGACGAACGCGAGCCTGAGGACGTTCGGCCTTGGGCGGGAAGAACAGATGAGTCTTGCCCTTGCACACCGCGTGATCCATCCAGTTGGTGGACGAGGGCACCTTCAGTTCGGGGGACTCGAGGGCCGACATGGGGACCGCCTGTCTACGAAAAGCCGGATGGACAACGAAAGATGTAGGGCGGTAGGGCCAGGAGGGGGGGATTGGCCCTACCGCTCGCATTTAACACTAAATGAAAGGGGGACAATCGTCAAGGAAAAAATTCGCGGTGCCATGTCGCCGTCGTCACAGGACCCAGCGCTGACACGCGGGGCCTTCTGGATCGCCACCAGAGGACCAGGTTTTTTCGGGGGGGGGGACAGAGAGTTAGAGAGTGGGGAGGTGATGTGCCCAAAGCAGTGCTGACCACGAAACGCGCCGATCAACACGGCCAAAGCGTTGTTGGATTCGCCAAGGTACGGAGCATCGATCTGGCTGGTGTCGCCGGTGAAAATCACCTTGGTGCCCTCGCCGATGCGCGTGAGGATCGTTTTCAACGTGGTGGGCTCAAGGTTTTGGGCCTCGTCGACGACCACGATCTGACGGTGCAGTGACCGCCCCCGCAGGAAGGTCACCGACTCCAAAGAGAGCTGGTTGCGGGCGATCAATTCGTCGATCATCGTGCAGGCCTCGCGATTCGAGCGCTGATCGGTGAGAGCCACGATCGCGTCGTGAATCGCCGACATCCACGGGTCCAGTTTCTCGTCGAGTCCTCCGGGAAGGAAACCGACGTCGGCTCGGCCGACCGGAACGAGGGGCCGGTACACCGCGAGCTTCTCGTATCGACGTTGTTCCACGACCTGCTCGAGCCCGGCTGCGATTGCCATCACGGTCTTGCCGGTGCCCGCACGTCCGTCGAGAGCGATAACGCTCACGTCAGGATCGAGCAACAACTCCAATGAGAATCGCTGTTCTTTCGAGCGGGCTCGCAGACCCCAAGCCTCTGAGGACGTTTGTGGGATGAGGTGCAGGGATCCATCGACGCAACGCACGAGGGCCGACTGAGAACCGGCCCGAAGCACCGCGAAGGAATTTTCCGCCAACGTCCCCCGAGCCGTCACCTCGTCGGGATCGACGGAGATTCCGGCGTAGAGCGAGTCGATGAGCGACGCGTCGCAGTCGATGGTGGTCCAACCGAGCGGTCGCGACGTTTCGTGTCGGCCGGCGAGTTGGTGCTCGTGAGCCGTCAACCCTAGGTGAGCAGCCTTCAGTCGAAGCGCGGCATCGTTCGACACCATCCGCGTCGGAGCATGGCTGGCCTGTCCGAGAGCGGCGCCGATGATCCGATTGTCGGGCGTGGTGGCGTCGAGGCCGTGTTCGATCAGCAGATGCTTTTGGATGCCGTTGATCTCGATATGGACCGTGGCCGAGGCCGGTTCGCTGGTCAGGGGGACTGGCCGAGCCAACGAGCCACCGGCGCGCATGCGCAGTTCCTCGAGGGATCGCAAGGCCGCGCGGGCCGCGCGGCCGACGTCGTCGGGACGACTTTTCAGGCCGTCGAGCTCCTCGATCACGGTCAGCGGGATGACGATCGCGCACTCGGGGTACGCCCCCAGGCAATTCGGATCGGCGATCAACACGGAGGTGTCGAGTACGACGCGGGTGTCGTGTTCTCCGGGGATCCGCACTGAGGCGCGGTCGTGCGGCGTCTGGTGAATCATGCCCCGCACCACCTCATCCACTCAGACTCCTCATCGGTTGTGTCGTTGCCTCGCGCTGCAGCGATCCGGCTTCGGGATACGGGGAACTTTTCGGCGAACGGACTCGAGGGGAGAACCCCAGGTTCCATTATTGCCCACACGTAGTCCGGCATGGTGGATTCCCGGGGCGAGTTCTGGGCGATTCGCCGCGAGAGTCGCTCTCGTGGCATCCACCATCGAAAGCGTTCAATTTGCCAAACTTTTCAATCACCAGAAGTGGTTTGAAACGATTGACGGGTCCGCCCATCGAGTTCCGAACCGGCGTCTTCGGCGTGAGCGCGCAGCCTCATTGCATTTGCAACAAAAGCAATACTTGTAATGAAGCGAAAAATCCAATCGAATGAAGGTTGGTTCCACCCAGGATCCGATCAGAAACGATCAGAAACGAAGCGAAGTGCGCAGACGGCCCCGGCCTGAAGCGACTCGAAATCAATTCAGAGCAATTCCAAAACAAACCAGAAAGGGAATTCCCATGGCAGCAAAGAAGAAGGCAGCAAAGAAGAAGGCAGCCGCCAAGAAGGCTCCGGCCAAGAAGAAGGCAGCGGCCAAGAAGGCTCCGGCCAAGAAGAAGGCTCCGGCCAAGAAGAAGGCAGCCGCCAAGAAGGCTCCGGCCAAGAAGAAGAAGGCAGCCAAGAAGAAGTGATTCTTTCCGATCAGTGATCGGGTGGGAACTGAACGAGCGGGGGATTCCCCCGCTCGTTCGCTTTTTCTGACCGGTCGAGCGGAGGGTCCCCCATGAAACATCTGACCGTTCTGGGCGATCTGGCCGCCGAGCAGACCGCCCTCGGACGGATTCTCGACGATCTGACGCCGAGCGAATGGACCCAACCCACGCCCTCGGAGGGATGGACGGTGGCGGATCAGGTCAGCCATCTGCGGTTTTTCGACGAACGCGCCACCATGGCGCTGTCGGATCCTGAAGCGTTCATGGTCGAGCGCGAGCGGATCATCGCTGGCGCGCCGCATGACCCTTCCGTCGATGCCGGGCGATCACTGTCCTCGGCAGATCTTCGTGGCGAGTGGAAGCGACACTCCGAACGACTCCGAGCGGTTGCGGCGGTCGCCCCGGCGGATCGGCGCGTGCCGTGGTTCGGACCGGCGATGTCCCTCTCCTCGTTCCTCACCGCGCGTTTGATGGAGTGTTGGGCCCACGGGCATGATGTGTGTGAAGCCACCTCTCGTCCACCGATCGTCTCCGACCGTCTCAGGCAGGTGGCCCACATCGGGTACTCCGCTCGTCCGTTCAGTCTGCTCATCAATCAACTTCCGATCGACGATCGCCCGATTCGGTTGGAGCTCGAAGGCCCGAACGGTCAACTCTGGGTTTGGGGTTCGTGCGATGCCGAAGATCGCGTGATCGGCGGGGCGTACGACTTCTGTCTGGTCGTCACGCAACGACGTCGCCCCGATGAGTCGCAGCTCGTGGTCGTTGGGGAATCGGCGCGCCAATGGATCGACGTGGCTCAGGCTTTTGCCGGTGGCCCCGGACGCGGTCGAGGTGTCAGAGGTCCGAGATACGGGTGAAGATCTCGGCCGCCGGCCGATCGATGCGTCGCCCGAGTTCGGTGAGGCGCGCGCGGATGCGGACGGCGAACTTGTCCAGATCGGCGGGTTCCACGGCCTTCATGGTGCTTTCGAACTGGGAGGCGTGGGCCAGGAGCGCCTCGATTTTGGTGTCGATGAAGCCGTCGACGTCTTCGGCGTGGTTCGCCACCTCAGCCTCCCAGAGCAACAGGTTGGCCGGGCGATGGTGCGTCAAGCCGTGATCGCGGAAAAAGTGCGGGTCGCGCGCCGCCACGATCGCGTCGCAGGTCAAAAAGCCGGCGTGGCGGTGGTCGGGGTGCAGGCGGTGTCGCTTCCACGGGTCGTGACCCAACACGACGTCGGGGCGAACGACGCGAATGTGTCGGGCAATTCGGCTGCGAAGCTCGAGGCTTTCCCGAAGTTCGCCGTCCACCTGATCGAGGAAAGTCACCTCGTCCTGACCGCCCAGTCGACGGGCGGCCTCGCTTTGCTCCACTCGACGTGATCGGATCAACGCGGCGATGTCGGCGTCGGGGTTCCACGTTCCCTTCGAGCCGTCGGTCAGCACCAAGTGATGGATACGACAGCCCGCCGCCGCCCATTTGGCCAGAGTTGCGCCGCATCCGAACTCGATGTCATCGGGATGCGCACCGATAGCCAAAGCCACTGTCGGGGTCGGCAAATCGACCGAGGTGATGGCCCACTCGACGTTCGGCGCCGGTTGACCGGGATCGTTCGCCGAGGGCGTGGCGTTCATGGACGGCTCCGATTCGGGATGAGTCGGTCGAGTTGGTCGGCGATACTCGGGTTGTCGAGGTCGCGAGGCGTGTCGAGATCCAGCGACAGCATGGCATCGTCGACGACGAGTGGTTCGACCCCGAGGTCGCGAGCTTGGGCGACATGGGCCCTGAAGGAGCCCACCCCGTAGAGGAAGCACCAACGCGCCACGAGGTCGCTCCCGATGATGACCACGTTCGATCCATCGTGCTCGGCGTCGGGAACGATCACCACGGACGACGCGCTCGACGTCGGGGAGAGTTCGCCCCAGAGGTCACCCAAGCGCTCTGCGAAAGGCAGGTCGGCGTGAGCCACGATCACCGTCTGCCCGGGGCGATCGACCAGAACACGCGGTATCGCTGCGCTGAGAGCCGCGTTGAGTCCCTCGACGTCCACTCGAACGGGCGTGGCGGACAGGTCACTGGCAAACTCAGCTACTTCGTCATCGTCGCACACGACGAACACGTCGGCGCCCGGTATCGATCCGATCACGCGTCGAGCACACGCGATGGTGAGCTCACGCCGGTCGTGGGCCGAGAGAACCCCGGACAGCCGACTTTTGGCGTCGTCGAAGGCCCGCATCGGAATCACCAACGATACGGGAGCGACCACGACGTGAGCCTAGGAGGTGTGTCGTGACGTCTCGTGTTCGAGAACCCCTGATCGATAGCCCGATACGCTCGGGTGCGTGGCGGTGTCGAAGTCGATCAGGGTGGCGGTCGTCGGTGCCGGCTCGTGGGGGACGACGGTGGCATCGCTGGCCACGACCAACGCCGAGACAGTGCTGTGGGCCCGACGCCCTGACCTGGCCGCGAGCATCGCGAGCAAACGGACCAACAGGGAATACCTGCCCGGCTACGAACTGCCCGATTCGCTCGAGGTGACGGCCGACCTCGGCCTGGCGGTGTCGGCGGCCGATGTGGTGGTGATGGCGGTTCCCTCGCATGGTTTCCGCGCGGTGGCGACCCAAGCATTCCGATACGTTTCCGCCGGGGTGCCCATCGTCAGTCTGGCGAAGGGTTTGGAGCGCACTTCTTTGAAGCGCATGACCGAGGTGGTGGCCGACGAGATGCCGGGTCACCCGGTTGCAGTACTCACCGGACCCAACTTGGCCCATGAGGTGATGCAGGGTCAGCCGACCGCCGCCGTCGTAGCCAGCAACGACAGGGCCGTCGCCGACGAACTCCAACACATTTTCCTGCGTCCGACGCTACGGGTGTACACGAACCCCGACGTGATTGGCTGCGAGGTGGCTGGTGTGGTCAAGAACGTCATCGCGATCGCCTCGGGCATGGCCGCGGGGATGGGCTTGGGCGACAACACCCGAGCTGCCTTGATGACCCGAGGATTGGCCGAGATGTCGCGACTCGGGGTGGCCATGGGGGGTGAAGGTCTCACGTTCGCCGGGTTGGCCGGGATGGGTGACCTCATCGCTACCTGCTCGTCGACCCAGAGCCGCAACAACACCGTGGGACGACGTCTCGGCTCGGGGGAGTCCATCAACGACATTCTCGACTCGATGACCATGGTCGCCGAGGGCGTCAAGAGCTCTCCCGCCGTGCTCGACTTGGCCCGACGACATGGTGTGGAGATGCCGATCACCGAACAGGTCGTGTCGGTGTGTCAGAACGAACGCGGTGCTGCCGAAGCTCTCGCACTTCTGATGCAGCGACGGGGGCGAAGTGAGCTTGGCTGACGAGATGTTGCCCATCGGGGTGTTCGGCCGACCGGCCGTCGGTCGGGTGGCCCCGAGTGGCCGCGTGAGTTTCGTGGACGGTTCGCCGGATTTGGGTTGGCACGTGGCCGCCGATGATCGGTGGTACGACCCCGAGCGGGAGGTGGCGGTTCGTCGCTCCGATACCGGCGGATTGCCGATCGTCTCCACTCGCATGCGGGTGCCCGGTGGCGACATCGTTCATCGGGTCTGGTGCGCCAGTGGGCCAAACGCTCGGCCCATCGTCGTGGTCGATGTCGAGAACGACTCACCGATGCCCGTGGCAGTGGCGTTCACTCGCAACGACCTTTCGGTATCGCGTCCGATCGCGGCTCGTGGCGCCGAGGGAACGTGGCCGGCGCCGGGTCTCGAGTTGGCGATCGCGCCCACGGTGATGCCGGTCGGACACCGAGCCCGGGTGCGGGTCGCGGTGGGCCGCGGCGTCGATCTGGAGCGTTTGGCCGACGTGGACGCTGTCGCTCGGGGCTGGTCGACCATGTGCGAGGGCTCTTCGCGTCTCGTTCTGCCCGATCTCCGTTCCGGGACGCCGTTGGTTGATCGGGTGAATCGGGCCAAGGTCGGCCTCGCTTTGGCCGATGACACTGAGATGCCGTGGCGTGACGCCGACGAACTATCGACCTGGTTGATCGATCGTTTTCATGCGCAGCGTTTGGGTGCCCGGTCCACTCCCGCCGAGGAGGTGGCCGGGGCCATCGAGCGCATCGTTCGTCAGTCCCGTCGCGGACGAATGTCGTCGCGTCGGGCGGCGGCTGTCCGCGTCGGGGCGATCTGGTTGTCGGGGCGGGACGAGCACACCGTGGGTGACATCGCACGAATCGTCCGACGCAAACTCGGTGACGAATTGCCCACGGTCCTCGGTGGTCCGCGCCTCGACGTCGACACCGCATCATCGGATGGGGAGGTGATCACCGCCGTCGAGGAATCGCTGGTGTCGTGGCGGGGTGACGATCGGTTGACATTGTGTCCCGATGGAATCGTCGCAGAGCGTCTCGGTTCGTCGTTCGAGGCCCACGGACTGGCCGTCGCCTTCGGTGCCCGATTATCGATGGCTGTGCGTTGGCACGGACCCAACGCGGCGGTCTTGTGGGACATCGAGGCGAGCGATGAAGGTCCCGCTCGACCGGTCGAACTCCGATGTGGTGCCGACGATCAGTGGTCCTCGAACGAAGCGCGCGGTGAGGGTCTGTGGCGCGTGACGGCGGCGGGGACCATCGTGGACGGGTCCGAATCCATCTCGTTCGACTGAAGATCCCCGTGGCGGGGCGCTCTGTTGGTCGCTCTCATCGTCGAGGCCCTCGGGCGGCGCCGCGATTCTCACACGACGTGGTCCCCGCCGACGGGGCCGAGAGCATCGCGTCGTCGGAGCCGAAGAGAACACCGCATCGAAGATCGTGGTGGTCGCTGACGCTGACGAACCCGACGCTTGGACGACGAGAGCCAGACCGGGCCCCGTTCGGTGGTTGCGCGCTCGTCGATGAGCGGTCGGGACCGTCAGCCCAACCGACCCCGGAAGCGGGCAAGATAGGGGGGTGCAGTCGCCCGTCCGAGTCGCGTACACCCTCGAACAATGTTGGCACCGAGTTCCGGGCGGCACCGCCACTTCCGCATTGAGGACCGCAGTGGCATTGTCCGACGTGCCCGGAGTCGAGGTGATCGGGGTCGCGGGTCGTCACCGCAACCCTCCCAAGCCATCGTTCGTTCCCTCCGTCCCCGTGCGACACATGAGCCTGCGCGCACCGTTCCTGTACGAGACGTGGTTGCGACTCGGGTGGCCGTCGGTCGAGAGCGTCACGGGAGACGTCGACGTGGTGCACTGCACCGGATTCGTCCCTCCGCCCTCGAAGGCTCCGATGGTCAGCACTCTTCACGACGTGGCCTGGCGTCATCGTCCGGATCATTTCACCAGGCACGGGGTGCGGGTGTTCGAACGGAGCTTGGCCGAGGTGCGTCGTCGCGCCGAATTGGTCCTGTGTCCGTCCAGGGTCTCGATGCTCGACGCCGAACGAGCCGGCATCCCCTTCGAGCGACTGCGTTTGGTGCCGTGGGGGGTCGAGGCCCTCGAGGTTGACGAAGCCCACAAGGCAGCGGTGCGTGTAACCCACGGGTTGCCACGGGAGTATTTGTTGTTCGTCGGGACCGTGGAGCCCCGCAAGAATCTGGGCCGTCTGGTCGAGGCCCTCGAGCGCGCGGAGTGCGATCTACCCCTCGTCGTGGCCGGCTCCGTCGGTTGGGGGGATTCGGGGGTGGTCGCGTCGTCGCGCGTGCAATTCATCGGATTCGTGCCCGAGGTCGACCTGCCGGCGCTGTACGCCGGGGCAGCGGTCTTTTGTTACCCCAGTGAACGCGAGGGCTTCGGTATGCCGGTACTGGAGGCGATGTCCTACGGAACCCCGGTGGTGACCAGTTCGGGGACATCGACCGAGGAGGTCGCCGGCGGAGCGGCCGTGTTGGTGGATCCTTTCGACGTCGATGACATCGCCCGTGGCGTGGACGAGGCCATGGGGCGACGAGTCGAGTTGTCGATGTGGGGTCTGCGTCAGGCGGCCCGTCGCCATTGGTCGGAGACCGCGCGACTCACGGTCGACGCGTACCGCGAGGTCATGCGTTGATCGCTTCATTACGTGTCGCCGTGAACCTGGCTTGGTGCGTACCCGGGGCGGTGGGTGGAAGCGAGGAGTACCTGGTTCGTCAGATTCGAGGCTTGATCACCGGCGAGATCGTGCCGACCTTGTTCGTCCCCCGGGGATTCGCCGTGGCGCATCCGGAACTGTCGGAGAGGTTCGACTGCATCGAGACCAAAGATGACGGAACGTCGCGTCCGCGAAGAGTCCTGGCCGAGTCGACGTGGTTGTTCCGTCGCACCGGCGATTTCTCGCTGGTTCACCACGGAGGGGGAACGATTCCCGCACGTCATCGGACACCGACGTTGTTGACCATTCACGATCTGCAGTACCGAGCGTTCCCGGAACACTTCGGTCGGCGAAAGTTGGCTTATCTACGCGCGATGATGCCCCGTTCCGCCCGCCGGGCGACGGCGATCGCCGTGCCCAGTGAATTCGTCAAGTCGACGGTCTGCGACGCCTACGACATCGCGGCCGAACGCGTGCACGTCGTTCCCCACGGCGTCGAACCGAATCTGGGTCAGGACGCAACGCCCGCCAGTGAGCTTCGGACCAGATTCGGATTGGGTGACGGACCATTCGTCGTCTTCCCGGCCATGACTCATCCACACAAGGGCCATGCCTTCCTGCTCGACGTCATGGAAAAACACTGGAGTCGACAAGGTGTCCGCCTCGTCTTGATCGGAGGGCGAGGTTCCGGGGAGGACGAAGTCGCTCGTCGCCTCGCCGAGGAGCCGTTGTCGTCGACGGTGTCGCGACTCGGTCGGGTGTCGGTGGCCGATCGGGACGGACTGATTCGGGCCGCGACGGCGTTGGTGTTCCCCAGTCAATACGAGGGTTTCGGGGCCCCGATCATCGAAGCCATGGCGCTGGGCACACCGATCATCTGCAGTGATCGCGCCTGCCTTCCCGAGGTGGTGGGCGACGCCGGGCTGGTGCTCGAACTGGACGCCGACCGCTGGGCGGGAGCGCTCGACACCATCGACTCGCACCGATCCGCTCTCGTCGAGGCGGGGCGCTCGCGAGTGAATCGGTTCACCACGGCCGTCTCGGCCGCGGCGTTGACCCAGGCGTACCGGAGCGTCGTGTCGTGAGCGATCGATTGAGACTGTTGGTGTTGTGCCCTCACTTCGCTCCGGACTCCGCGCCCACAGGGGTCGTGATATCCCGCATCGTCGAGGAGTTGGGCGTGCTCGGACACGAGGTGCACGTCGTCACCTCGCTGCCGTGGTACCGCGAGCATCGCGTCGACGAGGCGTGGTCGACGGTGCGCTGGCGTGATCGAACCTCGACGACGGCGTGGGGAACGATCGCCCGCTTGCATCCCCGCGCCGACGGGGACAAACGCGACCTCGTCCGACGGGCCTGCGGTTTCCTCGGATTCTCGGTCGCCTCGATCGTGGCCGGGGTGCTCGCTGGGCGCTCAGGCCGTCGCGTCGACGCTGTGATCGCGATGTCGCCACCTCTCACGCTGGGAGTCGCTGGTCGCGTGGTGGCGTGGATCAGACGCGCGCCACTGGTCTTCAACATCCAGGACGTCTTCCCCGACGCGGCGGTGGAGACCGGGGCCATCACGAATCGGTGGGTCATCGGAGCCGCTCGCGTGCTCGAGAAAGTCTCCTACCTCCTGTCGAGTCGGGTGACGGTGCTCTCCGATGACTTGGCCGGCAACGTGACCTCCAAGATCGGCCCCTCGCGAGCGACTCGGGTCGTGGTGATCCCGAATTTCGTCGACACGGAGCGCATCACTCCCCTCGACACCGCAACCGACTATCGACGCGAACTCGGCCTCACGGATCGTCCGGTCGTGATGTACGCGGGGAACATCGGCTTTTCTCAATCGTTGGAGTTGATGGTGGCGGCGGCCCGCGCTCGGCCCAACGTCGATTTCGTGATCAATGGCTCCGGTTCGGCGCGCTCGGATCTGGAGCGTTCGGCGTCGGGGCTGAGCAATCTGGTGTTCGGGGATTTCCAACCGTCAGAGCGACTGTCCGAGGTGTTGGCCAGCGGAGACATTCACGTCGTCCTGCTTCGTCGGGGTCTGGGTCGGGTCAGCGTTCCCTCGAAGACCTTTTCGATCATGGCTGCGGGTCGCCCCATCGTGGCCGCCGTCGACGCCGGGACGGAGGTCCCGCGGATGGTCGATGCTGCGCGATGCGGTCTCGTTGTTCCCCCCGACGAGACCGAGTCCTTCATCGCCGCGATCGATCGGCTGGTATCGGATCGCGACGGCCGACGTGACATGGGAGAGCGGGCCCGAGCCTTCGTGGAGGGCCAGGCCTCCCCGCGTTCGGTCGCTGAGCGCTACGCGAACCTCGTGCACGAAATTCGGCGTCGGCCGCCGCGGTGAAATCGTCCACTTTGCCGAGTGACCCCGTATTCGGCTCCACCCGCAGGTAGCCTCCCTCCCTCGTGGGTAAGGCATCGTCGGCCAAGAAAGTCGCTCGTTTGGCCCAGAAGGGCAAGGGACGCAAGGTTCGTTTCCAGGGTGGGACGCTGTTCCCGGCGGTCATCGTGGGTATCTCCTTGGTCGGATTGGCTCTCATCGTCTATTCGCGAACCTCGATCCCGAATCAGAACGTTCCTCCGACCGTCGAAGATCACTGGCACGCCTCGTACGGCTTCTACGCCTGCGACGCGTGGCTCCCCGATCTTCAGGGCAACAAGGAAGAACTCGACACGGCCGGTCAATTGGCCAACGACGGCTTTCGACGCACCGGAATCCACAGCCACGACGACGGCGTCGTTCACTGGCACCCGTACTCTTCGGTGGCCACCGGTCGCAACGCCAAACTCGGCGTCTTCCTCGACGTGTACGACGTGAAGGTTTCCGACTCCAAGATCGAGTTCCCGGCCGATCAAGGTGGCGCGGTCTATGAAGAAGGCGTCACGAAGTGCATCGTCGACGGCAAGGAAGTCGACGGAGAAGTGGTCGTGTACGCCTTCGATTCGTACGACAACGTCGATGACTATTCGACATACATCACGAATTTCGACGAAATTCGTCTGAAGAACGATGCGATGGCTTTCTCGATCGTCTTCGCCCCGGCTGGCTCCGACCCCGTACTGCCGCCGTCGGCTGCATCGTTGCCGGAATTGGGAGCCGTCGATATGGGCGCCAACGTGACCACCACCGTTGCCGATGGCACGAGCACCACCGTTGCCGGTGGCACGAGCACCACCGTTGCCGGTGGCACGAGCACCACCGTTGCCGGTGGCACGAGCACCACCGTTGCCGGTGGCACGAGCACCACCGTTGCCGGTGGCAC
>VFYV01000011.1 GCA_016871395.1 Actinomycetota bacterium
AGCACCACCGTTGCCGGTGGCACCACCACGAGCCCTTGATGCGCGCGGTCGTCCTGGTGGGCGGGTTCGGCACCCGGCTGCGCCCCTTGACCCTGACGACCCCCAAGCCGATGTTGCCGGTCGGTCACCGACCGATGGTCGAGAATCTGGTGCGTACGTTGGCGGCGAGCGGTGTCACCGAAGTGGTGCTTGGACTCGGGTTCAAGCCCGAACCCTTCATTCAGGCCTTCCCCAGCGGGGAGTGCGCCGGGGTTCGACTTCACTACGCCGTCGAGCCCGAACCTCTCGATACGGCCGGGGCCATCAAGTTCGCGGCCGAGCACGCCGGCATCGACGACACGTTCGTGGTCGTGAACGGCGACGTGCTCACCGATCTGGACGTCTCCACCTTGATCGCCTTCCATCGATCCTCGGGAGCCGAGGCCACCATTCACCTGACTCCGGTCGAGGATCCTTCCGCCTACGGGGTGGTGGTCTTGGCCGATGGTGGACGGGTGGAACGATTCGTCGAGAAGCCGGCGCCGGGCGCCGTTGCGAGCAATTCGATCAATGCCGGCACCTATGTTCTCGAACCATCGGTTCTCGGGCGCATTGCCTCGGGACGCAAGGTGTCGATCGAGCGTGAGACGTTTCCTGGCGTTGTGGTCGACGGGCGGTTGTTCGCCCTGTCCACCGATGACTATTGGATCGACACCGGTCGTCCCGAGCCCTACCGACGGGCCAACCTCGACATGATCGATGGAGTGCGCCGAACGTTGCGAGCCGACGCGATCGAGGACGGTGCTCGCGTGGACGGCAGTGCGCGAGTCACGCACAGTTTGGTCTCCCGCGGAGCGGTGGTGGGCTCGGCAGCGGTGATCGAGGACTCCGTCATCCTCGGATCGGCGGTCATCGAAGCCGGCGCGGTGGTCAAGGATTCCATCGTGATGGGTCACCTCGGTCGCTCGTCGGTCATCAGCCACACGGTGGTGGGCGCCCAAGGTCGGGTGAAGGACGGTGCCGTCTTGTCCCATGCGCTCGTGCCCGATCCCAACGCGGTGAAGTGATTCATGAAGAACGCTCCGAAGCCCCCGATGCCGACGTCGGTGATGGTCGTGGGTGGCGCGGGATTTCTCGGATCGCACACGGTCGATCGGCTCTTGTCCGAAGGCATTCGAGTCTCGGTGGTCGACGATCTGTCCTCCGGAAGCCTGCCCAACTTGTCCGAGGCCCGCGGGAACTCGGTTCAAGGATCACTGGGGATCGACACTCTGGATGCCACCGTCGGAGAATTCACGGAACTCGTACGACGTCGTTCCCCCGACGTGGTGGTGCTCTGCGCGGCTTTCCTCGGGCCCGGTGACGACGTCCGTGCGGCTGGTCGGTCGTACAGTCTGGTGCTGTCGGTGCTGGAGGCATGTCGGGCGACGAGAGTGGGCAAAGTCGTCGTCGTCATACCCGGTGATCTGTTGTACGGCGAGGTGCCCTCGCGCGAATTACCGGTGAAGGAAGACCGTCCCTTGCGCCCCGTGGGGTCGCTCGGAGTGACCGCCACGGCGACGCTGGAGTTACTGGATCTCTATCGACGCGATCACGGTCTCGATTTCACCGCTCTCGCTGTTTCGACGATTTATGGCCCACGACAGAGCTCCACGGGTGGCATCGTGGCCGAGTTCCTGACCGCGTTTCGGGACGGGGTGCCGCCAGTCGTACGAGGTGACGGTCGGCGAACCCTCGACGTCTTGTACGTGGCCGATGCGGTCGATGCGATCTTTCGTGCACTCACGCGTGGCGGCGGCTTGTTGCTGCACGTGGCGTCAGGTGAGCAGACCGGACTGCGTTCGATCCTCCAGACGATCGGCATCGAAACGGTGGTACCCGAGAAAGTGACCGGCCGCACGGTTGCGCGCATGGCTCTGTCACCGGCGCGAGCCCGACTGCACCTCGGTTGGGTGCCGTGGACCGGGCTGGCCGAGGGCATCGCCCTCACCGTCACGGCGAACGACTGAGGCACCTCAGCGAAAGAGATCCTCCTGCGGGGGTCGCACGATCTCACGCATCGACGACTCGCGAAACCAGGAGGGATCGAGGCCACGCACCACGGCCACCGGGATACCGCTCGATTTTCCCATCACCAATTCGGCGGCCGAGGCGATCTCGTCGGCCGCGCACACCTCGGTCACCTGCATCGTGCGTCCGAGGGCGTCCGGGGTGCCTCGAAGATCGACCACCGCCGCCACACCGGCGACGCCGATGGCCACGTCGGTCAATCCCTTGCGCCATGGTCGACCGAAGGTGTCCGAAATGATGACTCCAACCGAGACTCCCGATCGCGCCTTCACGATGTCGCGGATCCGTCGCGCCGAGCGGTCGCTGTCGATGGGGAGGAGGGCCGCCCAACCGCGCTCGACGTTGGAGAGGTCGATGCCGCTGTTGGCGCACACGAAGCCGTGCTTGGTCTCGGTGATGATCAGGTCGCCACGGCGACGCACGACCCGAACGGCTTCGTCCTCGACGAGTGCTTTGTGCGAGAGGGGATCGTCGGCGTCGATGGCAACCATGCGACCCTCGGCCTTGGACACCACCTTTTGGGTCACGACGAGCACATCGCCGTCTCGCAGTGGGCCGTTGGGCTCCTCGCGACACGCGTCGGCGATGATCTCTCCCAATTGATCGTCGGGTCGGATCTCGCCGATGCCAACGACTCCCCATGCGCTCAGGCGCATCGACGCGCTGGTTGGTGCGGGGTCAGCGGACATGTTGGGCTCCCTCGTGAGCGGCGGTCAAGGTGATGTCGGCGAGTAATCGGGTGACGTCGGGAGTCCGCATGACGGTGTCGGCCACCACGCAACGGACTCCACACGCTTCGACCTCGGCTCGGCGGGCGGCATCGCGCTCATCGATGACGAGGGTGCCGCACACCGGCGCGTACATGCGGGCGACGCCCACGACCGATGCCTCGAAGCCGAGTTCGGCGAGCATTCGATCGGCGGGGCCCTTCAGAGCCGCGCCGGCGACGATCGGAGAGATGGCCACGACCCGCTCACGGTGGGCGGTCAAGGCATGATCCACTCCGTCGAGGGCCCGTATGGGGCCGATCGACACCAAGGGATTCGACGGTGCGATGATGACGGCTTCCGCCGAGGTGATGGTCTCGATGAATGTCGGTTTGGCATCGTTCGCTCCGTCGAATCGAATGCCGGTCACCGGCACGGCGTGGCGTCGCTTCACGAAGTATTCCTGGAAGCCCACGGTCGTGACGCCGCCGTCCTCGACGATGTCGATCATGGTGCGAACGCGATGGTCGGTCATCGGGACGATCCGCACCGCCAGTCCCCAAGCGCGAGCGATCTCGTCGGTCACCTCGCTCAGCGTGGCACCCTCCCTCAGTCGGGCGGTTCGATAGAAGTGCGTGGCGAGGTCGCGGTCGCCGAGGTTGAACCAGTCGGGTGCGGCGGCGGATCCGGCCGGTCGAACGGCGGCGTAACGCGCCAAGTTTTCCATGGCGGTCCAGGACTCGTCGACCAGGCCCCATCCCCGCTCCGGGTCGATGGCCCCCGCCGCCGTGTACGTCACCGTGTCGATGTCGGGCGAAATGGAGAGTCCGTGCAACTCCGTGTCGTCGCCCGTGTTGACCACGGCGGTCACCCGGGACGGATCGACCGTCATCAGGAGTCCGCGCAGGAATCGCGCGGCACCGATGCCGCCGGCCAAAACTGTGATCACGGAGCCATTCTTGCCGGTTCATGCGCCATTGGCGAGGTCCCGGTACAGATGTTCCAATTCGCGTGCGGTGCGCGACCAATCGAACAGAGCGGTTCGCTGTCGTCCACTTTCGATCATTCGGGCGCGGCGAACGTCATCGGTGAGGGCGGTCACGAGGGATTCGATCCACGTGACCCGGTCACCCGACGGGCACAGCAACGCGGCGTCTCCAGCGACCTCGGGGATGGATCCGACCGCCGAGGCCACGACGGGAACGCCCTCCGCCATGGCCTCCAGGACGGGGAACCCGAAACCCTCGTCGAGTGAGGGATACGCGACGACATTGGCCCGGTGGTAGAGCCGTCCGATCTCGGCGTCATCCACTCGTCCGAGCACGTGCACTCTCTCGCGCGCCGCGGAACCCAAGCGGTTCACCGCCGCGTGCACGGCGGCAGAACCGTCTCCGTCGCCACCGGCGATCACCAGCCGGGCCGACGGAACGACACCGATGAGATCGTCCATCAACGACACGAGGAACGCAAGATTCTTGCGTCGCTCCAATGTTCCGATGGAGACGATGACGTTCCCGTCGTACGGGACGCCACCTGTGATGTCACCGCCCGTGATGTCACCGCCCGTGATGTCACCGCCCGTGATGTCACCGCCCGTGATGTCACGGCCCCGATCGCTGTTCGGCGACATGGCGTTCGGTGTACCGAGGTGGATGACCGTGATGGGTGCATCGGGAAAGTGCGCTCGCAGACGATCGGCCGTGGCGTGCGACGACGCGTGCACGTGGGCGCCGGAGCCGACGGCACGACGCAACACGTTCATCATCAGCCCGATGTCACGGTGCACCCCCTCCGGCTGATCGAGGGCCCAGCAGTCGTAGACCGAGACGAGGCGGGGGTGGCGCGACGGGGGGACCACGTAATTCGTTCCGTGGATCACGTCGACGTCTCGCAGACGGTGATCGGGACGTGGGCGGTCGAAACGACCCCAAGCCCGAAGGGCCAGGGCCGCCGGATACGGGAGACGAACGGTGTCGGCGCGCAACGCCGCGCGGAAACTCAAGACGTAGGGGACCAGATCGACAGTGCTGTGCGAGGCCATCGCCTCGACGGCGCGACCGACACCGGTGATGGGGCCGTGTAAGGGTCCGGTATCGAAGGCCACGCGCATCATCAGGGGCGAGGCTAGGTCCCGCACCGTAGGATGCACTCAAGTCAGCCCGGTCGGGTCGTTCACGAGGAGAACTCATGCCCCGCGCGTTCATCACTGGAGTCACCGGCCAGGATGGCCAACATCTGGCCGAGTTCCTGCATGGCCAGGGGTACCAAGTGTTCGGCATGGTCAAGGGGCAAAACAACCCCAGGGCCGACTTGTTGCGCGATCATTTCCCCTACGTCGAAATCGTTCCCGGTGACTTGGCCGATCTGCCGTCGCTGGTGAAGGCCATGGAGGTGGCCCAACCAGACGAGGTGTACAACCTGGCGGCTATCTCGTTCGTGGCCCTGTCGTGGAACCAGGCCGAATTGACGGCCAACCTCACCGGCACCGGCGTGTTGCGCATGCTCGAGGCGGTGCGCATGGTCGGTGGCGCCTCGGACAACAAAATCCGCTTTTATCAAGCATCGTCGTCGGAGATGTTCGGCAAGGTGCGTGAGACTCCGCAAACGGAACGGACACCGTTCCATCCTCGCTCGCCGTACGGTTGCGCAAAGGTGTTCGGTCACAACATCACGGTCAATTACCGCGAGAGTTATGGATTGTGGGCCTGCTCGGGGATCCTCTTCAACCATGAGGGGCCCCGACGCGGCGTAGAATTCGTCACCCGGAAGGTCACCAACGCGGCCGCTCGAATCAAACTCGGGTTGCAAAGCGAGTTGGTGATGGGCAACCTCGATGCTCGGCGCGACTGGGGCTACGCCGGTGACTATGTGAAGGCCATGTGGCTGATGCTTCAACAAGAGGAGCCTGATGATTACGTCATCGCCACCGGCGAGACCCACACCATCGGGGAGTTGGTGGAGCGAGCTTTCGCCGAAGTGGGTATCGATGATTGGAAGAGATACGTCCGACAGGATCCCAAGTTCTTCCGACCCGCTGAGGTCGACCTGTTGATCGGAGACGCCTCCAAAGCGCGCGAGAAGCTCGGATGGACTCCCGAGGTCGACTTCGCATCCTTGGTCGAGATGATGGTGAGGAACGATCTGGTGATCGAGGCCACCCGCGCCGGTCTGGCGATCCCGTCCTGAACATCCCTCGCCCGGGGCGGCGCTGTCACGCCTCGAGGGGTCGATCCGACAACGCCTCCAGCACCGAGCCCTCGTCGATCGTGGCGCCGTGAGTCAGTAATTGTCGTAAGGAGCCCAAAAAGACCACGAGAGCCACCGATGAACTCACGACCAGACCGATTTCGACGCGCAGAAAGAGGTCGCGGGCCGACAACCACGTGGTGACGAGGAAGGCGATCATGCCGGCCAGCCAACCGACGGCGACCCACGCGTGTCCGTGCAGGGCGATCACGGCTTGGGCGGTGGCCAGAGCGACCATGTAGATCGCGCTTCCGATGGCCAACATCGTCAGGGTTCGGCGATCGAGTCCTCCGTCGTAGAGGAGATCGAGAACGTCGGGTCCGATGGCGAACGATCCGCCGACACCGATGGCGCCGACGCTCAGGACGACGAACATCAACCGACGGAAGCCTCCGCGGAACTCGGCTAGGTCGCCGGCAGCGGCCAGCCGTGCCAATCGTGGAAGCAAGGAGGCCTGCACCGCCTGGAAGAGGAACAGCGGAATACGGGCCAGCAGAACACCGTTACCGAAACGCGTGACCTCGTCGCGCTGTGAATCGGCGGCGAGCACGTCGATGGCGATCGGGCCCGCATTCACCAGACCGGCACCCATGATCGACCCGACCAGGAGCCATCCGAGATTCGAGGTCACCTCGCTCCACTGCGCCGGTGGGCCATGGGAGGTGCGCAACTGTCCGCGCGAACCGACGATGAGAACGCCAGTGAGGGGCGCCACGGCCACGAGCATGGCGTAGGCGCCGACGTCGTGGACGTCGAGTTGCCACAAGACGACGCAGCCGACGATGCGCACGAATCCATCGGCCCCGATCACCATTCCATAGGCCGAAAAACGACCTTCACCCGAACAGATTCCCCGTGCCAAGTGGGCGGGGGCGTACGAGATGAAGGCGATGATCAAGGCCACCGTGACGAGTCCGTAGCCCTCGAAGAACTCGCGAGTGGCCAGCGGGCCGAGTGCGGCCACGGTCCCCGAGACGGCCATGGTGATGGCGACACCGAGGGGGACGATCCGCCGAACCACCGGAGTGCCGCCCAACGAGAGGGCCCGACGGTGGGCCAAGGCGCGACCCATCTCTTGTTCCAAGGGCAAGAAGAAACCAGGAGCCAGGGCGAAGGTGGCGAACCACAAGGCGACGATGGGTTTGAAGTCTTCTTTCCCCAAGGCCTCTTGGCCGATCTTGAAGAAGGCGTAACTGGAGATACCGGCCACGAGCAGGCCGATGCCCACCGCGATGGTGCCCTCGGGAAGAGGAACACCCGACGAGGCGTCGCTCGTCGAGGTGGGGGAGTCGGCAACACCACTCAAGAACCTCAACCCTAGCGAGGGGGTCGGGGCACGGGGATGATGAAGGTCCTGCACAAAGGGTCGGTCTCTCGTGCTCAGAGCAGGGGTTCGGCGGGCACCGCACGCCGGGTGAACATGGCTCCTCGTGGTCGACGGGTAGCCTTCGACCCACCGTGGAGAACGAGTTGGAGCCTCCCTTGTCCGACGACGACCGCGAGGATGCCGTCGCCTCCGCACCTGCCGCCCCCGGCGTGGTGGCAGCGCTCGTCGTCCACGCACCTTCGGAGGCCCTCGGGGAATGCCTCGACTCCCTGAAGGCCCAGGTTTACCCCAATCTCCAGACTCTGGTGCTGGTGACCGGCTCGGCGCCAGAGGATCTGGCCCTTGTCAACGGCCTGGTCGAGGCCCGCTCGATGGCGGTCCACGTGCGCCACGTCGGCTCGAACCCTGGCTTCGGGGCGACGGCCAACTCGGTGGCTCGGCTGGTTCAAGGCGACGGTGGTCTCTTTCTGTTCCTGCACGACGATGTGGCGCTCGAACCCGACGCGGTGCGCTTGATGGTGGAGGAGCTGTACCGCTCCAATGCGGGTCTCGTGGGCCCGAAGTTCGTCGAGTGGGACGACGTTCGTCGGTTGCAAATGGTCGGGTTCGACGCCGATCGCTTCGGCGAACTCGACAGTGCGGTCGAAGAACACGAGATCGACCAGGAGCAACACGACGCGGTCCGTGACGTGTTCGTCCTGCCGAGTGCCTGCCTGCTCGTTCGAGCGGATCTCTTCCGCGAGATGGGTGGTTTCGAGGAGTCGATCGAGTTCCACGGTGAAGATCTCGATTTCTGCTGGCGCGCGCATCTGATGGGAGCACGCGTGGTGGTGGCTCCGGCGGCACGGGTACGACATCGAGGGGGACTGCGCGACCGACGCGACGACTTGTCGCACGTGGCGATGGACGCGCGTCACCGGTTGTCGACCGTCGCGTCCCTCACCGGGGCCGCTCGATCATTGGTCGTCATCCCCACTTTGATCGTGGTCACTCTGGTCGAGGCGATCGTTTCTCTTGTGACTGGCCACGTGCGACGGGCATCCACCGAGGTTCGTGCTCTGGTGGCGGTCCCGCGCGACATCGTGTCCATTCTGCGACGTCGTCGTCGTGTCGCGCTGCTGCGTCGCATTCCCGACCGTGAGATCGCCGATTTGCAGGTGCGGGGAAGCGTGCGCTGGCGACGGGTCGTGCGCGGTCGGCGACGGTCGAGTGGTTTCGCCGTCGGTCGTGGTGCGTCGGACAATTCAGGGTCGCGTGAGCCGATCGCCGTCGTGGCGTGGTTCGTTCTGTGGGCCGCGTTGCTCGTCGGCTCGCGCGATTTGATCGGCGGAGGTGTTGCGTCGATCGCCGACATGCTGCCGTGGTCCGACTCGCCTCGTGATCTCGCTCACTCGTACATGTCCGGCTGGTGGGACAAGGACCTCGGGGCCACGACAGCGCAACCGACCGGAAACATTCTGCTGGCTCTGGGCGGTGCACTCACGTTGGGCCATCCGGCCTTGGCCCAGACGATGGTGATCATCGGACTCGTGGCGGCGGGATGGCTGGGTGCCTGGCGTTTGTGTGCCGTGGCATCGGTGCCGCGGGCCCGTCTCATCGGCACCATCGCGTACGCGGCCGTTCCGCTTCCGTACGCCGCGGTGGCCGCGGGGCGTCTGCAAGCGTTGATCGCCTACGCCGTCCTGCCGTGGGCTTTGCACCTGATGCGGTTGTTCGGTGGTCTCGGTCTGCCGCGAGGTGCGGAGGAGTCGAGTCGGGCGGTGGGTGACGTCGTCGAACACCCTGACACCGCGACGAGAGTGCGCGTCGTCTCGTCTCTCGCTCTGCTTCTGAGTGTCACGGCGGCGTTCGCGCCCTCGGTGATGTTGATCGTCTTGGTGTGCGCGATTCTCTGGATCCTGGCGACACTGATGGCGGGTGGATCGTCGCGTGCGGCGGGTCTCGGGATCGCGTCGGTGTCGGTGTCCATGGTCGCCGCGGTCGTGGTCAACCTGCCGTGGATGACTCGCTACTTGGCCTCGGACGGCTGGCAGGCTTTCATCGGGTCGCGCACCGGATCCGATCTCGGGGTCTGGCAAGTCCTGCGCTTCGGTATCGGCCCGTCCGCCCTCGGCGGTTTGATCATCCTCCTCTTCGTTCCGGCGCTGGTGGCCCCCTTCGTGTCGAGGGGTTGGCGCTTCGTGTGGGCGGTGCGGGCGGCCGTGTTGATCGCCGGCTCGACGTTGTTGGCCGTTCTCGGACAGCGTGATTCGTTCCCCGTCGATCTACCCGAGCCCGGCGTGCTGCTGGCCCCGGCCGCGGTCGGTGTGGCCCTCGGGGTGTCGATGGTGTGGGTGGTTTTCGGGGCCGACGTTCGAGGAGCACGATTCGGTCTTCGTCAACCGGTGGCACTCGTCTCGTTGGCGTGTATCCCCGTCGGCCTCGTTCCGGTGTTGGCGGTGGCCGGCGATGGTCGATGGCAACAACCTGAGGCCACCTTCTCCGGGCAAATGACCGAGTTGTTGGCCACCGATGAACGGGGTGGATTCAGGGTCCTCATCATCGGCGATGAACGGCTGGTTCCTGGTGGATCACACGAACTCGGCGTGGGTCTGCGTTACTCGGTCGTCGAATCTGGCCGACTCGGTGCCGACGATCTGTGGACCCCGACCCCCGACGACGTCGATCGTTATCTCGAACCGCTGATCGAGGCGGTGGCGTCAGGAGCGACCGACCGTGTCGGGCGCTTGATGGCACCCCTCGGGGTGCGTTACGTCGTGATCCCCGTGGTGGATCGCGTCGTTTCGACCTCGCGTGATCCGCTCCCCGTTCCGGACGGCTTGGTGGATTCCTTCGGTGCTCAACTCGATTTCCGACGTAAGTTCTCTCCGGCCAGCATGATCGTCTTCGAAAATCAGCAAGCGATCCCCTCGGTGTCGATCCTGACCGCGGCGGGGTCCGAAGCCGCCTCATCGGGTGGCAATGAAGCCTTGGCGGTCGTCGACATGTCGGGAGCCAAACCGGTGTCATCACTGGCGCGGCCATGGAAATCCGTGTCCGAATCGGTTCCGTCGGGAACCCTCCATCTCGGTGTCCCGCTGGACGAAAGGTGGTCGGCCGTCCTCGACGGTCGAGCGATCGACCTCGGCGCCTCGTTCGGTTCGGTGATGTCGGCGACTGTCGACGAACCCGGAGTCCTCGAACTGTCCCACCACCGTCCCTTCTCGAGAATCCTGTGGGTGCTCGCCCAGTCGATGCTGTGGGTGATCCTCGTGTTGGGCTGGCGTCAGCCGAAGAACCTGCGACGGCGACGATCGTCTCGAACCCCGGCCGTGGTCGTGGACGACTCGCCGATCATCGCGATGGAGACTCGCCCGTGAGCCTGCGTCGCGTCACTCCTGTCGTGCTCGTCGCGATGGTGACAGGGACGATCGTCTATGCCGACGACGGCACGCGATCCGACGTCGCGCCGATCTTCTCCGTCTCGGGTTCGGCGGGCACCCCCGTCATTCCCGGTGACGATTCGTCGATCACCACATCGTGGTTCTGTGGTGGCACGTCGGCGGCCGGTGACAGTGGCGGTGGGCTCTACTCCGGCGAGATCGTTCTTTCGAACCCCACCGAAGTCGGGGTGCGAGGGACCGTGACCGCCCTGACCACCGACGGGGAGCCCATCGAATCGCCCGTGGTCGTCGATCCGCGCGGTCTGACCATCATCGACGTACGTTCGCTCGTGAACTCGGCGTATGCATCGACGGTCGTCGAATTGGACTCCTCGTCTGTGGCGGTCGAGCAAAGAGCCATTCACCCTGCCGGCACGGCGGTGGCGCCATGCGCCAACGCGGCGTCTGACACGTGGCATTTCGCCGACGGTTTCACCTTCGACGGATCCGACTTCCGATTGATCCTCACCAACCCGTACCTGTCGGCCGCCGTCGTCAACGTGTCGGTGGCCACCGAGGGTGGTCCCCGCACACCGTCGAATCTTCAGGGCTACGTGATTCCCGCCCGCTCGATTCGGGTGGTGAATGTCGCTGAGGCCGGTTTCCGCGACGAAAAGGTGTTGGCGGTGTCGGTGGTGGCGGAGTCCGGTCGTTTCGTGGCGGCCAAAGATCAGCACTACCTCGGTGGAGGACGATTGGGACACATCAATGCGCTCGGCTCCCCGGCGACGTCCAGTCAGTGGTGGTTCGCCGATGGTGAGAAGGGCTCTGGAATCTCGGAGCGGTATTCGATTTACAACCCGACCGACGAGGTCGCCCAGGCCTCGGTGTTGATTCTGGGATTGGGTCAAGTCGAATCTATGTTGCCCCCGGCCTCGCTGTCGGTCCCGGCCCACGAAGTGGTCACCGTCGACACGGCAACCATCCAGGGCCTGCCTGCCGGTGCTCACGCCATGCTGATCTCGAGCGAAACCGGATCGGACCTGGTGGTCGAGCGCGTGATCACGCGTCCCGCCGCCGATTACGTCGCAACCACCGCCGTGCTGGGAGTGATGGAGGGGTACACCTCGCAGCGATGGCGTGTACCGACGAGCACCTCCATCGCCATCGAGGATGCTCTGATCGTGTTGAACACCTCGGGTGAATCCGGAACCTTCACCGTTTATTCGGTGGGACCGGGAGGCGAGGAGCCGGTTCCCAATTTGACCGAGATCGATCTCGGTCCGAACTCCGTCGTCTCGGTCGACTTGGTCGATCCGCTCGCCCTCGGTCGACCACTGGTGCTCGCGGGCGATCGTGCGATGGTCGTCGAACGTCGTCTCGAGCGAAACACCTCCTTGCGCGGACGAAGTGGCTCGTTGGCGTTCCCGGAGTGACCGACGTGCAGTTCCTCATCGCTGCTTCCATCGCCCTCGTGGTGTCCTCGGTGGCTCTACTCGTGCGTCGTTCTCGTCGAGTCGACGCCCCGACCCAGAAGACCTGGAATGTGCCGACGCAAATCGACCCCAGCGATCTGCTTTCCGGGAGTGCCGAATGGTCGATCGCCGTCTTCACCTCGGGGATTTGTCATGTGTGTGCCGACGTGGTCGCCAAGGCCGAAGCGTTGCGCAGTCACAAGGTGTCGGTTCATGAAATCGAATACGAGACGGATCGAGCCGTGCACGAGAAGTATCGCATCGACGCGGTACCGACCTTGGTGGTCTGCGACCACCAGGGGGTGGTGCGATACTCGGTTCTCGGACCAGTGACCGCCACCGATCTGTGGGCCGCCGTGGCGCGCGTTCGAGATCCCGCTTCAGCGGGCGACTCGGAGCAGTGCCGAAAAATCTGATCAGTCGGCGGCGTGGACGGGCGCGCTCGAGGCATCGCCCAAGCCCTGTTGAACCAACGCGGCAACCTCGGAACCGTCGATCGTCTCTTTGTCCAGCAATGCCGTGGCCACCAGATCGAGACCCCGACGGTGCGCTTTCAGCAGATCCCCGGCCCGCTTTTCCTGGGTGGTGAGGATCTCGTTGATCTCTTCGTCCATCATGCGCGCGGTGTCGTCGCTGTACTCGCGTCCACCGGTCATCAGATCCTCGCCGAGGAAAACCTGCTGATTGTTGTGCCACGCCATCGGACCGACCTTGTCGCTCATGCCCCATTCGCGCACCATGCGGCGCGCCAAACCGGTGACGACCTCGAGGTCGTTGGCGGCACCAGTGGTCTGTTGCTGGAAGACCAGTTGCTCGGCAACTCGACCACCGAGCGCCATGCAAATGCGATCGAGGATGTAGTCCTTGGAGAAACTGTGCCGCTCCTCGGGGAGCGTCTGAGTGACGCCGAGAGCCATCCCGCGCGGGAGGATGGTCACCTTGTGGAGCGCATCGCCGTTCGGCAACACCGCCGCCAACACCGCGTGTCCTCCTTCGTGGTAGGCGGTCACGCGCTTTTCCTCCGCTGACAACACCAGCGAATCGCGTCGTGCACCCATCATGATGCGATCGCGGGCCGACTCGAAGTCGATTCCTTCGATTTCGGCGCTGCCACGGCGCACCGCGAAGAGGGCGGCTTCGTTGACGAGGTTGGCCAAGTCGGCGCCGCTCATTCCGGGGGTGCCTTTGGCCATCACCTCGAGGTCGGCATCGGGTCCCATGCGCTTGTCGCGGCTGTGTACTTTGAGGATCGCCAAGCGTTCCTCGAACTCCGGAAGCGGCACGACGATCTGGCGATCGAAACGACCCGGACGGAGCAGGGCGGGGTCGAGGATGTCGGGACGGTTCGTGGCGGCGAGGATCACGATCCCCTCCGAGGTTTCGAATCCGTCCATCTCGGCCAGCATCTGGTTGAGGGTCTGCTCGCGCTCATCGTGACCTCCACCGAGGCCGGCACCGCGCTTGCGACCGATCGAATCGATCTCGTCGATGAAGATGATGGCGCGGCCCATCTTGCGAGCCTGCTGGAACAGATCACGCACACGACTGGCGCCCACGCCGACGAACATCTCCATGAAATCCGATCCGGTGACCGACAAGAAGCCCACACCGGCCTCGCCGGCCACCGCCCGCGCGAACAAGGTCTTGCCGGTGCCCGGGGGCCCGACCAACAGCAGTCCCTTGGGGACGCGAGCACCGATTTCCTTGAATCGCTCGGGCATTCGCAAGAAATCGACCACTTCTTTGATCTCGGTCTTGACACCGTCGTAGCCGGCGACGTCGGCGAAGGTTGTCGAGGGCCGATCCGCGTTGTAGGCCTTGGCCCGACTACGACCGATCGACATCACGTTGCCCATCTGTCCGGACGCGCGCCGATTCATCCAGACGAGGAATCCCATGATGAGTAGGAACGGCAACAAAAGTGGGATGAGGCTGACGAACCAGTTGGACTGCGGAGTGGTCGGGACGAAGTCGACGCCCTTGACGCGTAACAACTCGCGATCGTTCTCATTGGGGAAGCCGGGAGGGGCGGTGGTGGAAAACTCCGAACCATCGGTGAACGACCCGGTGATACCCAGCGTGGTGTTGTTCAACTTGACCTCGTCCACCATGCCGGCGTTGACCTGCGTGATGAATTCCTCGAAGCCGATCTTTTCGCGGTCGGGTCCGGGAAGCAACTGCGGTCCGAAAATGAGAAGAAGGATGATCCCCAGCAGGACCCAGGGCGACCACTTGGGCATGGTGGGTCGACCGGTCCGGCCATCGGGGGAGTGATCGGACTTGTTGGAGCCCGACCTGTGTGCCGTGGGCGCCGGGCGACGGGTGCGACGCGGTGCCTCGGGCGACGGGGGAGGAGGGGGAGGAGGGGGAGTCGACTCGCTCATGGCCTCATGCTACGACCACCCCGGGGCGACAGTGTTGGCGGAGCCCGCCTCGGACATGTGTCATTCGCTGCCCCATCCACCCCGCTCGCCCCTTCGTCACGTACCTTTTGGGCCATGCGTTCGTGCACGAGAAATGCGTGTCGGGAAGTGCCGCACGTGACGTTGGTCTTCCACTACCCCTCGTCGACGATTTGGGTCGACCAGCTGTCCGATGAGCGTCAGCCCAACGAGTACGAGTTCTGCGTGACGCATTGGCAGCGTTTCCAACCCCCGAGTGGCTGGTCATTGGATGATCGCCGCCGTGCCGAGGTGTTGCCCTTCGTTCATCGTCTCGCCGGCTGAGCCGACGTGAGGCGAACCCGTCGGGAAACGAACTCCACTCGATTCACCCTCGGGGTCGTCGCCGCGTTCTGGCTGGCGGCATACGTGGTCGCCATCCCCATCCAGGGCATCATCATCGGGGTCAGCGGCTACGGAGGGGAATCGTCCGACACCTGGCCCACGGGAATCACCGCGCTGTCGGCGCTCTCGCTGTGGGTTTGCCTCATCGTGACCGCCGTCGTGTTGTCGCGCCGGTTCGGTACGGGACGCTTCGGCGAGGACTTTCGCCTGACGTTCCGGGTCCGCGACCTCATTGGATTACCGATCGGTGCGGCGTGCCAGGTTCTGGTGATCCCGGCCGTCTATTGGCCGCTCCAACGGGTGTGGTCGGAAACGTTTCGCTCCGAGGAACTTTCCGAGCGAGCCCAGGATCTCTGGGATCGGGCCGCGGGCACGTGGCTCGTCGTGTTGGTAGTGGTCGTGGCGGTGGGCGCCCCCTTGGTCGAGGAGATCATCTATCGAGGCATGATCCAACAGGCGTTGCAGTCGCGTCTCGACGACGTCCTGGCCGTGGTGATTTCGGCTTTGTTCTTCGCGCTGATTCACCTCCAACCGGTGGAGATTCCGGGTTTGTTCGTGTTTGGACTGGTGTCAGGTGTGTGTTTCATGTGCACCGGTCGATTGGGAATGTCGATCATGGTTCATGTTGCGTTCAACGCGACGGGGCTCCTGCTCGTTGCCTGAGCCCTTTGGCGAGCTCGTACGAGGATTCCGGCCCCGTCATGGCAAGATTGTCTCCATATGACGAACCCCGAGGCTCCCGTGGGCCCCGAAGCGAACCAATCAGAGTCGGTCGACATCGTGGCCGACAGCGACCCGCCGAATGATTCGACCCCGCTTCGGGGATGGAACCCGTTCATCGGTTGGGGGCGGCAACGGCTGATCGTTTTCTGGGTCCGGGTGGTGTTGGTCGGAATCAGCACGATCGTGGCCGTCAAGGTGGTTCAACCCTCGATGGTGTTCGAGGACACCACCCCCACCGGTGGGGACATGGGGGCTCACGTGTGGGGTCCGGCCTACCTGCGCGACAACTTGCTGCCTTGGCGCCTGAGCGGCTGGTCGATGGACTGGTACTCGGGACTTCCCGTCTATCGCTTTTACATGGTGGTGCCGGCGATCTTCATTGTCTTGCTCAATGTCGTCTTGCCGTACGGAGTCGCGTTCAAAATCGTCGCCGTCGCCGGCGTCGTCACGCTTCCCGTTTGTTGTTGGGCGTTCGGGCGTTTGGCGCGGTTCGCTTACCCGATCCCCGAGGTGTTCGCGGTCGTCGGGCTCGTCTACCTGCTCGACGAGAGTTACACCATCTACGGCGGGAATGTGGCGTCCACCATGGCCGGCGAGTTCTCGTTCTCGATCTCGTTGTCGTTCGCCATGTTGGCCTTTGGTTACTTCGCCCGTGGCCTGCAGACCGGCAAGCACCGGGTGGCGGCCGCGGTGTTCATGGCGCTGGCGGTGCTGTCCCACGGGATCGTGGCCATTTATGTGGCCGTGGGTTTGCTGTTGATGGCGTTTCTCTCGATCGATCGCACGAAGTGGCGCTGGTTCGTCACCACCGCCGGCACCGGGGCCCTGTTGTCGGCCTTTTGGATCCTGCCCTTTCTCCTGAACCACGCCTACATGACCGACATGAAATACAAGGGCGAGCCGGGTAACGGATCCTTCACGTCGTATTGGGGCATGTTCTTCGCCCTGCCACCATTTTGGAATTTCGTGATTCTCACCCTTGCCATCATCGGTTTCGCCGCCATGGCCGCCAAGCGGAACACTTCCGGGGTGTGGCTCGGTGTCACCGGACTGACGTTCGCCGCGTTCGTGTATCTCTTCAACGACAGCCTCCCGGTCATCGGGTTGCTTTGGAATCCTCGATTGCTTCCAATGCTCAACATGTGCCGATATCTGCTGGCCGCCATCGGCGTGGTCGAACTGGTGGCTGCGATCGTACGGTTGGTCGACCTGGAGGAATTGACGGCCCGTCTCCGCCGCGACGGTGAGGCTCCCGCACTCCTCGAGGAGCACCACGAATCTCGCATGTTCAACGCGCGCACGGGCGCTGCGATCGTGGGATCGCTCCTGGTGTTCATCACGTTGGGGTGGCGGTTCCAGGTACTCCCTTTCGGCTCTGTGACCGACGAGGGCCAAGGGGCCGAATACAACTGGGGTCCCTTCGAGGGCCCCGCGGGCAGTAAAGGCTTCGTCGATGGTTGGGCCCGATGGAACTTCAGTGGGTACGAGGGGCGTGCGTCGTATGGCGAGTACCACGACCTCGTGCAGACGATGAAGGGTCTGGGCGAGAGCCGAGGGTGCGGGCGCGCCCTGTGGGAGAACTACGAAGGCAACGACAAGTACGGAACCACCATGGCCCTCATGTTGCTGCCCTTTTGGACCGATGGTTGCGTCGGATCGAGTGAGGGGCTCTTTTTCGAGGCCGCCGGCACGACGCCGTATCACTTCCTAGCGGCGGGAGCGATGTCCAAGCAATCGTCGAACCCGGTTCGCGAACTTCGATACGTGAACAACAACCCCTCCATCGGGGTCTCCTACATGCGAGAACTTGGAATTCGCTATTACATGGCCGTCACACCCGAAGCCATCTCCAAGGCTGACGAATTGGAGCTCGCCGGCGGCGGGCTCGCCACGATCGCGACCTCGGGGCCGTGGAAGGTGTACGAGGTGGCCGAATCCGAGATCGTCGTGCCGCTCGACACCCAGCCTGTAGTGATCGAGGGTCGGTCGGGCGATCAGCGTGAACGCTGGTTGGAGCTCGGTAGCAGTTGGTTGCAGAACCGCTCCGATTGGCTCGCCTTGCCGGCGGCCGATGGTCCGGCCAATTGGCAGCGGGTAGTGGTCGACATCGACGCGGTGCGACGCGAGGGAGAGCCGGGCTCGGACGCTCGCAAGGTGGACGTGGTGGTGCCCGCCGATGCGATCGAAGTTGTCGACCTCGACGAGGTGACGGTGTCCAACGTCGACATTGGTCAGCAGTCCGTGTCGTTCGACGTCGACCAGGTCGGGGTACCCGTTCTGGTGCGCGTGAGTTTCTTTCCCAACTGGAACGTGGCGGGAGCCGAGGGTCCGTACCGGGTGGCGCCGAACATGATGGTGGTGATTCCCACCTCGACCTCGGTCTCGATGTCCTTCGAACCCAGCATCGTGGACCGCCTCGCCTACGGGCTGACAGCCGTCGGCATCGGGGTGACGGTCGTGATTTTCCGTCGCGACCGACGGGCAAACCGGCAGGTCATGGTCGACCCGTCGACGACCTGAACCGAGCCGGTCGAAGGCTCCCGATAGGGTGAAAAGTCGTCATGACCTCCAGTTCTCGACTCGACCAGATCGTCAAGGCCTATGACATTCGCGGAACCGTCCCCGACCAGTTCGACACCGACATCGCCCACGCGCTGGGCGTGGGATTCGCCAAGTTCACCTCCGCCTCGGTCGCCATCATCGGACGCGACATGCGTCCGTCGGGGCCCGAATTGTCCGAGGCGTTCGCTCGTGGATTGATGGAGCATGGCATCGACGTCATCGACATCGGACTCGCCTCCACCGACATGATCTACTTCGCGGCGGGCCGCCTCGACGCTCCGGGGGTCGTCTTCACCGCATCCCACAATCCCGCGCAGTACAACGGGGCGAAATTGTGTCTGGCCGGAGCCCGTCCCATCGGCGCTGATACCGGCCTGTCGCAAATCAAGGACATCGCTCGTCGAGTTCTCGACGGGGAAACCTTCGCCCCAGCGGTCAAAGCCGGTCGCACGACCGAGCGCGATCTGTTGTCGTCGTTCGTCGATCATGTGGTGTCCTTCATCGACCCCGCAACATTGCGACCGATGCGGGTGGTGGCCGACACGGCCAATGGAATGGGTGGACTCGTGGTGCCTGCGGTGTTCGAGCGTTTGCCCCGGATCGAGATCGAAGTGATGTACGGCGAACTCGACGGTACCTTCCCCAACCACCCGGCGGACCCGTTGCAGTCCGTGAATCAGCGCGATCTACAGGCGCGGGTCACCTCGGGTGGTTTCGACGTGGGTTTGGCTTTCGACGGTGATGCCGATCGGGTGTTCGTCGTCGACGAACTGGGACGTGGTTTGTCCGGTTCGACTACCACGGCGATTCTCGCGGCGGGCATGTTGCGCAAGAACCCCGGAGCGACCATTCTTCACAACCTCATATGCAGTCGTTCGGTTCCCGAAGTCGTGCGTGAGAATGGTGGTGTCCCGGTGCGTACCAAGGTCGGTCACTCGTTCATCAAACAGGTCATGGCCGAGACCGGAGCGGTTTTCGGTGGAGAGCACTCGGCGCACTACTACTTTCGGGACAACTATCGTGCCGACAGTGGCCTGATCGCGACCATGCTGATGCTCGAGGAGATGAGTCGAGCGGGAGAGCCCTTGTCCGTCATGCGGGTTCCGTACGAGCGGTACTCATCGAGTGGTGAGATCAACACCCAGGTCGATGATCCGGCGGCGGTCATCGATGCCGTGTCGCGTAGCCTCTCGTCGTTCCCGCAGGATCGCCTGGACGGTCTCACGGTCGACTGCGGTGATTGGTGGTTCAACCTGCGGCCGTCGAACACCGAACCTCTTCTTCGTCTGAATCTCGAGGCGCCCGATCGCGACTCGTGCGACGACAAGGTGGCCGAACTGTTGGCCGCCATCACCTCGGCCTGAGGTTGGTACCATCGGGGACGACCATGGCTCTCGATCCGGAACTTCTCACCGTCCTCGCCTGTCCGATCGACAAGGGACCGCTTCATGTTCTCGAGGACGAGGACATGCTGTACAACGCCCGATTGAAGCGCCGGTACCACGTACGAGAGGGCATCGCGATCATGTTGGTGGACGAGTCCGAGGTGGTCTCTGACACCGAGCACGAGCGAATCATGGCCAAAATCGACGCGACCGGCGCGCGCACGACCGGCCCGTCCTGAGGCCCCAAACGTCCGCCCGGGCGGCGTCGGCGTTTAGACTGAGGGGATCGGGCTGACAGATCGGTGCCAGCAGGCCCCGGCCCGGGAGAGTCTTCGTCTCGTCCGTCCCCACCCATCTCCCGAGGAGAAATCATGTCGTCCACCGTCTCGACCTCTATGGCCACGCGCAAGGACTTTCGCGTCGCCGATCTGTCGATGGCACCATTCGGTCGCAAGGAGATTCACCTGGCCGAGCACGAGATGCCCGGCTTGCGAGCCCTACGCAAGGAATACGGCGCGAGCAAACCTCTGAAGGGCGCGCGGATTTCCGGCTCGCTGCACATGACCATCCAGACCGCGGTGCTGATCGAGACCCTCGTCGAGTTGGGGGCCGAGGTGCGCTGGGCCTCGTGCAACATCTTTTCCACCCAGGACCATGCCGCAGCCGCGGTGGCCGTGGGACCGAATGGCACACTCGAAAACCCCGCCGGCGTTCCGGTCTTCGCCTGGAAGGGCGAGACACTCGAGGAGTACTGGTGGTGCACCGAGCAGATGATGACGTGGCCCGATGGTGATGGCCCCAACATGATCCTCGATGACGGTGGTGACGCCACCCTTTTGGTGCACAAGGGCGTGGAATACGAGAAGTCGGGCGAGGTTCCCGATCCCACCTCTGCATCGAACGCCGAGCTGGCGATCGTGCTCGGACTGCTGCAGCGTGGCCTGAAGCAGGACCCCACCAAGTGGACGCGCATGGCGGCCGGAATCAAGGGGGTCACCGAGGAAACCACCACCGGCGTGATGCGTCTGTACAAGATGCACGAGAAGGGCGAGTTGCTGTTCCCCGCCATCAACGTCAACGACTCCGTCACGAAATCCAAATTCGACAACCTGTACGGCTGCCGCCACTCTTTGGTCGACGCCATTTGCCGCGCCACCGACATCATGATCGCCGGCAAGGTCGCCATGGTGTGCGGCTACGGAGACGTGGGTAAGGGCTCCGCGCAATCCCTCCGCGGTCAAGGTGCTCGGGTGATCGTGGCCGAGGTGGATCCCATCAACGCTCTTCAAGCCGCCATGGAGGGCTACGAGGTGACGACCATCGAAGACGTCGTCGGACAAGTGGACATCTTCGTGTCGGCCACCGGGAACGATCACATCATCACTGTCGACCACATGGCGCTGATGAAGCACAACGCCATCGTGTGCAACATCGGACATTTCGATTCCGAGATCGACATGTCCGGTCTCGCCCGCAGTGGCGCGACCCGCGACGAGTTGAAGCCCGGGACCGATCTGTGGTCCTTCCCTGATGGCCATTCGATCATCGTGCTGGCCGAGGGACGTCTGGTGAACCTCGGTTGCGCCACCGGCCATCCCAGCTTCGTGATGAGTTGTTCGTTCTCCAACCAGGTGATCGCTCAGGTCGAACTGTTCAACAACCTGCCGAACTACCCGCTCGGCGTTTACGTGCTTCCCAAGCATCTCGACGAGAAGGTGGCGGCCTTGCACCTCGGTGCGCTCGGTGTGAAACTCACCAAGCTCACCGACGAGCAGGCTGAGTACCTGGGCGTGAATCCTTCGGGTCCCTTCAAGCCCGAGCGGTACCGTTACTGATGAGATTCCTCGAGCGACTGACCCGATGCATCATCGGGTTGGCCTGCTTCGGAACCGGCATCACATTTTTCCTGCATTCGCATCTGGGACTACCCCCGTGGGATGTGTTCCACAAGGGCGTGTCCGAGAAGATCGACATCTCCATCGGAACGGTCATCATCGTTACCGGGTTGTTGCTCCTGCTGCTGTGGATTCCCCTACGTCAGCGGCCCGGGTTGGGCACCGTGTTGAATGCGGTGGAGATCGGTCTGGTGGTGAACCTGGCTGAGGAATTCGTGGGTGAACCCGACCCGTTGTGGGCGCGGGTGGCGATGCTCGTCATGGGCTTGCTGCTCGTCGCTTTCGGTTCGGCGCTCTACATCGGGGCCGGGCTGGGTCCGGGTCCGCGGGACGGGCTGATGATGGGATTGGCTGAACGAGGGATCAGTGTGCGCGTGGCCCGCACAATCGTCGAGGTGGTCGTGGTGGTCGCCGGCATCTTGCTGGGTGGTTCGGTGGGAGTGGGCACGATGGTGTTCGCCGTGGGTATCGGTCCCTTGGTGCAGGTGCTGTTGCCGCGTTTCGACACCCGACCGGTGGCCGAACGCACCGCTCACTGATGGAGGGGAGTCCTCTCCACGAGTGACGAGAGAATTCGCTGACTGATCGTCGCGCCCCCGAATGCGGCCTTGGGAAAGGACCGAGGGTGCGAGCCGGACTCGACCGAGGCGGCCACCATCGCGTCGTCAGCCCGCCGAGTTCGGCGTCCCTCGGATTGGAAATGAGCCACCTTGCCCGTCGTGGGAAAAGTCGGGAAATCCTCCGGACTGTTCGCTTCGCAGTCCTTTCTGCGACCGATGGTTCGCACATCTGCGGTTGGATGGGTAAGACTGAAACCAGGTGGTGGGATGCCCGTCATCGACAGGAAAGGGAGAGGGCTATGGGGTCGACGTCGACGAATGTGCGGTCCGAACAAACTGTCGATGAGCGGTACACGGTGATCTCAGCCGACTGCCACGCGGGGGGAAACCTCACCGACTATCGACCGTTTTTGGCCGAGGAGTATCGACGCGAGTTCGATGCCTGGGTGGAGACGTACGAGATTCCGTACGAGGACCTCAAGGGTCCCGACGGAGGTCGCAATTGGGACTCGGACCGGCGACTCGCCGACATGGAAAACGACGGCATCGTGGCCGAGGTGATCTATCCCAACACCATCCCTCCCTTCTACCCCAAGAGCTCGCTGACGTATCAGCCTCCGGCCGTCAACGTGGGGGACGCCAACCGTCGATGGGCTGGACTACAGGCGCACAACCGTTGGCTCGCCGATTTCTGTGGTCGCACACCGGGGCGCCGGGCCGGCATCTGTCAGATCAATCTCTACGACATCGGTGCGTCGGTGAGGGAGATCGAATGGGCCAAGAAAGCCGGTTTGAGTGGCGGAGTCCTGCTACCCGGTGTACCGCCCGGGGTCGGCCTGCCTGAGTTGTACGACATCGACTACTACGGCCCTCTGTGGGAGGTCTGCGAGAGGCTTTCGATGCCGGTGAATCACCACGGCGGTAGTGCCAGTCCGGCCATGACCGAGGCGGTGGAGTCCCCCGTGATCTTCTTGCTCGAGATCACCTGGTGGTCGCACCGTGCGTTGCCACACCTCATCGTGTCGGGGGCGCTGGAAAGGCATCCCGAGATGAAATGCGTCTTTACCGAGCAGGGCACCGAGTGGGTGCCCGGCGAGTTGATGCGACTCGACTACTTCTTCGATCGCATGCGCCACGCGGTGGGCTCGCAAGAGCACATCTGGGGCGAACCCGTCATGGCCAAGTTGCCCCTGCAGCCGAGCGAATACTGGGCTCGACAGTGTTACACCGGCTCGAGTTTCATGCGTGCCCACGAGGTTCCCTCGCGTCACCAGGTTGGAGTCGACAGCATCATGTGGGGCAGTGATTATCCCCACAAAGAGGCCAGTTTCCCCTACAGCACGGAGGCGTTACGGGCGGCGTTCTCGGGTTGTGAGCGTGCCGAAATCGAGCAGATGTTGGGCACCACGGCGGCCGACGTTTACGGGTTCGACTTGAAGAGGTTGGCACCCATCGCGGCCAAGGTTGGTCCCCGTATCGGAGACGTGGCGACGCCGCTGCTCAAGGGCGACGTACCCAAGGACGCGGAAAGATGTCCGGCCTTCGTCGGATTCACCGCGGACGTGTGACGGTCGAATCATGGAGAACCTGAGGGAACGGGTCGCCGTTGTAACCGGCGGCGGCGGCGGGTTGGGCCGGGCCATGGGGGAGCGATTCGCCGCTGAGGGTATGAGAGTGGTTCTGGCCGACGTGCAGGCCGATTTGCTCGAGACTTCCGTTGCCGAGTGTCGTGAACGAGGACTGGAAGTCGCTGGATTCGTCACCGATGTCACCAAACAGGAGTCGGTCGATGCGCTGCGCGACTTCACCCTGAACACCTACGGCTCGGTTCACGTGGTGTGCAACAATGCGGGAATCGGGGCCGGTGCTGAAGGTCGTATGTGGGAGCACGAACTGAACGATTGGAAGTGGGCTATCGCCGTCAATGTGATGGGCGTCGTGCACGGCATCAACTCCTTCGTCCCCGCGATGCTGGAGCACGGAGAACCAGCACACGTGGTGAACACCTCGTCGGGCAACGGCGGTGTGTCGCCCTTGTCGGGCACGCCCCAGTACGCGGCGACGAAAGCGGCCGTCGTCACGGTGTCCGAGTGCCTGTACGCCCAGTTGCAGGAGATCGATGCCAAGATCGGGGTCTCGGTGCTGTTTCCCGGTCCGAACATCTTGCGCACGGGGCTGTTCGAATCGTGGCGCTCACGTACGCAAGAGTTTGCCAAACAACGCCCCCGTAAGACGCCGTACACGACAGTCGAGCAGTTGGAGGCGCAGATGAGGGCGGCCGGTCGCGAGATCGCCTACACACCGGTGGAGGAAGTGGCCGGCGTCGTCGTGGAGGGCATTCGCGCCAACCGTTTCTGGATGATGCCGGCCAGCGATCGAGGTGACGAGTCGATGAGACTCCGCTATGAATCCATGCGCTCGCGGGCCAACCCTTCGTACCTTCGACAGGTGCCGGGCTGACGCCCCCACCACCACCACCATTCACGACACCAGGAGTACACCATGACCACCACCGAAAGCCGCCCGGACCAGACGACATCCACGGTCGATCACGGGAGCGTGAACGATCCGTACATGATCATCGCCGCCGACAGCCATGCCGGTCTGCCGACGGAGCAGTACCGCACGTACTTGGAGAAGAAGTACTGGCCCCGACTCGACGAATTCCTTGCTGAGCAAGCGGCGCTCATCGAAGCGTCGACGAAGTTGGGTGTGCGCGATTCCAAGTTCGCGCAGAAGTGGTTCGACGAACTCGGCGAGGAGTTGGCGGGAGGTTGGGATGCCGACCGCCGCGATCTGACCCTCGATGCCGATGGCGTGGCCGCCGAAGTGGTGTACCCGGATGCCGATGCGGTGGAGAGTCGCACAGCGGTGCCCTTTGGTGCGGGACTCGGTCTGTCGGGTGACCTCGACCCGGAACTCGGCTTGGCGGGGTCCAAGGCTCACAACCGTTGGCTGGCCGAGTTGGTGGCCACCAGCCCGAACCGTCGTTGCGGGGTGGCTTTGGTTCCCATCACCGGTGACCTGGACGACGTTTTGGCCGAGATCGATTGGGCCAAGGAACACGGACTCGGGGCCGTCATGATCCCGGCGCGCTGGTGCAACCAGACCCCGTATCACGATCGTCGGTATGACCCGGTTTGGGCGCGTTGCGAGGAGTACAACATGCCGATCGTGACGCACTCGGGTTCGGCCGAGCGCGACCAGTATGGAGACAACCTTGGTATCTACGTGACCGAGGTGACCTGGTTCCCGGCGCGACCGATGTGGTTCATGCTGTGGTCGGGCGTTTTCACTCGGTTCCCCGGGTTGAAGTTCTGCGCCACCGAGGGTGGATGTTGGTGGTTGCCCCAACTGTTGTGGTCGTGGGATCGCCTGTGGATGGGCCAAAAGGGTGCCGAGAAACTGGGCAAGGGTGCTTTCGCCGGCAAGGTGGAGATGCTTCCGAGCGAGATCGTGGACCGAAACTGCTTCACCGGTTTGGCCAATGTGAAGCGACGCGAGTTGGGCATGCGCTACGAGATCGGAATCGACAACATGCTGTGGGGCACGGACTTCCCACATCCGGAGGGCACGTGGCCGGCGACGTTCCAAGCGTTGAAGTCGACCTTCCACGACATCCCGGTTCACGAGACACGCCGGATGTTGGGCGAGTCGGCGGCCAACGTTTTCTCGTTCGATCCGAAGGCTCTGGCGCCCATCGTGGAGCGCATCGGCGTACGTCCCACCGATCTGGGCCAACTCACGGATCAGCGGACCGAGGCCGACCTGGTCGCTCGGTGGGCACCGATGAGGGAAGTCGGCCGTCATTGGTTGACCGGTCACGACTTCCCGTTGATTCCCTGATCGACCGCCCTTTCGCGCCACACCCCTGTGGTTCGATGACGACGTGTTCGTCGCGATCCGCTGTCGCCAATGTCGTCGTCTCTTTCGTTGTCCTGGTGGTGGTCCCGTGACGCGTTCGTGTCCTGAGTGTGAGGTCTTGCAACGCACTCCTCGTTCGCCGAACCCGCGGGCGGTCGTGGTCTATGACGGACCGGTCCGCCGGGTCATCGCCGATTACAAGTTCCGCTCGCGACGCCGTGTCGCCCGCGCCCTCGCCGCTCGGTTGGTGGCCGACATCGAGGCCGATCCCGAATCACCACGATTCGACGTCGTCACCTGGGCGCCTACGTCGTCTCGTCGAGCCGCGGGGCGCGGATTCGATCAGAGTGAATTGTTGGCGCGTCACGTGGCTCGGCGGCTGAACTTGCCGTGTCGTCGACTGTTGGAGCGCTCGCGCGGATCGGCCCAAACCGGTCGACGACGTTCCGAGCGTTTGCACGGGCCGGTGTTTCGCTCGCGTCCGTTGCCGCGGGCGCAGATCGTCTTGATAATCGACGACGTCGTCACCACCGGCGCCACCTTCGCGGCCGCGGCGCACGCCTTACGGCTGGCTGGAGCCCGCGAGGTTCGATCCCGGGCGGTGGCCGCTACGCCCGCCCGCAGTCGAGGCCGCTCAGACGCCTGATGGTGGCCACCGCCGATGTGGGGTCCTCTTCCACCAACACTGCATGAATACCGACGTCGATGGCGGCCGACACGTTCGACTGCGCATCATCGAGGAACGCCGTTCGATGGGCCTCCACCCCCAACCGAGCCAGTGCCAAGCGGTAGATCGCCGGATTGGGCTTGCGCATGCCAACCTCGTGGCTGTCGACGATGTCGTGGAAGACACTGGCGAAGTCCATCATCGGCCACCATCGCTCACGGAGTTCGCGCACGTTGTTCGTCAGCACACCCAGACGAAATCCGGCCGCGCGCAATTCGTGCACCAGCGCGATGACTGGTTCGTTGGCGATGAAGTCGAACGGAATCGCTTGGCCCGACTCGAAACTGGGTGAGGCCACGGGGGTCAGACCGGCCTCGATGACCAGAGGAGCGAGGGCGGTGCGGTACTCCGACATGGTGATTTCGCCGCGTTCGAGACGATGCCACGGATGATTCGTGTCCTCTCCGTAGTGACCCATCATCACCCGCATCACAACGTCGACCGGGTCGTGGGGGAAACGACGCACCACGTCCGATGGTCGACCGTTGCTGGCCAGAACCCCACCGAAGTCGAAGATGACCGCGTCGATCGACCGTGATTCGGGACGCAGAGACGAGTCGTGGTCGGTGTTCACCGTCAGAGTTTGCTCGTCACGCTGGTTCGTTGCCAACCGAGACGACCCCGAGCCCGAACGAATGTGACGGTAGGATCGTTGTCTGCATGGCAATACTCGATCGCATCCTGCGTGCCGGAGAAGGCAAGAAGCTCAAGGCCCTCGAGGGCCTGGTGCCGGACATCAACGCCGAGGAATCGAACTTGTCGACCTTGTCCGACGATGCGCTTCGAGCCAAGACCGCCGAGTTCCGTCAGCGTATCGAGCGGGGGGAGAGCCTGGACGACCTGTTGGTCGAGTCCTTCGCCGTGGTGCGCGAGGCCGCGCAGCGGGTGATCGGCCAGCGTCACTATGACGTGCAGTTGATGGGCGGGGCCGCGCTGCACTTCGGCTGGGTCGCCGAAATGAAAACTGGTGAGGGGAAAACCCTCGTCTCGACGTTGCCGGCGTACCTCAACGGACTGTCGGGACAGGGTGTTCACCTCGTCACCGTCAACGATTACTTGGCGCGTCGCGACTCCGAGTGGATGGGGCGCGTTCACCGCTGGCTCGGACTCGATGTTGGACTGGTCATCCCGGGTCACCGTGAGCGCTCGGAACTCAAGCGACAGGATTACTCGGCCGACATCACCTACGGCACGAACAACGAGTTCGGTTTCGACTATCTGCGCGACAACATGGCGCCGACCAAGGCCAGCAAGGTTCAGCGGGGCCACAACTTCGCCATCGTCGACGAGGTGGACTCGATCCTCATCGACGAAGCCCGGACGCCGCTCATCATCTCGGGTCGTGTGGCCGACGCCGCCAACCTGTACTACCGCTTCGCCAGCATCGCGCGCGCTCTGAAGCGCGACGTGGATTACGAGGTCGTCGAGGACAAGCGCATCGTCATGCCCACCGAGAAGGGTATCGAGCGAGTCGAGCAGGAACTCGGTATCGAAAACCTCTACGACGAGGTGCAACGCAATCTCGTGCACCAACTGCAGGTGGCGTTGCGGGCCAAGGAGTTGTATCGCCGCGACAAGGACTACATCGTTCAGGGCGGCGACGTGAAGATCGTGGACGAGTTCACCGGCCGTATCCTCGAGGGTCGCCGTTGGAGTGAGGGCATCCACCAGGCCGTCGAGGCCAAAGAGGGTGTGAAGATCAAAGAGGAGAACCAGACCCTCGCCACCATCACCTTGCAGAACTACTTCCGGATGTACTCGAAGTTGGCGGGGATGACCGGCACCGCTCAAACCGAAGCCGCCGAACTCATGAACACCTACGGATTGCAGGTGGTGCCGGTTCCCACCAATCGTCCGGTCGCTCGCGCCGACGATGCTGACCTCATCTACAAGTCAGAAGACGCCAAGTTCGGAGCGGTGGTCGACGACATCGTGGAGCGCAACGCCAACGGTCAGCCGATCTTGGTCGGAACCGTGAGTGTCATGAAGAGTGAGCACCTCTCGCGACTGCTCACCAAGCGGGGAGTCAAGCACGAGGTTCTGAACGCCAAGCAGCACACCCGTGAGGCCGAGATCGTCACGCAAGCTGGTCGCCTCGGTGCGGTGACCGTGGCCACCAACATGGCCGGTCGTGGTGTCGACATTCTTCTCGGCGGCAACCCCGAGGGTCTGGCGCGCCGCTCGGTGCTGGCCGAGGGTTTCTCGGCCGACACGTTGGTCGACGAGTTCACGCTTCCGGTACCGCTCGATCAGATGCCCGAGGAGTACCGCGTCGATCGCGCCAAGGCCCAGGCTCGTTACGCCGAGTTGCTCGAATCGGTCACCGCCGACTGTCACGCCGAGGGCGAGAAGGTGCGCGCGGTCGGGGGGCTCTACGTCATCGGTTCCGAGCGCCACGAGAGCCGTCGTATCGACAATCAGTTGCGCGGGCGCGCCGGACGTCAAGGCGATCCGGGTGCCAGCCGCTTTTATCTGAGCCTCGACGATGAGTTGATGCGATTGTTCGCCACCGGCGCGTTGAACTGGGTGATGGGGCGCGCCTTGCCCGAAGACGAGGCAATCGAGCACAAGATGGTCACCAAAGCGATCGAGCGGGCTCAGAGCACCGTCGAGCAGCGCAATGGAGAGATTCGCAAAAACGTCCTGAAGTACGACGAAGTCATGAACGAGCAGCGCAAGGTGATCTACCAGCGTCGAGATCAGATCCTCGATGGCGTCGACTTGAAGTCGGCAGCCATGGAGTATCTCGCCGAGGCCGTCGATTCGCTCATCGAGACCCACTGTGTCAGCGAGGCCGACGACGAATGGGATCTCGAGGGTCTGGCCAAGGAACTGCGCACGTTCTGGCCCACCGAGCTGAGTGCTGACGCTCTGGCCCGCTCGCGCAGCACCAACGACATGTACGACCTCGTGATGGCCGATTCGTCGTCCTTTTACGAGCGTCGAGAATCCGAACTCGGCAGCAGTGTCATGCGCGACGTCGAGCGTCAGGTGATGTTGCGGATCATCGACCAACGTTGGCGAGAGCATTTGGAGGAAATGGATTATCTCCAGGAAGGAATCAACTTGCGCGCGATGGGTCAGAAAGACCCGTTGGCCGAATGGCAGCGCGAGGGTTACGAGATGTTCGGCGCCATGATGAAGGGGATAGCCCAAGACTTCGTGCGCTACGTGATGCACGTGCAGGTGGTCCGAAATGACGCGCCCGCTCCCACGGTCCAAAACCTGCAGCAGACGAAGTCCGAGGCTCCTTCGGCGGCGACTGGTCCCGCCCCCGACCCGCATGGGGCGACCAGCGCTCCGGCGCCGACCAAGCAGAGGCCGGTGGTGAACGACGAGTGGTCCAAGGTCCCGCGCAACGCTCCGTGTCCCTGTGGCTCGGGGAAGAAATTCAAGTTGTGCCACGGCGCGAACTGAGCGACCATGCGCGATTTTTCCGATGATTTGAAGGAGATCGGTCGCCGTTTGGCTGAGGCCCGGGTCTACCTGAGGATCGATACTCAAAGAGAGCGCTTTCGTGAGTTGGAAGTGGAAGTGTCGCGTCCGGACCTTTGGGACGACCAAGAGAACGCCAAGCGACTGAGCACCGAGTACGCCAACGTGAAAGGCGACATCGATCAATTCGACTCGCTGTCACGGCAATTCGAGGACGTCGAGGTTCTGCACGAGTTGGCCCGCGAGATCGACGACGCGTCGCAAGAGTCCGACATCGAAGCCGGTCTCACGACGATCGCCGATGCTCTGGGTGTTCTCGAGATGCGCAGCCTTTTCACCGGTGAACACGATGAGGCGGACTGCATCGTGCAGATCAACGCCAAGGACGGGGGAGTCGACGCCCAAGATTGGAGCGAAATCCTGTTGCGCATGTATCAACGCTGGGCCGAGCGTCGTGGTTTTTCCGTCGAAATCGACGACATTTCGCCGGCGACCGAGGCCGGGATCATGTCGGCGGAGTTCACACTCAAGGGTCGTTACGCCTACGGGCTGATGACATCTGAACGGGGCACCCATCGCTTGGTGCGTATAAGTCCCTTCGACAATCAAGGTCGACGTCAGACCAGCTTCGCCGCGGTGCAAGTGTGGCCCGCCATGGATGATCCGAATGTCGAGATCAACGAGACCGACGTGCGCATGGAAGTGTTTCGTGCTTCTGGTGCCGGGGGTCAGCACGTGAACAAGACGTCATCGGCTGTCCGACTCATCCACGAGCCCACTGGACTGGTCTCGTCGTCGCAGGAGGAACGTAGTCAACTGCAGAATCGTGAGAAGGCGATGAACCGATTGAAGGCCATGGTCGCGGCCCGCATCGAGGAGGAGCATCAGGCCGAACTGGATCGCATCGCGGGCAAGCAGGCCACCGTCGGATGGGGTAGTCAGATCCGCAGTTATGTTTTGCAGCCGTATCAGATGGTCAAGGACCTGCGTACGAATGTCGAATCGAGCAACGTCGAAGGTGTCCTCGATGGTGCCATCGACGAATTCATGGAGGGCTACCTACGTTGGCGTCGCTCGGGTGACGATTCCTGAATGCGACGCGCTGGTAGCCTGACGTCGTCCTCATGAAATTGACCTTCCGGTCGCCAACTGCCCGAGGAGCAGCATGATCCGTCTCGAGAGCGTGACGAAGTCCTACAACCCGGAGGTGACGGCTCTTCGTGACGCCTCGTTCGAGGTCGCCAAGGGCGAATTCGTCTTCCTCGTCGGTCCATCGGGGTCCGGGAAGTCGACCATCTTGCGTCTCATGAACCGCCAGGAGCAGCCCGAAAAGGGCGAGGTCTGGGTGGCGGGCAAGGACATCAACTCGATGCCCGACTCCAACATCCCCTTCCTGCGTCGCAAGATCGGCAACATCTTCCAGGATTACAAGTTGCTGCTGAACAAGACGGTTTTCGAAAATGTGGCTTTCGCCCTCGAGGTGATAGGCCGACCCAAACACGTGATCGGGCAGCAGGTGCCCGCCGTACTCGACTTGGTTGGCCTGTCCGACAAGGAAGACCGTTTCCCGCATCAGTTGTCGGGTGGCGAACAGCAACGGGTGTCCATCGCGCGTGCTTTCGTCAATCGACCCTTGATTCTTTTGGCCGATGAGCCCACGGGAAATCTGGACCCGGCCACCGGTGAGGGCATCATGCGATTGTTGGACCGCATCAATGGCACGGGCACGACCGTCGTCATGGCCACCCACGATCAGCGCATCGTCAATCAGATGCGCAAACGAGTCGTACAACTCGATCGGGGTGTCATCGTCCGCGACCAGGAACGTGGGGTGTACGACTGATGTTGGCGAGAATCAGTTACGCCTTCCGTGAGACGTGGGCGAGTTTCAAGAGAAACGTCACCCTCACCGCCGCGGCGGTCGTCACGTCGGCTGTATCGCTCTTGTTGGTGGGTTCCACGTTCCTCATTCAGCGCGCCTTCGACAACTTGCTCACCCGATGGAAAGGTGACGTCGAATTGATCGTGTACGTTCGCTCGGATGCATCGCCCGAACAGATCGCTTTCATTCAGGAGGCCATCGAATCGCAGCCGACGATCATCGACGTATCCAAGGTGCGTTACCTCAATCAAGCCGAGAGCTATGCCGAGGCCCAGAAGTTGTTCGCGGGAGATCCGGGCACGCTTCGTTTGCTGACCCCCGAGAACATTCCCTCGCAATTCAAGGTGGTACCCATCTCTGACGACTCCAACCTGATTCGCGAACTGGGGGAGTCATTCCGGGGCGTGGAGGGTGTGCGTGAGGTGGCCTACGCTCAGGACGTCTTCGACGTTGTATCGCGGGTGTCCCAGTTCATCCGTGTGTCGACCACCGTGATGTCGGTCGTCCTGCTCTTGGTGGCTATCGGATTGATCTGGAACACCATTCGAACCGCGATGTTCGCGCGCCGACGCGAGATCGAGGTGATGAAATTGGTGGGGGCCACGAATTGGTTCATCCGCATTCCGTTCATGCTCGAGGGCCTGCTGCAGGGTCTCATCGGAGGGGTGTTGAGTTGTGCCGGCCTCTGGGGTCTGAACACGGCTTGGTCCAACGCGGTGACAGAGTTCAACGACACCGAGTTGGCCGCGCTGGTGGTTTCCGACGGTTACGCCCGTTGGGTCATGGTGACTCTCCTGGTCATCGGGGCGGTGGCGGGGGCCATCGGTTCGGGCATCGCGGCTTCGCGCTTCCTCGACGTCTGATCGCCCCGGTTGGCTACTGTCGGATCATGAAATTCGACGAGATCATCTACGAGGTGTCCGACCGGGTGGCGACAATCACGCTTCATCGGCCCGACAAACTGAACGCTTTTACCAATCTGATGATGAGAGAGATCATCGCCGCGATGGATCTCGCCGATGCCGATGACGAGGTGCGGGTGATCATCTTCACCGGTTCCGGCAAGGCCTATTGCGCCGGGGCCGATCTGTCCGGTGGAGGTGACACGTTCGCCAAGGGGGGAAGCGACGTGGCCGCACGAGCCGGAGTGGTGCGAGACGGCGGTGGTCTGGTCGCGCTTCGTATCTTCGAGAGCACGAAGCCGGTCATCGGCGCGATCAACGGAGCCGCCGTGGGTGTCGGGGTGACCATGACCCTGCCGATGGACATTCGGCTGGCGAGCGAGTCGGCCAAATTCGGATTCGTCTTCGCTCGTCGTGGCATCGTGCCCGAAGCGGCCAGTAGCTGGTTCCTGCCTCGCTTGGTGGGAATTTCCCAGGCGGCTGAGTGGTGCTACACCGGGCGCATGGTCTCGGCTACCGAAGCCCGCGATGCTCGGCTGGTGCGAAGCACCCATACCCCCGACGAGTTGTTGCCCGCGGCCCGGGCGATCGCGACGGAGATCGCGGAAAATTCGGCGCCGGTGTCGGTTGCCCTGTCTCGACGAATGCTGTGGCGCATGTTGGGTGCGGATCACCCGATGCAGGCCCATCGGGTGGATTCGCGGGCCATCAACTCTCGCGGAGCGAGCGATGACGCACGTGAGGGTGTGATGAGTTTCCTCGAGAAGCGTCCCGCCAAGTTCTCGGTGAAGGTGAGTGACGGTTTACCCGATGTGTTCCCCGGTTGGTCGGATCCCGAGTTCTCGTGAACGAAGAGCCGATGCTCTACGACCGTGTCGGTGGCATGGACTTCTTCGTTCGTCTGGTGGACGAGTTCTACGGCGGAGTGGTCAGCGACGAGGTGCTGTGGCCGTTGTACCCCGAGCAGAGTGACCTGGTGGGGGCGAAGCATCGCCTGACCACCTTTCTCGCTCAATACTGGGGAGGTCCGGCGACGTACACGCAGGAGCGTGGTCACCCGAAGTTACGAATGCGCCACCTGCCGTTTCACCTCGGACCGTTGGAGCGCGATCGTTGGTTGGTCCACATGGCGGCCGCGGTCGAGGCGGTAACCGTCGACGCGAATGTGCGTGTCGAATTGATGAACTACTTCGTGCCCGCGGCCGAGCACCTGCGCAACGACACCGGACTGCCCATCAGCTCGCGCAAACCCTGACGAAGATGCTTCAGCCGAAGACGACCGTCTTGCGCCCGTACACGAGTACACGATGCTCGAGGTGCGCTCGAACCGCGCGCGCCAGGACGATGGTCTCGAGGTCACGACCCTTGCGGGTGAGGTCGGCGACCGAGTCGCGATGCGAGACCCGAATGACCTCCTGATCGAGGATCGGGCCTTCGTCGAGGTCCTCGGTGACGTAGTGCGCGGTGGCGCCAATGATCTTCACCCCGCGGTCGTGCGCTTGCCGGTAGGGGTTCGCGCCGACGAAGGCGGGTAGGAAGGAGTGGTGGATGTTGATGATGCGAGATCGGTAGGCGTTCACCACGAGGGGGGAAAGGATCTGCATGTAGCGGGCCAGCACCACCAGGTCGACGGAATGCTCGTGGAGTCGATGTAACACCGCACGTTCCTGGGTTGCCTTCGTGCTCGGTGTGACGGGCAGGTGCACGTAGGGAACCCCCATGTGCTCGACGAGATCGGCGTGATCCGGATGGTTGTCGACGACCAGGGCGACGTGGGCGGGCAACTCGCCGCTACGCCAACGGGACAACAGATCGAAGAGGCAATGGGACTGCTTCGAAGCGAGGATACCCACTCGTGGAAGGACGTCGGTGAACTTCAAGTCCACGGACATGTCGAAGCGCGACGAGACGGTCGAGAAGGCGTCCAAGACCTCGTCGCGACCGAGCCCGAAGCCGTCGAGCTCGAATTCGACGCGCTGGAAGAAAACTTTCTCCACGTCGTCGGTGTGTTGCTCGGCGTGGACGATGTTCCCACCGTTCTGGGCGATGAAATCGGCAACGGCGGCCACCACGCCCCGTTGGTCGGGGCAGGAGAGCAGGAGGACGGCGGTGGGGGTCACGCGGAGAGTGTACGGGCGAGCAACGAATGACACGCCACGGCGGCCGCGGCAGCAACGTTCAATGAGTCGATCCCCGCGGCCATGGGGATGCGAACCGAATGGTCGAGGGCGTCCAGTGTGCGCGCGTTCAGACCGTCGCGTTCGGATCCGAGCACGATTGCCACCCGGGTCGATGCGGAAAATTGTCGACCGACGTCGGTGATGTCCGCGGCGGTCGATCGGGGGGTGAGTCCGCACAACACGAAACCGTTCGCGCGCAGCAGGGGAACGATGGACGCGATGTCCTGGACCCGCGCGTGACGCATGTGCAGAGCAGTCCCCATCGAGACGCGCAGAGCCCGTCGTGCCAAGGGGTCCGCACTGTTGCGATCCAGAATCAGACCGTCGACTCCGAAAGCGACGGCACTTCGAGCGATGGCACCGATGTTCGTGGGGTTGTCCACGTCCTCGGCGAGTAACAAGTGGTGCGAAGTCGGAACCATGTCTTCGACCGCCCTGGTCGGCGGTCGTTGGAACAAGCCGATCACGTCGAGAGCCACACCCAATCCGGTGAGTATGCGTCGGGCCTCGGCGCGCGCGGCGAAAACCGGAACGCTCGGAGGCATTTCGCCAGCCACGGCCGCGGGCGCCTCGGCATCGGTCAAGAGAGCCACCGGTTCGCAGCCAGCGGCCAGAGCACGCTCGACGACGAGATCTCCCTCGGCGACGAAGTGACCGGCGCTCACCCGTTCGAGATCGGCCGGCGTCATCCCCTTGGCTAGTCGGGCCGGTGGACGCCGAGGACGAAGCTCCCGTTCGCGCAGCCTGAATTGATCGAGACGGGGGTCGTCGATCGAGTCGATCAGTAGTACCACGGATATGACGACCAATCGGGATCGCGCTTCTCGAGGAACGCCGTGCGGCCCTCGTGGGCTTCGTCGGTCATGTATGCCAGACGCGTGGCCTCACCTGCGAACACCTGTTGGCCCACGAGCCCGTCATCGATGAGATTGAACGCGAACTTCAACATGCGTTGGGCCGTCGGGCTTTTGCCGTTGATCTCGCGGGCCCACTGCAGGGCGGTGTGCTCGAGGTCGGCGTGGTCGACGACGGCGTTCACCATTCCCATTCGGTGCGCGTCCTCGGCGCTGTACTCGCGCCCGAGGAAAAAGATCTCCCGGGCGAACTTTTGACCCACTTGACGCGCGAGGTAAGCGGATCCGAAACCGCCGTCGAAACTGGCGACGTCGGCGTCGGTCTGCTTGAACCGAGCGTGCTCGCGGCTGGCCAGCGTGAGATCGGCGACGACGTGCAGACTGTGGCCGCCGCCGGCGGCCCATCCCGGCACGACGCAGATGACGATCTTGGGCATGAAGCGGATCAGTCGCTGGATCTCCAAGATGTGCAGACGACCGCTCTTGCCGGGGTCGATGGTCGCGGCGGTGTCACCCTCGGCGTACCTGTAACCGTCACGCCCGCGGATGCGCTGGTCACCACCACTGCAGAACGCCCAGCCGCCGTCCTTCGGGGACGGTCCGTTGCCGGTGAGGATGACACAGCCGACATCGGTCGATCCGCGGGCGTGTTCGAGCGCGGTGTACAACTCGTCGACGGTGTGCGGCCGGAACGCGTTGCGCACTTCGGGACGGTTGAAGGCGATGCGAACCGTCCCTTGGTCCGAGGCGCGGTGATAGGTGATGTCGGTGAAGTCGAAACCCGGCACGACCGTCCAGGCCGCCGGGTCGAAGATCTCGGAAACTCGGTTCACGGGGGCAGTCTCGCAGGCGAAGAGGAGATTTGCGTCGTCGTTCGGGACTGCCAACACCTGACGGGGGCCGGTCGGTACCTTGAGATGGTGATCGATTCGGGCCGAGCGAGAGGTGTGGCGATGGTCGCCGCGTGCATGAGCCTGTTGTTGTCGTGCGGTGGCAGCGCGGCGGAGGGCTCGACCGTGCCGGCCGTGGCCACCTCGACGTCGGTAGCACCGACCACCACCTCGACCACCACCTCGACGTCGACCACGACCACCACGGTCGCTGCGACCTCGACCACCACCGTGACGTCCACCTCCGTTCCGGCCCCCGAAGTGTCGGTGTTGAGCGGGCCGCTGCCCGCGGTCGGCACGCGTGGCGGACTGGGGACGGCTCTCGTCCAGCACCGATTGATGGAACTGGGGTTCTGGTTGTACGGCGTCGATGGGGAGTACGGGCCGACGACGAAGCAGGCGGTGATGGCTTTCCAGAAGTGGACCGGCCTCGACCCGACAGGCTCGGTGAACCAGGCAACCGCTGACGCGCTGACGTTGGCGATGGCTCGGCCGGTTGGTCGAAGTACGTCGTCGGGGGTGGTGGTGGAGATCGACAAGACGAGGCAGGTGATGCTCATCACCGCCGGGGGAAAACTCGTGTGGGCGATCAATGTCTCGACGGGCAGCGGGCAGTACTACCTCGAGAAGAATCAGAAGGATCCGAACAAGTGGGAGACGGGACGCTCGCTCACTCCCTCGGGCAAGTTCAAGGTTCAGCGCGAGCGTGCCGAGGGCTGGTGGGACGGCGATCTGGGCAAGATCTACCGGCCGAAGTATTTCAACGGAGGAATTGCGATTCACGGGTCGACGTCGATTCCGAATTACGCGGCGTCCCACGGTTGCGTGCGGGTGAGCGTGGCGGCGATGGACATGATCTGGGCGTCGGGACTGGTCCCCGTGAAGGCAGCGGTGTGGGTGTACGGCGAGGACATCGAGGCCGAGGGGGAGCCACCGGTGATTCCGACGACGACCACCACGACGACGGTGGTGCCGGACCCGTCGGAGCCGGTCGCGACACCATCACCGGGGACGACGACGGTTCCGGCCCTTGCTCCGGCGAACGCCCCCATCCCCTGAGCGCGCCAAATCGTCGCTTTTGGTACATTCCCGATGGTCGTGAGGCGACACCGGATCGCGATGTGGTCGAGGGGGAGACATGGGCAACAGTGGGCACATTCGTTATGAGCGGGTGCCCGCTCGTCTCGGCGGTGCCGATCATTCCCGGAGCGTCGGCGATCCCCTTGTTGGGCTCATCACCATCGACCGGCCGGCCAAGCGCAACGCCATGTCCTTCGCCGTGCTCGCCGATTTCATCGAGACCGTCGGTGAGGCCGGTCGCGATCCCGACACCGCGGTGGTCGTTGTCACCGGTGTTCCGGGCAACTTCTGTGCCGGTACCGACCTGGCCGATCTCTCGACGATTCCCGGTGAGTCACGGGGTTTGCGCGGCTCGGCCGAACAGACCGACAGGTGGTGGCCACTCGTCGAGTGCCCCAAGCCCACCATTTGCGCCATCGATGGCCCGGCGGTCGGAATGGGCGCCGAGTTCACCTCGCAGTGCGACCTGCGGATCGCCTCGACGAACGCCCGCTTCGCCTGGAACTTCGTCCATCGTGGTCTCGTCCCCGACACGGGAGCCGGCACGTGGCTGTTGCCGCGGATCATCGGACTTCAGAACGCGCTGCGTCTGACCTACACCGGCGACATGATCGACGCGTCGACGGCGCTCGAACTCGGCTACGTGCTCGACGTGGTCTCGCCCGACGCGTTGATGACTCGGGTCTTCGAGCTCGCGACCCGGATCGCCGAGGGATCCCCACACAGTCACCGACTCGTCAAGAGCCTGACGTATGAGGGGCTGTCCTCCAGCGTTCCAGAGCACATGGAACGCCATACCGCCGCCATGTCCGCCAGTTTCAAGAGCGCCGATCATCGCGAGGGTGTTGCCGCGTTCCTCGAGCGTCGCCCGGCACGTTTTACCGGCCGTTAGCCGTCCGTCCACCTCTTGATGCCAACCGGACGGTCGTGATGGGTAACGATGTGGTCATGCGCATACTTCTGACCAACGACGACGGCATCGACTCGGTGGGACTCCACGTTCTCGCCCGCGCCATGAAGCCGTTCGGTCACGTCGTGATCGTCGCACCGGACCGTGAGTTCTCGGGAGCCGGAGCCGCACTCGGCGCATTACACCTGATGCAGCCGGAGGTTCATCGGGTTCACGTCGACGGGATCGACGAGGCGTGGTCGGTCTCCGGACCGCCCGCCCTGTGCGTGATGTTCTCTCGTCTCGGTGCCTTCGGTGAGCCCTTCGACCTCGTCGTGTCGGGGATCAACCCCGGGGCGAACGTCGGGCGATCCGTCTACCACTCGGGCACGGTGGGGGCCGCTCTCACGGCGCGCAACGGACGCCTCTCGGGAATCGCCGTGAGCCAAGCGGTCACGGGTTTCGGGGTCGAGGGCCAAGGTTGGGACGAAATGCTGGTGGGTCAGAAATGGGAGAGTGCGGCTGCTGTCGCTGCGGCCTTCGTCGATGGTTTCGTGCGCGACATGCCCAGTGAACCGGTCGTGGTCAACATCAACGTGCCGAACAAGGACATCACCGACATCAAAGGTTGGAAGTCGGCTCGGTTGGGTCACGAGCCCCCTCGGCGCATGAGCACCGCCCGTCTCGAGCCCAAAGTGGGCCACGAGGGATCCTTCCACGTTCGAATGGCATGGGGCGAAGCAGCCGAGTTGCCCGACGACACCGATGGCGGGATGGTGGAAAACGATTATGTGTCGGTGAGTTATCTGGGACCGATCCTCAACATCGATCGTGACGACGTACCGTGTGCGGAGCGAACCTTGACGGAATTGATCGCCGACGCACGCTGATCAGACGACGACGACCGGGGTGCCGACCTGGGCGAACTCCCACGTGAATTCGGCGTCGAGGGTCGCCTGCCGCTGGCAACCCACCGACAGGCGTTGTCCGAGTTCGGCCTCGGTTTGATAGAGCGAGTTGTCCGCCACCTTGATCGGTAGAGCGTGGAAGCCGATTGCGTCATCGCTCGTTTTCAACCAACGAACCATCAAGTTGAAGTAGGACTCACCATCCCCCGCGACGCTCGACTCGGACCGACTGTAGACCCTGTGTATGCCGGGCAACTCGTTGTCGTATTTGCTTCCTGACACCAGCCACGAGCGGATGACGACCTCGTTCTCGTCGACCGCCCACACGCGCTGTCCGGCTCGCTGATAGACGAGTCGGCGACCCGAGCCCGAGTCGGGTGGCAGTGGGGGTGCATCGGGGCCACTGGTGGCCACACTCGACAAGGGGTACCCCAGAAGGTCGACAGCACCCGGGGCCGGCTTCGGAGTCCTGACCACCAGGGATATCTCCTCGGGCCAAATCCCCAATGACAACGCCGTCTCACGGCCCGTCAGGCCGTCGACGAAGAGATTCCGCTCGGTTTGCAGTTTCTTCACTGCCCCGACCGTGGCGTTGTCGTACACCCCGGAGGGGGCGCCCGTCAGGTAGGTGGCCTCGATGAGCGAGCGTTGCAGACAAAGGACGTCGTCACCTGAATCGCCAACCCTCAGCGAGCGCGCTCGTATGGTGCACTGGGTCGGTGTGACCGGGTCGAGGTCGCCTGGTCCGGGCAGCGTACCGGAGTCCGCCGAGCCGGGGTTGGTAGCCGACGAATCCACGGGATCGGCCACCGTCGTGGTCGACACGGCCATCGTCATCGGGTCCTCGTCGGCTCCGGCCGAGGGGGACCCGAAGTCGTTCGACCGAAAGATCGCCACGAGCACGCACGCGACGGCGATGGTCCCGAGACCGGCCAGGGTGGTGGTGCGTCGGTGAGAGGTCTGCATGTCGAAGTCTTACGGGACGGCTCTCAGATTACCGACGTGCCGAGACCTCCGCCGAGCACTCTGGCTGGTTGGGTGGTGGTTTCCCGTGTCGATTCGTCGTCGCGCGGATCGATGTTTCGCTCGGTACGTTCAGCAGGCACCGATCACGAAATCATTCGCGATGATCTCTACGTCGGTAACTTACGTAGGTGCGCCCGGAATCAATAGCCTGCTGGTTGTCGAGGAGAACACGATGAGGTGCGTACGAAATTGAGTATCAACGAGAGAACCTGGACCGTCGACGACATGCCCGAACTTCGTGGGAGGCGGATCGTGGTCACGGGAGCGAATTCGGGTATCGGTCTGGAAGCCACACGGAACCTGCATCGTCGTGGGGCTCACGTGGTCATGGCCTGTCGAAACATGGGGAAGGCCCGTCCGGTGGCTGATGCGATCGAGCGTGGCGGAGGGCCCGGGACTCTGGAGGTGTATCGGCTCGATTTGGCCGACCTCGTGTCGGTCAGGGCTTTTGCGGAAACGATGCTGCAATCGGGGCGAATCATCGACGTGTTGATGAACAATGCCGGCGTGATGGCCCTCGACCGAAGTCGTACCGTCGATGGTTTCGAGTCCCAGTTCGGTACGAACCATTTGGGCCATTTCGCGTTGACCGGACTGTTGATGCCGATCATCGGTGGTGAGAACGGGGGCCGGATCGTGACCGTCACGAGCATCGCGCATCGTTCGGGACAGGTTCACCTCGACGACCCGTACTACGAACGGCGCCGTTACAATCGGTGGGGAGCCTACTTTCAGAGCAAGTTGGCCAACGTCCACTTCGGGTTGGAACTCGATCGACGTCTTCGAATGTCGGCCTCGTCGGTCCTCTCGGTGCTCGCACATCCGGGTACGGCGCGTACCGAACTGGGCAAGAATGGTTCGGCGGCCACCAACATCGTGATGCGCCGATTCACCCCGGTCCTGATGCGCTCGGGTGTTCAAGGATGCGAAGCACAGTTGCGCGCTGCGGTCGATCCGGCGGTGGTTGGCGGTGAGATGTACGGCCCGCGATGGATGGCTTTCGGCCCTCCACAGGTGGAGGTGCCCAGTCGCCGTGGTCGTGACGCAGAGGCCGCACGACGACTCTGGGAATTCAGCGAGCGTGCGACGGGTGTCGTCTATCGGCTCGGCGGGTCCGGAACTTCGAGTCGATGAGCTCGGACAGAGCTCGCACACGATCGCGGGTGACCGTCCTGTCCCATCGTGGAGTCGCCGACGAACTCGGCCACATCGGTGATTGGTTGGCCACGTCGGGGTTCTCCGTGAAGCGCATCTACCGAGAGGATTCCCCGTCGCTTCCCGATGCCGACGTGCTGATCGTGCTCGGCTCGCCCACCTCGGTCGCCGCGGGCCATTGTCGCCGACCGGCGCAATCGGAGGTCGACGTGGTGCGCGAATGGGTGGCATCGGATCGGCCGTACATCGGTGTTTGCTTCGGTGCCCAGGTTCTGGCGCGTGCTCTCGGCGGCTCGGTGACACGAATGGATCAGACGTTCCGGTCCTACGTGGAGTTGGACGTCTCCGATGGGGCGCCGAGGGAGATGGCTGGCCCGTGGGCGGTCTGGCACGAGGACGCCATCACCGCACCGGGCGATGCCGACGTGTTGGCTCGCTTGCCCCATGCCGACGCGGTGTTTCGTCGGGGTCGGGCGTGGGGGCTGCAGCCTCACATCGAGTTCGACGCGACGATCGTTCGCAACTTGGCGACCATCGTCGACATTCCCGAGGAACAGTGGGTTTCTCTGCACGACGCGCTGCGTGACGACGCCGGTGGACACGCCACTCGTGCCCGCGCGCTGCTCGACCGCATCGCGGCCGAGATTCTCTGAACGACGTCAGACCACCCGGGCAGCCAACCATTCGTCGACGTCTCGGTTGCAACGTCGTGAGACCGTGGTGAGATCTCCGAACGTGTCGAATCCGTGTGGTGCTCCTGCGTAGACGTTGAGATCGGTCGGCACTCCGGCGTGACGCAGACGTTTCGCGTAGTCGATGTCCTCGTCCGAGAACCCGTCGAGTGCCCCGACCACGACGAGGGCACGTGGAAGGCCACGCAGGTCGGTGGCTCGGGCCACCGCGGCGTACGGGGCGACAGTGTCAGTGCCCTTGTCGGACCCGAGATACGACGTCCAACCGAAGGTGTTCGCCGCTGGTGACCAGATCGGGTCGATCCACGAGCTGGATCTGGTGATCTGACGGTCGTCGATCATGGGATAGACGAGCAACTGGAAGTCGACGGCGAACTCGGCGCGATCGCGCGCCAAAAGGGCCAGACCCGCGGCGAGTCCGGCGCCCGCGCTGGCGCCGCCGATGCCGATGCGCATCGGATCCACGCCGAGCGAAGCCGCGTTGCGGTGGGTCCATGCGAGAGCCGCGTAACAGTCCTCGAGGGGCGTGGGATAGGGATGCTCGGGGGCCAAGCGATACTCGACGGACACCCCGACGATGCCGAGTTCGCGACACCACTTGTCGAAGCGCGCGTCATCCATGCGGTTGTCGCCGAGGACGAGACCACCTCCGTGCATCCAGACGACGCATGGCGTGTTCGTACGTTGAACGCGTGGTCGATGCACGCGAACGGATGCGGTGCCACGGCCCTCGAGCGACACGTCCTCGCGGGTCACCTCATCGGAGAGCGGCGGGGGAGGAGTGGCGGCGAACATCTCGCGAATCGTCACCACCGACTCCGGGGTGAGGCCGCCGAGGATCTCGCCGATGTTCACCGGCGACGCCGCCAGCATCGCGGCGATCTCGGAATCGAGCAAGGAAGAGACGTCGTTGGATTCGATCATGCCCCAGTATCGCACGGCGTGATGGTCGCCGAAACAGGTCAGCGGTCGAGGCGGAAGTCGGTGACTTGGGTGTCGTCGGCGCCGAGGTCGGTGAAATTGTCGTAGGCCCGAGCAGCCATGAATTCCTTCCACGCGAACGATCGGTAAAGCGCCCCGGATTCGCTCAATTCCGGCACGGGTTCGATGACCGAGTTCCGGGCCGGATTCTGGAAGTAGGGAATACTGAAACGGCGTCGATGGGTCATCGGTACCACGCGATGAACCGCCGCTCGGTAGCGATCGTTGGTCCAAGCCTGCATGCAATCTCCGAGATTGACCACGATCGTTCCCGATGTGGGAGGAACATCGATCCAGCCATCGTCGAGCGACTCGGCCTGTAAACCCCCGGTGTCGTCCTGCAAGAGCAAGGTGAGTGTGCCGGGGTCGGTGTGATAGCCGAGTGCGGTTTCACCCAGTTCGGGTAGGCCCTCTCGTTCGGATTCTGGTACCGGATCACCGACCGGATAACAGTTCAGCCGAATCATGCTGCTGTGGCGGCTACCAGCGACCTTCGACCGCGAGTCGATTCGTAGGTCGAGGGCCCCGTGGATGAGGCTCATGGCCCGATCAGCCAGGCCGCTCAGTTCATCGAACAATTCGGTCATGGTCTCGCGGAAGCCCGGAAGCCCGCGGGGCCAACGGTTGCGGACGTCGATGGCGGCCACGGTCGGATCCAAAAAGTCGAACACTTCCTTGCTGTCACGCTTGCGCTTGGTGAGTTCGCGATCGAAGTAGCCCATGGGATTCTGGAGGTCGCGGACGATCTCGTTCTTGATGCTCCGTTCGGCGTCGAAGAAGCGCTCGGTCTCGTGCCATGTTCGTTGGATCAACCCGTCCAGTCCGTGACCGCTCAGAAAGAAAAAGCCGTGATCCCGACAGGCCGAGTCGAGGGCAAACATGGACGTTGTCGAAGGGTTCGAGATGTCGACGGTGGGCACGATGGACACGCCGTATGTTGCCATACTTCGTTTGGTCGAACTCGTCTTGTGTATCAGTGGATTCATCGGCCAGAATGAACGCCGTGATCCACCACTACCTCGCCGCCCGGGCTGAACTCGACTCTCCGGGCTCGCCCTTCGCCACTCACATGACCACCATCCGCGGGGTGCCCGCCAAATCCTTCGTGGCGGCACCGCCCACCATGCGGGCCATCTGGGAGACGACGGTGGTGCATGGCGACAAGGACTACTTGATCTATGAGGACGAGCGACACACGTATGCCGAGGTGCACGCGCAGGTGCGCAAGTTGGCGTCGTATCTGGTGGCCAACGGCGTTACTCCCGGAAGTCGCGTGGCCATCGCCATGCGCAACTACCCCGAGTGGGTCGTGGGCTATTGGGCGGGCGTGTCCGTCGGAGCCGCGGTGGTGGGAATGAACGCCTGGTGGACCCCGCCCGAGATGGAGTACGCGTTGAATGACAGTGAGCCGAGGGTGCTGATCGCCGACGACGAACGTCTGGAGCGTCTGGCGCAGATGACCAGCCATCGCCCGATGCACGTCATCTCGGTGCGCTCCGACCGCGGCGTGTCCGGCGAGGGAACGACTTGGAGCGCCATCATGTCGGCCGCCGATCCGGGGATCCTTCCCGATGTCGCCATCGACACCGACGACGATGCCACCATTTTCTACACCTCGGGCACGACGGGTTTCCCCAAGGGCGCGCAGTTGACCAACCGTGGGTCGGTACACAACATCTTGAACATCGCGGCTATGACCACCGCGGTCGCCATGGCCGAGCAGAAGGCCATCGCCGCTGGTGATGTTCCACCCCCGCCGCCCCCGCCCCCGGTATTGCCGGCCGCTTTCATGGCACCCACCCCTTTGTTCCACGTGACCGCGTGCAACTGCATCTTGCATCCGGCCACTCTCACCGGAGCCAAGGTCGTGTTGATGTACAAGTGGGATCCGGGTCGCGCACTGGAGTTGATAGAGCGCGAGAAGGTCACCAATTTCTCCGGGGTGCCCACCATGAGTCGCGAGATGCTGATGCACCCCGACTGGGGTCGGCGCGACACGTCGTCGTTGGCCGGCCTCGGTGGCGGAGGCGCGGCGCTGCAACCGGACCTGGTGCACAAGATCGCCGGTGCATTGAAGAACGGTCAACCGTCGACCGGATATGGCATGACCGAGACGCATGGAATCATCACCGCGAACTCGTCGCGCTGGTTCATGGCCAAGCCCGAGTCATGCGGTCCCGCCGTCCCCACCCTCGAGACCAAATTGGTCGACGAGGAGGGTCGCGACCTCCCAGCCGGTCCGAACACCGTGGGCGTCCTGTGCGTGCGTGGGTCGGTCACCATCAAGGGCTACCTGAACCGATCAGAAGCCACCGCCGACACCATCAAGGACGGCTGGTTGAACACCGGTGACATCGCCCGAATCGACGAAGACGGTTTCATCTACATCGTGGACCGCGCCAAGGACATGGTGATCCGAGGTGGTGAGAATGTGTACTGCAGCGAGGTGGAGACCGCTATCTACCACCACGATGCTGTTGCCGAGGCCTGCGTTTTTGGAATACCAGAGGAACGTTTGGGCGAGGAAGTGGCGGCGGTGCTGGTGCTTCGACCCGGCGCGTCACTCACCGAGGACGAATTGCGTCAGTTCCTGACCGTCAGCCTGGCCAAGCACAAGATTCCCACCAAGATCTGGTTCCGCACCGAGCCCGTCCCCCGCAACGCGAACGGGAAGTTCCTGAAGCGCGAACTGAAGAAGGAGCTCACCGGCTCCTGAGCCGCGCGGTCTTCAGTCCTCGCTCGGTTCGAGTCCGCACGTCTCGACACCGAACTCCTCGATTGATTCGCCCGCGGCAACGACATCGGGATCCGTCAAGATTTCCATCATCTCACTCATGGCAGCAGGATCGTTCTCGTCGAGTTCCGCGAGCACGGTCATTATCGGAGTGAGGGTCAAAACCGCGTCCCGCAATTCAGCAGAGGGTGCGACGTCGGCCAATTCCTCGACGATCTCCGTCAACTTGGACATATCGTCCGAGAGTGGATCAAGGTCATCGAGGCTCGAGAGCTTGGCACAGAACGCCTCATTCGACAAAGCGGAACCCGAGCCCGAGTCGTCCCCTCCGCACGACGCGCCGATGAGCGCGAGGCACACGGTGAGGGCGGACAGGGATCGGGAACGTTGGGTCATTTCCCAACAGTAACGGTCATCAGCGTCGGGTCGGGGTGATGTCTTCGTAGTGATCGCTACAGTGCTGACGTGGGATATCGCCATGACCGTGACGACATCGTTCGGGCCGGGATCGACGTCGTGCTGGGCGAAGGACTGGCTTCGCTGTCGTTCGGCAAGGTGGCCAGAGCGCTCGGAATCTCCGATCGCATGGTGGTGTACTACTTCCCGACCAAGAACGAGTTGATCAACGCGATCGTGGTGGCAATGGGTGTGCAGCTGCAGGAGTTGCTGGAGGGCGCCTTCACCCAGGAGGCATCACCTGACGAGTTGTTGCGCAAGGCGTGGCCCGTCCTGGCTGGCAACAAGGTGGACGCGCTCATGGCCGTGTACTTCGAGGTCGTGGGTCTGGCGAGCGCACGCAAGGAGCCCTTCGTGGCCTTGGCGGCCGAGTTAGTGGAGTCCTGGGTCGCGTGGATCAGTGAATTGATCCGAGGCGACAGCCCGGTGGAACGTCGACGTCTGGCCTGGTCGATCGTGGCGCGAATCGACGGGCTGTTGATGGTGCGTCAGGTGTGCGGGGCCCGTGCCGCCAACGAGGCTGCCCGAGCGTTGGGCATCATCGACTGATCCCGGATCGGGAGCGAGTTCGTCAGGCCAGAGCGGCCATCTGGGTGGCGAACACGTTCATGTCGAAGTAGTCGCGCCAGTGGGTGATCTTGCCGTCGCGAACGGTGAAGACCCCGGTGACGGGCAGCTCGACCCAACCGTTGGCGAGACGATGACGGTCGAGGCGTTCGACGAACACGGTGTCGGCGTTGGTGGCGGTGGTGCGCACGATGAACTCGTTGCGGATGACGCCGGCGAAGGCCGGGATGAGCACCGCGCGCATTCCGTCGGGTCCGATCACGGTGCCGGCCTCGAAACCGAAGGGGACGTTGACGTACTCCATGTCGTCGGCGACGAATCTCACCGCCTCCTCGACGTCGTTGCCCTCGAAGGAGCGAAAGAAGTCGAGGACGGTGCTCAGAGGATCGTTCGTGGTCATGTGGCGTTTCCTTTCCGACGGGGGAGCGTGTTCACCGATACCAATTGGTCGGAGACGAGGATGGCGGCCAATCCGAACAGGATCAGGGCCGCGACGTTGGCGAGTGCTGCACCCTCGTGGCCGTAGACGTCGGGCCACAACCCGACGAACAACCCGTCGAAGGTGACGGCACCCGCACTGGCGATCACCACGAACCGACGACGGTCGAGGGCCAAACGATCGGCGAGGAATCGCAGGATCGCCACCGTCACCGGTCCGAGGGCGGCGGCCAGGGCGTACAGACCGAGTTTCGGCGCGGTCTGCGACAGCGCGTCGTCGGGGACAACGGTGAAGAAGAGCGCGAACGCCAAGGCGAAAACCATCCCCACCGGGTGGGCGATCCAGATTGCGCAGATCGAGCTCCGACGTGCCGAGACGGGGCCGTTCGAATCGTGTGTAGTGACCACTACAAAAACGTAACCCGATGGGAGGGCTCGCGTCAAGGGTTCCGGATCGGTGGTGCCAAGAGTTTGTTGTCGAAAGGCGGTGCTTCGAACCGGGGTTTCGTATCCTTTATGTTCTTGTGACCACGAAACCGACCGCCGCCTTCTCTATCGCCCTCGACTGCCAGTTGGACAACGTTCCGGGCACCCTCGGACGCCTGTGCACCGCCATCGGCGAGGCCGGTGGCAACATCGGTGCTCTTGATGGTTTCGACGTGCGAGGACCCGTGTTGCGCCGCAGCCTGGTGGTGCACTGTCGCGACGAGGCCCACCAGGCCAAGGTCGTCGACGCAGTGAAGAAGCTTTCAGGCGTCACCCTGCTTGGTTGGTGGGACCGTACCTTCAAGATGCACGAGTCGGGCAAGATCCAGGTCATCTCGACGGCGCCGGTGAACGACCGCGACGATTTGTCGATGGCGTACACCCCCGGCGTGGCCCGCGTATGCACGGCGATCGAGAACGATCCGGGCTTGTCACACGAGTACACCATCCGCAAGAACACCGTGGCCATCGTCAGCAACGGCACGGCGGTGCTCGGTCTCGGCGACATCGGTCCCGAGGGGGCCATGCCGGTGATGGAGGGTAAGGCTCTGCTGTTCAAGGAGTTCGGTGGCGTCGACGGATTCCCGGTGTGCATCAACGCCCGCACCGCCGACGAGGTGGTCGATTTCGTCCAGCGCATCGCTCCCACCTTCGGTGGTATCAACCTCGAGGACATCAAGGCCCCCGAGTGCTTCGAGATCGAGGAGCGTCTGCGCGCCAGCCTCGACATCCCCGTCTTCCACGACGACCAGCACGGAACCGCGGTCGTCACCCTGGCCGCGCTGTGGAACTCCCTGAAGATCGCCGGCAAGAAGATGGAGGACCTCACAGTCGTCATCGCCGGTGTGGGTGCCGCCGGTGTGGCTATCGGCAAGATCTTGTTGAACGCCGGCGTCGGCGAGGTGATCGGTTGCGACCGGGTGGGCGCCATTTACACCGGCCGAGGGGAAATGAACTCGGCCAAGGAGTGGTTTGCCGAGAACACCAATCGTTCGCGCCGCATGGGAACCATCAGCGACATCATGAAGGGCACCGACGTGTTCGTCGGGGTGAGTGGACCCGACCTCATCACCGCGGCCGACGTACGCTCGATGGCCAAAAACCCCATCGTGTTCGCCATGGCGAACCCGAACCCCGAGATCCGCCCCGAGCAGTGCGACGGGTTGGCGTCGGTCATGGCCACCGGTCGTAGCGACTACCCCAATCAGATCAACAACGTTCTGGCGTTCCCTGGCATCTTCCGTGGAGCACTGGACGCCCGTGCCACCGACATCACCGAGGGAATGAAGTTGGCGGCGGCCATCGCCATCGCCGAGTCGGTGACCGAGGCCGAATTGAAGCCCGAGTTCGTCGTACCGTCGGTGTTCGATCGCTCGGTGGTGGCCCGCGTGGCACCCGCCGTGGCTGCCGCCGCCGTGGCCGACGGTGTGATTCGCAAGAGATGAGCGGGACACCCGCTGCGTGGACCGAGCGCGAGGCTCCGATGAGTGTTGACGAGTTGCGCGGGAGTCGTTAGCGCCGAGTTTCGAAATGTACCATGTGGAGCGGTGGGTTTCATGACCTTTCGTCATCATCGATGTCGGTCCCACCGCCGTGACTCGGGGAGGGGTGGCTCGTGGAGCAACGACTCATGTCGTGACATGAGCATCATCTCTCTCGAGTCGCGGCGCTGAGTTAGGATCACATCATGGGCGATGCAAAGCGGGTGGGGCTTCTGGCGTACGGTGCGATCGGGCACGAGCACAATGTGGCTGTTCAGAGCACCGACGGATTGGAATTGGTCGCGGTGTGTGACACCAATCCCGATCGTCTCAAGGTCGCACTCGATCTCGCTCCGCGAGCATCGACGTTTCTGGACGCGACGGAGATGCTGGACTCCGGACTCCTCGACCTGGTGGTGATCTCGACACCTCCGAACACGCATTTTCGTTGGGCGAAGGAGGCGCTCTCGCGAGGTATCGACGTGGTTCTCGAGAAGCCCATGGCTCTCACCTCCGACGAATGTGACGAGTTGAGGAGCCTCGCCAAGGCTATGAACCTTTTGCTCGTCGTCTATCAGAATCGCAGGTTCGATGCGGATTTCGTCACGATGCGGGAGATCGCTCGGTCCGGAGAAATCGGTGAAGTCTTCCAATTCGACACCTTCATCGGCGGGTATTCGCGACCGTGCGACTATTGGCACTCGAATGCGGAGATTTCGGGTGGGGCGATCTTCGACTGGGGAAGCCATTTCATCGACCAAATTCTGAACATCATTCCCGACGAGGTGGCTCACGTGAGTGCGGTCAACCACAAACGTGTTTGGACTCACGCGACGAACGCCGATCACGCCCAGGTCGTGGTGACGTTCGTTGACGGCAAGCAGGCGACTTTCATCCACTCCGATTTGGCGGCCGCGCGTAAGCCCAAGTTCTTCCTCCTCGGGACGCAGGGTGCCGTCGTTGGTGATTGGGATTCCGCTGCTGAGCCAGCCGTCGCCGATCTACCGGCGATCCTCACCGTGCATGGCACCAACGGAATCTCACGGGTCGTTCCTCTGCGGGTCGACCCTCCCCATGAGTTCCATCGGTCGATCGTCGAGTTGATTCGATGTGGAACTCCGATGGAGGTCGATGCTCTCCAGTCCCGCAATGTCGTGGCCATCATGCAGGCCGCTGAGCAGTCCGCGGTGCAGAACGGTCTCCCGGTGGTTCCGGACCTCCGGCGGTCCTGACCCATGACGGTGCGCTGGGGCTTTCTCGGCGCCGGCTTCGTTGCCAGTCGGGGCCTGGCCCCTGCCGTGCATCTCTCGCGGGGAGCAACCCTGTATGCCGTGGCGAGCAGAGATGAGAAGCGGTCGGAGTCACTCGAACCGGAGCGGGTGCACGCAAACTATGACGAACTCCTTTCCGACGAGCGGGTCGATGCCGTGTACATCAGTCTCTCGAATGTTCAGCACGACGAATGGGTGACGAAATCGCTCGAGGCCGGAAAGCACGTTCTGTGCGAGAAGCCTCTTGGTCTGAACGCCGCCGAGGTCGAGACGATGTTCGAATGCGCCTCTCGTCACGGACGCCTTCTGGTGGAAGCGGTGTGGGGAAGATGGCATCCACGATTTGCGCGACTGGTCGGGGTTGTCGAGAGCGGGGCGATCGGCGGGATCGAACACATCGAGACGTCATTCACCTTCGTCTCGGAGATGACCGACAACTATCGGTTGAACCCGAAAATGGGTGGAGGCGCGTTGCTCGACGTGGGCTGTTACCAGGCTCATGCTTGGGTCGCGCTGACGTCTGGTGCCCCCGATGTGGAGATCACTCGGGTCTCGCGAATGATCGGTCCGACGGGCGTCGATCTGACGACCGATGTCGCGGTTCGAATTCGCGATTCGATCACCGCCCGTGCGGTGAGTTCGTTCGCCATGCCCGGCGGGCAACAGTTCATCGTTCGTGGTTCTCATGGTCAGGTCAGCACCGAGTCGGGGGAGTCCTTCACGACATGGAACGAAAGCAGCTCGCTGAGGGTCAACGGCCTGCTCGAGGAATTCGATGTTTCGAACGCTTTCATCGAGATGGTCGAGAACGTGAGCCGGGTCATCGTGGGTGACCAAGGTTGGATCGTCCCGTCCTCAGACTCGATGCGGGTTGCCGAAATTCTCGATCTCATCGCGGGTCATCCGCAGACGTAGTTTCTTCGTGGGCCGGTGTCAAAAACCCGATGCCGAGGTTCGCCTCCTCTGATCCACGTGCTCGGGATTGTTCGGAAATCAGTGAGCGGCGCCCACCCACCGCTGGTTATGGTCCGTGCCGCGCCGACCGGACCACAGTCCCGCGTGTCAGCCGCGTCGCCACACGATCGGGCAGTCGTCGTCGTGCAACTCGGCACCCTCCACGACATTGTGATGATGCGCCTTCTTCGGTGAGCCCGGCCGGGTGAGATACACGGTGTCATCACCGCAATAGCGCAGGCTGATCGCTCGTCGTTGACGAGTCGAGGTGTTCGGTCCCGCACCGTGAATCGTGCGGGCATGATGGATTGTGACGTCGCCCGGCTCGGTGTCGAAGGTGACGATCTGGCACTCACCTCGTTGTGACATCGACTCCACATCGGGCACGGCGGTTCCCTCGGTTCCGGGAATAACCATGGACGAGACGAAAAAATTGGGCTGATAGATGTCGGGCCACGAGTGCGAACCGACGACGAAGCGCACCGCACCGGAGTCCTCGGTCACAGAATCGAGTGGGCACCACATCGTACAGATCTTGGTCCCATCGCAGTGGAAGTAGCCGAGATCCTGATGCCAAGCCGTCCGCTCGACCGTGCCCGATTCCTTGAACAGCACGCTGTCTTCCCACAAGTGAATCCGAGTCGACCTCATGATCCGCCCAGCGATGGCCGGAAGTGCGGAGTGGCACGAAAAGTCCCGAAACTCCCGGTGTTCCAGCCAATGATCGACTCCGGCGAAGAATTTGCCGCGCCCCGAGTCGGGGACGTCTTCGCGTTGGACCCTCTGCCCGCTCGCTGCGATGGCGTCACCCATCGCCGACAGATCGGCGACACCGTTCGTCTGCACGAGAGTGGCCACTGGATCGCTCATGTCGTGCAGCAACTTCGGATCGAGTAGGCCCCTCAGGCAAACGATCCCGTCACGCCAGAAAGTATCGACCTCGTCGTCGGTCACATCACGAAGCATCGAGCCATTCATAATTACCCTTTCGCTGAAAATCCACCGTCCACGACGAGGGTGTGTCCCGTCATGAATCGACTCGCACTCGAGGCGAGAAACAAGACCGCGGGGGCGATTTCGTCGGGCTCGCCTATACGCCCCAGAGGTGTCCGGTCGAGATGGGGGCGCGTCAGCGCGTCGAGAGTCAGCATCGGTGCGGTCATCTTCGAAGCCACCAAGCCGGGAGCAATCGCATTCACACGAATGTTGCTACCGGCGTATCTGACCGCCAGCGTCTTCGTCATCTGAACGACCGCAGCTTTCGCCGCACCGTATCCAGGAACGAACTCGACGGCGAAAAAGGATGCGAGTGAGGCCAAATTGATCACGGCGGCGCCCCCCGCCAATTTGGAACGGCTCAAAGACGGTTGGAGTAATCGTGCCAAGCGAAACGCCGCCGAGACGTTTATCTGCAGGGACTCCTCGAAAACATCAGGGTCGTACTCGTCTCGCCCATTGGGCATCACCTGACCCGCATTGTTCACGAGAACGTCGAGAGCGTCGATGGACCCGGCCAGGTCGCAAATCTGTTGCCGATCGCTCATGATGCACTGCCGGTAATCGAATCGTCTCAGATCACTTTCGTAGTCGTCGGTCGAACTGCGTGTTCCCGTGACGATGACGTGAGCCCCCGCAGCAGCGAAGGCCGAAGCAATCGCCAAGCCGATCCCGCTCGACCCACCTGTGACCAGTACCTCTGATCCGGTGAAATCGAAGTCGACGCTGTTCACCAGACCTTTTCCCATTTCCTCGATCGCGCACTACGGACGATGGCGTTGGCCGCCGCCACCTCTCCGAGAGAGTAGCGAGCATCAGCGTCCAAAGGTTTTCCATCGAGGATCGCGGCCTCGAAATCCCTCCAGACACCCCCGTAACTGTCCATGTAATTCCCGCGTCCGACGACCGTGCCCTGCCAGTCCTTGCCGTCGAACAATCTGACTTCACCCAATGCCGAGATCACGATCTCACCCGTAGTGCCGGTGAATTGGAAGTGGGGTTGCAGTCCGACAGCACCGGTCGCCAAGATCACGTCGAAACTGGCCACCACGCCCGACTGGAAAAGACACAGAGAACGAACCAGGGATTCGCCCTCCATCTTCTCCCACAGACGACCGGTGACCGCGACAACCTCGTCGATCTCACCCAAGATCATCCGGAGAGGTCGCATCCAGTGGGAGCCAGTGTCCAAGGCGACTCCGCCGCCGGCAGACGCCTGGCGAAAACGCCACGATTGATCGCTGGGGTAGAACTCTTTGGTGATGCCAAAGTTGTGCCACGAGCGCGCAGTCACGATTTCGCCGATCGCTCCCTCGGCGACGAGCTTTTGCGCCATGACGACTTCGGGCCAATACTGGGCGTTCTCGGTCAGCATGAAAACACGATCGCCGTGCCGAGCGGCAGTCGCCAAGATTCGTTCACAAGCATCCAGTGTCGGGGCCATTGGTTTCTCCAAAGCGACGTGAACGCCCGCCTCCAGAGCTTCGGTGACCAACTTTTCGTGAAGATCGTGAGGAACCAAAATCGCCAATGCGTCGACGCCGACGTCCAGTGCTTCGGTGATCGACGAGCAAGCGACACTATTGGTCGACGTCGCCAGTGTTTCGGCTTGGGCGGGCACGACGTCGACACAGGCGGTGATGGTCGTGCGTTCAGCATGTTTCAGTGCCGTCGCGTGCCATTGGGCGATGGCTCCACAACCGACGATTCCGAGCCGAACGCTCTCCACCTCGGGCAGACTACTATCTGGTGGAAGTCACCGGAACAATGGGGCCCAATGCCGACGAAAATCCGCATCTCCGATCTGGGCGATCCGCAGTTGAGCGACATTCAACAAATGGCTCGAGATTATGGAGACAGCCTGTCCCTGGACATGTCGTCAGCGGGCGTCTTGGGAGATGCCATCGCTCGTACCGGACTCGATGACTTTGGTCCGATGGACTTCGTCGACCGACTCGACATGTGGCTGGAAGAAGTTGCGAGCGACCCGGATCGTCTCGGTATCGGCCAGCTTTCCCTGCGGAACAGTTGTGTGCGTTACGCGGCGAATCGTCTCTTGACGCGTGATCTACTCCGTCGTCATCCCGAGATCCACGACATCAAGATCACCCGACCGATAATCATCGTCGGATTACCGAGAACAGGTACGACCCACCTGTTGAACGTCCTCTCAGCCGACACCAGGCTGCGCTCGATGCCTCTGTGGGAGAGTTACGAACCGATCGCGATGCCTCATGAGGCGCCCGGGGACGATGGTGTCGACCCACGCTATGCGCGGTGTGCCCGGGAGTGGGAGCAGATGCAGATGGTGACGCCGCACGTCGCCTTGATGCACCCGATGGACCCGGATCACGTGCACGAGGAAATCGAGTTGATGCTGCCGGACTTTTCCTCCTACAACCTGGAGTGGGTCGCGCGCTGCCCACGTTGGCGGGATTACTACCTCTCCCACGATCAGCAGCCCCATTACGACTACATGCACACGATGCTCAAAGTGCTGACGTTTCTACGTCCGCGAAGCCGCTGGATCCTCAAGTCACCGCAACACTTCGAGCAAATCGGTCCTTTGCTCAGGACCTTTCCCGATGCAACCATTGTCATGACTCATCGTGACCCGGTGTCGGTGATTCAGTCCGCGGCCACGATGATGACCTACGCGGCGCGTATGGCGTATCGAACGATCGATCCTGGTTGGTACATCGACTACTGGACCGACCGGATCGAGAAGCTGCTGACGGCCGCGGTGCGTGACGTGCATCTGATCCCCGAGGGTCGACGAGTCGACGTGCGTTTCCAGGATTTCATGGCTGATGATCGAGCGACGATTCAGCGGGTGTTCGAGTTCGCCGGCCACTCCCTCGATGAGCAGGCGACGCGACAGATCGAGCAGAGACTCGAGAATCGTTCGCGAGAGGGGCAGGCGACCGTGGAGTACGACGTGCGAGCGGATTTCGGGCGTCAGCCAGCAGAGATTCGGGAGCGATTCGTGGCCTACATGGAGAAATTCGGCGTCGACGCGGAGGTGAGATGAGATGGGCGTGGGTGAGGTCGAGCAGCAGGTCGATGTTCTCATCGATACCCGTCCGGGCAAGGAGTTGTTGGAGCCCAAGTACGAAGATGTCGCGTATGAAGTCGCTCCGAACATCTACCGCTCAGGGGGTTCGACTGCCGCCTACATGATCGTCCACGACGCTGGACGCATCATCGTCAACACCGGTATGGGCTTCGAGGCGGTGCACCACAAGGCGGTTTTCGACGCGATTTGTCCGGGACCTACGACCCACATCTTGACGACGCAGGCCCACGTGGACCATGTCGGAGGGGTCGGGTTGTTTCGTGAACCCGAAACGGTTTACATCGCCCAGGCCAACAACCCGGCATGTCAGGGGGACGACGCGCGAATCGCCAGCCTGCGCTTGCGAACCGCCCAAGTGTGGTTCGACGTTTCGGGGGCCGCCGCGCAGCGGTTCGCTCGGCAACATCCCGGAATTCCGATGCGACAGGACAAACCGGTACCCGATGTCATGTTCGGGGATTTCCACGAATTCACGACGGGAAATCTCGAGGTTCAGCTGATTGCCGCGTCGGGCGAGACCATCGATTCGATGATTGTTTTTCTGCCTCGAAGTCGCATCGCCCTCATTTCGAATCTGCTCGGACCCCTTTTCCCGCACTTTCCGAATTTGAACACGTTGCGCGGTGATCGCTACCGCCTCGTCGAGCCCTACTTGGCGACCGTGGACAAGTTGCGCTCTTTGCATCCGCGGATGATCATCCCTGGACGGCATCTGCCGATCGAAGGAACCGAGTTGCTCGATGCCTGTTTGGCCCGTTTGCATGGCGCGGTCGATTTCGTCCATCGCAAAACCTTGGAGGGAATGAACGCGGGCACGGATGTCTTCACGTTGATGAAGGAAATCGTCTTACCACCCGAACTTCGGGTCGGGCAGGGCTATGGCAAGGTCGCGTGGGCGGTGCGAACGATTTGGGAGACCTACATGGGATGGTTCCACCTGCAGTCGTCGACCGAGTTGTACCCCGTTCAGTCGAGGGAGGCCACGAGTGAGTTGGTGCAACTCGTGGGGGTGGAGGCGGCCTGCGATCGGGCGGCGGTGTTGGCCGCCTCGGGAGAGCCGGTTTTGGCGATTCACATCGCTGAGGCCATCTTGTCGATAGCGCCCGCGCACGAGGGGGCGGCCAAGGTCATGGTGACGGCCCATGAGGTCCTTTTGGCAACCGGAGGGGACGTGAGCTTTTGGGAATCGGGCTGGCTTCGTAGCCAGGCCGACAAGTGGCGATCGTAGGGAGACTCGGCGATCGTCGCGGTGATCGACCCTGTCATTCGTGAGGCGATTGCCCGACTCATTCGACCGACCACGGCTCCCTCATCGCTGGTCGAAAACACCTCGTGAATCCAGCACGGTAAGCAGGACTCGCACACACTCATCGACGCTCGAGGCCGACGTGTCGAGCCGTACATCGGGGTTGGTGGGAGTCTCGTACGGCGAGTTCACTCCGGTGAAGTTCGGGATGAGCCCCGCCTTGGCCTTCGCGTACAAGCCCTTCGGATCGCGACTCTCGACCAAATCGAGGGGAGCATCGACGAAAACCTCGATGAAATCGGACGATCCGATGATTTCGGCGGCTCGCTCCCGTTCGGATCGAAAGGGTGAAATGAACGAAACGATGGTGACGATCCCCGCATCGACGAAAAGCTTCGCGACTTCCGCCACCCGCCGGATGTTTTCTGCTCGGTCAGCCTCCGTGAAACCCAAATCGGCGTTGAGCCCGTGTCTGACGTTGTCTCCATCGAGAACGAACGTGCGAAGGCCCCGGCGATGGAGATCGACTTCGAGAGCGTTCGCAATCGTCGACTTCCCGCTTCCGGACAGGCCGGTGAGCCAGATCACCAAGGCTTTTTGCTGGTTCAGTTGCTCGCGTTGTTCACGACCGACCGACAACTCCTGCCACCGAATGTTCTCGGCCCGGCGCAACGAGTGTTGGATCATTCCGGCCCCAACGGTGCTGTTGCTTCTCCGATCGATCAACACGAAGGCCCCGGTGTTTCGATCGACGTCGTACGGGTCGAAAGCGATCGGGGCGGCAGTCGAAACATTGCAGAGTCCGATTTCGTTCAAGCCGAGAGTGAGCGCCGGTACCTGCTCGTTCGAATTGACGTCGATTCGACATTTCAAACGATCGACGTGTGCCCGCACCTCCTTGCTCCCGATCTTCAGGAGATACGAGCGTTGAGGAATCATCTCACTCTCCGCCAACCACACCAATCGGGCCTCGAAATGATCGGTGATCGTGGGTGGCTCCACGACCCCCGACAGAAGATCACCCCGGCTGACATCGATCTCATCTTCGAGGAGGATGCACACACTCTCGCCGGCGACGGCCACCTCACGGACCCCGTCGAAGTCGGCGAAGTCGGCGACGGCGGTTTCGCGACCACTCGGGTTCACGCGAACACGATCGCCCCGCGAAATGATTCCGCTGGAGATCGTTCCCATGTAACCACGAAAGTCGGGGTTCGGACGAGAGACTCCTTGGACCGACATTCGGAACGGACGGGAAGAATCGTGCCCGCGCACGGGCAGGGTCTCAGCGATTTCGAGGACCGAAGGTCCGGTGTACCAGGGCATGTTCGTCGAGGGGAGCGACAGATTTTCACCGGTCAACGCGCACACCGGAACCACATGGACACCCTCGAAACGCAGTGATCGAGCGAATTCGAGAAACTGCGTGGAGACGGCGGCGAAAACGTCCTCGTGGTAGCCGACGAGATCGAGTTTGTTCACCGCCACGACCACGTTCTTGATACCGAGAATATCGACGAGTAACGAGTGTCGCCGTGTCTGGGTCGACACACCTTTACGAGCGTCGATCAAGATGACCGCAAGTTCGGCGGTGGATGCCCCGGTCACCATGTTGCGGGTGTACTGCTCGTGACCCGGCGTGTCGGCAACGATGAAGGCGCGTTTGTCGGTGGCGAAAAATCGATACGCCACATCGATCGTGATTCCCTGTTCGCGCTCCGCCTGTAGACCGTCAGTCAGGAGTGCGAAGTCGATCGTGTCCCCTTGGGTGCCGTGATGCCGTGAATCGTCCGCCAACGACGCCAGTTGATCGTCGAAGATCTGTTTCGAGTCGTAAAGAAGGCGACCGATCATCGTGCTCTTCCCGTCGTCCACGCTTCCACAGACGAGCAAGCGCAGAAGGTCCTTTGCTTGTTGGGTTTCGATGAAGTCAGCGACGGCATCGGCGGCCTGCTCGGGCGCGGACCGCATCAGAAGTAACCTTCGGCTTTCTTCTTCTCCATCGAGCCCGTTTGGTCGTGATCGATCATGCGACCTTGACGCTCGGAGGTTCGGCTCGTGAACATCTCGGCGAGGATCATCGATAAGTCGGTCGCCTCGCTTTCCACTGCGCCGGTGAGCGGATAGCAGCCCAGGGTTCGAAATCTGACCATCTTTTCCTCGACAACCTCGTCGGCCCGTAATTTCATCCGTTCATCATCGACCATGATCATCATCCCGTCTCGCACGACGATGGGGCGCTTCTTGGCGAAATAAAGGGGCACGACCGGAATGTCTTCGGCGTGGACGTATTGCCAAACGTCGAGCTCCGTCCAGTTGGACAGGGGGAAGACTCGGATGGACTCTCCGGGAGCGTGTCGGGCGTTGTAGATGTTCCACAACTCCGGTCTTTGATTTTTCGGATCCCACGCATGTTGCGACGTTCGGAAGGAGAAGACCCTCTCCTTGGCCCGTGACCTCTCCTCGTCTCGACGTGCACCCCCGAAAGCGAGGTCGAAGCCTCCTTGGTCCAGTGCCTGTCTGAGACCCTCCGTTTTCCAAAGATCGGTGTGCATCGACGAGCCGTGTTCGAACGGGTTGATGTTCAGCCGTACGCACTCGGGGTTGATGTGGACGATGAGATCGATACCGGGATCATTCGCCATCTCGTCGCGAAAGGTGATCATCTCCTTGAACTTCCAGGTCGTGTCGACGTGCAGGAGCGGAAAAGGCAACGGTGCCGGAAAAAACGCCTTCCGGGCGAGGTGCAACATCACCGAACTGTCCTTGCCGATCGAATACAACATGACGGGCTTTTCAGCTTGCGCGACGGCTTCTCGAATGATGAACATCGCCTCGGCTTCCAAGGACCGCAGGTAACTCATGTGTCGTCCCCTCGTCCCCGACAGAACACGGTCGTATCCGTGCCGGCGGACGGTGTGATGGTG
>VFYV01000012.1 GCA_016871395.1 Actinomycetota bacterium
GTGCCCGGGGTGGGGTTTGAACCCACACTCCCCGTGAGGGGAAGGGGGGTTTAAGCCCCCCGCGTCTGCCAATTCCGCCACCCGGGCCCGGGGTCAGGCTACGACTCAGGCCACCTTGGTTTGCCCGGATTCGGAATCCTGCGCCACGAAGCCCAAAGCCAACCACATCTCGGCGCGCAAGCGGTCGGCCACCGGAGGCACCAACTGATTGGCCACCACCATTCCCTCGATCATGTCGGCCACCACCGCCACCCACGGTCGACCCTTCACCCGCACCGCCACCGTGGCCCCACCGTCCCAACGGCGCAACGAGCGATCGACGCCCAAGACGCGCGGCGGACAACGGAAACCGGGCACCAACAAACCCCGCAGCCGGGCCTCGTGGGCCATGGTGCGAGCGGCATGTGCGAAGTTGACGGTGTTCGATTCCATGGGAAGAGTCATCTTGCCAATGGGGTGTGGCGAGGAACACCGAAATGCGCACCCGCCTCGGAAACAGGAGCAGACCCCCTACAGTCGGCGCCATGTCCGACGTCTACAACCCGGCCCAACAACGGGTCATCGACCTGTTGGGCCGCTCCGACGAGCGACCCCACATTCCCGATGGACTGGCCGACGAACTGCGCGCCGAGATCGAGGAGGCCCTGAAGCCCTTCCACCCGGTCCTCCCCGACGGGAAGTCCTACGAAACCCGCTTCACCCTGACCAAGCGCGGCCTGAGCGACGTGCACTCGTGCGAGAAGTACTTCGTCGACGGCACCGGACCCTTCGAATGGTCGACCACCATCGCCAAGGGCACCATCGTTCACAAGGCCGTCGAAGTGTCCATCAACCTGCGTCACCCGACGCCTCCCGCGGATCTAGTCGAAGAAGCCGTCTCACGACTAGCCAACGACACCTCGAAGGGCATCAGCGACTTCCTCACCACCCTCGACGAGTTCGGACGTGCCGAACTCATCGGCATCTGCACCGCCACCTTCACGCGCTTCACCGAGAACTTTCCCCCCATCAAGCGCACTTGGATCCCGCAGGTCGAGAGCCCCATCGCCCTGTCGCTGGCCGGTGGACGCGTTCGCATCAGCGGAAAGATCGACATCGCGCTCGGTCGCCCGCCCGACAAGGTGATTCTCGACATCAAGACCGGTGGGCGCGACCAATCGCACGCCGAGGACCTGCGCTTGTACGCCCTCATCGATCTGCTGTCCATCGGACACGCGCCGCGCAAAGTGGCCAGTTATTACATCGAAGACTCGGTGATCGAACAGGAAGACATCAACGAGGCGTCGTTGCGTTCCACCACCCGACGTCTGCGCGACGGCCTCGTGCGGGCCATCGAGTTGCGAATCGGCAAGGTCGAGCCCGTTCTGCGACCAGGGAACAAGTGCCGGTGGTGTCTGCACAACAACGATTGCCAGGCCGGTCTCGACTTCATGGCCGAGTTGGCCGAACGCGACGGTTGGTGATCAGCGAATGTGTGGCGTCATCAACGCCACCGGCAGCCCCAAGCCCACCTCGCGACGAATCGACGCGATTCGCCGTCCACTCTGAACCGCGTCGCGTGGCGAAGACACGACGTCGGGCCCCAACCACGACACCGTCTCGTCCAGATCTTCGACGACGAACACCACTCCCCACACCGACGCCGGCGTACTCACATCGACATCTGGTCGTTCGACCACCTCGAGGATGATGTCTCCGACCCGGTGGAAGCCCTGACGAACTCCGCCTCCGGCGTCGCGGACACGCTTTCGCGGCGCACCGAGGCACCGGGCGATGCCTTCGCTCGTACGATCGAGCGAACCAGTCATGATCACGATGTGATCGATGGCTGACACCCGCAGTCGATGACCAGGGTTCGCGACGGTGGCTGAGGTCGATGTCGACGGCACCAGCAACCATCGGGTGGCGATTCCGTCGACGTCGGCGGGTCCGACGGAGTCCGAGGCGAGCGTCCATCCCGTGACCGCCGACTCCGACGAGACAGAGATCTCGTCGACGAAACGAAAACCCAGTCCGGCGACGGACATAACGGCCTGGGTGGAGGAATCCTCGATGACGAAACCCAACTCGGTCCACGCTTCGAGGGGACTACCGAGCCACAGTTCGGCAACTCGGACGAATTCGGCGTGATCGGACATGCACCCGTCCGGCCAAGAGGAAGAACTCAGCCGCGACCCATGTTGGGGCGCTTGCCGTGATTCGCCTTGGAACGGCGGAGTCGGGCTTTGCGCTTCTTGGTCTTCTTCGACATAAGTTCCGAAGGCTACCGCACGATTCGCGGGAAAGGACATGCCGCCGCCACGGTCCGCGGACGATCCGCACCGCGCAGACGACGGACGAACCACCCTGCCACCAGCGCCAGAACCGCCGCCACTGGCAGGACCAGAGAAGTCGGCCCGGTGACCGCCAAGGGCCGCGCCGGATCGGCCGCGGAGAAGGGTTCGGTCATCTCCGACCCCGGTTGCTCCGCGGTGTCGGACACCACGATCACGTCGGAAGCGTCGCCAGAGGAGCACGGACCCGAGATCGGACTCTCGGCCGCGAACGACACCGCGGTGGCGCCTTCGGGCAACGCAACGGTCGCGATTCCGTCTGGTCCGGTGACCAAAACCGTCGGTGGATACTCGGCGTCGGTGCCCGAGAAGACGGCGAACACCTGGTGACCGACGAGTGGCTCGTCATCGAGATGCAGACGAGCCGTAGCCTCACGATCTTCACTCAGGGTTCCGACGATTGAGTAGGTGATACACGGCATCGACTCGGCCGAGGCGGGCGACATCTGACCGAGGAACGACAACGGCACGAGTGACAGGACGCAGGCGACGAAGACGCGATGATTCATGCAGTCGGGTGTGCGACGAAACGCCCGCACCGACACGGTTCGAGGAGGGCGCGTCGCTAGCCTTCCCCCGGTCATGGAACGTTTCGGCCTGGTCGGCCTCCCGAACGCGGGCAAGAGCTCTCTGTACAACGCGCTCACCGGAGGTGGGGCCTTGGCCGCCCCCTACGCCTTCGCCACGAAAGACCCCAACATCGGTGTGGCCAAGGTGCCCGACGATCGTCTCGACCGTTTGGGCGTGATGTCGAAATCCAAAAACATCATCCACGCCTCCGTTCAGGTGGTGGACATCGGTGGTCTGGTCGAAGGTGCGAGCAAGGGCGAAGGACTGGGCAACAAGTTCCTGGCCAACATCCGCGAGGTCGACGCCATCGTGTTGGTGCTGCGTGCCTTCGCGGACGACGACGTGCCCGGATCGAGCGACCCCCTCGACCACCTGCGCGTGGTCGAGATCGAATTGGCCCTCGCCGATCTGGAGACGGTCGAGAAACGCCTCGCGCAGGCCACCCGACAGGCCAAACTCGACAAGGGTGCGGCATCAGAACTCGAGGCTCTGCAGGCCGCGTACGAGTCGCTCAGCGAGGGTCGGCCCCTGTATCGCGCGGGCCTCAAACCCGAGTGGCGCGAGACGCTGAAGCCGTATTTCCTCCTCACCAATCGTTCGGTGCTCGCGGTCGTGAACGTGGGTGAGAACGATCTCGACGAGATCCCCGTGGTCGAGCAACGCGTGCGCGAGGAGTTCTCCTCGGCCGGCGACAACGTCGAGGTCATCGGCATGTGCGTGCAGTTGGAGGCCGAGGCCGCCACCATCGTCGATCCGGTGGAGCGTGCCGAGATGCTCGAGGGCTTCGGATTGGGCGAGGGGGCGTTGTTCCGCATGGTGCGCAGCGCGTACCACCTCCTCGGATTGCGGACGTACTTCACCACCGGCGAGAAAGAGACGAGGGCCTGGACCTTCTACGCGGGTTCCAACGCCCCCGAGTGCGCCGGTCGAATCCACACCGACTTCCAACGTGGTTTCATCAAGGCCGAAGTCATCCGCTGGGACGAGTTGCTCGATATCGGCTCGTGGACCAAGGGCAAGGACCTCGGCAAGATCCGCATCGAAGGCAAGGAATACCACCCCGTCGACGGTGACGTGATGGAGTTCCGCTTCAACGTCTGAGAGCAACGGAGGCAATCGCGTGACCGAACCGACGGCATGGTTGATGAGCGAGGGGCGTGTGATGGCCAGTGCCGTCGTCGCCGAATCATCGACCGATCGTCGCCGCGGTTTGCGTGGCCGAGGCGAATACGCCGGAGCGTTCGTCCTACCCTCCTGTCGCTGGATACACACGATCGGAATGCGCTTCGATCTCGACGTCGCCTACCTGGATTCGGAGGCTCGCGTCGTCAAGACCGTTCGCATGAGACGACACCGACTCGGGGCGCCGGTGCTCAACGCCCGCACCGTGGTCGAGGCCCAAGGAGGCTCGTTCGCCCGTTGGGGTCTGCGGGTCGGAGACGTGATCGAGATTCGCACGAACAGCAGTGACGCACGATGAGTCGACTCGTTCTCGTCGCCACCCCCATCGGGAACATGTCCGATGCCTCGCCGCGAGCGATCAAAGAGTTGACCGCGGCCGGGCTGGTGTGCTGCGAGGACACCCGACGAACCGGGGTGATGCTCAAGAACCTCGGCATCGACGCCACACTCATGCGCGTCGACGAGCACACCGAGCACGCCTCCATCCCCCGCGTCATCGACGCCCTCGACGAGGGTCGCGACGTGTGCCTGGTCACCGATGCCGGCACGCCGGGCATCAGCGATCCGGGTGAACGATTGGTACGGGCGGTGTCGCTCACGTCCCACGTCGTCACCGCCGTCCCCGGTCCCGCCGCCCTCGTGATGGCTCTCGTCATCAGCGGACTTCCCTCCGGTCGCTTCGTCTTCGACGGCTTCCTCCCCCGCGGCGGCCCGGAACGGCAACGATCCATCGCCGATCTGGCTCGTGAGCGACGAACCACGGTTCTGTACGAAGCACCACATCGGTTGAATCGAACACTCGACGACCTGTTCGTCACCCTCGGCGGCCAGCGTCGCATCGTGGTCACCCGCGAAATGACGAAGATTCACGAGGAGGTCTGGCGTGGCACCCTGGCCGACGCCGTCACCCATTTCGCCGGAATCGAACCCAAGGGCGAATTCGTTCTGGTCGTCGATGGTGCCTCCGACGAGCCAGCAGCCTCCGCCGATGACATCGATCGAATGTTGCTGGCCGAATTGGCCGCGGGCGTGAGCGTGCGTGACGCCACCAGCGTGGTGACCGAACTCACCGGAGCTTCGAAGAAAGTGGTTTACAACCGCGCTCTCGAGTTGTCCGAGAGCGACGACAACCGCACCTGAACGACGATCATCCGCGCGGGACCAGGGCCAACTGTCGACTCTGCGCCACCAGTACCCCGTTCGAGTCCCACATCTCACCGTCCTCCTCGAGCAAGCCGTTCTGCACGAATCGGGTCTCGAAGAAACACGCCACCGGCCCCGGAGCCGGAGTGGCGCGCACGTGGACCGTCAATTCGACGGTAGGCACCCAGGCCGCGGGTAAATCGATGTTGAATACCGCCGGAGGAAAGGCGTCCGACGCCAGCAGCAGGGCCGTCGAGTCGATCGGTCGATCGTCGGCGAAGGCGAACCAGCCGCGCATCGTTGCCCGTCCTGACGGTGTGCCAGATCGGAAAGCGATGTCCTCGGCTTGGCCACGGGTGGCCAGTCGCCCGTGGATGTGAGCGAAGTCGTTCACCGACGTGGCCGACATCAGGATGCATTCATCGAACTTCGCGATGCTCGGCACCGACCGTTGCATCGCCGAGGGGCCGCCGGGGCCGCCGGCCAGATCGCCGACGGTGGCCAGCACGCGGATGACCTCCTTCTCCCCTCCGACGCCGTCACGAAGGAAGAGGCTCGCGGTCACCGTGGCGAAACGACGACCCGCCCGCACCGGAACGACTTCGACACGCGCCTCTCCAGCAGGACACGGGGCGAGGTAATGCGCCGTGATCGTGACGCAATCGGGTCGTCCGGTAGCCATGGAAGTCGCGCGCCCAACGAGCGCCATCAGATATCCCCCGTTGGCGTTACCCGAAATGTCCCACCCCGGATGTACACGCGTGGCGAAGTGATGCACTCCGTCGACCACCTCGATCGGTTCCATCGTCGTGGCCACGTCGAACTCGAAGGGACGGTTCTGCACGAGGTCAACCTAGGAACGGGCGGCGTGAACAACCAATTCCTGTTCGTTAATGCCACCCGTTCCTCCGGGGGATCGTCGGTAGCCTGACGGGCGTGTCCGACCCCCGCGCTTTCTACGCGACCACTCCCATCTATTACGTCAACGCCAAACCACACCTCGGACACGCGTACACCACGATCATCGGCGACGCCCTGTGCCGGTGGCACCGACTTCTCGGAGACGACGTGCACTTCCTCACGGGCACCGACGAGCACGGTCTCAAGATCCAGCAGGCCGCCGACGCCGCCGGTATGGCCCCGCAAGCCTTCGCTGATTCCATCGCACCGCTGTTCGCCGACGCCTGGAAGCGTCTGAAGATCTCCAACAACGACTTCATTCGCACCACCGAGACGCGCCACCGCTCGGGAGTACAGAAGTTGCTCCAGGCCTGCTACGACAATGGCGACATCGAAATCGACACCTACCGAGGCCTCTACTGCGTGGCCTGCGAGGCCTACTTCACCGAAGACGATCTCGTGGGAGGCAACTGTCCGATCCACGAGAAGCCCGTCGAACAGGTCGAGGAGGAGAACTACTTCTTCCGACTCAGTCGTTACAGCGACCGCCTGCTGCAGTGGTATGCCGACCATCCCGGCGCCATCGTTCCCGACCACCGCATGAACGAGGTCATCGGCTTCATCAAGCAGGGCCTGCTCGACTTCAGTATCAGCCGCACCAGCTTCTCGTGGGGGATTCCGCTGCCGTGGAACGACGAGCACGTCACCTACGTGTGGTTCGACGCGCTCGCCAACTACATCACGGCAATCGGATACGGAACCGAGCAAGAGAAATTCGATCGCCATTGGCCGGTCGACTTCCACGTGATCGGCAAGGACATCATCCGATTCCACTGCGTGTACTGGCCCGCCATGCTCATGTCGGCCGGCCTCGAGCCTCCCAAAGGTTGGGCCGTCGGCGGATGGCTACTCGTGGGTGGCGAGAAGATGTCCAAGACCACCGGCAACGTCGTGAATCCGCTCGATCTCATCGACGACATCGGCGTCGACGGCCTCCGCTACTACGTGCTGGCCGACACCCCCTTCGGCGCCGACGGTGACTTCACGTACGAGGGACTGATCGGCCGTTACAACAGCGACCTCGCCAACAACCTGGGCAATCTGCTCAGCCGGGTGGCCACGGTGGTGGGCAAGAAGTGCACCGGAATCGGTCCGCGTCCCCGTCTCGACAGCCCTCTGGCCGAGATCGCGGCCAACGCGGTGGCCGAGACCACGGCCCGCTGGAACGAGGTGCAACCCAGTCGCGCACTCGAGGCCACCTGGCAACTCATCCGCGCCACCAACGCCCACCTGGAGAGCAACGAACCGTGGAAGGCCGAGCCCGGCAACGAAGTGGACGCCGTCATGGGCGACGCACTGGAGGCACTGCGTATCGTGGCGATACTCGCATCGCCGGCCGTTCCCGACACCGCTCAGGTGGTGTGGGAACGGATCGGAATGAGTGGTGCCGTGGCCGACCAACGACTTCCCCTCGCCGCGACGTGGGGTGGGTACCCCGGCGGGGCCTGCGTGACCAAGGGCGAGCCTCTCTTCCCCCGCCGACAACTCTGATCACCTCATGTGGACCGACACTCACTGCCACCTCGACGACGATCGCTATCGCGGAGACTCTGATCCTCGGCGCGATCTCGGAGGAACGAATGGCGTTCTGGATCGCGCCCGGGAAGTCGGAGTGTCCCGCTTCATCAACATCGGTTGTGATCGGGAGTCATCTTTGCGCGCCATCGACATCGCGAGCACCAACGACGACGTGTGGGCGAGTGTCGGACTTCACCCGCACGAAGCGGTCGAGGGCGTGGACACCATCCGAGATCTCTTCGGGTCGCCCCGAGTCGTCGCCGTCGGTGAGACCGGGTTGGACTACTTCTACGAGCACTCGTCGCGCGAGACGCAACGGGTGGCGTTCGCCCAGCAGATCGAACTCGCCCACCAACTCGACTTGCCACTGATCATCCATACTCGCGACGCTTGGGATGACACCTTCGCGGTGCTGTCCGAGGTCGGCGTACCGTCGACCGTCGTCTTCCACTGCTTCAGCGGCGGGCCCAACGAGGCCCGTCGGTGCCTCGACATCGGAGCCCATCTCAGTTTCTCCGGCATCGTCACCTTCAAGACCGCTGTCGAGATCGCCGAAGCCGCGCGCATCTGCCCACTCGACCGCGTGCTCGTGGAGACCGACAGTCCATACCTGGCCCCCGTTCCGCACCGAGGTCGCATCAACCAACCCTCGAACGTCGCCGTCGTCGGAACGTTCATCGCCGACATGCGATCGATCGCCGTCGACGAGTTCGCCCGTGTCACGACGCGCAACGCCTGCATTGCGTTCCCCACCCTGGTTTCATAGCCTCGACTGGCCGACATGATGAATCACACCGAACGCCGTCGCCTATTCGTCGCCGCCGCGATCACGATCGTCGCCATCCCGGTTCTCATGATCTCGGGGCGGTCTGACGACGAGGGTGACGACGGTGGCGTCGTCTCGACGGCGCCCACCACCAGCGAGCCCGGCCCCGCCGAACCAGCCTTCCTTCCGCCCGCCGATTCGAGCCCGGCACCCGAGATCATCACGGTGAACGTGCCCGCTCCTCCGAGCGGAACCGTCATATCGGGCATCGCCTCGTTCATTCGCTGGCCCGAGACCTTGGGTCTTCGCCCCTGCGCCACCCCCAACGCGCTCATCGGCTCCATCATCACGGTGACGAATCTGAACAACGGTCGCTCGATCGAGTGCAACAACGTCTCCATCGAGCGTCTGCCCGGCGAGGCGATCATCATCATCCACACCGACGTGTTCCTCGAACTGGCCGACCTGGTCGACGCCCCGATCCCCGTGCAGATCGCGTTCTGAAAGCAGCGATGACCCACTCGCGCGCCGAGATCACCCGACTGCTGAAAGAGCACGGTTTGTCACCGCGACGAGCCTTCGGCCAAAACTTCGTGGCCGACCCCAACACCGTGCGGCGCATCGCCCGCCTCGCCAACGTCGGCCCCTGCGATCACGTGGTCGAGATCGGCGCCGGTTTGGGTTCATTGACCCTTGCCTTGGCCGAATCGGGGGCACGCATCACCGCCATCGAGGTCGATCACGCCGTGGCGCCAGTACTTCGAGAGGTGGTGCGCGACCTGCCCAACACCTGTGTGATCGAGGCCGACGCCCGCGACGTGGATTGGAGTTCCATCGTCCCGCCCGAGACCCGAGCGGTGGTGGTGGCCAACCTGCCCTACAACGTGGCCACGCCGTTGGTGGCAGATCTGCTCGATAACGTGCCGCAACTCGAGCGCCTCGTCGTGATGGTGCAAAAGGAGGTCGCGCTTCGTCTGGCCGCGTCCGCCGGCAGTTCCGATTACGGTGCCATCAGCGTGAAGGTGGCGTATTGGGCCACCGCTCGAATCCTCGGGGACGTGCCCCCCACCGTCTTCGTTCCTCGGCCCAAGGTCGTCTCGTCGGTCATCGAGATTCGTCGTCGCGACCGACCAGCGCTCGGTTCGCACATCCGTCCCGAGGATCTCTTCCCCATCGTGCGCACCGCGTTCGGTCAGCGCCGCAAGATGCTCCGACGGTCGCTCGCGACGATGGCATCACCGGACACCTTCGTGCGGGCCGACGTGTCTCCCGAGGCGCGACCCGAGGATCTCGACCTGACGCAATGGGGTCGATTGGCCGAGGCGATCATCGGAGCGCGGCAATGACCTCCTCCACCATCATCGCACCGGCCAAACTCACCCTGTCGTTACGAGTCGTTGGTGTGCGCGAAGACGGCTATCACCTGATCGATGCCGAGATGACCACCCTCGACCTCCATGACGAGATCACGCTGACGCCCGTCGAGGCCGGCGTCGAATTGTCCTTCCGTGGACCCTTCTCCCACGACATTCCCACCGACTCCACCAATCTCATCTCCCGAGCGCTGGCGTTGGTTGGTCGCACCGCCCGGGTGAGTGTCGTCAAGAACATCCCGCCCGGGGGCGGACTCGCGGGAGGATCCGCCGACGCGGCGGCCGTGCTCCGCTGGGCCGGGTTCGACGACCTGTCGGCAGCATCACGACTGGGTGCGGACATTCCCTTCTGCATGGTGAGGGGACGGGCCCGAGTTCGCGGCATCGGCGAATGGATCGAACCCCTCGAAGAGGAACACGCCGAATACACGCTGGTGATTCCGCCTCTGTCGGTGAGCACGCCGGCCGTCTACCAGATGTGGGACCGACTCGGCGGACCCCGGAGCGCGCGTCACTCGAACCCGAACGACTTGGAGGCGGCGGCAGTCATGGTCGAGCCGGAACTGGCTCGGTGGCGTGAGCGCATTCGAGATGCCAGCGGAGCCGATCCGGTGCTGGCCGGTAGCGGAGCCACCTGGTTCCTGAAAGGACGCCACCACGGCCTGGCACGGCACCTTTCGGGGGCCACGGTCATCGAAACGACCGGATGCTGACGAAGGGGTGCTGGCGGGTAATCAGCGACGCTGGTGGCGCGTACGCCGAAGCATCTTTTTGTGCTTCTTCTTTCGCATCCGCTTGCGACGCTTTTTGATCAACGAACCCATAGGACCTCTTCCACCACAGACCCTGAACGCTAGCGAGCCCGAGGCGCCATCACCAACGGCACCGGGATTCTGGAGCCGTTTTCCGATACCGTTGCGTCGTCGTTCGACCCGAAATGGACGAGCGTCGATCCGGGGTCGTCCAATGGTAGGACAGCTGATTTTGGTTCAGAGAATAGGGGTTCGAGCCCTCTCCCCGGAGCCAAACAGCCCGTGGCGAAGGAGTCGGTTCGCGGGTCGCCGTGCTAGGACTTCGTGATGCCCGTGTACGCCGTCGTCCTCGCCGCCGGTGAAGGCACCCGAATGCGGTCGCAACGTCCCAAGCCCCTGCATCTCATCTGCGGACGCCCGATGATCATGCACGTGTTGCACACGCTCGAGAACGTGCGCCCCGATCGAGTCGTCGTCGTGGTCGGGCACGGGGCCGACAAGGTGATCTCCCGCGTCGGTTCTGATCCTCCGGCTTGGCTGAGACCCCTGTTCGCCGAGCAAACGGTACAACGAGGTACCGGCGACGCCGCGATGGTCGGACTCGACGCCCTCGACCTCGAACTCGGGCGACTGGAAGGCGGCACCGACGAACTCGACGACACCTCGACCATCATCGTGCTCCCGGGCGACACTCCGTTGTTGCTTCGCGAGACCATCGATGATCTCGTGACCGCCCACGAATCACAGGGCCACGCGGCAACGGTTCTCGTCTCCCACGTCGAGGATCCGAGCGGGTATGGCCGTGTGGTGCGCGGTCGAGACGGTCGGGTGCAGCGAATCGTCGAACAACGTGACGCCACCGACGACGAGCGGCGCATCACCGAGATCAACACCTCGATCTACGCCTTTCGTCGCGACCTCCTCGCGCCGGTCCTGCGCCATCTGTCTCCCGACAACGCCCAGGGCGAGTTGTACCTCACCGACGTCATCGCCGTCCTCGCGGGAATGGGTCATCGAGTCGGGGCTTTGGAGGCGCCGGCCCCCGAAACCCAGGGCGTGAACGACCGTTGGCAGTTGTCGTTGGCCGAACGGGAACTCCGATCGCGCACCAACCGTCATTGGCTGCTGAACGGGGTGACGATGATCGATCCGCGACAAACCTTCATCGACATCGGCGTGCGCATCGGGCGCGACGTCACCCTCTTCCCCGGGACCATGCTCCAGGGCGACACGAGCATCGGCGATGGTTGCGAGATCGGGCCGCACACCCGGCTCGTCGATTGCCGAGTGGGCCGCTCGTCGCGCGTCGAGAATTCGGTGGGGCGCCTTGCGACCATCGGCGATGACTGCCACGTGGGCCCCTTCGCTCATCTGGCCCCGGGCGCTTCGGTGGCTGACGGCCAGAGGACCGGTGCGTTCTATGATTCCGACGGAACGCCGTCGTCGTGACGGCCCCATGATCAGACTTCAGACGGGAGGGCAACGACGTGAGCCAGGTGGACAAGGTCACGACCAAGCGGATGGTTTTGTATTCCGGCCGCACCCATCTGGCTCTCGCCAACGAGGTCTCCACTTACCTCGGAGTCGATCTGGGCGAACCGAACCTCGTCGAGTTCGCCAATGGCGAAGTACGCCCACGATTCGGTGAGAGCGTCCGCGGATCCGATGTCTTCATCATGCAGAGCCATTTCGGGTGCGACGGTCGCTCCATCAACGACTCCATCATGGAACAACTGATCATGATCGACGCCGCACAACGCGCATCGGCCAAGCGCATCACGGCGGTCTGTCCTTTCTACGGATACGCCCGTCAGGACCGCAAAGCCGAGGGTCGCGAGCCCATCACGGCGCGCCTCATTGCCGATCTCTTCAAAGCCGCCGGAGCCAAGCGCATGGTGTCCATCGACCTGCACAGTGGTCAGATCCAAGGATTCTTCGACGGTCCCGTCGACCACCTCACCGCGATGCCCGTGATCGAGCAGTACATCCGCGACAACGCCAAGAACCCCGTGATCGTCTCCCCCGACGCCGGACGAATCAAGGTTGCCGAACGCATGCAACAGCACCTCGGTGAGGACCTGGGCGCCGACCTCGCCTTCGTCTACAAACGACGTCCCAAAGGCAGCACCAACGTGACTCAGCCCCTCGACGTGATCGGTGAGGTGGAGGGGCGTTTGTGCATCCTCACCGACGACATGATCGACACCGGCGGCACCATCGTGTCGGCCGCCAATCTGCTGCTCGACAAGGGTGCCAACGCGGTCTGGGCGGCGGCCACTCATGGCGTGCTGTCGGGCCCGGCTGTCGAGCGCCTGTCGAACTCCCGCATCGAGCGGGTCGTGCTCACCAACACCTTGCCACTGCCCTCCGCGGCCCGCATCGACAAGATCGAGGTGCTCTCGGTCGGACGAATCATCGCCGACGCCCTGGCCGCCGTCTTCGACGACACCAGCGTCAGTGAGATTTTCGGCGGCGAGAACCAAGCCTGAGGCCTCCCTCGTCGGGCCGGCGCAAACCTCATCGGAGTAGTGAACCGACCCCGATCACCCCTAGGCTTCCCGTGCGTTTGTGATCCCCGGGCGCCCGCCCGGCACGAAAGGTCTCGTCATGCCCACCACTCTTGTTGCCACCTCCGGCCGAATATCGGGTAGTTCACAAGCCCGTCGAATCCGTCGTGACGAGCAGATTCCCGCGGTCATCTACGGCCAGGGCATGGAGCCGGTGTCGGTCGTCGTCGACCGTCGCGAGTTGCGCTTGGCCCTGTCGGGAGCCGCCGGAACGAACACCATCCTCGACATCGAGGTCGACGGAAACGTCTATCCGGCCGTCGTCAAGGATTTGCAGCGTCATCCCGTACGGCGCACCGTCGCTCACGTCGACTTCCTGCGCATCAACATGAGCGAGGAACTCACCATCGCCGTTCCGGTGCGTCTCGTGGGCGAGGCCAAAGCCGTCGTCGCCGAGGGCGGCCTCGTGGACCCGTCGCAGGACACCATCGACATCGTCACCACACCGACCAACATGCCGAGCGAGATCTCCATCGACATCTCGGCAATGCAGCCCGGCGACGTCATCCGTCTCGGACAGATCACGTTGCCCGCGGGCACGCGCGCACTGGGCGATGCGGATCTTGCGATCGTCACCGCCATCGCTGGCTCCAAGGTCGAGGTCGCTCCGGTGGTCGCCGCCGAGGCGGCGCCGGCCGATGTCGACGCCAAGCCCAAGCCCTGAACCGACTCATGGGCCTCCTCGGCCGTTCGGGTGATTCCGCCCGCTCCCAGACCTCGGTCTTCGACGCTCTCGTCGTCGGACTCGGCAACCCCGGTTCGCCCTACGCCCGCACGCGCCACAACGTGGGCCAAGAGGTCGTCGTCGAACTGGCTCGCCGCGCCGGTGAGTCACTCAAGGCCGGTCGGGACAAGGCTCTGGTGGCTGAGATCCGCCTGGGCGCCAAGCGGGCGGTGCTGGCGTTTCCCACCACGTTCATGAACGAGAGCGGACTGGCGGTACGCAAGTTGGTCAAGCGGTACGGATTCGCCGGCCACGAGGGATTGATCGTGGTGCAGGACGAACTCGACCTCGAGCCGGGGACCGTTCGACTCAAGGTCGGTGGTGGACTCGGTGGGCACAACGGGCTGCGCTCGATCACCGATCACATGGGAACCCAGGACTACGTCCGCGTGCGCATCGGAGTCGGCAAACCGCCGCACAAGGATCGAGGTGCGGATCACGTGCTGAGGAAGGTGCCCGCTGCCGAGCGTCAGGTGCTCGACGTTGCCGTGAACGTGGCCGCCGATGCCGTCGAGTCGATTCTCGACATCGGGATCGACGCTGCCATGAACGTGTTCAACTCTCGGTGATCGACCGATGACCGTCGTCGACCCGAGCCTCCACGCCGGAGTGCTGGCCTCTCTACCGGCCGCCCTGCGCGACGACCCGGCACTCACCTCCCTGCTCGGAACCGTCGACGGTACGGTGGCCGTTCCCGAGGTCGCCCGCGCGGTGGCCATCGCCGCTCTCGCCGAACTCTCCGGACGTCGACCGATCGTCGTCGCCTGCCCCACCGGAACCCTGGCCTCGCAGTTGGCCGACGATCTTGTGGCGCTCGTTCCACCCGACGATGTCGCCCTGTTTCCGGCCTGGGAGACGTTGCCGTTCGAGCGCGTCAGCCCGTCGGTCGAGACCATGGGCCGACGACTGGAGGTGCTGTGGCGTCTGAGCAACGAAACTCGCGCACCACGCATCGTCGTAGCCAGCATGCGAGCCTTGCTGCAACAACTTGGCCCCGACACGCCCGCGGTGTCACCGGTGATCATCCGCAAGGGTGACACTCTCGACCCCGAAATGCTGCTGAGTTCGTTGGTGAAGGGGGGGTACCGACGCGAAGAACTGGTCGAGCATCGTGGCGAGGTGGCCAAGCGGGGCGCGATCATCGACGTCTTCCCCTCCACGGCCGACGTGCCCATCCGAATCGACCTGTGGGGCGACGAGGTCGATCGACTGACCACCTTCTCGGTGCACGATCAACGCAGCGACGTCGACCTCGACGAGGCGATCATCTTCCCCGCTCGCGAGTTGGTGTTGTCCGATGCGGTGCGCGCCCGCGCGCGCGGCCTCGTCGCCTCCGAGCCATGGGGACGGGAGCAATGGGAGCGACTCGCAGAAGGGGCCCTCTTCGATGGCATGGAGAGTTGGCTGCCTTGGCTCACCGAGACCGCGTTGCTTCTGAGTGACGTGTTACCCCGAGGCTCGAAGATGATCTTGCTCGAGCCCCGTCGCATGCGCGACCGCGCCATCGACCTCCTCGCCGAGGAGGCCGATCTCGCGCGAACGTTGGCGTCCACTTGGGCCAGCGACACCGACCGCGAGTTCCCCCGCCTCTACCAACAACCCGATCGCCTCCTCAGCGAAACCCGTGGTTCATGGAATCTCATTCCGGTCGCTGACGGTCCTGACGTCGCTCTCCTCGAGGCCTCGGGCTGGGGCGCCATGGCTACCGATGCCGACGGTTTGACGAACCGCATCGAGCAACTGCTCTCCGATCACTACCGCGTCGTCATCGCCGCCGACAGCGACGTCTCGGCCGCACGACTGTTCGACAGTTTCGCCAACGCCGGATTGCAATTGGATCTCTGGCCCGCGGGAGTCCGACCCGAACTCCGGGGCCACGGTGGCTCCATCGTGGTGGCCCGACTCCATCGTGGTGTCACCATTCCCTCGGCCAAGTTCGCCATCATCACCGAGGCCGACATCACCGGACGTCGAACCTCGCATCGCCGGCCACGCGCCAAACGCCGTGGGAGCAACACGGTCTTCGACGACTTGAAGCCCGGCAACTACGTCGTGCACTACATACACGGTGTCGCCCGGTACGAGGGCATGACGAAACTGACCGTCGCCGGAGTAGAACGCGACTATCTCGTGCTCGCCTACAAGGGCAGTGACAAGTTGTACCTGCCCTCCGACCAGATCGATGCCGTGCGCCACTACGTCGGTGGCGAGACCCCCACGTTGAACAAATTGGGATCGGGCGACTTTGCCCGAGCCAAAGCCAGGGTACGCAGCGCCGTCCGGGCCATCGCGCAGGAACTCGTGGTGCTCTACCAAAAGCGCGTGAACGCCCCGGGACACGCGTTCGCTTCGGACACGCCGTGGCAACACGAAATGGAGCAAGCGTTCCCCTTCGTCGAGACGCCCGACCAGAAAAAAGCCATCGAAGAAATCAAGTCCGACATGGAACGACCGTTCCCGATGGACCGACTGGTGTGTGGCGACGTCGGATTCGGAAAAACCGAGGTCGCGATTCGCGCCGCGTTCAAGGCCATTCAGGACGGCAAACAGGTGGCGGTCCTGGTGCCCACGACGTTGTTGGCATCGCAACACGGCAACACCTTCGCCGACCGATTCGCCGGCTATCCCATTCGGGTCGAGGTGCTGTCACGCTTCCTCACCAACGCCGAGGCCGCCAAGGTGGTCGCCGGACTGGCCAGCGGCGAGATCGACTGTGTGGTCGGAACCCACCGTCTGTTGTCGAAGGGGATCACCTTCAGGAATCTCGGACTACTGATCGTCGACGAGGAACAGCGCTTCGGTGTGCAGCACAAAGAGACGATGAAACATCTGAAAAATGACGTCGACGTTCTCACCCTCACCGCCACTCCCATACCGCGCACGCTCGAGATGAGCCTCGTCGGTATTCGCGATCTCAGCTTGCTGCAGACCCCACCGGCCGATCGCCAACCGATCCTCACCTTCGTCGGCCAGTACGACGAGCGGGTGGCCATCGAGTCGATCCGTCGCGAGTTGTTGCGCGAGGGCCAGGTGTTCTGGGTTCACAATCGAGTTCAGTCCATCGAGGAATGTGCGACGCGACTGCGCGAGTTGGTCCCCGAGGCCCGTATCGCCGTCGCTCACGGTCAGATGGACGAGGACGCGCTCGAACAAGAGGTGATGGACTTCTGGGAAGGAAAATTCGACGTCCTCGTGTGCACCACCATCATCGAAAGTGGCATCGACATGCCTACCGTGAACACCCTCGTCGTCGAGCGCGCCGACTTGCTCGGACTCGGCCAGATGCATCAGTTGCGCGGTCGGGTCGGACGTAGTGGTCAACGTGCGTACGCCTACTTGTTCCATCCGCGCGACAAGTCCCTCAGCGAAGAGGCGTACGAACGTCTGCGAACGATCGGCGAGTCGACCGAACTGGGGAGCGGTTTCAAGATCGCCATGCGTGACCTCGAGATTCGTGGCGCCGGGAACCTGCTCGGAGAAGCCCAAAGTGGACACATCGCCGCAGTCGGCTACGACCTCTACTGCCAAATGGTCACCGAGGCCGTGGGCGAGATGAAGGGTGAGGCGGTGCGCGAGCCGTCGGAAATTCGCCTCGACGTTCCCACCACCGCCAATCTCCCCAAGGACTACATCGCCAAGGAGGAACTGCGTCTCGAGGCCTACCGACGCCTGGCTCAGGTGACCACGCCCGCCGAGGTCGATGACATTCGCGACGAGTGGCTCGACCGTTACGGCCCTTTGCCCGCACCGGCCGAGGCCCTGCTCGACGTGGCGTTGCTGCGCGCCGAATGTCAACGGTTGGGTCTGAACGAGTTGTCGATTTCGACGTCGCAGGCCCGTATCGGACCGCTCGATCTGAAAACGAGCGAGTCGATACGCCTGAAACGCCTCAGTCGGGACGCGATCCACAAAGAAGCCGCGCGCCAACTGGTCATCCCCATTCCCCGCGCCGAGCCGCCGGCCCCTTTCCTCGTCCGCTTCCTGCGCGAGCTGGTGCCACCACCGTCGGATCAGGGACCGGTCAAGTAGTTTGACGCCGTGATCGAACTTCGTTTCCCTCGGCTCATCGCTCCGCTGGCTCTCACCCTGGTGTCCGTCGTCTCCTCGTGTTCATCGGTCAACAATGACGCCGTGCGAGTCGGCGATCGCCACCTCTCCGCGGCTGACTTCGACGACCTGATCATCGGCTACGTCGAATCCGGTGGTGCCGAGGACTCGCCAAACGATGGTCCGCAGTCAGGCGACTTGGCTCGCGCCTTGCTCTCGTCCTGGATTTCCACCGCGGTCACGCTCGATCTCATCTCCGAGGCCGGCAGCGACGTGACCGCCGAGGATCTGAGCGCCAGCGAGAACTTGCTGAGTGCCCAAACGGGGTTCGCCGAAACCGATGAGAGGTTACGCAAATTCTTCATCTTGAGTGCCGCCGCTTCGGCGAAACTGGCGAGTCTCTCGACCCCCACCGAATCAGAATTGGCGAACGCCTACCAAGCAGGCGCGGCCGAATCGGGTGTCATGTGCGTGCGAGCGATCCTGGTCGCCGATCGCGAAACCATCGACTTGGCAGCGTTCCGCATCGCTGCCGGTGAATCGTTCGCCGATGTCGCCTCGGAAGTGTCGATCGATCCGACTGCGACCAACGGGGGCGAGCTTTCCGGCGTGGGAGGAAGCGCCTGCATCGATTACGAATCGGTGATCGAATCGGTGGGCGAAGAGTTCGCCACGGCCCTCGACACCGCCACGATCGGCGAGACGTCGGCTCCGTTCGAGATCCCCGGAGCGGGTTGGGCCGTCCTGCTGCCTCGCCCGTTCGATGAAGTGGCCGATGATGTCAGCCGACTGATCGGTGGGGCGGCCGCGACGGCGGCGATCGACGGGGCGTTGTCCCGAGCGTCGATTCGGGTGTCGGCCGAGTACGGCGTTTGGAGCCCCGCGACCGGCACCGTCGTCCCCGCGGGCTGATGTCGACGAGCCGTCCACCCGTGGTGGAGATCGTCGGACTCGGTCCGGCGGGTTCGCAGTACGTGTCGCAACACACCCTCCATCGCATCGCCGCCCACCGACACCGATGGTTGCGAACTGCGATCCACCCCAGCGCCCACCTGGTCGGCGACGCCTCCACTTTCGATCATCTGTACGAAGCGTCCGATTCGTTCGACGACGTCTACGCCTCCATCGTGGAGTCATTGATCGATGCGGCACACGAGCACGGCGAGATCCTCTACGCGGTTCCTGGTTCGCCCCTCGTCCTCGAGCGAACCGTTCGGGAACTGATCGTGAACCCCCGTGTCCGATGTGTGGTCAACCCGTCCATCGGCTTCCTCGAGTTGGCTTGGGCCCGTCTCGGGATCGACCCCATCGAGGAGCGCGTCACCTTGGTCGACGGACACGCCTTTGCCGAATCGGCCACGGATCTGAGCGGACCGATGCTGGTGGCTCATTGCCATGCGAACTGGGTTTTGTCGGAGATCAAGTTGGCCTGTGAGGACACCATCGATGCATCGAACGACGACTGCGAGGTGGTGCTGCTCCACCACCTCGGTTTGGCCGACGAGCGCGTCGTCATCGTTCGTTGGAGCGACTTGGATCGCACCCTCGAGGCCGATCACCTCACCTCCATCTACGTCCCGCGGCTGGCGGTTCCGGTCGGCACGGAGCTCGTTTCGTTCCACCGACTCGCTCGCACACTGCGCGAACAGTGCCCCTGGGACCGCGAGCAAACCCACCGTTCACTCATCACCTACCTGTTAGAGGAGACCCACGAGGTGGTCGACGCCATTCTCGCTCTCGATCCCGACGACCCCTCGACCGATGATCACTTGTTGGAGGAACTCGGAGATCTGCTCTACCAAATCGAATTCCATGCCGCCATCGCCGAAGAGGAAGGTCGCTTCACCATGGGTGACGTGGCCCGAGCAATCAACGACAAGTTGGTGCACCGTCATCCGCACGTGTTCGGTGGCGAGACGTCCGACGACCTCGTCGCCTCGTGGGATGCCATCAAGATGGCCGAGAGGCAGGCCAAGGGACTCGACGACGGTCCCTTCGCGGGGGTTCCGGTGTCGTCGGGATCCCTCGGCTACGCCGACGCCGTGTTGAAGAAAGCCGAAAAGGCCGGAGTTCCACTGTCACCGGACCCCACGACCGCCGCAGACCTCGAACGACTCACCGACATCGGTGAACACCTGCTGGCGGTGGTCGCCGAGTGCCGGCGACGGGGCCTGGACCCCGAGATGATCCTGAGGGAAGTGACCAACGTGCATCGCGCGAACGCCGAACAACGATTCCGCCTTTGAGGGAGAGAACCTGTTCACTCACTAGTTTGAGGGCATGACCGAGATCATCAGCATCACCGGACGCGAGGTGCTCGACTCGCGCGGCAACCCCACTGTCGAGGTGGAGGTCGAATTGGAGTCCGGTGCTCGGGGTCGAGCCATGGTTCCCTCGGGAGCCAGCACCGGCGAACACGAGGCCGTCGAACTACGCGACGGTGGTCGTCGCTATGGCGGAAAGGGTGTGCTGACCGCGGTCGGTTTCGTGAATGGTGAGATCGAGAAAGCACTGATCGGATGCGACGCACTCGAGCAGCGCCTGGTCGATACCGTGCTGAGGGATCTCGACGACACGCCGAACAAAGCCCGCCTCGGAGCCAATGCCATTCTGGGCACGAGTCTGGCCGTGGCGCACGCCGCCGCCGAGTCGCTCGATCTTCCCCTGTGGCGTTACATCGGTGGTCCCAACGCTCACGTCCTCCCGGTTCCGATGATGAACGTCATCAACGGTGGAGCGCACGCCGACAACTCGATCGATCTCCAAGAGTTCATGATCATGCCGGTGGGTGCGCCGAGCTTCCGTGAGGCGTTGCGCTGGGGCACCGAGACCTACCACCAACTCAAGAAGATCCTTCACCACAAGAACCTCAGCACCGCGGTGGGCGACGAGGGTGGCTTCGCCCCGAACCTGGCCACCAACGAAGACGCCATCGGCATCCTGATGGAGGCCATCGTCGCGGCGGGTTTCACGCCCGGCACCGACATCGCCATCGCGCTCGACCCGGCGATGAGCGAGTTGTACAAGGACGGTCGGTATCACCTCAGTGGCGAGGGCAAGGTGCTCTCCAGCGATGACCTCGTGCGGTATTGGTCGCGACTCGTGGCGACCTATCCGATCGTCTCCATCGAGGACGGCATGGCCGAGGACGACTGGAGCGGCTGGACTTCTCTCACCGCCGAGTTGGGCACCAAGGTTCAGTTGGTCGGCGACGACTTGTTCGTCACGAACGCCTCGCGCCTCGCCATGGGAATCGAACGCCGGGTGGGCAACAGCGTGCTCGTGAAGGTCAACCAGATCGGCTCGTTGACCGAGGCTCTCGAGACCGTCGGTTTGGCGACCCGCCATCGATACACGAGCGTGATGAGCCATCGCAGCGGAGAGACCGAGGACTCGACCATCGCTGATCTCGCCGTGGCCATGAACTGTGGGCAAATCAAAGCGGGCGCCCCGGCGCGCAGCGATCGGGTGGCGAAGTACAACCAACTGCTCCGCATCGAAGAGCAGTTGGGTGAGACAGCGGCGTTCCGCGGACGTGCCGCCCTGGCACCCCTCGCGTGAGCGGTTCCGCCAAAGATGACACCACCATCTGATGTCGAACCGGCAGAATGTGAGCATGGCCCGGGGCAACAAGACCAGCAGCATTCCGCGGGCCCGGGGGAAGAAGTCGTCCAAGCGCTCCCGGTTGAGCAAGGCCGTCGCCGATCGCACGCGTCCGACGCCACGCGCCGAGCGTCTGCTCCCCCGATTGCTCGGTCGCACCCTGATGCTCATCGGTGCAGTGGTGGTCGTCATCTCGTTCGGGAACTCTTTCCTCGTCCTGCCCACTACGTCCTGGCTCGGTCAACGCGAGGAAGTCGACGCCCGCACCACGGAGTTGGAGACCATCAAGCGGGCCACCGACGAACTGCAGACCGAGGTCGATCGACTGAACACCCCGGAAGGTATCGAAGATGCCGCCCGTGAGGAGTTGGGGTACGTCATGGCCGGCGAACAGCGCCGCCAGATCGTCGGAGACTCCCGCGCACCCATCGAACTCCCCACGGGATGGCCGTACGACTTGGTGACCCAGATCGTCTCGATCCGCATGAACGAGGCCGCCGCCGAGAATCCGCCGCCCGCGAACCCGGATCCGGTAACGCCGGTCACGGCTCTTCTTCCCTGACCGACGACTATCACTCGGTCCGATCGTGAGGGGGTACCCGGTCGGGGGCTACGCTCATCTCGTCGGTCCAGTTCCGACTCCCTCGTCATCCAGATTCCACGCAACCACTCCACGTAAGGGGGCCCACCATGACCGGTGGCAGCATTCTCGGCAACCGGGTTCTTCGCAAGGAAGACCCCAAATTTCTCACGTCCGGCGGCAAGTACGTCGACGACTTGCTCGATGAGCCGATGTTGCAGGGGGCGGTTCACGTCACCTACGTACGCTCCTCGGTCGCCCACGGTCGCATTTTGTCGATCGACACCAGTGACGCCGCGTCCATGCCCGGCGTGATCGCGATTTTCACCGCCGAGTCGCTCGACCTGCAGCAAGTGCCAGCCACGTTCAACCCCATGGTGACCCACACGCTTCTGGCCAGTGACAAAGTGCGTTACGTCGGTGAGCCAGTAGCCGCCGTCGTCACCGAAACCCGCGAGCAGGGGGTCGACGCCGTCGAGGCAGTGATCGTCGATATCGATCCGCTCGAGGCTCTCATCGACGTCGAAGCGGCCATGATGTCCTCGACGCTGATCTACGAAGGCGCCGGCAGCAACGTGGTGTTCGACACCACGGCGCTCGGTATCCCCGAGAACACCGGCGCGGCGTTCTTCGAGGGCTGCGAGGTGGTCGTGACGGGTCGATTCATGAACCAGCGCGTCGCCCCGTGCCCACTCGAGGTGCGCGGAGCGGCGGCGGTCTGGGACAGCGACGGTCGTCTGAATCAGTGGTTGTCCACCCAGCACGCGCAGGGCACCATCGATCCGCTGGCCGCCGCCAACGGCATCGACCGGACGGCTATCCGAGTGCGGACCCCCGACGTGGGCGGCGGATTCGGGGCCAAGATCGGCGCGTACGGCGAGGAATTGTTGCTGGGTGTCATTTCGAAAAGAGTCGGTCGTCCGGTGAAGTGGCGCGAGACCCGTAGCGAGTCGATGGTGGCTCTCGGTCACGGACGCGCCCAGTTGCAGTACGTCACCATCGGTGGCACCAAGGCCGGCAAGGTCACGCACTATCAGCTGCACGCCATCCAGGACGCCGGCGGCTTCGCCGACATGGGAACCATCCTCGCACCGTTCATGACTCGGCCGATGTCGAGTGGCGTGTACGCGATTCCCAATATCGAATGTCGCACCACGTCGGTCGTCACCAACACCACGCCGATCGTCGCCTATCGAGGCGCGGGCCGCCCCGAGGCCACCGCGGCGATCGAGCGGGCCATGGACCTGTTCGCTCTCGAGGTGGGAATGGACGCCGCCGAGGTGCGCCGTCTCAATCTCATCCCCAAGTTCATGGAGCCGCACACCACCGTGGTCGGTCAGACCTACGACGTGGGCGACTACGAGACCGCCCTCGACAAGGCTTTGGCGGCCTCCGACTACACGGCCCTTCGCGCCGAGCAGGCCAAGCGTCGCGCCAGTGGTGACGTGAAGCAGATTGGTATCGGCGTGTGTGTGTACGTCGAGATCACCGGTGGCGTCGGCAACGGTGAGTCGGCCAAGGTCGAGGTCACCGACGACGGACGGGCCATCGTCTACACCGGCACCTCGCCCCACGGTCAAGGCCACGACACCGCATGGTCGATGCTCGTCCAAGAGCAGACCGGCATCCCGATGGACCGAGTCGAATTGGTCTGGGGCGACACCGACCTCGTGCCGATCGGCACCGGCACCATGGGTTCGCGTTCGTTGCAGCAAGGTGGCAACGCCGTCTTCCAGGTGGCCGGCACTCTCACCGAGAAGGCCAAGGCTGTGGCGGCCCGCTTGCTCGAGGCCAACGAGGCCGACGTCGTACTCGACAAGGGTCGTGGTGTGTTCCACGTCGCCGGCACTCCGGCCATGTCCAAGTCGTGGTCCGATCTGGCCCGGGCCGAGAAGGGCAACGGCGGCTTGATGCACGACGAGGTCATTGGTGTTCCCGGCGCCACGTTCCCTTTCGGTGCCCACGTTGCGGTCGTCGAGGTGGACACCGAGACCGGTCGAGTAAAGCATCTGCGCCAGGTGGCCTGCGACGACGCCGGCAAGGTGCTCAACCCGCTGTTGCTCGACGGTCAGATTCATGGCGGTATCGCCCAAGGCGTGGCCCAAGCCCTTCTCGAAGAGGTGCTCTACGACGCCGACGGCAACCCCACCACGTCGAACCTGGCCGACTACGGCTTCATCTCAGCGGTCGAGCTTCCGAGCGTCGAGGTGGTCCACATGGAGACCCCCACACCGTTGAATGCCATCGGTGCCAAGGGCATCGGCGAGTCGGGAACCATCGGCTCGACCCCGGCCATTCAGTCGGCCGTCGTCGATGCCGTGTCGCACCTCGGCGTGCGCCACATCGAAATGCCCTGCACCGCCGAGCGGGTGTGGCAGGCCATCAACGCCGCCGGGTGATCGACGCTGTCTGCGGTTGACGGCGAGTCTCTTCCTCTGTCGAGCCCGAATCACTTGTACCGTACGATCTCGTGACTTCGTCTCCGATCGTCGCCGCCCAACTGGTTCGTCACTTCGGCTCGGGAGACGATGTCGTCAAGGCCGTCGACGGCGTCGACCTCGAAGTGAACGCTGGCGAGATCTTCGGACTTCTGGGGCCCAATGGTGCCGGAAAGAGCACCATCGTGCGCGTGTTCACCACTCTTTTGAAACCCACCTCTGGCTCGGCGAGAGTGGCCGGCTTCGACGTGGTGAGAGACGCTGACAAGGTGCGTCGCTCCATCGGCGTGGCCTTGCAGGACGCGGCCATCGACCCATTGATGACTGGACGCGAACTGCTCAACCTTCAAGCGGTCCTCTACGGTCTTACCAAGGGTGCCGGCCGGACCCGCGGTGATGAACTGCTCGAGCGAGTTGGTCTCACCGCCGCCGCCGAACGTCGCGTGGGCACCTATTCCGGTGGCATGCGTCGCCGCCTCGACCTGGCATTGTCCCTGGTGCACGAACCGACGGTGTTGTTCCTCGACGAGCCCACCACCGGCCTCGACCCGATGAGTCGCCTCACCTTGTGGGAAGAGGTACGTCGCTTGAACAAGTCCGGCACCACCGTGCTGCTCACGACGCAATACCTCGAGGAGGCCGACCAATTGGCCGATCGCATCGCCATCGTCGATCACGGCCGCATCGTTCGCGCCGGAGTTCCCCGGGATCTCAAGGCCCAGGTTGGCTCGCCCACCTTGTTCATCGACGTCGACCAATCCCACATCGAGTCGGCCCGCTCCACCTTGGCTCGCTTCGGAGAACTGCGACCCTCGGCCGAGGGGACTCTCGGTGTCGGACTCGTCCGCGGCGCCGAGGACGTGGCCCTTGTCGTGCGAGCCCTCGATGCGGCGGGCATCAAGGTGCGCCACCTCGAGTTGAACGAACCCAGCCTCGACGACGTGTTCGCCGAGGCCACCGGACATCGACTAGAGGGCGCACAGTGAGCATCGCCACCACGGTCGCTCACAGTGCCCAACTGACCAAACGCAGCGTCCGCGGGCGTTTGCGACAGCCGGCCGCTCTCGCTCCGGCGTTCATCTTTCCGCTCTTCTTCGCCGCACTCGGCTCGGCCAGCTTCAATCGGCTGGCCCGGGATCCGTACTTCAGCGAGAACATCGCCTCGTCTTTTCTCGACTACGCGGTTGCTGGTGCCGTCGTGCAGGGCGTTCTCTTCGGTGCCACCTCGGCCGCGGGCGACCTGGCCACCGACATCGAACAGGGCTTCTTCGAGCGGTTGTTGGCTTCGCCCATCTCGAGGGTGTCGATCGTGCTCGGACGCTTGGCGGCCAGCATGGTGGTCGGAGTCTCCCAAGTGGTGGTGTTCATCTCGCTCTTCGTCGCCTTCGGTGCTCGCGTCACGAGCGGAGCGGTGGGTGTGATCGGTTTGATCGTGTCCGGTGCGCTGCTCGGACTCGCCATGGCGGGCCTCATGGCCGCCATCGCCATCAAGTCCGGAAGTCCAGAGGTGGTGCAAGGCTCGTTCCCCCTCGTCTTCGTGTTGCTCTTCCTCTCGTCGGCCTTCTTCCCCCGTCACTACATGACGGGCTGGTACCGCACGGTCGCCGACTGGAACCCCATGTCCCACATCGTCGAGGGCATGCAGGGATTCATGAATCACGAGTTGAACGTCGACCAATTCGTGAAGGCCTGGCTCGTTCCCCTGGGCATCTCGATCGTGGGCATCGCCTTCGCCCTACGCTCGCTGAACAGGCGATTGGCTGCATCGTGAGCGCCGTCGTCGAAACGCGTCGACACGACGCGAACGCCCGCTCCCTCGACGTGATTGTCGCCCTCGTTCGTCGCTCGTTGCTCCGCGTGCGACGTTTGCCCTCGGCCTTCATCCCGTCGCTCATCATGCCGGTGTTCCAGTTAGTCACGTTCAGCGGTGCCTTCGGAGCCGCGGTGCGCTTCCTCGGTATCGACCCCATGAACTGGTACATGCCCCTCAACGCCATCCAAGGTGCCAGCTTCGGTGCCCTCGGCGTCAGCTTCGGCCTGCTCAACGACATGGAGACCGGCTTCTTCGATCGCGTGTTGATGGCGCCCGCGCGCCGATCGATCATCGTGTTCGGTTCGTACGCCGCCGCCATCGCACGCAGTGTCGTGCCGGTGACCTTCGTGATCCTCGTCAGCTTTCTTGGTGGGCTGCACACCCCCGGCGGACCAGTGGCGATCGCGATGGTGATCATGGCCTCGGTGATGGTCGCCTTGAGCGCCTGCGGTCTCGCCCTGGGACTCACTTTGCGCCTGCGCAACCTGGGCGCGGCAACGCTCACACAGTTCGCCATCTTCTTCGGTATCTTCCTGTCGACCTCTCAGGTTCCCTTGTCCGAGATGAGTGGTTGGTTACAGGCCTGCGCTCGGGTGAACCCGATGACCAACATCCTCCGCTTCGCCCGTCAGGGCTTCCTCGGCGACATCACGTGGGCTCAAACGTGGGGAGGCCTCGTGGCGATGGTGGCCCTGCTGGCCGCGAGCACGATTTTCGCTCTGACGGGTCTACGTCGCTTCGAGCGCTGATCAACCCACGAGGGTCGCACCGGGCGGCAACTCGCCCAGCAACGACTCGCTCACCCAACAAGAGGTGAGATGGAGTGTCGAGCGAATGCGTACCACGCGCTTGGGCTCGCTCACCCCTCGACCGCACATGCTGAGGGCGGCCTTCACACATGATCCCTCGTCGGGCAGCACCATCGGCATACGGGCCCTTCGAACCCCGGATGGTCCGGCGGTGAAACAGTTGAGATAGGTCTTCTGCCAATCGATACGCTCGGCCACCGCGACCGGGATGAAGTCGGCCAGTCCGATTCCCAACACGTTTCCCGCCGACACCTCGGTGATCCCCAACAACACGATGGTCGCCACCCGCGGACGCGCCAGATCATCGAGTCCGTGCACCCAGTAGCGACCCGTGACGTTGGGGTCCATGGTGGTGCCCGAGACGTCTTTGCCCCCGCGCTCGATGATCAGTACGTCGATCTCGTCGAAAGGAAGCGGCGGCACTAATTCGCGGGCCCGCTCGGTCAGTCGACGCTCGATCTCTCCACCGACGTCGTCGGACGTGAGACCACTCACCTCGACCACGTTCCCGCCGGCGGACTCCAGTGACGAGACCCCACCGAGCAGACGCCCCGTGGAGCGCAGCGCCTCGATTCCATCCATCAATCGCTGACGCATCTCGACCGGGCCACACGAGTGAATCTGCGCGGCTCCGGGTTGCTTGCCGAAGCCGACCACGGCCATCTTCGTACAACCGCTCTCGATGGGTCCTTTGAAGCACGTGTGTGGCTTGATGCGATTCACCGGCAGGATGCGATCGGCCGAGGCGGCGTATTCGTCGAGATAAACAGGCATGCCCGACGAAGTGCGCGCCACCTCCACCGTGGCCATGGTGGCGCGAATCTCGGCACCCACCGATTCCTCGGTCATCCCGAGTGACGCCAACAGCTCGACCTGCCCCTCGGCCGTTCCCCCACCGTGGCTTCCCATGGCCGGCACGACGAAAGGTTCGGCGCCGAGATCACGCAGTCCCTCGATCGTTCCTCGCAACAAGTCGACGCGTTGGGAGAGACCACGACTTCCACCGCCCACCGCCACGGTCATCCCCGGTCTCACCGCCGGTCCCAAGGTGCGCGTGACGGCCGAACGCGCCGCCTCGACCACGTCGGCCACCGCCGCGGGGTTCGGGATGGCCAAACGCACCTCGCGCAACGTCGGCACCTCGAGATCACGATGGAACGGAAGATCGACACCATCGATCAACTGTTGCCATCCCGCCGAAATCCCAGACCTGCCCATGCCTCCATCGTGGCAGATCGCCTACTGTCGAGGCGTGCGCATCGTGAGCTTGTTGCCCTCGACCACCGAGATCATCTTCGACCTCGGACTGGCTGACGACCTTCTCGGGGTGACCTTCGAGTGCAACTTCCCACCGGCGGCGCGTGTCGGTCGCGAGATCGTCGTCGGCGGCATGGATACCAAACATCTCACGCCACTCGAGATCGACGAACTGGTACGTCGTCGATTGGTCGCCGGCGACGAGTTGTATCGACTCGACGAGGACGCATTGTCACGTTGCGATCCAGACCTCATCCTCAGTCAGGATCTCTGTCGCGTTTGCGCGGTGCCGAGCGGCGACGTCGACGAAGCGGTCGCCCGCTTGAAGTGCCACGCCAACGTTTTACAGATCGATCCCCAGACTCTCGACGAGGTCATCGACTCCGTGCAGACGGTCGCCGATGCCGCGGGGGTCCCCGAGCGCGGACGGCGTCTCGTCGAGTCACTGCGTGGACGACTGGCCGACCTCGCCACCTCGACCGACCGCGCTCGCGGGGACCGCGCGCGTCCCACGGTGTTCGTCCTCGAATGGGTGGATCCGCCGTATGTCGGCGGTCATTGGGTGCCCGACGTCGTGCGGGCCGCTGGCGCCGAACCGGTGTTGGCGATTCCCGGCGGGCGTTCGGTCCCCACCGATTGGGACGCCATCGTCACCATTGACCCGGATCACATCATCATCGCACCGTGCGGGTACGACCTTGCCGGGGCAATGGAACAGGCTCGAGCCATCATCGACCGACTGCCCGCGCGAGCGAGCGTCTGGGCTATCGACGCCGATGCGGTGGTGGTTCGGCCGGGGCCCCGTCTGGTGGAAGGTGCCGAGGCCATCGCCAGCGCTCTGTTCGGACCCGATGTGGCCGGACTTTCGGCACTTCCTGAGAGGGTCATCCAGCGTCTACGGTGAAGGTCTCCGATGAGTCGCGAAGTTCCTCGATCGGGCAGAATGAAGGTAGACGAGGTGGTCGACTTCGGCCGTCAAGGGGGTACATCGTGGAAATCCACGTCACTGTCAACGGAACGCAGCACGTGAGCGACGTCGAGCCGCGAACATTGTTGGTCCACTACATCCGCGAAGTCCTCGGTCTCACCGGCACCAATGTTGGCTGCGACACCTCGTCGTGTGGAGCGTGCAGCATTCACCTGGACGGTCGAGCCGCCAAGAGTTGCACCGTGTTGGCGGTTCAAGCCGACGGTTCGACCGTCACGACCATCGAGGGCATGGCCGCCGCCGACGGAACGTTGCATCCCATGCAGAAAGCCTTCATGGAGAATCACGGCCTGCAGTGCGGCTACTGCACACCCGGCATGGTCATGGCCGCGACCAGCCTGCTCGAGGACAACCCCAACCTCACCGAGGACGACATTCGTCTCGGTCTCGAAGGCAATCTGTGCCGGTGCACCGGTTATCACAACATCGTCAAGTCCGTGCTCGCCGCGGCCGGCAAGTGAGGGCCTGAGATGATTCCTGCTTCCTTCGACTACGTTCGCGCCGGATCGGCCGCCGAGGCCATCTCGCTCATTGCCGAGTACGGCGACGAGGCCAAATTCCTTGCTGGCGGACACAGCCTGTTACCCATGATGAAGTTGCGTCTGGCCCAGCCGACCGTGCTGGTCGACATCGCGCGCGTCGAGGACCTGTCCTACATCCGCGACGCCGGTGACCACATCGCCATTGGCGCTCTCACGCGCCACATGGACGTCGAGAAGTCAACGGTGCTGGCTCAGCACGTTCCGCTGTTGGCTCACGCTGCCGGGCACGTCGGTGACCCCCAAGTACGTCACCGTGGCACCATCGGGGGCAGCATCGCCCACGCCGACCCCGCATCGGATCTTCCGGCCACCACGCTCGCGCTCGGTGCCACCTACGTGGTCCAGGGACCCAACGGCACCCGCGAGATTCGAGCCGCCGACTTCTACAAGGGCTTCCTCGAGTCCGACCTGGCCGCTGATGAGATGATCACCGAGATACGAGTTCCCAAGATGAACGGGGCCGGTTGGAGTTTCCAGAAGTTCAATCGTCGCGCGCAGGACTGGGCGATCGTCGGTGTGGCGGCATGGCGAGGGTCGAACGACTCGGGAGTGGCTCTCGTGAACATGGGATCGACCCCGGTGTTGGCCTCCAGCGTCAGTAAGGCGCTGGCCGGCGGCGCATCGATCGCCGATGCCGCCGCTCTGGCGGTCACCGAGGCATCGCCGTCCAAGGACAACAACGCCAGCGTGGAGTACCGCACGCATCTGGCCAAGGTCCTCGTGCGTCGCGCACTCGAAGAGTCCTCCAAGTAAGGCGACGCACGGTGCGTCGCGCACCGGAACTCCCATGACGCTGGCGAAGGCACGTGCCGTCGCGCTCGTCTCGTACGGGGCGATCTTCGTCTGGTCGTTCCAAACCAACGGCCTTCCCGTGGCCCGTTTGGCTGTACTCGGTTGGGTCGGAGGCGCGTTCCTCGTCGGCAACATCGGCCAGCCGCTCGCCAAGCAACGACAGATGGTCGTGGACCTGGTCCTCTATGCGTCCATGTGGTTGGCGTATGACTACAGCCGAGGTGTCGCCGATTCCTTCGGTTTTCCCCTGCAGGTGGAGGCACCGCGCAACATCGATCGGGCGATGTTTCTCGGTACCGACCCGAACATCTGGATGCAGGAGAGATTCCTGGAGACCTCGGTTCGTTGGTACGACGTGCTCGGCTCTTTGGTGTACTTCACCCATTTCTTCGTGCCCGTGGCCACGTCGGTGTACCTCTGGATTCGTTTTCGCGATCGATGGCTGCGGTACATCCGACGTTTCGCCACGGTTCTTTTCGCCGGCGTTCTCACCTACGTGGTGCTGCCGACTGCTCCCCCATGGATGGCCTCGAGCACCAAGCACCCGTACCAGATCATGGAGCCCCTCTCGCGACCCACCGGCCGGGGATGGAACGAACTCGGACTGGAGACAGTGAGCAGTGTCTTGCTCAAGGGTCAGCAATGGGCCAACCCCACCGCGGCCATTCCCTCATTGCACGCCGCGTTCGCGTTGTTCGTCGTGGTTTTTTTCTGGACGCGAATGCCCAATTCGTGGTGGCGTGGGATCTCTCTGCTCTTCCCCTTCGCTATGGCTGTCACCCTCGTCTATTTCGCCGAGCACTACGTCATCGACATCGTGGCCGGGTGGCTGTTCGTTGCTGGGTCGTTCTGGTTCTGGGGACGATGGGAATCCCGTCGCTCTGTGGCGACTGTGACACCGATCCCAACCGATTCTGCGGTAGCCTGACGATCCGAAAGGGTGATTTTTGTGTCAACCAAGGGCGACTCGGAGTTCGACCCGTTGAGCCTCGAGGCGATCGCCGACGCCGACCCGTATCCATACTGGTTCGAGGACGCTGACGAACCGCTCGCGAATCCAACCCTCGTGCGAACCGAGACATGCGATCTCTGCATCGTGGGCGGTGGCTTCACCGGACTCTGGACCGCGATCATCGCCAAGGAGCGCGACCCGTCGCGCGACATCGTCTTGATCGACGCCCACGAGGTGGGTTCAGCGGCCAGCGGTCGCAACGGCGGTTTCATGGACGCCTCGCTCACCCACGGTGTCGCCAACGGTCAAGCCCGTTTCGGCGACGAACTTCCGCTGCTCGAGGAACTGGGTCTCGAGAACCTCAACGAGATCGAGGCCGCCATCAAGCGCTACGGCATCGACTGTGACTACGAACGTACCGGCGTCATCGACGTGGCCTACGAGAGCCATGCCCCCGGTTACCTCGACGAATTGCGGGACGACTTCCAGCAGTTGCGATCGCTGGGCCAGAAGGTCTCGTGGCTCGACGCCGAACAGATGCGAGCCGAGGTGAATTCGCCCACCTACACCGGTGGGCTCTGGAGCCACGACCGAGCCGCCATAGTCGATCCGGCTCGATTGGGCTGGGGACTGAAGGCTGCCGCCGAATCACTGGGTGTGCGCATTTACGAGGACACCAAGGCAACTTCCATCGAGCGTGACGGTGTGGGTGTCGTGATTGAGACGCCATTGGGACGTGTTCGCTCGTGCAAGGTGGCGCTGGCCACCAACGCGTTCAAACCACTCCTACGACGATTGAACAATTACATCATCCCGGTGTACGACTACTGCATGGTCACCGAGCCTCTCACCGACGAGCAGTTGGCGCGGATCGGCTGGAGGAATCGTCAAGGGCTAAGCGACGTTCCGAATCAGTTCCACTACTACCGGCTCACTGGAGACAACCGCATTCTCTGGGGCGGTTACGACGCCATCTACTACTTCCGAGGAAAGATGAACTCCGAGCTCGAGAGTCGACCCGAGAGTTGGGCCCGGCTGAGCACCCACTTCTTCCGTACCTTCCCGCAACTCGACGACGTCAAGTTCTCACACTTGTGGGGCGGGGCCATCGACACCTGTTCGAGATTCTGTGTCTTTTGGGGCCAAGCCATGAACGATCGGGTGGGGTATGCGTTGGGTTACACCGGACTCGGCGTCGGGTCATCACGATTCGGAGCCGAGGTGATGCTCGACCTCATCGACGGCCGACGCTCGCGCGCCACCGAAACCCGCTTCGTCAAGGAAAAGCCCATTCCCTTCCCGCCCGAACCGTTCAAGTACATGGGGGTTCAAGCCACACGCTGGAGTCTCGATCGCGAGGACAGAACCGGCAAGCGCAACCTGTGGCTGAAGACGTTGGACCGCTTGGGACTCGGCTTCGACACCTGATCGTCTCCCCGATGGGACATCACTTGCTGTCGCGTCAGGAACCGACCCCGGTTGCCGTCAGAGTCGTTCGATGATGGTGACGTTGGCCTGACCGCCACCCTCGCACATCGTCTGCAGACCGTAACGACCACCAGTGCGCTCGAGTTCGTGCAGCAGCGTGGTCATCAACCGGGCACCGGTGGCACCCAGCGGATGCCCGAGGGCGATCGCACCTCCGTTCACGTTCACCTTGGCGCGGTCGAAGCCGGTCTCGCGCATCCACGCCATCACGACGGGCGCGAAGGCCTCGTTGATCTCCACCAAATCGATGTCGTCGATCGTCATGCCGGTCTTGGCCAGGGCGCGCTTGGTCGCCGGGATCGGAGCCGACAACATCATGATCGGGTCGTCGGCCAACACACTCATGTGATGTATGCGCGCGCGGGGCTTCAAGCCGTGAGTCTTCACGGCGGCCTCGTTGGCGATCAACAAGGCCGCCGAGCCGTCGGAAATCTGACTGGCGCAGGCCGCGGTGAGACGACCGTCGGGGGTGAGCGTGGGCAACGAACGGATCTTGTCCCAGTTCGGCTCGCGCGGGCCCTCGTCGTGCTGAACGCCATTCAATGGTTCGATCTCGGCCTCGAAACGACCCTCGGAGCGGGCCTTGATGGCGCGCAGGTGCGACTCGACGGCGAACTCCTCCATCTCGTCGCGCGACAGGTTCCACTTCGTGACCATCATCTCGGCCCCGACGAACTGGCTCACCTCGCCGTTGCCGTAACGAGAGGTCCAACCCGGCGAACCAGTGAAGGGATCCTCGAAGCCAAGGGCCTGACCGGCGGTCATGGCCGACGAGATCGGGATCATGCTCATGTTCTGCACACCGCCGGCCACCACCAGATCCATGGTGCCGCTCATGACGGCTTGCGCGGCGAAGTGCACCGACTGTTGCGCCGAGCCGCACTGACGATCGATGGTGGTCCCGGGCACGTGCTCGGGCAGTCCGGCGGTCAACCAGCACGTGCGGGCGATGCAACCGGCCTGCGGACCGACGGAATCCACGTTTCCGAACACCACGTCGTCGACGGCGTCGGGGTCGACGCCGGTGCGGTCCATCAAGGCCTTGATGCTGTGCGCGCCGAGGTCGGCCGGGTGAACGGTGGACAATCCGCCACCGCGACGACCGACCGGGGTTCGGACCGCATCGACGATGTACGCGGTAGGAATGTTGGAAGACATGAGTGAACCCTATCCGTGAGTGATTTTCAGACCGAGACGATGACCGCGGAACCGTTGCCGAACAGGCCCTGATTGGCGGTGATGCCGGCCTTGGCGCCTTCCACCTGGCGACCTTGGGCCTGTCCACGCAATTGCCAGGTGAGTTCGCACACCTGGGCGATCGCCTGGGCGGGGATGGCCTCTCCGAAGCACGACAAGCCACCGCTCGGGTTCACGGGCACGCGACCACCGATGGTGGTCGCACCCGAACGCAGCAATCCCTCGGCCTCTCCTGGCGCGCACAATCCGAGATGCTCGTACCAATCGAGTTCGAGCGCCGTGGAAAGGTCGTACACCTCGGCCATGTTCATGTCAGAAGGCGACATACCGGCCTCCTCGAACGCCGCCCAACACAGGGAGTCCTTGAAGCCCCGCGCGGGCGCAGCGACGACCGCCGTGGAGTCAGTGGCGAAGTCCGGCAACTCCAAAATCGTCTGCGGGTAGGTGGGAGTCACCGTACTCACCGCGCGAATGCGTGGAATTCCGTTCAGCGAGCCCAATTTCTTCTCGGCGTAGGCCCGGCTGGTGACGATCATGGCCGCCGCCCCGTCGGAGGTCGCGCAGATGTCGAGCAATCGCAAGGGATCGCTGACGATCGGGCTGTTCAACACGTCCTCGATCGCGTTCTCCTTGCGGAACCGCGCGTAGGGGTTGTGTACTCCGTGCCGCGAGTTCTTCACCTTCACCTGCGCGAAATCCTCGGCCGTCGCCCCGTACAGGTCCATGCGACGGCGAGCGAACATGGCGAAGTACACCGGGTTCGTCGCGCCGAGAAGATGGAACCGTAACCAGTCCGGATCGGTCTTGCGCTCGCCCCCCACCGGGGCGAAGAACCCCTTGGGTGTGGTGTCGGCCCCGATCACCATCGCCACGTCACAAAAGCCGGCCAAGATCGAGGCGCGGGCGGACTGCAGACTGTGGGCGCCGCTGGCGCAGGCGGCGTAACTCGACGAGATGCTGGCGCCGTTCCATCCCAATTTCTGCGCGAAGGTCGAACCAGCGATGAAACCGGGGTATCCGTTGCGGATCGTGTCGGCCCCGGCGACGTACTCGACGTCCTTCCATTCGATGCCGGCATCTTTCAGCGCCGCGCGGGCGGCGACCATTCCGTACTCGGTGAAATCGCGACCCCACTTGCCCCAGGGATGCATGCCCACTCCGAGCACCACGAGATCACGATCGCTCATGACCGGTCTCTGATCGACTCGGCGGCGGTGGGTCCGGCGGGTGCCCACACGTAGACCATGAACTCGGTGTCGACGCCATCGACCACTTCGCGGTACAACACGTCGGTCTCCAATTGCATCGGCATGCCCACCTTCAGATCGGCGGCCATGATTCCCTTGGGCACCTGACCGAGGACGATGATGCCTTCCTTCTCCAGTTGGACCGCGGCAAGCGCGTACGGCTCGAAGGGTTCGGCGGCGCGATACGGCGCTGGCGGCGCGTAACGATTCTCGGTGTAACTCCACACCGTGCCGACCCGCGACAGTGGCGTCGACACCATGTTCTCGCCGTCGCAATTCGGGTTGGGACAGGCGCCGGAGCGAGGGGGAAAAACGAAGGTGCCGCAGGTGGCACAACGACAACCGATCAGATGTGGCTCGTGGTCGAGGGTGAACCACCCCTCGACGGCGGGGACCCGAACGACCTGTCCAGTGGCGGGAATCGACACGTGGTCAGATTACTCACGGCGCGACGGTGGGGCTCGTTTCGCGTTCGACCAACACCTCTCGGAGTCGCGGGACCACACTCTCGACGACGATTCGGTCGAGAACGGGCTGTTCAATGTGCACTCCGTCGGCACGGAGCTCCCCGGGAGTCGATTCGGCGGCGGCCACGACGACCGACCACTCCAGCCGGCGGATCTCGGGCCAACGCTGAATCCACGACCCCATCAGTGAGTTCCACGCATCCACCCGTGCTTCGTCGGCGAACGGCGCTCCACCCAGTGCCCCACCATGAATGTACGGGCTGTCGAACATCACGAGCGTGGCTTGCGCTTCATCGATCGCCGTCATCAACGACGACATCACGAGTTCGTGGCGTGCGAGGAACTCCTCGTCCTCGACCGTGTACCAAATCGGATCACCCGGGTACCGCTGCGCCGACTGCTCGGGCACCGAGGCAATCTCCAGAACGAGATGCGGCTCGAACTCGGCGATCATGTCGCGCCAGACGGCCTCGAAAGTCGGGCAATAACTCATGTCGAAGTCCATGTCGGCCCACCATTGGATTCGCTCCACCTCGACCAGAGGACAATTGCGCCCGCCGGCCCACACCACCCTGAATTGATCGGCAGCCACGTTGTGTAGCGCCTGCGCCACACCGAATGACGAGGAGTCGCCAATCACCATCACTCGGATCAGGTCTGCTCGGGATGCGGAAAGCGCCTCGTCGATCATCGCACCCAGTCGCTCGGGATTTCCCCCGACCAACACCACGGTCGAATCCGAGCGAAGGTCGAAGTCCTGCAGAGAGGAACGAAATATGTCGGGCCCTCCGTAGTCGACGACGATGATCGGGCGGTCGGCGAAACCGTTCAACAAGGCGTCAACCATCTCTCCGGACTGGGTGATCGTCACGGCCGCTCGATCGTCATCGGTCACGGGGGCCAAAGCCGCGACACGCTCGCGCAACACACGACGTTCGATGAGTCCCACGCCGACCAGGATCACATCGGGCTCAAGGCTGTCGATCGCCTCCACGGCGTCGACGATCGTCGGACAGTCGCGGAACACCTCGAGGCTCAAAGCGCAACCCGGTGCGCTCACATCCACCGACTCCACTTCGACCCCCGAGCGGGCGAGATCGACACCCGTGCGTAACTGTGAACCCAACACCAGCACACGCGGCGACGGCTGGGCGATCGTCGTCACGTCGGTGGGCCCACCTATCGTGGCGAAATCGACCACCACCTCCGGCGCATCGAGGCCGGCCAGAACCACCGACTGCTGGGTGTCGACGAGCACCGTCAACGTCGCGACGCTGACCATGGAAGCGATCAACGCAATGCCGGCGATCATGGGACGCTTGAGCACGCGCCGCGTTCGCACCGGGCTTTCGATCACCCGGTACGAGACGAACCCGAGCGACACGCTGACGACGATCCGCACGAGATCCAATGACCAGCCGTCGAATCCCATGCGATCCGGGCTCATCACCACGATCACCGGCCAGTGAACGAGATAAATGGAGTAACTGGCCCGACCGACCACCACCAGCGGACGACGCGCGAACAACCAGGCCAGCGGCCCGGTCCCACTCGCGGCGTGAATCACGATCGACGATCCCACCGCGACCGCTGCCAATCCTCCGCGATAGAGCCAGGCGTCCGACGCCGTGGCCAGAACCATTGCCAGCACCAACGCGCCGAACGCGGTGACCCCCGCGATCGAGGTCGCAATTCGAGAATGCGATGACGTACTCGTCGGCACACGGCGAGCGACGACGAGCGCCAGGACACAGCCGATCAGCAACTCGGCGGCCCGCACGTGGGTGCCGTAGTAGCCGAGATTTCGCGAGTCGGTGAAGAGTGACGTAACGACGCTGACCCCGATGAGGGCCACCAGACCCGGCAACAAAAACGCCCGTTTTTTCGACAACACGACGAACACCACGGGGAAAAGCAAATAGAACTGTTCCTCGATGGCCAGGCTCCAGAAATGGATCACTGGTGACGGTGTCGACGTGAAGAGTTCGGCGTAGGTGGACTGGGCGGTGGCAAAACGCCAGTTGGCCAGGTATCCGAGCGAGGCACCGAGGTCCCCGCGCAACCGAGCCCCGTCGAAAAGGCCCCATAGCGACGCGATCGTGACGACGGCCAGCACCACCAGCGCTGCCGGGGTCAGACGACGCAATCGTCGAGCCCAAAAGACCCGCAGCGCCACCCGTCCGTCCCGATCCGTCTCTGCCAACAGGAGCCGGGTGATGAGGAATCCGGACAACGTGAAAAACAACGACACCCCGAGGAAACCACCCGACATCCACGCGAGGTCGAGGTGGAACAACAACACGCCCACCACCGCCACGGCCCTCAGGCCGTCCAGAGCGTCGATGCGCGACGGGCCGACGCCCGATGTGTCCCCCACGGCGTGAGATTACTTCTGGTTCCCACGAGGCGACGTACCCGTCAGTCGATTTCTGACACAGCGTCAGATCTCTCGGGGGTGGCGACTAACGTCAATCCCTTATGGATCTGCGCGAGACCGCCGACGAGTCCACGTTCCGACTCGAAGCCCGCACGTGGTTGGAAGCCAATGTTCCCGCCGAACCTCTCGCGAGCTTCGACACTGCCGAAGGCTTCACCCAGCATCGGCGTTGGGAGAAAAAGTTGTACGACGGTCGCTGGTCGGCGGTGTCGTGGCCGGAACAATACGGAGGTCGCGGAGCCGACTACATCAAATGGCTCATCTTCGAAGAGGAGTACTACCGCGCCGGCGCGCCCGGTCGCGTGAATCAGAACGGCATCTTCCTCCTCGGGCCCACCATCATGGAAGTGGGCACCGACGCGCAGAAAGAGAAATTCCTCCCCAGCATGGCCTCGTCGGAGATCGTGTGGGGGCAAGCATGGAGTGAACCGAACGCGGGCAGCGACCTAGCGGGGATCAAGAGCAAGGCCACGCGTGACGGCGACGACTGGATCCTGAACGGTCAGAAGATCTGGGCCAGTCGTGCCGTGTGGGCCGACTGGTGTTTCGGAATCTTCCGCACCGACCCCGAGGCCGAGCGACACCGCGGGCTCACCTTCATCCTGAGCCCGCTCGATCTGCCCGGAATCACTGTGCGCCCCATCGCTCAACTCGATGGTGACACCGGCTTCGCCGAGATCTTCTTCGACGACGTGCGTGTACCGGTCGAAAACACCCTGGGCGAGGTGAACAAGGGATGGGGCGTCGCCATGGCCACGGCCGGCTTCGAACGCGGAGTCAGCCTGCGTAGTCCGGCACGATTCAGCGAAGCCGTCAATCGACTCGTGGCTTTGTGGAAGCGACTCGGCGACAAGTCCGACACCGCGCTCGCCGATGCCGTCACCGACGTTTGGATGCAGGCGGAGGGCTACCGCCTGCACACGTACCAGACGGTCACCGGGATGTTGGAGGGACGTCCCATCGGTGCCGAGGCCAGTTTGAACAAGATCTTCTGGAGCGAGATGGACGTCCGCATCCACGAGATCGCACTGCAGATCATCGGACCGGAGGCCGAACGCATGGAGGGCCCGCTCGAACGCTGGGTGGACGGATTCCTCTTTTCTTTGAGCGGCCCCATCTACGCCGGCACCAACGAGATTCAGCGCAACATCATCGCCGACCGTGTCTTGCAGTTGCCCCGGGGGATGTGAATCATGAGATTCGCTTTCACCGACGACCAGCGACTCTTCGCCGAGGGCCTTCGGGACCTTCTCGCCAAAGAGTGTCCGCCAGCACTGGTGCGCGACGTTTGGGAGAACGGCACCGGACACTCCCCCGAGTTGTGGGCGCACCTGTCGGGAATGGGGGTGCTATCGATGCTCGCGCCCGAGGCTGACGGGGGTATGGGTGGCTCGTTCGTCGATGCCATCTTGCTCTTCCAAGAACTCGGTCGCGCCGCAGTGCCCGGCCCAGTGCTCGAACACATGGCGGTCGCCGTACCGGCTTTGGCCTCGACACCGTTCGGCGCGTCGCTGATCGCCGGCGAATCCATCGCCACGTTGTGGGTGGACGACTCTCCCTACGTGGCTCACGGCGGTGTGGCCGACCTGATCGTGCGCAGGGATTGCGTGCTCCGATCCTTCAAGTCGACTGATGCCCACGGCATGGACGGAGGTCGTCGATTGTTCACCGTCACCGGCGGCGAGCGCACGGACACCGACGTCAGCGTCGCCGGCCTGGACCCGTTCGATGCCATGGCTCTTGCCGTGGCCGCATACCTCATCGGGCTCTCGGAGCGAATGATCGAGATCGCCGCCGAGTACGCCCGAGTGCGCGAGCAGTTCGGCAAGCCGATTGGGTCGTTCCAAGCGGTCAAACATCTCATGTCCGATGCGCTGCTCAAGGTCGAGTTCGCCAAGGCCCCCACCTATCGAGCAGCCTTCTCCGCCTCGACCGGCGCCACCACGATCGCCCGTGACATCAGCATGGCCAAGGCTCTCGCAGGTGAAGCCGCCTACCGCAGCAGTCGCAGCACCATGCAGGTGCACGGTGGAATCGGCTATACGTGGGAAGCCGACTTGCAACTCTTCATGAAAAAGGCGTGGGCGCTCATGCGCTCGTACGGTGACGCCAACTTCCACCGTCGTCGCGTCTCCGGAGTCGTTCTGGCCTGATCGGCTAGAACTCTCCTATGACATCCGAAGTCGCCCGGTATTCGATCGGACGCGTCATCGCCATCGGCATCGGGGCGGGGCTCTTGTCGGGCATGTTCGGCGTCGGAGGGGGTATCCTCGTCGTCCCCGCCCTCATGATGGTGTTGCGGTTCGATCAACGGCTGGCGAACGGCACGTCGCTCGGAGCGCTGCTTCCGATTTCGGTGGCCAGCCTCATCACCTATTGGAACCGTGACAACGTGGATTGGGCCATGGCCGCATGGTTGATCGCCGGCGCGCTGGGTGGCGCCGTACTCGGAACCAGATTGATCCACATCCTTCCGCGCAGGGTGCTCGGCTATCTGTTCGCAGCCACGTTGATCATCACCGCCATTCGTCTGTACGTCCCTATGACGGCCGATGGTCGCGATGCCATCACGGCGTCTACGGCGATCTCCTTGTTGATCATCGGACTGGTCGCCGGAACACTCGCCGGCCTGCTGGGAATCGGTGGAGGCATCGTGATGGTGCCGGCGATGGTGGTCCTCTTCAGCGAACTGAACGTGGTGGCCAAAGGCACGTCGGTCGCCGTCATCATCCCCACCTCGATCATGGGTACCTGGCGCAACTGGAAGGCCGACAACATCGACCTGAAGGTGGCCGCCATCGTCGGATTCGGTGGCATCGTCTCGGCGGTGGCCGGAGGCGTGATCGCCGACCACATGTCGGAGGACCTGTCGAACGTGCTGTTCGCCTCACTGGTGTTGGTGGTGGCCGCGCGCATGATCGTCGATCTGCGCCGCGACACGTCGAGCTGAGCCGTCGACGCGGCCGACGCTCACCCGTTCGGGTCGTTGGTCGCAACCTCGACGACCAGGCGGACCTCGCCCGCTTCGAGGAAGGTGAGAATCAATTCGAACGTGTCTCCCTCGACCAATGGTTCGACGAGACCTTCCAGCATCAGGTGTCGGCCACCGGGCACCAGGTCCACGCGGGAATTCGGCTCGAGCACCAAGTCGACGGCCTCCATCGTCGATTCCGTACCAGCCGCACCATGATTCTCGTGTCCCGCACCGTCATCGACTTTCGCTCCACTGGTGACGTGCAGCGAGGTCGACTCGGCACGATCCGTCGACACTTCGACCAACTCGTCGGCCACCGGCGAGACGATGCTCATGTACACCGCGGCGACGTCGGACTGGGCGGGCGTCGGCCGGGCCCACACATTCGAGACCTTCAGTTCGTCGACGCCTGACGGTCCTGCACAAGCGACCAGAAGTGCCGCAACCAATGCGAACGTTCCGGTCCGGCTCTTCACGACCACATCATGACCGCTGCCCGAAGGCCACCTTCAACCGGCGGTTTCGCTGGATCACGAACTTGTCGAAAGCCAGGATGAGCAGGGCGCTGGCCCCCCATTGGGGGTACACGACTCCCACCACGACGGCGATGACGACGAGACCGCGTCCGAGATGGACTTCGGCCGGGCGACGCGGCAAACCGAGTGTTCCCCGGCGACGGCGCTTCGAATACATCACGACGGCCGAGATGACCGACCACAGCGTGAGGACACAGGTGAGCGTCATCAGAATTCGCGACACGATGCCCCATTGGGTCCCCATGTGGATGCTCACCGTGGTGTCGACCGCCTGCGACACCGAGCCGTATCCATAGACGTCTTGTTGTCCCAACGTCGCGCCGCTGAACTGGTCGATGAAGACGTCCTTGGCTTCACCGGTCTTGCGAGGCCACGAGTTCGACACGGTGAAGCTTCCGTACAAAGGATTGCCGGCGTCGTCCACGCCGTTCGACGGGAAGTGGATCGTGTAGTTCGGCTTCATGCCCTCTTCGCTCGCGATCTGCACCACCGAATCGAGCGAGAGCGGCGTCGGCGTCTCGGCGCCCGACTCCGGACGGTACGAAGCGGGAATCGGAACGTCTCCGGTGTTCCAGTTGATCTGATTCCCGAGACGATCGAGGTCTCCCTTCACGCCGACGGCACTGGCCGGCGCATCGGTCCACGTGTTCGGACTGATCTCGTTGGCGAGCGCCGTGAAGTTCGGCCCCCAATATGTCGACCACGGCAATCCGGAAGCGGCGACGAACAGCAACATGATGAACAGCACCGCACCGGGAAGAGCGTGCAGGTCGCGCCACCTGGCGCGGCCCTTCTTGCCGAGTCGGAACGACCACATGCGCTTGCCGTTGACTTCGGATTTCGCTTCGCGGGACGTGCGGGGCCAGAACAGATAGAGCCCGGTCAGAGCGAGGATGACCAACCACGTGCCGGCCAGTTCCAGAATCAAGTCGCCCACGACGTAGTCGCGCATCACCTTGTCTCCGTCCCACAATGCGGAAACGGCGGGCAAAGACACGGTCAGGCTGTCGTTGTTCAAGTGGCCGTGGAAAGTGTTCGCCCATCGGACCAGAGTGGTCTGAGACTCGTCAGCGCCGAGGAACTCCCCCGTGTAGGGGTTCACGTACGCCGAGCGGCCGCTGTCCAGTCCGAAAACGGTCGAGGAGCCCGCGTCACGCGGAGGCGTCAGCGACACGATCATGTCGTCACCAATGTCGCTCTCCACCGTCTCGGCCTGAACGTCGAACGACACCATCTCCGATCCCGCTTCCACTCGACGCAGATCCGATTGAAGCCCGTCTTGGATCGGTTGGGTGTACAGGATCACCAAGCCGGTGATGGCGAACATCACCAGAAAGGGTGCGACGATGATTCCGGAGTAGAAGTGGACTCGCCAGAGATTGCGCCACCTCTTGCTGGCCTCGGCCTGCTGGCGTTCGATCGTTTCGATTTCCTCGACCCTCATGCAACGCCCTTCGCTCGACACCTGTCGTCGGTTCCCGAACATCCACCGGAACTCCGACGGGCGGACACCACCTCGGAGAGTCGGTCGAGCATGCGCGGATCACTGGTGGCGGGAACCACGATGAACTCGTCGGCACCGGCTTCTTCGACCGCGTCCAGGAGGTCGCTCAGAGCGGAGGCGTCGTGCAGAGGCATGGCCTCGGCGAGCCCCTTGGCCAACTCGGGCGAGAACACCTTCAGGTACGCCTCGGCGAAGCCGCGCAGCGTCGGTTTGGCATCCTCGCCCAGGGCCACGAACGAACCGGTCACCAGACGGGGCGCATCGGCTCGACCAGCCTCGCGCCATGCGGATTCCGTGGCGCGAAACAGCCTGGCCGCCTCGGCGGCGTCACCGAGCAGGGTGAAGCCGCTGACACCGACCGCCCACCTGGCCGCACGGGCCAACGACTTGGGCCCCATCGCCGACGCCATGACGGGCGGACCACCGGCTTGTAGGGGTGCGGGCCCCACGCGTTCGCCGTCGGCCGCTGGGCCCCCGGCCCACAAACGCTTCATCTCGACCACCGCCTCGTCGAGTCGACGGTGGCGACCCGCGAACGGTGATCCCAACGCGGCGTAGTCCTGCTGGCGGCCACCGACTCCGACCGCCACCTCCACGCGACCTGCCGACACCACGTCCATCGACGCCAATTCCTTGGCCACCAACGCCGGTGCGTGCCACGGCAGCACCGCGACGTTCACCAGCACCCGCACCCGCTCGGTCAGAGCCGCCGCCGCCGTGCACAGGGTGAAGCCGTCGAGGTTGTGAAACGTGATCCGCTCTCCGGCCGACACGCTCGAATACGGACCGACGTCGATACCCCGACACCAGGCCAACAGCCGACTCCGGTCGAGGCCCTCGGCCATTTGAGGTAGAGCCACACCCACGGTCATCCGACGGGGCGGGGCCGGGGAGGATGTCGAGGTCGCGACCATCCCCGAAGAATACTCTCAGCCCTGCTCAGACCGATCAGGCGCAGAATCTGACACACCGTCAGATACCGGTGTAACCTCGCTGGCATGCGTGAACTGCCCAAGATCATTTCCGTCGACGATCACGTCACCGAGCCGGCCACCGTCTGGACCGACCGCCTGCCGAAGAAGTACCACGACGTGGGCCCGCGCATCGAGCGCTTGCCCGTCAAGGAAATGACGTTCATCGGCGGCAAGTTCACCGCCGTTCCGGGGGACAAGGGCGACGAGGGTCCCTTGGCCGACTGGTGGTTCTACGAGGATCTGCGTCGCCCACTCACCCGCCTCGACACCGCCGTCGGTTTCGAACGCGACGAGGTCACCGTCACCGGCATCACCTACGACGAGATGCGTCAGGGCAGTTACAAATTGACGGATCGCCTCGCGGACATGGACGTGGCCGGTATCGAAGCCTCGCTCTGCTTCCCCACGTTCCCGCGTTTCTGCGGCCAGACGTTCTACGAGGCGCAGGACAAGGAACTTGCCATGCTCAGCGTGCATGCCTACAACGACTGGATGCACGACGAGTGGTGCGGCGAATCCGGCGGACGCATGTTGCCGTTGGGTCTCATCCCGCTGTGGGATCCACAGGCGGCCGCCGACGAGATTCGTCGCAACGCCGCGCGGGGCTTTCGCGCCGTGGCGTTCAGCGAGATCCCCTCGAACCTCAACCTGCCCAGCATCCACGACGCCGACGGCTACTGGTTGCCGTTCTTCGAGGCCTGCAACGACACGGGGACCGTCATCTGCATGCACATCGGGTCCGGATCCAAGATGCCCAGCACGTCGCCCGACGCCCCGGCCGCGGTGGGCTCGACGCTCACGTTCGCCAACTGTTGCTTCAGCATGGTCGACTGGTTGATGAGCGGTCACTTCACCCAGTTCCCCGATCTGAAGATCGCCTACAGCGAGGGCCAGATCGGCTGGATTCCCTACATCCTCGAGCGGGCCGACCGTGTGTGGGAGGACAACCGGGGCTGGGGCGGAATCGCCGACAAGGTGCTCGAGCCACCGAGCGAGTTGTTCAAGAAGCACGTCTACGGATGTTTCTTCGACGACCCGCACGGTCTGCGCTCCCTCGTCGAGATCGGTGAGGACAACGTCACCTACGAGTGCGACTACCCGCACTCGGACTCCACCTGGCCACACACCGCCAAGATCGCGTACGAGCAGACCCTCGGTCTCACCGACGAGCAGGTGTACAAGGTGATCCGCGGCAATGCCATCAAGATGCTCGGCATCACTCACCTGAAGTAGTCGTGCTCACCATCCCGCAGGTCGTGCGGGCGGCCGCCGAGTTCGGCGACCGAGAGGCCTTGATCGCCGGCGATCGACGTTGGACGTTCTGCGAACTCGTCGGCGAAATCGAGCGGTGCGCGCGATCCTTCATCGCCCAAGGTCTTCGTCCCCACGACCGTGTGGCCGTGTGGGCCCCCAACTCGCCCGAGTGGATCTTCGCCGCTCTCGGCGCGCAAATGGTCGGGGGTGTGCTCGTGCCCATCAACACCCGCTTCAGAGGTGCCGAGGCCGCCCACGTGATCGAACGAAGTGGCGCCTCGCTCCTCTTCGTCCAGAACGGCTTCCTCGACGTCGACTACTCGTCCGAGGTCAGCGATCATGAGACTCCGTCGTTGGCTCGTGTCGTCGACATGGCCGGATTCTCCTGGGACGAGTTCGTTCACGCCGGAGAGCACGTCCCCTCGTCGGTGCTGGCCGAACGCGAGGGCGCCGTTCGGCCCGATGACCTCTCGGACATCATCTTCACCTCCGGTACCACCGGTCGCCCCAAAGGCGTGATGTCGCGTCACGATCAAACGATTCGGGTGTTCCAGGAATGGTCGACGATCGTCGGACTCGGCGCCGACGATCGCTACCTCATCGTCAATCCCTTTTTCCACACCTTCGGCTACAAGGCCGGATTCCTCGCCTGTCTTCTTCGCGGAGCGACCATGTTGCCGTTGGCGGTGTTCGACGTCCCCACGGTGTTGCGCACGGTGAGCGACGAACGCGTGACCACCCTTCCCGGGCCACCGACGTTGTACCTCAGCATCCTGAATCATCCCGCCCGAGACTCCCATGATCTCTCCTCGTTGCGCCTCGCCGTCACCGGGGCCGCCGCCGTGCCGGTCGAGATGATCCGGCGCATGCGCCAGGAACTGTGCTTCGAGGTGATCCTCACGGCCTACGGACTCACCGAGTCCACCGGCACCATCACCATGTGTCGTCGCGACGACGATCCCGAGACCATCTCGTCCACCAGTGGTCGAGCCATCGACGGTGTCGAAGTGCGCATCGTCGATGAGAACGACGTCGAGGTCCCGCGGGGAACAGCCGGCGAGATCGTGTGTCGCGGTTACAACGTCATGCCCGGATACTTCGACGACCCCACGTCCACGGCCGAGACCATCGACGAACGAGGTTGGCTGCACACGGGCGACATCGGGGTGATGGACGAGCGCGGCTACCTGACCATCACCGACCGACTGAAGGACATGTTCATCGTCGGGGGGTTCAACGCCTATCCGGCCGAGATCGAGAACGCTTTGCTGGGCCATCCCGCGGTGGCCCAGGTGGCGGTCATCGGCCGACCCGACGAACGGATGGGCGAGGTCGGACACGCCTTCGTGGTCCGGCGCGAGGGTCGGTCCGTCGACGAGAACGAGATCATCGAGTGGGCACGAGTCCGTATGGCCAACTACAAGGTGCCCCGCGCCGTCACCTTCGTGAAGTCACTCCCGTCGAATGCCAGCGGAAAGGTGTTGAAGTTCGAATTGCGCGCGCTCTTGAGGTGACGCCGTTCGATCCGAATTCAGTCGTAGATGGTCGCCCGGCGCACTCGTCGATGTTGGCTGCCGTAATCCGCCACCGCGTAGTGCATGGTGTAACGATTGTCCCACAATGCACCGTCGCCGCTGGTCCACTTCCAGCGCACGATGTTCTCGGGGCGCTCGGAAACGGCGAAAACCGCCTCGAGAACGTGGCGACTCTCGACCTCGCTCATCCCCACGATGCTGCGGGTCCAACCCCGATTGGCGAAGATCGACTTCTCCCCCGACGAGTGATGTCGACGCACGAAGGGATGAACGAACGTGGCGGTCTGGGGCGGCGAACCCATGACCACCTGGAGATCATCCACGAGCCTCTGCATGGGTGCGCTGAGTCGACGGTACGCCGCGATCTGATTGCTCCACATCGTGTCACCCGCACCCACCGCCGAGATCTCGCAGTAGAACAACGATGCCTTGGGCGGATTCTCTATGAAGGGCACGTCGGTGTGCCACACCGCCGTGAGGTTCGGGTTGAAACCGGGAGCATGCGAATCGATCAGCAGGATCTCGGGGAATCCCTCGTCGCGCAGCGTGGGAATCTTGCGATTGTCCGACGCGGTCTCGGTGGTCGCCGCCACGTGCGAACCGAAACAACGCGCCAATCGCGACTGATCCGACGGCGTGAAGTGGGCACCGGGGAAGAACAACACCAATCGTTCGTCCCACCACCCGAGCAACGAGTCGGCGAGCTCCCGTAGGTCCTCATCGGAGTAGTCGCTGACTCGCAGACCCCGGACCACGGCCCCCAAGGCGCCGTCCAGTCGCTCGACCGACACCCGTGAGGACACCTTCGGTACCGACATGGTGCCAACCTACCCCTCGAGGGGACGGACGTCGTTCGATTCTGACTGGCCGTCAGATTGACCGGGCTCCGGTACTAGAGTTCGAGGGGTTCGTCGGGTGGATGAAGGGGGCTCCATGAAGGGAATCGTGTACGACGGGAAGACCACCTCGTTGGTCGACGGGCTCACCCTGCGCGAACCCGGTCCCCGCGAGGTGATCGTGCAGATCGCCGCCGCCGGGTTGTGTCACAGCGACATCTCGTACATGAACGGCCTCTACCCGGTTCCGTCGCCCGGTGTCTGTGGTCATGAGGCAGCCGGCGTCGTGTCCGAGGTGGGCAATGCTGTCACCCACGTTCAGCCGGGTGATCACGTGATCGTGGCCACTCTGGCCGCCTGCGGCTTCTGCAAGTTCTGCATGGACGGTCTACCGACGCTGTGTCGCTCCACATTGGCCAACTGGAGCCAGCCCTTCACCCTCGACGGCGAGCCCATCTACAACTTCGCCGCCACCAGTGCGTTCGCCGAGCGAACCGTGGTGCGCGACGTGCAGTGCGTGAAGATCCCCAAGGACGTCCCCCTCACGTCGGCGGCCCTCGTCGGCTGCGGCGTGGTGACTGGCATGGGTGCGGTGTTCAATCGCGCCAATGTGAAACGCGGTCAATCGGCTCTCGTGTTCGGTGTCGGTGGTGTCGGCCTCAACGTCATCCAAGCCCTCCGGGTGCAGGGGGCCACCACCATCATCGCCGTCGACACCGTCATGGAGAAAGAACCGTTGGCCAAGCAGTTCGGCGCCACGCATTTCCTCGACGGTCGTCGCGAGGACTTGGTGGCCGCCGTGGGCGAGATCATGCCGTACTCGAACACCGCGCCCCGCGGACCCTTCAACGCCGGCGGAGTGAACTGGTCGTTCGACTGTGTCGCCCACCCGACCGTCACCTACAACGCGCTCGAGTGCCTCGATTGGGGTGGAACCGTCGTCATCATCGGCGTCGCCGGTCAGACCGCCGAGTTCAAGGGTCTGTACGGACGCCTGACCCAGGTCGATCGCGGCATCATCGGTTGTCGCTACGGAACTATCAGCCCCCAGCGCGACATCCCCTACATCATCGATTTGTATCGTCGCGGCGAGGTGCTACTCGATGAATTGGTGAGCGCCACGTTCCCCGTCGTCGATTGGGAGGACGCCGTCCACGGCCTCGAGGGCGGAACGATCGCCCGTGCGGTCATCACTTTCTGAACCGGGGACCCCGAACATGGCTCGTGATCTCTCGACGAACATCGACACCTCTGGCAAGACCCTCTGGCAGTTGATATGCGAGCGGGCCATCACCACCCCGGAAAAACGAATGGCGTTCGACGAACACGGACGTTCCATGTCCTACAGCGAGTACAAGAATCGTTGCGAGCGAGTCGCTGCGGGGCTGTCGCAGATCGGCATCGGCGAGGGCACGAACGTTTCGTGGATCCTCCCGTCGCGTTTCGAGTCGCTGGTTCTCACCGGAGCCCTTTCGCGACTCGGAACAATTCAGAACCCGATTCTCCCGATTTACCGCCATCGAGAGATCTCCTTCATCACCGCGCAATCGGACTGCAAGGTCCTGATCGTCCCGGGAGTCTTCCGCGGTTTCGACTTCCCCCCGATGGCCCGCGAGATCGTGGAGGCGGGTGGCCGCGAGGTGCGCATCATCGTCGCCGACCCCGATCTTCCCGAGGCTGACCCCGATGCGGTGGGCTTACCCCCGTATCGCGCCGACCTGCACGGTCTACGTTGGTTGTTCTACTCCTCGGGCACGACCGCGGATCCCAAGGGGGCCAAACACAGTGACGCCACCATGGGCGCGGCCAACCTCGGAATGCAGTGGAGCATGCAGGTCGGTCCGGACGACAAGGCGGCGGTGGTGTTCCCGATCACGCACGTGGGCGGGCTCATCTGGTTGTTCAACGCCATGGAGACCGGTGTCGAACTGTTGATGGTCGAGACCTTCGACCCTGTGAACACGCCACGGTGGCTCGGTGAGAACGGGTGCACGTGCGCCGGTGCCGGCACCGTGTTCTGGTTGACCTACCTGAACGCACAACGACAACTGCCGTCGGAGGCGAAGTTGTTGCCGAACGTGCGGATCTTCAACGGTGGTGGCTCTCCGAAGCCACGATCTCTCCACGCCGAGATGATGGACGCGTTCAGTGCGCCACTGATCGGTGGATGGGGACTCACCGAGTCCCCCATCAACACGATGGTCCACATCGACGATCCCGACGACAAGAAGGCCAACACCGACGGACGGGCCTGTCCCGGAGTGACGATTCGCACCGTGATGGACGGCGTCGAGACGGGCCGCGGTGTCGAGGGGGAATTGCGCGTGAAAGGCGGCCAGGTGTGTCTGGGATACCTGGACTCCAACCTCGACGCGGATGCTTTCGACGAAGACGGCTGGTTTCGCACCGGTGATCTCGGTGTGATCGACGCCGAGGGCTACATCAGCATCACCGGACGTCTGAAAGACATCATCATCCGAAAGGGCGAGAACATCTCGGCCAAGGAGATCGAGGACCTGTTGTTCACGCACCCGGCCGTCGCCGATGCCGCGGTAATCGGGCTACCCGATGCAACCAGCGGCGAACGCGCCTGCGCGGTGGTCGTACTGAAGGCCAACGGGACACTGACCTTGGTCGACATGGTGTCCCATCTGAAGAGCGCCCAATTGTCAGTACACAAGATCCCCGAACAATTGGAGATCGTCGAAGCCCTGCCCCGCAATCCCAGTGGCAAGGTGCTGAAAAAGGATCTTCGGGCCACCTACGGCAAGAATTCGTGAGCGAGGAAACGACATGACCGAAAAGAAAATCACTGCTCGTTCCTTGGCCGGCGAGGCCCAAGCCGGGCGCAAACCGGCCAAGAAGAAGCCGGCACGCAAGGTGGCTCCGACCTACAAGCGACTTCGGGGCAGCCGGGTGTTCATCACCGGCGCTGGCTCGGGTATCGGACGGGCGACCGCCATCCGCTTCGCCGCCGAGGGAGCCAACGTGGCCATCGCCGACCTGCGTGGCGCCAAAGAGACCGCAGCCGAGATCAGCGGGGGCGGCGGCCAAGCGGTCGCCTACGACCTCGATGTCACCGACGCCGCCGCGGTGCACAGGGTCGTCGACAAGGCGGCCAAAACCCTCGGTGGGCTCGACATCGTCTGCAACATCGCCGGCATCGGGCATTTCGCCAATAGCCACGAAGAGACACCCGAGTGGTTCGACCGCATCGTCTCGGTCAATCTCAACGGGACGTTCTACGTCTCGCGATACGCCCTGCCCCACCTCTTGAAGGCCTACGAGGAGACCGGTGTCGACGGGGTCATCGTGAACACCGCCTCGACGTCGGGACTCATGGGTGCGCCGTGGAGTGCCGCGTACTGCGCGAGCAAGGGCGGGGTCGTCAATCTCACCCGCGCCCTCGCCTACGAGTACCGGGGCAAAGGTGTGCGGGTGAACGCCATCGCCCCCGGCGGCACCAACACCAACATCGTCACCTCGTTCATGAATCTGCCCCCCAACGCCGACTACAAACTCATGGGCAAGATCATGACCCCGATGGACCAGGCCGAGCCCGACGAGATGGCGAACCTCTTCGCGTTCATCGCGTCGAACGAGGGTCGATACATGACCGGCTCCGTCGTCGTGCTCGACGGTGGCATCACCTGCTGACAGTTCGGCGAGAGGAATCGAAACAATGGGAATCTGCGACGGACGAGTCGTCATCATCACCGGTGCCGGCCGAGGTCTCGGGCGGGCCCATGCTCTGGCCTTCGCCGCCGACGGTGCAAAGGTGGTCGTGAACGATCTCGGTGCCAGCCTCAGCGGCGAAGGTCGCGACGAGGGTCCGGCCGCCGAGGTGGTCGCCGAAATCGTGGCCATGGGTGGCGAGGCCATCGTCAACGGTGACGACGTGAGTGACTGGGACGGCGCGGGTCGGTTGATCCGTCAGGCCATCGACACCTTCGGTGGGCTCGACACCCTGGTGTGCAACGCCGGAATCGTGCGCGATCGCATGATCGTCAACATGTCGGTCGACGAGTGGGACGCCGTCATGAGGGTGCACCTGCGCGGAATGTTCTGCCCGGTGCGCCACGCCATCGATCACTGGCGCGCCATGAGCAAAGCCGGTACACCGGTGGATGCCCGGGTGGTCACCACGTCGTCGGGTGCCGGGCTGTTCGGCAGCGTGTCCCAGGGCAACTATTCGGCCGCCAAGGCCGGTATCGCTGCGTTCACGATCGTCGGTGCCGCCGAGCTCGGTCGCTACAACATCAAGGTGAACGGCATCGCTCCGTCGGCACGTAGCCGCATGACCGAAGAGGCTTTCGCCGACATGATGAAAAAGCCCGACACTGGCTTTGACGCCATGGACCCGGCCAACGTCAGCCCGCTCGTCGTATGGCTCGGTTCGGCGCGGTGCGAGATCTCCGGGCGTATGTTCGAGATCGCCGGTGGTCAGATCTCGCTGGCCGACGGCTGGCAGCACGGTCACGTCTTCGACAAGGGTGCCCGACTCGAACCTCACGAGATCGGCTCGATCGTCGCCGACCTCATGCGCGAAGCCCCCGTCCCCGCGCCGGTGTACGGAGCCTGAGATGACCGACGATATTTTTGCCGTCGACGGACGCGTCATCGGATCGCGCGCCCTGGCCACCCGGCGCAAATTGTTGGACGCCACCGCGAAGTTACTCGCCGAGCAAGGCATTCTCGACCTGCGCGTCGTCGACATCTCGCGCGAGATCAAGACGTCGCCAGCGACCTTCTACCACTACTTCAACGACGTCAATGAGGCCATCCTCGAGTTGGCCAGCGAGGCCACCGAGGACGAAAAACCATTGGTCGATCACCTGAAACCGGGCTGGACCGAGGCCGATGGCTTGAGACGCGCCGGTGAGTTCGTCGAGGCCTACATGACGTTCTGGGACACCCACCATGCCGTGTTGCGCGTGCGCAACCTCAAGGCCGAGGAGGGCGACCGCCATTTCCGCAAGGTGCGCACCGAGGCCAACCTGTTGTTGATGGACGCCCTGCAGGACATGATCCGCGACGGCGTGGCGGCCGGTCGCCTACCGAAGACTCTCGATCCCTTCACCACCGCCGCCGCAGTGGTGGCCATGTGCGAACGTCTGCTCGGGTATCAGCCCGAGATGGCCAAGCGCGGATCGAACAAATCGACCATCCGCGACACGCTCGCCACCTTGATTTTCGGAATCATCACCGGTCACGTCTGACGACCGGCGTCACAACTGGGGGATGAGAGACGCGAGTTCGCGGAACTCGTTCATCGTCACTGCCGTCGGATTCGCCGACAGCACCTGAACGCACACGTGATCGGCCCCACCGTCGAGATGCGCCTTGATGCGGGCGTGAATGTCGTCGAGCGTTCCCCACGCCACGATGGCGTCCACCAACTTGTCCGACGGGCCGTTGTCGGTGGCGAGGTCCTCGTCACCCCAACCGAGACGGCGCAGGTTGTTGGTGTAGTTGGGCAACCCCATGTACGTGGACATGAAACCGCGAGCGATGGCGCGAGCCTCGGTGGGATCGGTGTTGAACACCACCGCCTGCTCGGGAGCCAACAACGCGTCGGGACCCATGGCCGCCCGGGCGATCGGCGTGTGCTCGACGGGAACGAAATAGGGGTGGGCCCCCAACGTGCGATCGGCGGCCAACTTCAACATCTTCGGACCGAGCGCCGCCAGACAGCGCACCGGTACGCGAGACGGTCCGGCCGCGAAGAAAAGGCTGCGATCCATCGCGTCGAGGTACGACACCATGTTGGAGTACGGCTTGCCGTACGACGCGCCGTGGAACCCCTCGGCGGCGGGCTGATGACTGACGCCGATGCCGAGCAGGAAACGATCGGGGAACGCCTCGCTGAGGGTCTTGTGACCCGCCGCCATGGTCATGGCCGACCGGGCGTGCAACGACGCGATGCCCGTGGCCATGATCAGTTTCTCGGTGGCCGACAACAGCAATCCACACGACGCGAAGGGTTCACGACCGACGGCTTCGGGAACCCACACCGCTCCGAATCCCAGCTCCTCGATCGTGGCGGCGACCCGCTGCGCTTCCTTCATCGGTTGCATGTCGAGTTGGAAGGTCCAGAGACCCAATTTGCCGAGCGAGTTCTTGGTGAAAGTCATGAGCCGAACCTACTCGCCGCTCCGAGTCACTCACTCAACCAGGCATCGATCAGTTTGCGGGCGATGGAGATCCCCGGGGGGATGCTCGGCAAGTCATCCTTGCGATACCAGTTGGCGTCCATGATCTCTGAGGGATCGCACACGATGTCCCCGCTGACCCACTGGGCGCGAAAACCGAGCATCAAACTGTGCGGGAAGGGCCACGGCTGGCTTCCCACGTACCGCACCGAGCCAACCTTCACGCCCACTTCTTCGCGCACCTCACGGATGACCGCGCCTTCGAGGGTCTCACCGGGCTCCACGAATCCGGCGAGACAGCTGTACATCGGCGCGCGAAACTGCACCCCGCGAGCCAACAGCGCCTCTTGATCCGGACCCGGTTCGCCCCGAGTAACCAGAGTGATCATCGCCGGCGCGAGGCGCGGGAAGCTCATCAAGTTACAGCGAGGACATTTCATGGCTCGCTCGTTCGCCGCCATCACTGTGGTCTCTCCGCATCGACCGCAGTACCGGTGCGTGCGTGCCCACTCGACCAATTGCACGGCTCGGCCGGCCACCAACCAATCGTCCTCACTGGTACGACCAAAGAGGCTGAACAAGTCGACCGCCGCTCCATCGGAGGGATCGCTCCCGTGGGGGACGTCGACGCCCCAACACGCGTGCCCATCGAGGGTGCCCAAGAAATGCACCAGGAAATCCGGGTCGGCGGGCTCGTGGTGCACCCAGACCGAGGCTCCCACCACGTGGAAATAGCGATGTCCGACGGTGTCTTCGGGGGCGATCGCTCCCGGCTCGAATCGGCTGATGCGGGAAATCGACGTCTCATGGGAAGAGCTCATGCCTTCGACCTTATGATGAGCGACATGTCCAATTACAGCCCTCGCACCGTGGTCATCGTCGATGCCGTCCGCACGCCGGTCGGACGTAAGAACGGTGGACTCTCCACCTTGCATCCCGCCGACCTTCTCGGCCTGGTTCAAAAGGCGGTCATCGATCGTACCGGCATCGATCCCGCCACGATCGAGCAGGTCGTCGGCGGCAATGTCAGCCAGGTCGGCGCCCAATCGTTCAACATCACCCGCACCGCTTGGCTGTCGGCCGGTTTACCGATGACCACCGCGTGCACCACGGTCGATACTCAGTGCGGTTCCAGCCAGCAGGCCACCGGTCTGGCCGCTTCGCTCATCGCATCGGGTGTGGTCGACGTCGCGATGGCCTGTGGCGTGGAGTCGATGAGCACCGTTCCGATCGGCAGCAACTCCAACGCCTATACGAAGAACCCCAAGACCAAGGAGTTCGAGTCGCTCGGCAAGGCCGTCAGCAAAAGCTACTTCGAACACTTCGAGTTCACCTCGCAGTTCGAGGGGGCCGAGCGCATCGCCGACCAGTGGGGCATCACGCGCGCCGACACCGACGCTTTCGGTCTCGAATCCCAACAGCGCGCGGCCCGCGCCTGGGCCGAGGATCGTTTCGCCGGCCAGTACATCGTGGTCGACGCGCCCGACCTCGGTGACGACGGCAAACCCACCGGGACCACCCACCGTGTCGCTCGCGACGAGGGCATTCGCGAGACCACGCTCGAGAAACTGCAGACCCTGAACCCGGTGGCGCGCGAGAACGGCGTGCACACCGCGGGCAATTCGTCGCAGATCAGCGACGGTGCGGGCGCCGTGTTGATGATGACCCTCGAGAAGGCCAACGAGCTCGGTCTGAAGCCGCGGGCCAAGGTGGTCGACAGTTGTCTCGTCGGCGTGGATCCGGTGCTCATGCTCACCGGCCCGATCGACGCCACGCAGCGTCTGCTCGAGCGCAACAACCTCACCGTCGACCAGATCGACACCTTCGAGATCAACGAGGCGTTCGCCTCGGTCGTGTTGGCGTGGGCCAAAGAGGTCGGCGCCGATCTGGCCAAAACCAATCCCAACGGGGGCGCGGTGGCCCTCGGTCACCCGCTGGGTGGTACCGGGGTGATTCTCACCACCAAAGCGCTCTACGAGCTCGAGCGCACCGGTGGCAAGTACGGCATCATCTCGATGTGCTGCGGAGGTGGTCTCGGTACCGGCACCCTCATCGAACGCCTCTGATCACGTCGACGCGGCCGTCGATCCGCCCACCCCGTCGGATGCTTCACCGCTTCGAACCGTTATTCGTCGTGGCATCGATGCTCGCGACTGCGGCGGTTTCATTCGGTTGCGGCCCCGACGACGTCGAACTACCGACCGATGCCAACGCCGTCATCGAACGCGTGGTCGACGGTGACACCGTCGACGTGATCATCGATGGGCGTGGTGACACCGTCAGACTCATCGGCATCGACACCCCCGAGACGAAGAAGCCCGACACACCCATCGAGTGTTTCGGCCCCGAAGCATCGGCTCGACTCTCCGAACTGCTCCCGCCCGGTACTCCCGTGCGTCTCGAACGCGACATCGATTCGCGTGACCAGTTCGGACGACTCTTGGCCTACGTCCATCGCGAGCCCGATGACCTCTTCGTCAACGCCGTGCTCATCGACGAGGGCCTGGCCCACCCGTATCCCTTCGAGCCCAACACCACTTACTCGGACCAGTTTGCCGCGGCTGCCGAAAGAGCGCGTACGAACGGCCTTGGCCTATGGTCCGCGTGTCCCGACGAGCCCTCTCCGTGAGCCCGTCGCGACCTCTTCGCGCGGGTCGCGCCGGTATCGTGACGACGTGGGCGACACCGTGAGCGACAACTTGGCCGAGCGACTCGGATACGACGCGAACACCAAGTTGGTCATCATCTCCTGTGACGACCTGGGCTCGTGCCATGCCGCGAACCTCGGGGTGTACTCGGCCATCCGAGATGGTGTCGCCACCTGTGCGTCGGTCATGGTCCCGGCTCCCTGGGCCCGACACGCGGCCAAAATGTACGCCGGAGAGGACATCGGTGTGCACATCACCCTCAACGCCGAGCACCCCCTCTACCGCTGGGGACCGATCACCCACGCTCCGTCGTTGTTGTCGGGAGACGGTGGCTTCCCGCGCAGTGTCGACGATCTCTGGGAACACGCCGACCCGACCGAGGTGTTACGCGAGTGTCGGGCCCAGATCGAGCGAGCCATCGTGTGGGGCTTCGATGTTTCGCACCTCGCCCCGCACCTCAGCGTCATCACCTTGCGCCCAGAATTCTTCGACATCTACCTCGAGATGGCCGCCGAGTTCCGACTGCCTATTCGACTGCCCTCGACGCTCACCGCGGAGCAGGCCGGATTCCCATTCCGCTCACTCGCCGCCGACGAGGGGATCGTCTTCCCCGATCACTTCGACCACGATTGGCGAGCCGGTAGTCGCGAGCGTGTCCACTCGGCGATTCGCGAGTTGAAGCCCGGAGTCACCGAGATCCACATTCAGCCCAGCGTGGACACCCCCGAAGTGCGAGCCCTGACCGACGATGCCGCGCAATGGATCGACGACCTCGACTTGGCGGTGAATGACACTCGACTGCGTGATCTGCTGAACGAATCCGGTGCCATCCTCATCGGCTATCGCGAACTTCGTGATGCCATGCGCAAAGGCTGAGACGCGGGCTCAACCGGCCGACAGTCGGGCGAGCACCTCGCTGGCGCGACCGCTCGACAGAGCGTCGAACAACGGGCCGGTCGGACCGGTTATCTTCAGTTTTCCACGCATGAACGCCACGGTGGGATCCATCCCGGCATCGGCCTTGGCGATGATGGCCACGGTGTCGGCACCATCGGGACCGTCGACGCGCTCATCGTTCTTGCCCATCACGACGCGGAACTGGATGGTGCGACCGTCACTCACTGCGTCACTCCGACGGCCTCGGGGCTGACGAGACGACCCGGGTGGGACACCCCGGCGGGAAGGGCCACCACGTCGGTGATTCCCGCGAACAGATCGATCTCCACATCGTCATCGGCGGGTCCACCCACGGTCGAGCGCGCCAAGATCCAGTCCTCCCACGGGTACACCTCGCTCAATTGATCATCGTCGAGACCGAACCACCACGGCTCGGTGGGATTGACTTGCGTGGCGTGCGCCCGCAACGCACCGGACCGAACCGACATGTGCGAGGCCACGTGCGTGCGGGTGGTGATGCGCTCGTCCTGCGACGGGCGATTCAACCAACGTTCGTCGTAGGGCGAGGAACCGTTCAGTCGCAACATGGCCTCGTGTACCGCCACCAATCGGGTGCGCGACCACGCGGAGTAATACATCTTCGAGGGTTGCCACACCGGACCAGCCCACGGATACCACGTGGGGTCACCGGCGCGAGCGAAGGCCACCACCGACATGTCGTGCACCTTCACATGATCGGGGTGCGGATAACCGCGTTGATCGTCGCCGTAGGTGATGAGGACCTGGGGCTTGGCTCGACGAATGACGGTGACCAGTCGACCCACGGCCTCGTCGTGATCCGCGCGATGAAAACAATCGGGATGGTCGTTGGCCGCTGAGCCCAACATCCCCGAATCCCGGTATCCCAACATGACGACCTCGTCGAAGCCGATGATGTGCGCCGACTCGGCCAATTCGCGGGGCCGAACCCGGGCCAAAGCCGCTTTCACGCCGGCATCGTCCAGCCCAGCGAGGATCCCGCCCGGCTCGCGCAGTGCCGGGTTCTGCAGGTCGCCCTCTTCCCCGCCCGTGCAGCACACCAGCACCGTGCGCACCCCGAGATCGTGGTACATCGCCAACGTGGGCGCACCTTTGGAGGCTTCATCATCGGGGTGCGCGTGCACCGTGAGGATGCACAAGTCCGCCACCGACATACGACCACGCTACTTCGCTTGAGCACGCCCACCCCATCTGTCACCACCCCTAACATGAACCCATGCGCCGATTCGCTCTGTCGATCAAGGCGGCTCTGCTGGGCGCGTCGACGTTGCTCGGTTGCGCCGACGACGGACGCGACATGACCCCGCCGCGCGGCGGACAGTACGAGTCGATCATCGTCCCCTCCGAGTCCTCGGCGCCGCTCGACATCACGGCACCGCTCGAAGCCGAGCCGATGACCCTGTACGGGCCGTGGCTCGACGGCGACGCCATCCCCACCGCCAACACGTGCGCTGCCAACGAATCGTTTCCCAACATCGGTTGGACCGGGGTCCCCGAAGGAACGGTGTCGCTGGCCATCGTGATGCTCGACACCACCGACACTTCCGTCGACCCCGTCGGTCGAGCCCACTGGATCGTGCTCGGCATCGACCCCACGGTCACCGGCATCGAGGCCGGCGGTCTGCCACCGGGGGCGATGGTGGCCGCCAACGCCTTCGGCACTCCGGAGGCCCCCGAATTGGCATGGCGGGCCCCGTGTCCGCCCGCGGGCGAGGTGCACACCTACGTGTTCGAAATCCACGCTCTCGACCAACAGATCGAGCTGCCGCCCGAGACCCCGGCGGCCGACATGGTGCGGGCCATCGACTTCGCCACCATCGCCACCGCCAGCCTGTCGGGCACCGT